>NZ_JAUYNW010000087.1 GCF_030698145.1 Phenylobacterium sp. | reverse complement strand
AACGCTTCTTCAGCCGCATCAAGCACTTCCGGCGCATCGCAACCCGATACGACAAGCTCGCGTCCACCTTCATGGGCTTCGTCACCCTCGCCGCCATCATGCTGTGGCTCAAATAGCTAAATGGTCACCGCTACCTAGAGCAGGGCGCGGGCGGACTGATTTCAATCTTCTAGACCGGGCGCGCAGGCGTTGCGGATTTCCAAGCCACGTGGAGCTGCGCTGCTCCTTCCAGAACATCAACACGGCTCGCTGCGGCGGGCCTTTTTCTTGCCCGAAATCTGAGGAGACGAACCCGTGTCAGTCGATCTCGCGTCTCTCGTCACGGCGGCCAAGAGCCTCGATGGACTCACCGTCGCGGCCACGCAGACCGCGGCAGCGACCGATAGGTTGAGGACCGCGCAAGGCCGACTGGTGTCGGAGGCGCGAAAGGTCTCGGGGGCCGCGGACGCCCTCAAGTTCCGGATCGACGCGCTGCGCGGCGCGCTCGACCCTCTGTCCGCCGCGCAACGTAAGCTCGACGACGAGATGCGTCAGGCCACTAGCCTGTACCGAACGGCGACCAATGCGGCCTCGGATTACGCCAAGGCGACCGCGGGGCTGGACGCGAGGCTTGCGACGGCCTCAAGCGCCCAAGCCGCCATGGCGGGCCATCATGCTGCTGGGGCGAAGGCAGCAAGACTCCACGCAGGAGAACTCGCGAAGCTGGCCTTCGGTCTAGCAGGAGTTGGCGCAGCTGCCGCGGCGGGAACCAACCCCATAGCCGGCCTCATCCAGTTGGGGCCGCAACTCGTCGACATCTTCGCGACAGCGAAGGCGGAGGGAATCGGATTCTCGGCGGCGATGCGCGGGCTTGGAGCAGCGCTCGCCCCGATGATGGCCGGCTTGCTGCCGATCGTTGCTGTTGTTGGCGTGGCGACGGCGGCCTTCGCTCTGTTCGAGGGCGAAGTCGACAAGCACACCAAAGGGGCGACGACCTGGGGCGACACCTGGCAGGCCACGGTGAACGTGGTCGGCAAGGCGATCATGGAGGGGCCTATCGGGGATGGCCTTCGTTGGCTGGACGAGACGTTCGGCAAGGTGCTCGACTCCATCGTTAACGGGACAATGTCGTATCTCGACCGCTACGTCGGCCTATGGGGCGCGACCTTCGAGATCATCATCAAGCACTGGCGGCAGTTCCCGCAGGTGATGGGCGCCATCATCGTGGGCTTCGCCAACGGCACGATCCAAAACGTAGAAGGCCTGATCAACGCCAGCATCTCTGCGATTAACCGGCTGACGTCGCTCGTGGGATGGAAGGCGATCGCCAAGATCGATCTTCCCGAGATCAAACAAGCCAACAACGCCTTGGCTGTGGACTTCGAGCGGACCAGAGCGCGGATCGAGGCCTCCTTCCGCGCGAGTCGGGAAGGCGTCTTCAGCAACATCGTGGGTGAAGCCGACCGGCTCTCCAGCGCGCGTAAAGGTCCGGAGGCAAAGGCTGCCACGACACCTGGCTCCGAGACTGATCAGGCCGCAGCGGCCGGGCGTCGGGCTGCGGCGCTCGATGAAGAGGCCGAGGCATCGAAGCGCGCTACGGAAACAGCCGAAATCTATCTGGCCTCTTTGAGTAAGGAGACCGCCGAGCATCGAAGGTCGGCAGCCGCGATGAAAGAGTCTGCTGTCGCGATGAAGGAGAAGGAGATCGCTGCGGCTCGGGCTGGCGCCCCGACGTTGGAGCTGAAGCTCGCAATCGGTGAACAGGGCGACTATGCGGTCGGCCAGATGAGGGGAACCGAAGCGATCAAGGAGATCAACGCGCCTCTTATCACGATTCCGAACCCTGATTTCGAAGGCGCTGCGCTCACCGACTTGATTGACGAATTGCAGGCGATCGACGGTCTGGCAGCTGACGCAGCCGCTGGCCTTGAGAGCGCTTTCGGTCGCATGGGGCGGGCTATCGGCGGCATCACAACGGCGACTACCGGCTATCGCGCTGAGTGGGCGGCGCTAGCGAAGGCCTATGAGGGCGGCGACATCAACTTCGATGAGCGCGTCCGTAAGGAAGCTTCCCTCCGCGTAGGGAGCTACATCGAAATGGCGTCGGCGGCCAAGGGCTTCTTCGAAGAGAGTTCGGCTGGCTACAAGTTGTTGGAGGGCGCGGAGAAGGCTTACCGCATCGTTCAGTTCGGCCTGGCCTTGGCGTCCATCACCATGAAGGGCGCCGAGACGGCGGCGACTGTGGGCAGCGAAGTTACACAGACCGCTGCGACGGCGGCCGGGACCGCGGCACGAACGCCCATGAAGATGTCGGAGGCTGTCAGCACCATTTTCGCCCAACTTGGTGTGTTCGCGTTCCCGGTGGTTGCGGCGGCGGTCGCAGTGATGGTTGCAGCTGGCGCCTCTGCGTTCGGAGGCGGTGGCGGAGGTGGGAAGCCTGGCGCCACCGACATGGAGGATCGCCAAAAGGCGCAGGGCTCTGGCTCGGTGCTCGGCGACGCCGCGGCGAAGTCTGAGAGCATCGCCAAGGCCCTGGAGATGGTCGCGGCCAACACCAACATCGACCTCGAATACTCCAACGAGATGCTCAAGGCGCTGCGCTCGATCGACAGCCAGATCGGCACGGTGGCCGCTGCGTTGGCGCGCTCGCTGGGCGCCGGCGGCGCGTTGTCGACCGACAGGCTGAACCTCGGAACCACGGGCCGCCCGGCCACGCTCGGCAACCTCGGTTTCGGCAAGACCACCACCCGCTCGCTCCAGGATCAGGGGCTGTCCTTCGGCTCTCAGAGTCTGTCGGAGATCCTGGCTGGCGGCATCCAAGGCCAGACCTTCCAGCAAGTGCTTGAGACCAGAGTCAAAAAAGCCTTCGGGATCACTTATTCGAACAAGTCCAGCTCGACCACCACCACGGGCGCGCTGGACGGCAACCTGTCGCGCCAGATCACGCAGGTCATCGGCAGCCTGAAGAACGGCGTCCTTGAGGCCGCCAAGGTCCTTGGCGTCACCGGGGCGGAAGCCACGCTGGACGCGTTCAAGGTCAACCTCGGCAAGCTCTCCTTCAAGGACATGAACGGCGCCGAGATCCAGGAGGCCTTAAACGGCATCTTCGGCAAGCTGGGCGACGACCTGGCGGCGACCGCGATCCCGAGCCTAAGGGAGCTGGCGAAGGTGGGCGAGGGGGCTTTCGAGACCCTGGCCCGCGTGGCGCGCGGCTATCAGGTCGTCGACGTCTCGCTGCGCGCCATCGGCACGGAGTTCGGCGCCGTGGGCGTCGCCTCGCTGGCCGCCCGCGAGCGACTGGTGGACCTGGTGGGTGGCCTCGACGCCTTCACTGAGCAGACCGCCTACTTCGCCGAGACCTTCCTGACCGACGTGGAGCGCATGGCTCCAGTCCAGAAGGCGGTGACCGAGGAGCTGAGGCGTCTGGGGCTGGCCGGGATCACCACCAAGGATCAGTTCAAGTCGCTGGTCCTGGGCCTCGACCTCTCCACCGCAGCCGGCGCGGAACTGTACGCCGCGCTGATGGCTGTGGCGCCTGCCTTCGCCAATGTGATCGACTTCGCCGCCGACGGCTCCCAGGCGGTGCAGGACGCCCGCGAGGCGCTGAGCGCGGCCTATGAGCGCGAAAGCGATGCGATCCGAGGGGTGATGGACAGATTCAAGTCGCTGGCCGACGGCTTGCGGAAGTTCAGCGCCGACCTCTCGGGCAACTCAATCGCCGGCCTTTCGCCGACCGAACAGTATGCGCAGACCCGCCGGGAGTTCCTGGGCTTGGCGGCTTCGGCGGCCACGGGCGATCCGGACGCCATGGGCGACTTGCAAGGCGTCAGCCAAGCATTCCTGGAAGCGTCCAAGGCGACGTCGGCGACACTTTTCGACTATCAGCGCGACCTGGCGACGGTGCGCAACGCCGTGCGCGCCGCGGAAGTCAGCGCTCGCGAACAGGTCTCGGTGGCCGAACAGCAGCTAAGCGCCCTCAACGCTTCGGTCGCCGGCCTGATCACCATCAACGACAGCGTGCTCAGCGTTCGGGACGCCATCGCAGCCTTGCGTGCAGTTGAGGCCGCAGCACTCGCTCCGACACTTCCGCCGACGCCACCGCCCGTGCCGACCGCCATACCCCCGCCGGCTCCGCCGTCGGCCGCCAGGGCGTCAGATTGGGCTTCCTACGTCACCCACTACCCCGATGTCGCCGCCGAGTACTGGCGCAATGCGAACGACAAGAAGGGCAGGCGCTACCTCGCCGAGTTGGGTATCGCCAACCTTGATCAGTTCGCCGAGTGGCATTGGAATGAGTTTGGCAAGGCTGGCGGCCTGACGCCCTACGCAAACGGCGGAATTTTCACCAACGGGATCGTCAGTCAACCAACCTCCTTCCACAATTCCCAAATGGGCGAAGGCGGCGACGCGGAGGCGATCATGCCGCTGGTCCGCGGGCCTCGGGGCCTGGCCGTGCGCGCGTACGGCCAGAACGACAACGCGGAGACGGTCAAGGAGGTCAGAGACCTAAAGGGTGAAATCGCCAAGTTGAATGCGGCCCTGATTTCCATAGCCACCACGAATGCTGAGATGGCCCGCGGTCAGCGCCGCTGGAGCGGCGAGGGCATTCCCGTGCGCGGCGTCGATCCCGATTCCCCAATTGAAGTGGCGGTAGCCTGATGGATCTGATTCAACCCGTCGTGATCGCTGATAGCGGGGCGTTTACGCGCGCTTCGACGGCCACTTACTTCAATGCTTCCGGAGTCATCACCACGGCGGCCGTGAATGAGCCCCGGTTCAACAGCTCACCTGGCTATTTCACCCCCGCTACTGGGTGGAGCGGCGGGCTGTCGCTGCTGTTGCCCTCTGCGCCGGTCTCGGGATCAAGTGTGACGGCCGCTAGTCGCGGCGCCTTGTTCGAGGCGGCCGCCACCAACCTAGTGATGCAAAGCCAAGCCTTCGACACGACGTGGACGAAGGTGGCGTCCACTGTGTCTGCGAACGCCAGCGTCGCGCCGGATGCGACAACCACGGCGGATCGGATCGTCCCGAACGCATCCTCGGTCGCGCTGCATGGGGCCAGCCAGATGGCGTCGGCCGCACTGGCGCCAGGAGCGTCGGTCGGCGCGTCGGTGTTTCTCAAGGCCGCCGGCTACAATACCGCGGTGTTGCGTTGCGCGCCCTCGGGTCAAGCGGCCGGTTTCCAGATCGCCGTGAACCTTGCCGCAGGGGCGATCACCGCCTCCAGCGCCTTCGGCTCCGGGGCTGTTCTCGATGACGCGCGCCTAGCCGTTCTGCCTGGGGGCTGGTTTCGTCTTGAGCTTGAGGGATCCGTCGCCGGGGTCACGACCTACGGCATGTTCGTATATGTCGGTGATGCGACGACGGCCTTTGCCGGCAACACGGTCTCGGGCGTCGATGCCTGGGGCGCGCAGCTCGAACTCGGCGGCGTGTCCTCTTACATCCCGACAGCCGCCGCCGCGGCCACCCGTGCAGCCGATATCGGCATTCCCACGCTGGTCTCCAGCGTGGCCGAGAGCGAGGCGATCTGGCTGGCGGGGACCACCTACGCCGAAGGCGCAACGGTGCGAGGGACCGGCGCCCACGCCCACTCAATCTTCCTCTCGCTCGTCGGAAGCAACACGGGCAACGCCGTCACCGACACGACGAAATGGCTCAAGGTTGGTCCAAGCAACCGTTGGCGAATGTTTGACGAGTCGGTGGGGTCCCAGACCATCGCGCCGGACAGAATCTCGGTGATCCTGACAGCCCAAGAACGCGTCGACTCCATCGCCCTCTTCAACGTGGAAGCCGCAGAACTTCGCCTGACCATGACCGATGCGGTCGATGGCTTGGTGTTCGATCAGACCTATGGCCTGACCTCCGATAGCGGAATTTCAGACTGGTACGGCTTTTTCTACACCGACATCGAGCGGATCACGAAAAAGGTCATCGCCGATCTTCCACCCTATCGCGGCGCGCAGATCGAAGTGGAGTTGAGCCATCCAGGCTTCACCGTCCGTTGCGGCACCCTGGTGATCGGTCGATCCCGTCGCATTGGCGTGTCGCAGTACGGCGCGGGCCTCGGAATTCAAGACTATTCTCGAAAATATAGAGATGAATTCGGAAACTACTCCGTATCTGAGCGTTCATTTAACAATAATGCTACGTTCGCGGTGATGGTGGAGCAGCGGGGCGTCGACAAGGTATTTGGTATTTTGTCAAAACTTCGCGCTACTCCAATAGTATATGTAGGATCTGAGATTTATGGTTCAACAACAGTATACGGATACTTCAAGGACTTCAACATAGTGATCGCCTATCCATCACACTCGTTGCTCTCGCTCGAACTTGAAGGGCTAACCTAATGACGATCCCGATCATTCCGACACTCCCTCCAGCGCCGACGCGGGGGTCGGCGTCCACGGATTTCAACACCCTGGCCGACAATTTCGTGGCCGCCCTGCCGACGGTTGTCGTGGCGATGAACGCGACGAGCGCGGCCATGACCGCCGCCGCCGAGGGCGCGGCGGAAGACCGGACGCAGACCGGGTTGGACTTGATCGCCAGCGCTGCATCGCAGTCCGCCGCCTCGGCCTCCGCGCTCACCGCAATCAACGCGCCTGGCACCTCGGCGACCTCGACGACTTCGCTCTTGATTGGTGTCGGCGCGAAGAGCCTGACTATTCAAACCGCGAAGGCGTTCGCCGTCGGCCAGACAGTGGTGATCGCGCGCACCTCAGATCCTACGACGCAGATGCTTGGCGTGATCACGGCCCACAATTCAGGCTCGGGCGCGCTCACGGTTGAGGTCGCCAGCGTTCAAGGGGCAGGGACGTACGCGGAATGGACGATCAGCCTCTCGGCTTCGGTCATCATTCCTATCGCTGGCGCAGCCGACATCTGGGCGGGAACCGACAATGGCAAGGCGGTGACCGCCGCGGCCCTTGTGGCGGCCGACGAAATCCAGACGTTGTTTGATGTGCCGACGATCAACTGGAATGTCGCCACACAAGGCCATCACGCCAAGGTCGTACTTGGCGGCGACCGGACGCTTGCGATCCCGACCAACATGAAGTCCGGGCGTTACTACGTTTTCTATCCGATTCAACCACCGAGCGGAGGGCCGCGGACGTGCAATTTTCCGGGTGTCTGGGACTTCGGCCAGCAGGGATCGCCGACGCTCAGCACAGGCGTGAACAAGATGGACGCCATCCGGCTTCAATGTGTCGACGCAACGACCCAAGCCTGTAAGGCGACCTTCGTGAAGGCCGGCTAGGATGAGTTCCGGCGCATGCATGATGATGGGCAACGCCTATCCGCCGTTCTCCGCAGCCTCGGCCCCGTCCAACGTCAGTGGATCATCGTCGAGCAGTTCCGTCACGTCGAACACGGCGACCGCCGTGGGCACCGGCGGTTCGGGCAGCAAGTCCTATGCGTGGAACCGCGTTAGCGGCAGCTCGGCGATCAGCCCCGACGCGGCTACCTCTGCGGCGACGGCGTTCTCCGCAGCACTTGCAAGCGGAGCCGAGGCTGCGGCCAGCTTCGCCTGCACGATCACCGACAATGTGACCGGCCAGGTCCTGACGACGAACACGGTCGCGGTCTATCTCCAGCGGAGCAATCCACCGCTTTCACTCTCGATGTCAGGTTCCGGGGCGAAGACCCAGACCTCGAGCGGCACGATCACCGTGACCAGCGACGGGGTGACGTTGGTTCCCAGCGGTGGCGTACCGCCCTATTTGAACTACAGCCACGCTGGCGCCGGTGACTTCACGATCAACGGCCCTGGAAGCGCAACCTCAACCCATTCTCGAGCCTTGGGACCCGGCGGCGGGGTCTCGGGCACCGTGCATGGGTCGGTTGAGGACAGCATCGGCCAGACCGCGGGTATCGACTATGGCGTGGTGCTGATCAACGATGGGACAGCGCCACCGCCGCTAAGCGCCTCGGTCAATCCGTCCTCAATTGACGGGTACGCGTCGGGAATCGTGGTCGTGACCGATTCGGTCACCGCAACCCCGTCGGGCGGTAGCGGAAGCTATGCCAGTCGGTCCTGGACACGCACCAGCGGCGACGGCGCGGCGACCAGCTCAAGCAGCGACACCACAGCCTTCACCGCAAACGTCGGGTTCGGTGAGACGGTCAACGGGACCTTTCAGTACCAGGTCACCGACAGCCTCGGGAGCACGGCCACAACGACGGTCTCTGTCAGCTTCACCAACTGGGGTACGCCCCCTGGCGGATGGCCGTAAGCGGCCCGACGGTTGGGTTTGCTCACCTCGACGACGACGGCGCGCGGGGCGGACGCCTCCGGCGACGGCGTGATCCTCTAGATCCAAGCTGTCCGACCGCCACCAACAGCAGGCGGCTTCCTCTGCAATAACCCTGACCGTTTCGACCCCGACCATTGCGAGCGGGCGATCGAAACTGGCGGCGAAAACTCGCTTCCCTTCTTTGAAAGGCCCGCTTCCATGACGACAAGCTCCGCTGAAATCACCGAAGGCTCAGGCCTCTTCGTTGGCACGAACACCGTCTTCGAAGGCGGCCTCACCAAGCACTTGCAACGGTTCGTCGAGAACGACACTGACGGCGCGGCTCTGATCGGCTCCAGATCGGGTGCGATCAGCAAGTCGATCGTCTCAGCCAAGGACGACATTCGCATTACCGAGGTCACCCTGACCCCCACGACCACGATCCTGGCCGCGAACGAAGTCGTGGTGGACAGCCAAATGGTCTCAGCATGTTTCAAGGTCGACGACGCCGCCGGAGTTCTGAATAGCTTCACCCTCATCGACGAGGACGACCAGGGCGCCAAGCTATACGTGGTCGTGTTGAGCTCGAGCACCGCTCTTGGCGTCGAGAACGCCGCGCCTTCGATCAGCGACTCCAACGCCGCCAACGTTCTTGGCTGGTTTGCCATAGAGACGACCGACTACCTAGATGTCGGCGGTGTGAAGATCGCCTGCATCCGCAACATCGGACTCGCGGTGAAGGCGGTCTCTGGCACCGACGATCTGTATCTCGGTCTCATCAACGGCTCCGGTACACCGACCTACACCGGGACCGGTCTCAAGGCTCGCATCGGAATTCTGGGCTAGGCCCGCCTCCCAACTCCCACTCCTTCCATTCGAGGTTTCTGGATGTCGCTGACCAACGCGCTTCGCTTCGGCCTTTCCATGCCCAATGTCCTGGCTGGTGAGGTCCCCGCGGAGGGGTGGCCGTTCAGCTTCGCGCTGACCAACGATGTCGTGGGTTTCGGCTCATCGACGATGTCGGCCGCCGCTACCGGTGGTCCGGACGGTCCGATGAAATGGCTGCAGACCGACACGACCGGCGGCGCCCACAACTTCAGCTCCATGTCGGGCGCGGTCTCGGTCGGCAACTACGGGTCGGGCGGCAAGACCTCGACCCAGATCTTGGCCATCGTCCAGGCCGCCGACAGCCGGGCCAAGGCCGCCTGGACGATCTTCTCCCTGTCGGGCAACTACGAGTCCGGGGCGGTCCACGCCGAAGACCTAATCATCGCCAATGCTCAGACCATGGTCGGTGCGACGGGCATCAACCACAACAACTACATGCACTGTCCGAAACACAACGACGGCTCGGGCGGCAACGGCGGCTGGGATGCTCATGTCATCGCCAGCGTCATTCGCGGGCTGAAGGCGGTCTGCCCGGCCGGTTCGGTCGACGACGCGTCGTTGATCTTCAACACCTATCCGGTCACGGACCCTGCCGACATCGCCGCCCAGTTGATCGATCGCGTGCCGCCGAGCCTGCAGGTCGACACCGCGCACCTGAACGGCAACGACACGGCGCTCGGCTATGTCTCGGGCAACCACGTTCTCTCGCGCTATTCGTACCAGCGGTGGGTCGACGCGATGTGTGGTGGGCTGCCGTTCATCCCTCACCAGCGCCTGTGGTCCAACGAGATCACCAACCAGACCAGCGGCGGCCTGGTCTGCAACGTCGAACATTACAGCTCGATCGCCGGCACCCTGACCGGCGCCGTGGTCGATATCCCGTCGGGCTACGGTGACTGGTCGGCGTCCATCGAGACTGGGGTGATCAAGATCCGGCGGGCGACCAGCGCCCGCCTGCTCGCCGGCAAGTACGACCTTCCCATCCGGGTCACCAAGGCCGGGAAGTCACGGATCACCACCGTCCGCGTCTGGCTGGGCGACAGCAGCCCCTCGGGGGACTACCGGGCCACGATCAATGGTGATGTGATGGGCAAGAACGGCTCCATCGCTGGAGCTTCCAGCGGCGCCAAGACAATCTCGCTGGCGATCGGTCTTAAGCAGAGGGCCGGCGCCGATGGAACGACGCGCCAGATCATCAAGACCGGTCTTGGCGGCGCCGCCGGAGCCCTGGATGTCGAAATCAAGACCACCAACCGCCTCGCTGTCGTCGTGCGGAACGCCTCGCATATCAGCCAAGTCAGTCTAGACAGCTCCGGCGCGGCCGGTCAGCTTCTGACCGAGGCCAACGGTGTGAAGTGGGTCTTCGTCTCGGTCGATACTGCTGCGGATTATGGCCGCATCGCGGTCGACGCCAACGCCGCGACGACTGGAACCATCATCACCGACGGCGTCCTCGTGCCGTCGCCGGCTGGCGTCGAGGGCACGCTCACCAATCTCCTGTTCGCTGACGGCGGAAATATTCAACCCGCCAACATGGAGCTGGCCGCCATCTGGGTGTCGTCGGGCTACGTGGATTTCACCGCTACGACGGGAAACCGCGATCTGGTGCGAGACCCTGCCACGGGCAAGTCCGTTCTCGGAAGCACCGGGGGCGTTGTGAGCGGCGTCTCGCCGTTCCTGTGGATCGAGGGCGCTGGCAATATCTCCGCGGGCATCAACTTGGCAAACCCCGAGGAACTCTGGGACACCCTCAACAAGAGCGGCATCGGTGACGTTACGGCTTAAGGGTTTCAGCGGCGAGCGCCCACGCCGCCGAACCGCCGCGAGAGGTCGATCCAGTCGTCAAACTTAGTTGGAAGCGGCTTGATGCTCAAACGGGCGAGCGGAATCTGCAAGACTTGCCGGATCGCAATGCAATCAGGCCGATCAGGCATATAGTAATCCAATCCGGTGAACTCGAACCTCGTCCGACCTACCATTCCCCAATCTGATCCAGACTCGGAGGGTTAGGAATGACCGCAAAGCTGTTTCTGCAGGAGACGGTGCTGCTCGTGCTAATGGCCGTGGCGCTGTTCGCGTCGGCGGGGACCCTGGATTGGCTCGCGGCCTGGGTCCTCCTCGCCGAGTTCGGTGTGCTGAGCCTGGCGATCGGGCTATGGTTGCGGGTGCATGATCCGGCCTTGCTGGCCGAGCGGATGAGCCGGCCGGTCCAAGAGAACCAGCAGCCCTGGGACCGTCTCTTCGTTGCCTGCCTCGCACTGGGATTTTTCGGTTGGCTGGCCTTGGCCGGCCTCGATTGGCGCTTCGAATGGTCCGACGTCCCGGATGGGGCCAGGGCCGTCGGCGCCGCGGCTGTGGCGGGCGCCTTCGTGATGGCCTGGCTGACCTTCCGCGAAAACAGCTACGCTGCAGCGGTGGTGAAGGTGCAGGAGGGCCAGACGGTGGTCGACACCGGTCCTTATCGGCTGGTGCGCCATCCGCTCTATGTGGGCGCGATGCTGTTCTTCGCCGGGGCGTCGCTGATGCTCGAATCCTGGTGGGCCCTGGCTGGCGGCATGCTGCTGACCCTGCTCGTTGCGGTTCGCGCGGTGGGTGAGGAGCACGTGCTTCGACGCGAGCTGCCGGGCTATGAGGAGTATGCCGCTCGCGTGCGTTATCGTCTGGTTCCAGGCGTCTGGTAGGTGCGGCGACAGGGTTTCCCGCCGCGCTCCCAGAAAATCTATATTGTCCATCGGATGAGTAGGAATTAGCGAGGCTGCGCACGGAGACGCAGCGAACCGCGTTTGTCGGCGTTTGGCCTTTCAACCGGAGCGGCGCCACGGACATGACGGCGACCCACACGCCTGAACTCTCGACACCGGCCGCGCCGCCCAGGCCGATGTTCCGGCGCCGTTCGGCGATCCCCGGATTCCGGCTGACCATGGGGATCACGTTGTCCATCCTGTCGCTGGTCGTGCTGGTCCCGCTGACCGCTGTCGCGCTGAAGGCCTCTCAGCAGAGTTTTCCGGAATTCCTGGAGGCGGTGTTCAACGATCGCGCGCTCACCGCCTACCGGCTGTCATTCGGGGCGGCCTTCCTGGCGGCCCTGATCAACGGGGTCTTCGGGGTCCTGACCTGCTGGGCCCTGGTCCGCTATGAGTTTCCCTTCAAGAGCCTGATCAACGGGATCATCGATCTGCCCTTCGCCCTGCCGACCGCGGTGGCGGGGATCGCGCTCGCCACGCTCTACGCCCCGAACGGCTGGGTCGGGGCCCTGTTCTCGCCGTCGGGAATCAAGATCGCCTACACGCCGTTGGGCGTGGTCATCGCGCTCACCTTCATCGGCCTGCCCTTCGTGGTGCGCACCCTGGAGCCGGTGATGCGCGACCTAGCCCACGACGTCGAGGAGGCCGCCGCCAGCCTGGGCGCCAACCGGCTGGACACCGTCATCCGCGTGATCCTGCCGGCGCTCGGCCCGGCCTGGCTGACCGGCTTCGCGCTCGCCTTCGCCCGCGGGGTGGGGGAGTACGGCTCGGTGATCTTCATCGCCGGCAACATGCCCTACAAGTCCGAGATCGCGCCCCTGCTGATCGTCATCGAGCTGGAGCAGTACGACTATGCCGGCGCCGCCACCGTGGCCCTGGTCATGCTGGGCGTCTCGTTCCTGATGCTGTTCGTCATCAACGCCATCCAGGCCTGGGCGAGGCGGTTCTCGTGAGCCGCCGGCTGCGCCATCCCACCGAGGACCCCGCCTGGGCCAAGGCGCTCGTCCTGGCGCTGGTGGCCCTGTTCCTGGTCAGCGTGCTGATCCTGCCGATGGTCACCGTCTTCTTCGAGGCCCTGCGCAAGGGCCTGGGGCCGGCCTTGGAGGCGATCTCCCAGGACGACGCCAAGGCCGCGATCAAACTCACCCTGATCACGGCGGCGATCACCGTGCCGTTCAACGCGGTGTTCGGCGTCGGCGCGGCCTGGGCCATCGCCAAGCACCAGTTTCCGGGCAAGCCCTTCCTTATCACCCTCATCGACCTGCCGTTCTCGGTGTCGCCGGTGGTGGCGGGGCTGATCTATGTGCTGGTCTTCGGCGCCCAGGGTTGGTTCGGGCCCTGGCTGGTCGACCACGACATCAAGGTGATCTTCGCCGTGCCAGGCATCGTGCTGGCGACCATCTTCGTCACCTTCCCCTTCATCGCGCGCGAACTGATCCCGCTCATGCAGGAGCAGGGGGTGGACGAGGAGGAGGCCGCCGTCTCCATGGGCGCCTCGGGCCTGCGGGCGTTCTGGAGCGTGACGGCGCCCAATATCCGCTGGGGCCTGCTCTACGGCGTCCTGCTGTGCAACGCCCGGGCGATGGGCGAGTTCGGCGCGGTGTCGGTGGTCTCGGGCCATATACGCGGCCTGACCAACACCATGCCCCTGCATGTGGAGATCCTCTACAACGAGTACGACTTCGTCGGCGCCTTCGCCGTCGCCGCCCTGCTTTGCTTCCTGGCCATCGTCACCCTGGTGCTGAAGGCCGGTCTCGAACTCATCCAACCGCAGTCGCGGCCCGGCCGCCACTGACCGTGAGACTTAGCGCATGACGATTTCCATCCGCTCGGTGGAGAAGACCTTCGGCCGCTATCCGGCGTTGAACCAGGTGAGCCTGGAGATCGCCGACGGCGAGCTGCTGGCGCTGCTGGGTCCGTCGGGCTCGGGCAAGACCACCCTGCTGCGAGTCATCGCCGGCCTGGAATTCCCCGAAAAGGGCCAAGTGCTCTACGGCGACCAGAACATGACCTACGCCAGCGCCGCGGCGCGGCGCGTGGGCTTTGTGTTCCAGCAGTACGCGCTCTTCCGCCATATGACCGTGGCCCACAACGTCGCCTTCGGCCTGGACGTGCGCAAGGGCGCCGAAAAGCCGTCCAAGAGCGAGATCGCCGCCCGCGTCGACGAGCTGCTGAACCTCGTGGAGCTGGGCGACCTCGGCAAACGCTATCCGGCCCAGCTCTCCGGTGGCCAGCGCCAGCGCGTGGCGCTCGCCCGGGCGCTGGCGGTGAACCCCAGCGTCCTGCTGCTGGACGAACCCTTCGGCGCCCTGGACGCCACCGTGCGCAAGTCCCTGCGCAAGGAGCTGCGCCGCATCCACGACGCCACGGGCGTCACCACCATCTTCGTCACCCACGACCAGGAGGAAGCCCTGGAGCTGGCTGACCGGGTGGCGATCCTCAACAACGGGGCCATAGAACAGGTGGGCAAGCCGAACGAGGTCCACGATGAGCCGGCCGGCGCCTTCGTCTGCGGCTTCGTCGGCGAAGCCAACCGCTTCGAGGGCGCGGTGAAGGCCGGCCGGTTCCGCTCCGCCGAGATCGAGCTGCCCGCCCAGGGCGTCGGCGACGGAACGGCCGTGGCCTTCGTGCGGCCGCACGAGTTCACCCTGGCCGACGCCGGGCAGGAGAACCTGTTCCTGACCATGGAGCGGGTGGCGCCCAGCGGCCCCGTCGTCCGGGTCGATGGGCTGACCCCCGGCGGCCAAAGGATCGAAGCGGCGTTCTCGCGGGAGCTGGCGGGACAGTTCCGGTCCGGCGCGCGCATCGGCCTGGCCGCGCAACGGTCGTACATCTTCAGCGCGTGATTTGACTCGAGCTACCTTGACGAGAATCCATGTGCGCGACAGAGTCCGCGCCCATGGCCCAAATCCTGAAATTCCTCACTAGTCTCCGCACTTCTCCTCGTCGGGCGGTGCTGATCGAGGTCGGCTTCATCGTCGTCGGCGCGGCGCTGCTTGGCCTCACCGTCTTCGGCTGGGGCCGTTGACCGCCCGGCCTACTGTTGTTGCTGCTGCTGCTGATCGTAGGCCAGGCCTCCGGCCGGGCCACGCCTGCGGCCGCCGCGCGAGAAGGACGGCTGGGCCACGCGAATGAACTCGGGCTCGGTGAGGGCCGCACGGGCCCGGCGCACCGAGACCCCGACGGCGAGCTGGCTCTCGGCGTCGCCCTTATAGACCCCACGCGAAGGCGGGACGTCGTTGTAGTCGCGCCCCACGGCGGCGGCGATATGGCGCTCGCCGGCGATCACGTTGTTGGTCGGATCGAGCCCGATCCACCGGATCGAAGGCAGGAAAACCTCCACCCAGGCATGGGTGGCGTCCGGGTCGGACCGGTCGCCGCCCTTGCGGTCGGTGAACAGGTAGCCGGAGACGTAGCGCGCGGGCACGCCCCAGGCGCGGCAGATGGCCAGCATGATGTGGGTGAAGTCCTGGCAGACCCCGCGCCGCACGCCCAGCGCCTGGTCGATCGGACTGTCAGCATGGGTGACGCCGGCCTCGTACTCGAAGGCCTCATAGATAATCCTGGAGAGCTCACGCACCGCGCGCAGGGGGTCGAGCGCCTTCAGCTCGTCGATCTTGCGTTCTGCGATGAAGGCTCTCAACGCCTCGGTCTCGATGGCGAAGCCATGGTGATGGAGGAAGTCGAAGTTCTCGCCCCGGACGAAGTCGCTGCGCAACCTGTCCCACTCGCCCATGTCGAGAGCCTCAGGCAGGGGCGCCGCCGCCTGCGTCTCGACGGCCGAGCGGGCCACGATGTTCAGCCGGTCGTGCCGCTGGGGCACGTCGAAATGGTAGACCGCATTGCCGAAAGGGTCGGCGTAGGAGAACAGCTGTGCGGCCGGGTCGACATCCAGTTCGAAGCTGACCAACCGCTGTCGCGCGCCCTTCTGGGGTTGCATCCAGACCTCCATGACGCTTTCACGCACGGGTTCGGCGTAGTGGTATTGGGTGACGTGGCGGACTTCCAGGAGCATCGGTCAGCGCCTCACGCGGGCAGTCGCATTTCAAGGGAATAGTGGACGAAGGTCGCGTAGATCGACTGGTGGATCCCCACGCATTCGTCGAGCACGGTTGAGATTAGAGCGCTGGCGCCGGCGATCTCCAGCTCGTCCATGTCGGCATATTGCAGGCGCGCCTTGAGTCGTCCGGCCAGGCGTTCGGGCCCGGCGTGGCCGGCGGCCTCCACATACCGGCTGGCGGCGGTCAGGTGCTCCTCGATCCGGGCGGTGGAGAAGCGGATAGAGCGGGGGAAGTCCTCGTCCAGCAGCAGGAACTCCAGGATCTTCCGCGGCTGCAGGTCGGCGGTGTAACGCCGCAGATAGGGCTCCAGCGCGCAGCTCATCCGCAACACGCCGACCAGGGCGAAGTGCTCGTCCATCGCCCCGCGCCGGCTGTCGCCGAAGCAGACCTCCAGCAGCCGCCCGATCAACTGGGCGCGTTCCAAGTACATGCCCAGCAAGAGGAACCGCCAACCCTCGCCATGGCTCATGGTGGCGTCGGCCGCGCCCCGGAAAAGGTGCAGGTCGGCGATCACGTCGTGCAGGAAGGCCGAGGACCCGTCGGCGAAGGACTTGGCGGCGTCCGGTCCGGTCATCTTCAGATAGATCAGGTTGAGCCGTTCCCAGGTCTCGGTGGTGATCTGGTCGCGCACCTGTCGGGCGTTCTCGCGGGCGAGCGCCAGCGACGAGACGATGGAGCCCGGATCCTCGCGGTCGAGCGCCATGGCGAGCGTCGCCTCGTAGGGGTTGGCGATGTGGGCTCGGTCGGAATCGCCGACGGCTGCCAACGCGATGCGGGCCACCTGGGCCGCGCCCTCGGTGCGGTCGAGGGTGGCGTTGAGCATCACGTCTGAGAGCCGGCACATGTGCTCGGCGCGTTCCACATAGCGGCCGATCCAGTAGAGGCTGTCGGCGACCCTCGCGAGCATCATGCTCGCGATCCTTTGTAACGGAGATTGGCGAGCATCATGGCTGGGCCTCCTTGCCGTCCGCCAGCACCCAGGTGTCCTTCGACCCGCCGCCCTGGCTGGAATTGACCACTAGGGAGCCCTTGCGCAGGGCCACGCGGGTCAGAGCGCCGGGCGTCACCACGATCTTCTCGCCCGACAGGATGAAGGGACGCAGGTCGACGTGACGCGGTTCGATGGCCCCATCGACCAAGCAGGGCGCGGTGGAGAGCTGGATGGTCGGCTGAGCGATGTAGTTGTCCGGATCGGCCTTGATCGCCTCGCCGAAATCGGCTCGCTCCTGCTTGCTGGCGTGGGGCCCGATCAACATGCCGTAGCCGCCCGAGGCGCCGACCGCCTTGACCACAAGCTTGTCCAGATTGGCCAGGACGTGGCTGAGTTGGGCCGCTTCGCGGCAGAGGTAGGTCTCGATATTGGGCAGGATGGCATCCTCGCCCAGATAGTAGCGGATGATGGCCGGGACGTAGGCGTAGACCGCCTTGTCGTCGGCGACCCCGGTGCCCGGCGCGTTGCAGATCACCACATTGCCGGCGCGGTAGGCGTTGAACAGGCCCGCGACGCCCAGACCGGAATCGCGACGGAAGGTGAGGGGGTCGATGAAGTCGTCGTCCACCCGGCGATAGATCACGTCGATCCGCCGCAGGCCGGTGGTGGTTCGCATGTAGACCATGTTGTCGTGGACCACGAGATCGCGGCCCTCGACCAGGGGGCAGCCCATCAGCCGCGCCAGATAGGCGTGCTCGTAATAGGCCGAGTTGTAGACCCCCGGCGTCAGCAACGCGACCTGGGGATTGGGCCGCCAGTCGGCCGCCATGCTCTTGAGCGTCGCCAGCAACAGGTCGGGATAGCGGTCGATGGCGCGCACATTGGCCGCGCGGAAGGTGCCCGGGAAGGTCCGGCGCGAGGCCTCGCGGTTGGCCAGCATGTAGGAGACGCCGGACGGGACCCGCAGATTGTCCTCCAGCACCGCGAAGGCGCCGTCGGTCTGGCGGATCAGGTCCGAGCCGCAGACATTGGCGTAGGCCTGGTGCGGCACGAACAGGTTCTGCATCTCCCGGCGATAGGAGGGCGCGCTCAGCACCAGTTCGCGGGGCACAACCCCGTCCATCAGGATCTGCTGTTCGCCATAGATGTCGGCCAGGAACATGTTCAGCGCCTTCAGGCGCTGAGTGAGGCCGGTCTCGATCGTCGCCCACTCCTCGGCAGGAATGATCCGCGGCAGCAGGTCGGTGGGAATGATCCGCTCGGTGGAGCTCTCGCCGCCATAGACGGTGAAGGTGATGCCCTGCAGCAGGAAATAGCGTTCCAACACCCGCTGGCGCTCGGCCATGTCGGCCGCCGCCAGGGTGGCGATGCGCGCGTCGAGGGCGGCGTAATGCGGTCGCACCAGGCCGCGCGCGGTCAGCATCTCGTCATAGGGGACGTCGAGCGAGGCTGTCGGCCCGACAGCCGGCGCCCGCGCCGTGTCTTCAGAACTGTGGGCCGTCGCCACGCCGTACTCCACCACTTGGTCCTCCGCGTCCCTCTCCGACCTTAAGAACCGCACCCGGGAAAAGGGCGGCTTTTCGGAATCGGCGAGCCTCTGTGGCGCGGCTGCCCAGCATTTGGGCAAGTTTCCGCCGGACAGGAAAGCGACTTGAGCGGCTTGGTGTGGTGACATCGCGAGGCAACGCGGGATAGAGGACGATAGGGGCGCGAGAGGAAAGTTTTGGCGTGGCGCGATTGGTCGTCGCATTCGCAGCCTCGGCGGCCTTGTGTGCGTTTGGCGCGGCTCGCGCCGAGACGCCGCGTGCAGCCATCGAAGGCGAACTGACAGGCGATCTGCGCGACGTGATCGCGCGCGCCATCGGCGAGACCGACAAGCCGATCGGCAATCGTTTCGAGGCCCGCCGGCGTGCCCGCGAAGCTGGCGACAACGCCATCGCCGTCCTGCGCTCCGAAGGCTACTACGCCTATGAGGTCGAGCCCGACGTGGGAGAGGGCGATCCGCCGGCCGCCCTGGTCCGGGTCACCCCCGGCACACGCTTCGCGATCGCTGAACCGACCATAGCCTGGGGCGACGCCCCGCCGCTGGCCGAGGTCCAGGCCGCGGGCGAGGCGGTGATGGGCCTGGCGACCGGACAGCCCGGACGCGCGGCCGACGTGATCGGCGCCGAGGGCCGCATCGTGGCGGCCACCCAGAAGCGCGGCTATGCCGATGTGGCGCCCGCGCCGCGTGAGGTGATCGTCGACCATGCCGACAAGACCGTGCGCCCCACCTTCCACATCGTGGCCGGGCCGCTGGTGCGCCTGAATGGCTTGGAGGTGATGGGCGGCGAGCGGACGCGGCGCGCGTGGCTGAACCGCATGGCGCCCTGGCGCGCCGGCGAGGTCTACGATCCGGAGGACGTCGGCGAACTGGAACGGCGGCTGCTCGACACAGGGGTCTACGACTCGGTGACCGTCGCCCTGGCCCCGCCCGACAAGACCACGCCCGAGGGCCTGCGCCCGGTGGTGGTCAGCCTGGCCGACCGGGCTCCGCGCACCATCGAGCTAGGCGCAAGCTATTCGACCAGCGAAGGGATCGGGGTCGACGCGCGCTGGACCCGCTACAACATGCTGGGCCGGGCCGACACCCTGTCGTTTTTCGCCCGGGCATCCGACATCGACAGTCGCCTGGGCGCCGAGGCGACCCTGCCGCACTGGCGGCGCGCCCAACAGACCCTTAAGGCCGCTGCGGCGGCCTATGACGTCAAGACCGACGCCTATGACGAGACCGGGTTGGGCGTCCGCGCCGACGTGCAGCGGCGGTTCGGCAAGACTTCCTACGTCACGGTCGGCGCCTCACTGGACTACAGCGAGACCGACGAGAAACAAACCAAGCTGCTGACCCCGCTCGGCCGCGAATTGCTAACCGTGGCGGGCCTGGCCGCGGCCTCTCTGGATCGATCCGACGATCCGCTCGACCCCAAGCGGGGCTGGCGCCTGGAGGTGCGGGCCGAGCCGACCTACATCGCTGGCGACGAGAGCCTGCCGTACCTGAAGGTCCAGACCCAGGGCTCGCTGTACATGCCGTTCGGCGACCGCGCCCGGACGGTGCTGGCCGGCCGGGTCAAGGTCGGCGCCATGGTCGGCGGCTCGGTTCCCGAGGTCCCGGCTCCGCGGCGGTTCTTCGCCGGCGGCGGCGGCTCGGTGCGCGGCTACGCCTATCAGGCCATCGGACCACGCCTGGCCGACAACACCCCGCAAGGCGGCGCCTCGGTCCTTGAGGCCTCCTTCGAGGTCCGTCAGAAGATCGGCCACCGCTGGGGCGTGGTCGCCTTCGTCGACGGCGGGGCGGTTGGCACAGACCAGATCCCCACCGGCAAGGACTTCAGCGCCGGCGTCGGGATCGGCGTCCGCTACGACCTGGGCTTCGGGCCGATCCGTGCCGACATCGCCATCCCGCTGGACAAGCGCAAGGGCGATTCCGCGTTCCAGGTCTATCTCAGCATCGGGCAGAGCTTTTGAGCGCGCCTGAAACCCCCGCCGACGCCGTCGAGGCGGTCGCCCAGGAGGTCGTCAAGGCGGCCAGGGGCTCGACCTTGCCCAAGGTCATTGTCGGCATATGTGCGACGGCCTTCCTGCTGGTATCGGCCGTGCTCCTAACCACCCGTTACGGCGTGCTGCTGCCCCAGGGGCGGCTGCTGATCGAGGCGCGCGCCAGCGGCCTGAAGCTGGGGCGGTTCGGCAAGCTGAGGATCGAGGGCCTGGGCGGCGACGTCTGGAGCGACTTCACGATCCGCCGCCTGACCGTCAGCGATGAGAAGGGTGTCTGGCTGGAGGCGAGGAATGTCGCCATCTCATGGCGCTATGGCCAACTCCTGCGACGCCGGCTTGACGCCGACAGGATCGTGGCCGAGCGGCTGACCCTGCTGCGCCGCCCGACCTTGGCGCTGAAGGAGAAGTCCCGCGGCCTGCCGATTTCAATCAAGCTCGACGAGGTTCGCACGCGCGTCGAGATGACTCCGGCCTTCAGCTATCGCCGCGGCGTCTACGACGTGGTGATGAGCCTCGACGTCCAGCGCGCGAACGGCGGCCAGAAGGGCAAGGTCGCCGCCGACAGCGTCCTGCATCGCGGCGACCATCTCGACGCGCAGTTCGATTTCGGCGGCGGGCGGCCGCTACTGCTGGCCGCCGACGCCCTGGAGGCCCGGGGCGGCGCCCTGGCGGGCAGCCTGGGCCTGCCGGCCGACCAGCCCTTCGCCCTGAAGGCGCGGGCCGACGGGAAGGATTCCAGCGGTCGGTTCACCGCGGTCGCCATCGCTGGCGGCGCCAAGCCCCTGGAGGCGTCGGGCGCCTGGAACGCCAAGGGCGGATCGGCGCGGGGCCGCGTGCGCCTGGACGCCTCGCGCCTGACCCAGCCCCTGGTCGCGCGGCTTGGGCCCGAGGTGGTGTTCTCGATCACGGGACGCGAGGCTCAGGGATCGCTCTACGATCTGAAGGCGCGGGCCAGTTCGGCCAATCTCACCCTGGATGCGCGCGGACTTGGCAATCTGGGCGAACGTCGGCTGGGTCTGGACGGCCTGGCGGTGGTCGCCACCGCGCGGGAGGTCACCAAGGTGACGGGCGGGCCGTCGATGGGCGCGGGTCGGGTCGTGGGCCGCCTCAAGGGCGATCTGGACGATCTGCGGTTCGTCGGCGTCGCCGAGGTCGCGCAGCTGAAGTTGGGCGGCTATGGGCTGGACCGGGTCGCGGGGCCGGTGGAGCTGACCCGGCGCGGCGGGGTGCTGGCGGTCAAGGCGCAGATCTCGGGGACCGGTGGGCGCGGGACCGGCCTGGCCGCGGCCCTGCTGGGCGGTCGACCCACGGCGGCCTTCGACGGCGCGCGGCTGGCGGATGGCCGCCTGCTGCTGCGCGAGCTGGACGCCATCGGCGTCGGGCTAAAGGTCCAGGCCAGCGGCGGGCGAGGCCTGGTGGGTGGGCTGAACTTCAAGGGCAAGGCGCAGTTCTCCAACCTCGCCGCTGCGCGGGCCGGCGCCTCAGGCGCTCTGGCCGCGGATTGGAGCGCGAACCAAGGCGGACCGGGCAAGCCCTGGACCCTGTCGCTGGAGGCCCAGGGCGCGCGGTTTGCCAGCGGTTTCGGCGAACTGGACCGGCTGTTGGGCGCTGCGCCTCGCCTGCAGGCGCGCGGCAATATCGATGGCCGCAAAGTCTCCGTCTCCCAGGCCGACCTCGAGGGCGCGGCGCTGAAGGCCGCCACCGCCGGTGTGCTCGATGCCGACGGCGCCCTGCGCTTCAAGCTCGACTGGTCGGCCACCGGTCCCTTCCGTGCGGGGCCCATGGAGATCACGGGCAAGGCCAGGGGCTCGGGCGCAATCACCGGGTCGCTGACCAGTCCCCGGGCCGACCTGCTGGCCGACTTCGACGCCATCGACCTGCCGCGGATGCCGCTGAAGGACGCGCGGCTGACGCTCAGCTTCATGCGCCGCGCCGACGGCGCCAGCGGAGTCGCGACCTTAGCCGCGGCCAGCAGTTATGGTCCCGCCGCGGCGCGCTCGGTCTTCAGCTTCCCACGTGGCGGCGTCGACCTCACAGACCTTTCGGTCAACGCCGGGGGGCTGACCGCCCAGGGATCGCTGGCCCTGCGCCGCTCGACGCCGTCGGCGGCCGATCTCCAGATCGGCGTTGGCAAGGGCGCCTTCCTGGAGAGCGGGCAGATCAGCGGCGCGGTGCGGATCGTCGACGCTGCCGGTGGGCCGCGGGCAAGCCTCCGGCTGACCGCGAAGGACGCCGTCCTGCCCGGCGCCCGGTTCGCCATCGGGACCGGTGAGATCACCGCCGACGGACCGCTGGAGCGCCTGCCCTATCGCGCCCAGCTTCGCGGCGTGGCGACCAGCGGCCGATGGACCCTGGACGGCGGCGGGGTGCTGGCCCAGACCAAGCCCGGCTACCAGGTGGCCTTCGACGGCTTGGGCCGCTTCGGCCGCCGCGACCTGAAGACCACCGAGACCGCCGTGATCGGCTTCGGCGGTGCGGAGCGGACCGCGCGCCTGCGGCTGGCGGCCTCGGACGGCGGCCAGATCGACGTCGACGCCCGGCTGGGGCGCGACGCCGCCAGCATCCGCGCGGAGGTCAAGAAGCTGGGCCTGGGCGTGCTCAACGAAGACCTCACCGGCACCGCCGATGCGACCCTCGTGCTGGCCGGCCGCGGCGGGCGGCTGGACGGCACGCTGGACGCCCGGTTCGACGACGCCCGCGGGCGCGGCTACGACGACACCCTGGGCCTCGACGGCACGCTGAGGGCGCGGCTGGCCGGCGACACCCTCAGCCTCGACCTCGACACCACCAGCCCCCACGGCCTGCGCGCCGACGCCAATGTGGTTCTGCCGGCGGAGACCAGCGCCGGCCCGTTTCGCGTCGCCATCGCCCGCACCCGGCCCATACGGGGCCGGTTCTTCGCGGAGGGCGAGGTCAAGCCGCTCTGGGACCTGCTGATGAGCGGCGAGCGGGCCCTGGCGGGGCAAGTGCGGCTGGAAGGCACGTTGGGGGGCACACTCGCCGATCCCAATGCCGTCGGGGCCGGGCAGATGGACCGTGGGCAGTTCACCGACGGCGCCACGGGCCTCGCCCTGCGCGACGTCACCTTGCGCACGACCTTCGCCGACAATGCTGTGAACGTGACCCAGGCCACCGGGGCCGACGGCCACGGCGGGACGGTGGCAGGCTCGGGCCGGATTAGCCTGTTCCGCGAGGGCTCCTCGACCCTGCGCCTGGACCTGAAGGGTTTCCGCTTGATCGACAATGACCAGGCCACGGGCTCGGCCTCGGGCCAGGCGGTGATCGATCGCGCCGCCGACGGTAAGGTGCGGCTGGCCGGCGCCCTGACCATCGACCGGGCCGACGTCGCCGCCAAGGTCTCCACCCCCTCCGGCGTGGTGGCGATGGACGTGACCGAACGCAACAAGCCCGCTGACCTGGCCAGCGTGCTGGCGCCGGCGGTCCGCAAGGGCGCGGCCATCGCCCTGGATGTCAGCCTGAAGGCGCCGCGGCGGGTCTTCCTGCGCGGTCGCGGCCTGGACGTGGAGCTGTCGCTGGACGCCCATGTCGGCGGCACCACCGCCCGCCCGGCCTTGTCGGGCACGGCCCGGGTCGTCCGCGGCGAGTACGATTTCGCCGGCAAGCGGTTCGAGTTCGATGAGCGCGGAGTGGTCTATCTGGCGACCTCGCCCCAGGCGATCCGGCTGGACCTCTCGGCCACGCGCGACGACCCGGCCCTGACGGCGGTGGTGCGCATCCGCGGGACGGCGGCGAAGCCCGAGATCACGCTCACCTCGTCCCCGGTCCTGCCCAACGATGAGGTGCTGTCACAGGTGCTGTTCGGCCGCTCAGCCTCCCAGCTCTCGCCCCTGGAGGCGGCCCAACTGGCGTCGGCCCTGTCGTCCCTGGCGGGCGGCGGCGGGTTTGACGTGATCGGCAACCTGCGCACGTTCGCCGGTCTCGACCGCCTGGCCCTGGCGGGCGGCGACGCCTCCGGCGTGACGGTGTCGGGCGGCAAGTACCTGACCGAGGACGTCTATCTCGAGCTGACTGGCGGCGGACGCGAAGGCCCCTCGGCCCAGGTCGAGTGGCGGGTCGGTCGAAATCTCTCCATCATCTCCAAGCTGGCCGGGCAGGGCGACGGCAAGCTCGCCGTGCGCTGGCGCAAGGACTATTGAAGGACGTCGCTGTGATGCGTGGGTTTCTGATCGGACTGGCGGCCTTCGGGACCCTGGCCGCCTGCGATAAGCCCCTGACCGTGCCCGGCACGGCGGGCGTCTGCTGGCGGCTGGCCGAACGTGGCTCCCACGGCAAGCCGGAGTTCCGGCCCCTCGCGCCGGGGGTGAGCAACCTGGAGTCCTGCGCGGTCACCCTGGAGGCGCTGCATCTGCGTAGCGGCGTGGATGTCACCGGCGGCTTCCAGGGTCGCTACATTTTTGTCACCCAGGCCGACATCACCGCCGCCTCGGGCGCGAAGACCCAGCGCTATCGCGTGTTCTCGCCCGAGCAGCGGGCCAAGGTGCGCCAGGGCATCCAGACCCTGCAGCAGCGGGCGAGAACAGGCGGCTAGCGCCGGTCTAGGCGAAGTCGCCAAGGGCGATATCGCTGAGGCCTCGTCCGACCAGGACGACGGCGGCCTCGAAGTTGGTCGGGTCGCCGTCGGTGTTGGCGAAGACGATCAGGTCCGCGCCCACCTGAAGCGCGACATAGTCCGCGCCGCCGGCCGCCACCTGCAGGGCCGCGCTCATCGCCGAGTCGAAGCTGTCGGCCGCGCCGAAGGAGACGTTGTCCTCCGTGGCCGCCGGGCCGCCGAACGAGAGGCGGTCTTCGCCGGTGGTGAAGTCGAGGATCTGGTCGAGACCGCCGGGCGTGGTCGCCATGCCTTCGATATTGAAGAGGTCGGCCCCAGCGCCGCCCGACAGCGTGTCGGCCCCGCCGCCGCCGGTGAGGGTGTCAGCTCCACCGCCGCCGCTCAGGCTGTCGCCGCCCACGCCGCCCTGCAGACTGTCGGGGCCATCCGTGCCGCCGGGGGCGGTTTCGCCCGTGGGGGTCTCGAACCGCTTGGCGAGCCCCGGCGGCAGGTCGGGGCGATGACTGTGCGTATTGTCTGTCTGGCCCGGCGGGTCCACCCGCCAGCCGCCATTGCCGCCGTTGAGCGGCAGGTGTTCGCCGCGCTGGCCGAAGGTGGCGGTCTCATTCTGTGCGGGCTTGAATCTGGGAGCCATGGGGAAGTCCTTCTCGGATCAAACGATTGATCGAGGGTTCGGATTCCCGCGTGAACAAACGCGAAAGCGATGAAGTTAAGTTGAATTGATGGTTAGGGGCTATTAGCCCAATTATTCTCTAACAAGCTTTAATATTACGCTAGTCGTCCGCCATTTTTCGCATAGGCCTGACTTCCCGCAGTAAAGACTTCGTCGCTGGGCTCAATCGCCTCGATGCTGATGTCCGGCAGCCGCGTCAGGCGCTCATAGAGGCGGCCGAAGTCCTGCAGGGTGGCGTCCAGCAGGGCCTGTAGCGATGGGATCACGAAATAGACCTGCTGGAAATCGTCGATCCGATAGGGCGTGCGCATCACGCGCTCCAAGTCGAAGCCCAGCCGGTTGGGTGAGGGGTCGTCGAGGGCGAAGATCGATTCCGCGCGGCTGGAGACGATGCCCGCGCCGTAGATCCGCAGTCCCTCGGGCGTCTGCAGCAGGCCGAACTCCACTGTGTACCAGTAGAGCCGCGCCAGATTGTGCAGTTGGCCTCGCCCCAGCGCCCGCAGGCCGCCCTGGCCATAGGCCTGCATATAGTCGGCGAAGGTCGGGTCGGTGAGCATCGGCACATGGCCGAACACGTCGTGGAAGACATCGGGCTCCTCCAGATAGTCCAGCTCGTCCGGCTTGCGGATGAACCGGCCGGCCGGGAAGCGGCGGTTGGCCAGGTGGTCGAAAAACACCTCGTCGGGGACCAGGCCCGGGACCGCGACCACGCTCCAGCCGGTGAGCCGGGTCAGCTCCTCGTTGATGCGTGAAAAGTCCGGAATCCCGCCGCGATGCAGGTCCAGGGCGTCCAGGCCGTTCAGGAAGGCGTCGCAGGCCCGTCCGGGCAGCAGCCTCGACTGGCGCTCATAGAGGGTCAGCCAGACCTGGTGCTCGGCCGTCGTATAGGCCGCCCAGTCCTGATCGATGGTCCAGTCGGCGCGCGCGCCTGGGGGAGGGCTGGAATTAAAGCCATCTGCGCTCATGGCGAGAGAATGACCGCGAATCCCTGAAAATTCCGTTCGAACTGCGCGCGCAAACCGGGATCGTGCGGTGAAAGATTGCGCGATAGCGGTGGGCAGGCGAACGGTCGTGCCCTGCAGCCTAGTGGCTGATGCGCGGCTTCAGATTGTAGTGGCCTTCGGTGAAGCTCTCGAAGATCAGCGAGGCCTGCGGGTGGCCGATCGGCTCGCCGCTCTCGTCGGGCAGCAGGTTCTGCTCGGAGACATAGGCCACATAGGCGTTCTCCTCGTTCTCCGCCAGCAGGTGGTAGAACGGCTGATCCTTGCGCGGCCGGATGTCCTCGGGGATCGACTGCCACCATTGCTCGGTGTTCGAGAAGGTGGGGTCGACGTCGAAGATCACGCCCCGGAAGGGGAAGTGACGGTGCCGGACGACCTGTCCAATGGCGTACTTCGCCAGCCGCGGCTCCATGAGAACCATGGGTCGCGAGACAAGATCGCTGCCAACTTTTTCGATTCGAGCGTCCATGAAGGAGAATCTAAACCACGTCACCTAACCGGGAAGTGAACGTAACGCTCACGTGGCCGTGTGCAAGGCTGCGCCTTCCGAGAGGCGAACCATGTTGCTACACTCTCTCCTGAAACGAGGCGCCGATCTCCGCGCCTGCATAAGGACGGGTGGCGGTCCATGCCTCAGGCGCCCTCGAGCGCGTTCCTCGCGAACGTGCTCCGGACCCTTCATCTATACGCCCTCGAGGCGACCGGCCTGTGACGCTCGAGCCAGAACCCGCCGCGCCGCGCGGCGACGGAGAGTCGCCCTGCTATGGCGCGCTCGACCTTGGAACCAACAATTGCCGGCTGCTCATCGCCACGCCCGCCGGGCGCGGCTTCCGGGTGGTCGAGGCCTATTCGCGGATCGTTCGCCTGGGCGAGGGCCTGGGCCAGTCCGGACGCCTTTCGGATGCGGCCATGGAGCGGGCGCTGGCGGCCTTGCGGGTCAGCGCCGAGAAGGTTCGCCGCCGCCGGGTGGTGAAGCTCAAGGCCATAGCCACCCAGGCCTGCCGCTCTGCTGCCAACGGTCAGGAGTTCGTGGCCAGGGTCGCCGCGGAGACCGGTCTGCAGCTCCAGATCATCACTCCGCGGGAGGAAGCCCACCTCTCCGTCGCCGGTTGCCTCAACCTGCTCGACCGGAAAGCTGACGCCGCCCTGGTGGTCGATGTCGGCGGCGGCTCGACCGAGCTCTCCTGGGTGGACCTCAAGTCCGGCGGCCTGGACACTGAGATATCCAAGTTCGTGGCCGGCCGCCTGCCGATCAAGGCCTGGCTCTCCATCCCCATCGGGGTGGTGACCCTGGCCGAGCGGTTCCCCGAGGGCGAGACCGTCACCCAGGCCTGGTTCCGCGAGATGGTCGATACGGTGAAGACCGAACTGGCCGCCTTCCGCAACGCCGACCCCATGCGCGAGGTGTTCGACGCCGACCGCGCCCACATGGTCGGAACCTCCGGGGCGATCACCAGCCTGGCCGGGATGCATCTGGGTCTGCGACGATATGACCGCAGCCAGGTGGACGGCATCTGGATGACCCGCGACCAGTGCGACGCCGCGGCGAACCTGCTGCTGGGCCTCAACGCCCGCCAGCGCGCCGAACAGCCCTGCATCGGGCCCGACCGCGCCGATTTGGTGTTGGCGGGGGCCGCGATCCTTCAGGCGGTCCAGGAGATCTGGCCCTGCACCCGGGTGCGGGTGGCCGACCGCGGCCTGCGCGAGGGCATCCTGATGTCCCTGATGTCGAGCGCTGGCGCGGGCCGCAAGCGCCGCCGGCGTCGTCGCGGCCGTAGATCGCCCGGGGCTTCCCCTGTAAACGCTTCGGAATGACCGACGAGCCCCCACGCAAGCGGATGGTGAAACGCCCTACGGGCGGCACCGAGGAGGGTCGGGCCACGCCCGAGCGCCTGAAGACCGCCAGGGACCGCACGCCGTCGTCCCAGGCCTGGCTATCGCGCCAGATCAATGACCCCTTCGCGGCCAAGGCGCGCGCTCACGGCTATCGCTCGCGCGCCGCCTACAAGCTGACCGAGCTCGACGACAAGCTGAAGCTGCTCAAGCCCGGCGCCCGCATCATCGACCTGGGCCTCGCTCCCGGCGGCTGGACGCAGGTGGCGGTCGAGCGCGGGGTCACCAATATCGTCGGCGTCGACCTTCTGCCCGTCGATCCGATCAGCCCGGCCCACATCCTGGAGATGGACTTCACCGATCCGGCCTGCGGCCCGATGCTGATCGACCTGCTGGGCGGCCCGCCCGATGCGGTGCTGTCCGACATGGCCCCCAACACCGTCGGCCACAAGCAGACTGACCACCTGCGGATCGTCGGCCTGATCGAGGCCGCGGCCGAGTTCGCGATCAGCGTGCTGAAGCCCGGCGGCGCCTTCGTCTCCAAGGCCTTCCAGGGCGGCGAGAGCTACGAGGTCGTCAACCGCCTGAAGCGCCACTTCGCCGATGTGAAGCACATCAAGCCCAAGGCCAGCCGCGCTGGCAGCTCCGAGGTCTACCTCGTGGCGACGGGATTCAAGGGGCGCTGATCGGGCTGGGCGTTTTCGCCCCCTCGGCCACCAGCCACCTTCGGAACTGATCCAGGGCCCGGCTCGAGGCCCCCGGCGCGGCCAGCAGGGCGAAGGCGCTTTCGGCTTTTCTGAACCCGAACGGCGCGACCAGGCGTCCGCTGGCCACATAGTCGGCCACCAGCGGCCAGGGCATGACCGCCACCCCCAATCCCGCAATCGCCGCGTCCAGGGCGAAGTGGAGGTGTGCGAAGGGCTGCTGGTGCCCCGGCGGCAGCTCCATCCCCGCTAGGGCCGCCCAGATCGCCCAGCCCTGCGGATGGGTCTGGGCGGCCAGTCGCGGCGCCTTGAGCGCCGCGCCGGCGAAGCGCTCGGCCAGGGCCGGGGACATGACTGGTCCCAGGTGGTTGGACATGAAGGCCGTCGCGTCAGGATCGGCCAGGCGGCTGGTCGGGACCATCCGCACCACCGCATGGGCGCCCCGGTGCGAGGTGGCGTGGGACGGAAGTTCCGCCAGGTGCAGCCGAACACTCGGATGGACGGCGGCGAAGCCGCTCATCCGTGGAATCAGCCATTTCACCGAGACGCTAGCGTTGACCGCGATGTGCAGGTCCTCACCGCCGCCGCGGGTCTGGCGCACCGCCGTGGCGATCTGGTCGAAGGCGGCGGTCAGCGCCGGCAGCAGATCGCGACCCGCCTCGGTCAGCTCCAGTCGATGCTTAGGGCCGGTGAACAGGCGCACGCCCAGCGTCGCCTCCAGCGCCTTCACCTGTCGGCTGACCGCGCTATGCGTGACGTTCAGCTCCTCGGCGGCCAGGGTCGCCCGCCCGGTGCGCGCCATGGCCTCGAAGGCGCGGAGGGCGTTCAGTGAGGGCAGGGGGCGTAATGTGAGATTTTCGAACATCGCACATCCAATATGTCGATTTCCTCAATTCGACAATCGGCGCACAAGCTCGACATGGCGGATAACCTCAACCTCCCGAACCTCAGGCGACCGGCGATCTCGCTGGCCCTGAACCTGGGATGGGTCGCCGTTCTGGTCGCCACGATCGAGGCGCTGGGCCGCTTCGGCGAGGCCTTCGCCCAGCTGACAGGCTTCGTGGCAGTCCTCGTCCTTCAGCTCATGAGCGCCGCCCTGCTGGTCCGCGCCCTGGCCGACGGCCTCTTCGCTCTGCTGGCGCTGATCCTCGCGGTAGCCGCCGCCCAAACCCAACTCCAGGAGCCCGTGACCGCATGACCCTCCAGACTCCGCTTGCCGCATTGGGGGCCGTACCGATATACGCGGCTCGCAAAATGGAGACTCCAATGGAGATTCGCGAAGGTCTTACCTTCGACGACGTTTTGCTCGAACCGGGTGCGTCGGATGTGATGCCCACCCAGGTGGACACCGCCACCAAGTTCACGCGCGAAATCAGTCTGAACATCCCGCTCGTGTCCTCTGCCATGGACACCGTGACCGAGAGCCGTCTGGCTATAGCCATGGCCCAGGCCGGCGGCCTGGGCGTGCTTCACCGCAACATGACGGCCGAGGAGCAGGCCGACCAGGTGCGCGAGGTGAAGCGCTACGAGAGCGGCATGGTCATCAACCCGCTGACCATCAATCCGGAGACCCCCCTGCGGGAAGTCCTTGAGATCAAGGCGCGGCGCAAGATATCGGGGTTTCCGGTGGTCGAGCCCGGCACCGGCAAGCTGGTGGGCATCCTGACCAACCGCGACATGCGGTTCGAGGGCTCCAGCGAGGTCCCCGCCAAGGTCCTGATGACCAAGGACAACCTGATCACCGTCCGCGAGGGCTGCACCCAGGACGAGGCCAAGGCCCTGCTGCGGGAGCACAAGATCGAGCGGCTGATCGTGGTCGACGACGCCTATCGCGCGGTCGGCCTGATCACCGTCAAGGACATGGAGAAGGCCCAGGCCCACCCCATCGCCGCCAAGGACGCCCAGGGCCGGCTTCTGGTCGGAGCGGCCTCGACCGTCGGCGACGCCGGCTACGAGCGTTCGATGGCCCTGGTGGACGCCGGGGTCGACGTGGTGGTGATCGACACCGCCCATGGCCACAACGCCGATGTGTCCCGGGCGGTCGGACGGTTGAAGCGCGAGACCAACCGCGTGCAGATCGTCGCCGGCAACGTCGCCACCTACGAAGGCGCGCGCGCCCTGATCGACGCCGGCGCCGACGCCGTGAAGGTCGGCATCGGCCCGGGCTCCATCTGCACCACCCGCATCGTCGCGGGCGTCGGGGTTCCGCAACTCACCGCCATCGCCGACGCGGTCCGCGCCGCGTCCGGCACCGACGTCCCAGTGATCGCCGACGGCGGCATCAAGTACTCCGGGGACTTGGCCAAGGCGCTCGCCATGGGCGCCCAGGTGGCCATGATGGGCTCGGCCTTCGCCGGCACCGACGAGGCGCCGGGCGAGGTGTTCCTGTACCAGGGCCGTTCCTACAAGGCCTATCGCGGTATGGGCTCGCTGGGCGCCATGTCCACGGCCAACGGCTCGGCCGACCGCTACTTCCAGAAGGAGGTCTCGGCGCTGAAGCTGGTGCCCGAGGGCATCGAGGGCCAGGTCGCCTACAAAGGGCCGATCAACGCCATCCTGCACCAGATGGTCGGCGGCCTGCGGGCGGCCATGGGCTATACCGGCGCGGCCAACCTCGAGGAATTCCGGCAGAAGGCGCGGTTCATCCGCATCACCGGCGCCGGCCTGCGCGAGAGCCACGTCCACGACGTCATGATGACCCGTGAGGCCCCCAACTATACGAGCCCCGTATGACCGGCCCCGTGACGGTGGCGATCTTCCTGTGAGCCAAGCCCTTGCGTGACGGCGGACGCCTTTCCGCGGCCATCGAGATCCTCACTGACGTCGAGACGCGCCACCGGCCTGTGCGGCTGGCGCTCAAGACGTGGGGGGACGCCTCGCGCTATGCGGGGTCGAAGGACCGCGCCTGGGTCTCGGGCCTGGTGCTGGACATGCTCCGGCGCCGCCGATCGCTCGGCTGGCGCATGGGCGACGACGGCCCCCGCGCCGCCGCGCTCGCAGCCCTGCACGTGTTCTGGAACTGGCCGGTGGAGCGCATCGCCGAGGCCGCCGGCGACGAACCCCACGGTCCGGGCCCCTTGACGCAGGCCGAACGCGCCGCCCTGCTCCAGCCGCGAGATCTGGCCGACGCCCCGCCCGCCGTGCGCGGCGACTATCCCGATTGGCTGGAGCCTTCGCTCGCCCGCGCCTTCGGCGACGAAGCGCCGCTGGAAGGCGTCATGCTCTCCGAGCGCGCGCCGGTCGACCTGCGCATCAATACGTTGAAGACCGATCCGGAGCAGGCGCTGAAGGCCTTGGCCCCGCTCAACGCCGCGCCGACCGGCGTCCTGCCCAACGCCCTGCGGATAGCGGCCCCTGATCCGGCCCAGCGCGGCGGCTCGCTGGAAACCATTCCGGCCTTTTCGCGCGGCTGGTTCGAGGTGCAGGACCTGGCCTCTCAGATCGCGGCCCAGGCGGCCGGCGACATCAAGGGCGCCCAGGTGCTCGATCTCTGCGCCGGGGGTGGGGGCAAGACGCTCGCCCTGGCCGCCGCCATGGGCAACACCGGCCAGATCTACGCCTACGACAGCGAGGCACGGCGCCTGGCCGACACGGTGCGCCGCTCCGAACGCGCCGGGATCCGCAATCTGCAGATCCGCTCACCGGTCTATCCCGACCCGCTCAAGGGCCTGGACGGCAAGATGGACGTGGTCTTCATCGACGCGCCCTGCTCCGGCTCGGGGGCCTGGCGCCGCCACCCCGACACCAAGTGGCGGCTGAAGCCCGAGGCGCTGGCCCAGCGCATGGCTGATCAGGACGCCGTGCTCGACCTGGGAACCCACTTCGTGAAGCCCGGGGGCCGCATGGTCTATGTCACCTGCTCTGTCCTGCCCGAGGAGGACGAGGACCGCGTAGCCGCCTTCCTGGTCCGCACGCAGGGGTTCGTCGTGCGCCCCGCCACCGACAATCCCGACCTGACCCGACACCTGACGGACGAGGGCCATCTGCGCCTCTCGCCCCGCGCCTCCGGCACCGACGGCTTCTTCGTCGCCGTGTTGGAGAAAACCAAATGATCTCGCGGACTTAAGACCATGACCGAACCCGCCCCCGCCCAACCTGCCCACGAACGCGTCCTGATCGTCGATTTCGGCAGCCAGGTGACCCAGCTGATCGCGCGGCGCCTGCGCGAGAGCGGCGTCTATTGCGAGATCCATCCCTTCGACAAGGTCGAGGCGATGTTGGACGCCTTCGCCCCCAAGGCCGTGATCCTCTCCGGCGGCCCGGCCAGCGTCCACGAGGATGCCAGCCCGGCGGTCACCCCGCGCGTCTTCGACCTGGGCGTCCCGGTCCTGGGCATCTGCTACGGCGAGATGACCATGTGCGACCAGCTGGGCGGCAAGGTCGAGGGCGGCCACACCCGCGAGTTCGGCCGCGCCGAGATCCTCATTCACCAGGAGAGCCCGCTGCTGGCCGGTCTGGGCGAGGTCGGCTCGAAAGAGACCGTCTGGATGAGCCATGGCGACAAGATCACCGCCATCCCCCAGGGCTTCCACGTGGTGGCGTCCTCGGAGGGGTCGCCCTACGCGGTGATCGCCGACGAGGCCCGCCGCTTCTACGGCATCCAGTTCCATCCGGAAGTGGCCCATACCCCGCGCGGCGCCCTGATGCTGCGTAACTTCGTCCACGGCATCGCCGGGTTGAAAGGCGACTGGACCATGGCCGCCTTCCGGGGCGAGATGGTCCAGAAGATCCGCGACCAGGTGGGCGACGGCAAGGTGATCTGCGGCCTCTCTGGCGGCGTGGATTCCTCCGTGGCCGCGGTGCTGATCCACGAGGCCATCGGCGACCAGCTCACCTGCGTCTTCGTCGACACCGGCCTGCTGCGCCACAACGAGGCCGAGCAGGTGGTGACCATGTTCCGCGACCACTACAACATCCCCCTGATCCACGTGGACGCCGGCGACCTGTTCCTGGGCGAGCTGGCCGGGGTCTCCGACCCGGAGACCAAGCGCAAGACCATTGGGCGCCTGTTCATCGAGGTCTTCGACAGGGAGTCGGCGAAGATCGAGGGCGCGGCCTTCCTGGCCCAAGGCACCCTCTATCCGGACGTCATCGAGAGCGTCTCGGCCAGCGGCGGCCCCTCGGCGGTGATCAAGAGCCACCACAATGTCGGCGGCCTGCCCGATTACATGAAGCTCAAGCTGGTCGAGCCCCTGCGTGAGCTGTTCAAGGACGAGGTGCGCCTGCTGGGCGTGGAGCTGGGCCTGCCCCCGGCCTTCGTCGGCCGCCACCCGTTCCCGGGCCCGGGCCTAGCCATCCGCATCCCCGGCGAGATCACCCGCGAAAAGGTCGCCGTCCTTCAAGCCGCAGACGCCATCTATCTCGACGAGATCCGCAAGGCCGGCCTCTATGACAGCATCTGGCAGGCCTTCGCCGTGCTTCTCCCCGTGAAGACGGTGGGCGTCATGGGCGACGCCCGCACCTACGAGGACGTCCTGGCCCTGCGCGCGGTCACCTCCACCGACGGCATGACCGCCGACTTCTTCGAGTTCCCCTGGGACGTCCTGGGCCGCTGCGCCACTCGGATCATCAACGAGGTGAGGGGCGTCAACCGCGTGGTCTACGACGTGACGAGCAAGCCGCCAGGGACCATCGAGTGGGAATAGAAGAGGGCCTATCCGGGCATTCGCCACGGTATCCAAAACCCCTCCTAAATCACTGAAATAAAAAGTGTTTCTGCACTTTTAGAATAGGCTCTTTTCGAGGCTGTTCGCTCCAAACTGGAGGAGGTTTGGAGGTATGTCGCGGACCTTGCCGTAGCGGCAAAAACGGCGGATACCGCAGGGTGCCCGCCTTGTCGGGGTCTATGAGAACCGGATCACCTTCGGGCAGCGTCGAGTCCTGCTGGCCTGGACACGGCTTCTCCTGCCCGATGGTCGGTCCCTGATCCTGGAGAAGCTCCCAGCTGGCGACGCGGCCGGCTATGCGGGGCTCGAGGACCAGGTCGACCGGCATTGGTCGGGCCTGTTCGGCATGGCGGCGCTCTCGACCCTGCTCGGGGTCGGTTCGGAACTCGGCGTTTCGGACGACGAGGACTCGATCGTCCAGGCGCTTCGGTCCGGCGCCGCGGGAACATTCTACCAAGTTGGCCAGCAGGCGATCGGCAAGGGGCTGAGCGTCGCGCCGACCCTCACCATCCGTCCCGGCGCCCCGGTGCGTGTGATCGTGACACGCGACCTCGTCCTTCAACCCTATCGATCCTGAGGACCTCATGGCCGAAAAGCTGAAACTCGCCACGCTGCTCGACGACACGCCCGTCAAGGTGACAGTCGAACTTCCCGCATCGGTCCACCGGGATCTCGTCGCCTATGGCGAGGCCCTCGCTCAAGGCGGCGGGAGGGTCGTCGAGCCTGCCAAGCTCATCCCACCGATGCTGGCGCGGTTCATGGGCGCCGACCGCGCGTTCTCGAAAATGAGGCGGCCAGGCGGGCAGGCCCAATAGACGCTGCAGGGCGCGCCACTCTCGGCAGGCGCGCCCGTACCGCGGCGGCCATGTTGGCGCTCGGCTTAGCCATCGGCCGCGAACGCCTTGAGGTACGGTCTCAGACAGCCGAGCTATGCCGGGCTCCTGCAGCAGGGCGAGCAGTTGTTCGCGATGCGGAAGGGCGGCGTTGATCTGTTTCCTCGGAGAGAACTGATCAATCTCCGAGGATTCGTATCATTCATTGCGGCCAACCTTGGGGCCCAAGTCATATCCGCCAACTGGCCCAGCCGGGGTCGCTCAGCAAGCGCGACAAGAGAACGGCAAAATCTCGCCTCTCGGCGCCTGACTGCTGGCTAGGCGGTCGACGGACTAGACGCATAGCCGGGCAACAAGAAAGATGACAAAGCGCGTCCCGTTTGGCCACACTCTCGTCGATCCAGGGCGCGATTGGAGGCCATCCCGCCATCTAAGGTTTCCTCATGAATCAGGTGCTCGACATCGCCGGCGCCAGCGGCGCCAGCTACCGGTTTCGACGTAACCAAGAGAGCCAGGAACTGCCGGCCACGGCGGGGAACGTGATCTATGTCCGGCGAGATGAGTCCAGCTGGGCGCTCGACTGCTGCGCTGAGATCGACAGCCTCCGTGGGGCCTTTCGCGGCTGGAAGGAGGCGCAAGCTGTCCACCAGGCCACGGACGTCTTCATCCGCTTGAATGTCAGCCGCGCGAAGCGCCGCGAGGAGTGCCTCGATATCGTCGAGAAGCACCAGCCGCCAATATGGACGCTCGAGGCGGACTCCTAAAGGTTTCAGCGCGGCGT
>NZ_JAUYNW010000062.1 GCF_030698145.1 Phenylobacterium sp. | reverse complement strand
CCTTTCGCCGCTCCAGGAGACGCCTGCCGAACCCATCGCCGCGCCGCAAGGCCGTACGGTCATGACCAAGATCTTCGTGACCGGCTTGAAGATCGACGCCGAGATCGGCGTCTACGCCCACGAGAAGGGCCGCGCCCAGCCGCTGGTGGTCGACGTGGAGCTGGATGTCCCCGCCGCGGGCGTCGAGCGCCTGTCGCAGACCGTCAATTACGAGATGATCGGCGAGCACGCCCGGGCCATCGCCGCCGAGGGCCATATCCAGCTCGTGGAGGCCTTCGCAGAACGCCTGGCCCGCGCCTGCCTCAGCGACCCGCGGGTCATGCGCGCCCGGGTGCGGGTGGAAAAGCCCCTGGCGCTCGCGCCGCACGCCATGGCCGCCGGCGTGGAGATCACCGTCGTCCGAGGCTGAGGCCGTGGCGGCCCGCCACAGCGCCCGCCTCTCCCCCATCCAGGCCGAGACCGTCTGGACCCTTGAGGACGGCTGCGTCGTCGAACGGCGCGGCGGCCATCTGCGGCGCTTTCCGATGGCGGAGCTCAAGGGCGGTCGTCGGGCGAACCGCGGCGCGATCCTGCTGTTCGGCCGCCGCCGGCTGACAATTCCCGCCCTAAGTTACGAAGGGCTCCGGCCGCGGGACCGGTCGGCCAGTTTCGAGGCCTTCATGACCGCCGTGACCGGCCAGGTCCCGACGCGTCAGGCCCCGACATTTGGGCGCGCGCCAATCTATTGGATCATCGGGCTGATGGCCCTGGGGGCCGTAGCCCTCCTGGCCTTCGCGGCCAGCGGCGGCGCCTGGACGCTCGGAGTGGCGCTGGCCGCGCGCCTGGTCTTCGTCCTGATCCTGGCGGCGGCCGTCCTGCCCTGGCTTGACCGTGCGGACAGATGACGAAGAATTAAAGTGGCGCGCCGACGAAACGGGCCCACATATTTCCTCAGACAATCAACGAGGAGACCGAATTGAGCCATACCGAAACCGCCGTCAGCACAACCGAAGACCGCACGCTTCCGGCTGTGATCTACGGTCTGTACCTGCTGGGCCTGGTGAACGGGCTCACGATTCTGGTCGGACTGGTGCTGGCCTATGCGAACCGCGACAATGCGGGGCCGAAGATGGCCACGCACCATCGCTTTCTGATCAGCACCTTCTGGATCGGGCTGGTCGCCGCCGTCGTGCTCGGCGCCATGACGCTGATCGGCGTGGTGTTGTCGATCGTGCTGATCGGCATTCCCATCCTGCTGCTGGCCGGGCTGCTCTGGTGCGCCCTGGGAGTCTGGTTCTTCGTCCGGTGCGTGGTGGGCCTGATCCACCTGTCCAACGGCGAAGCCTATCCCCGCCCCGACGCCTGGCTGGTCTAGGCGTCACGAAAAAGGCCGCCCCTTCTCGCGGAGGGGCGGCCCAATTCGGCGGAAAATGGTCTAGGCGGCCACGAGCTCGCGGCGGACCATGCGGGCGTAGTCGTCCATCAGGCCGAGCGAGAGCGCCCCCGGCGTGAAGCTGTATTCGCCGATCTCGGCCACCGGGGTGACCTCCGCCGCCGTGCCGACCACGAAACATTCCGAGAACTCGGCGAGCTCTTCGGGCCGGATGTGACGCTCGATGACCTCGATGCCCTTTTCCCTCGCCAGCGCGATCACGGACTGACGGGTGATGCCGTTCAGGAAGCAATCGGGGGTGGGGGTGTGCAACACCCCGTCCTTGACGAAGAACACGTTCGACCCGGTGCTTTCGGCGACGTAGCCCCGGTAATCGAGCATCATCGCGTCGGTGTAGCCGGCCTTCTCCGCGGCGTGCTTGGAGATGGTGCAGATCATGTAGAGGCCGGCGGCCTTGGCGTGGACCGGCTCGGTCTCCGGCGAGGGGCGCTTGTACTTGGCCCAACACATGCGGATGCCCCGGGCGCGTTCTTCGGGCTTGAAATAGCTCGGCCAATCCCACACCGCGATCGCCACGTGGATCTTGGTCATCTGGGCGCTGACGCCGATCATCTCCGAACCGCGCCAGGCGATGGGCCGGACATAGGCGTCGGTCAGGCCGTTCTTGGCGCAGGTGTCCTTGCAGGCCTGGTCGATCTCGGCCACCGTGAAGGGGATTTCGAAATCGAGGATCTCGGCCGATTTGAACAAGCGCTCGGTGTGTGCCGTGAGCTTGTAGATCTCTCCCCCGTACATCCGCTCGCCTTCGAACACCGAGGAGGCGTAATGGAGGCCATGGGTCAATACGTGCACCGTCGCCTCGCGCCAGGGCACGAACTGCCCGTCCAGCCAGATCCATCCATCGCGGTCGTCGAAGGGAACGAGAGACATGAGGGAAAGTCCTCCTTTCAATACCGGCTCCTTACAGACTCCCGCGCCGCCCCCGTCAAACAAAATGGGCTTTGAGCTTGATGGCCGCCGCCGATCCTAGGCTAATTCTGCGGGACGAAGAGCTGGATGCGGGGCTTGAGCTGATGATGTTGGCCGAGGCCGCGTTATGGGCGGGCGTCGATGCGGGGCTGCAGGCCGAGGATTTCGGCTTGGGCCGTTCCCACTGGCGCGCGGCCTTCCTGTTGAAGCGCCGGCCAGGCGTCGGCGTCCAGGAGCTCGCCCACCTCACCAGCCTCTCCAAGCAAGCCGCCAGCCGCATCCTCAGCGACCTGGAGGCCAAGGGCCTGGTCGAGAAGATCTCCGGCGACCTCGACGCGCGGCGGCGCACGGCCAGCCTGACGGCGGCGGGTCAGGCCTTCGAGGGCCGCATCGCCGAACGGCTGCGGGGCCAGCTCGCCCGGTCGTACCGGGCCGGCGGCCTGGACGGCGTCGCCGGGGCGCGGCGCATCCTGTCGGCCCTGGCCGGCGGGCGGATGAAGACCAGCGGAGGCGGCGCCTGATGGCCCTGACCGACACCCCCGACCGCCACCTGCTGGTGGTCGATGACGATGATCGCATCCGCGACCTGTTGAAGGAATACCTGGCCCGCAACGGGTTTCGGGTCACCGCGGCGCCCGGCGGCGCGGCGGCGCGGCGGCTGATGGAGACCCTGGACTTCGACCTGGCGGTGTTCGACGTCATGATGCCCGGCGAGGATGGCTTCTCGCTGACGAAATGGCTGCGCGAGCGCAAGGGCTCGGCCGGCCGAACGCCGGTGCTGATGCTGACCGCCAAGGGCCTGCCCGAGGACCGGATCGAGGGCCTGAAGCTGGGCGCCGACGACTATCTGGGCAAGCCCTTCGAGCCCGAGGAGCTGCTGCTGCGCATCGAGGCCATCCTGCGCCGGGCCCAGAGCCGGCCGCAGGGCTCGGCCAACGCACCGATGTCGCTGGGCCGCTGCCAGTTCGACCTGGAGCGCGGCGAGCTGAGCAGCCAGGGGACGCCCATCCGCCTGACCGAGGCCGAGGTCGCCCTGCTCAAGCGCCTGGCCCGCAGCCCGCACGAACCCGTGGACCGGCTGGAGCTGGCCCGCGAAACCGTCGATCCCTCCGGCCGCGCCGTCGACGTCCAGGTCACCCGCCTGCGCCGCAAGATCGAGACCGACCCCAAGACCCCGCGCTACCTGCAGACGGTGCGCGGCGTCGGCTACCTGCTGGCGCCCGACTGATGGACCTGCGGCTGTTCACGCCTCGGCATTTCCAGCGGCTGGTGAAGCGCAGCCTGCCAACGACGCTGTTCGGCCGCTCGCTGCTGATCATCGTCCTGCCGGTGGCCCTGATGCAGATCGCGGTCACCTGGGTGTTCTTCGACGCCCACTGGCAGACCGTGACCAGCCGGCTGTCCGACGGCCTGGCCGGCGACGTGGCCTGGGCGGTGGAGAGCTATCAGGACGATCCCAGCCCCGCGGCCATGGCCCGCCTGTCGGATCGGGCCGAGACCTCGCTCAGCCTGTCGCTGGCCCTGCAGCCCGGCCGCGAGCTGCCGGTCGGCCGCCGCGCCAATCCGTTCGCCGTGGTCGACCGCTCGCTGGAGCGCGCCCTGGCCGCGCGGCTGGACGCCCCCTTCTGGTTCGACACCACCCGCTACCCCGCCTATGTCGACATCCGCGTGCGGGTGAACGAGGGGGTGATCCGCATCCTGGCGCCCCGGGACCGCGCCTTCGCCACCCAGGGCCACATCTTCGTCCTGTGGATGACGCTCGCCACCCTGCTGCTGACCGCCGTCGCCGTTCTGTTCATCCGCAACCAGACCCGCTCCATCGAGCGGCTGGCCTCGGCGGCCGAGGACTTCGGCAAGGGTATCGACGCCCCGGCCTTCAAGCCGCACGGCGCGCGCGAGGTGCGCCAGGCCGCCCACGCCTTCCTGGCCATGAAGTCGCGCATCCAGCGCCACATCGACCAGCGCACCGCCCTGCTGGCCTCCGTCAGCCACGACCTGCGCACCCCGCTCACCCGCCTGAAGCTGGAGCTGGCGCTCGCCGAGCCCGGCCCGCGCAACGCCGAGATGAAGCGCGACCTGGCCGAGATGGAGCACATGATCGACGAGTACCTCGCCTTCGCCCGCGGCGAGGGCGGCGAGGCCATGGAGACCATCCGGCTGAAGGGCCTGATCGACGAGGTCAGCGAAGGCGCCCTGCGGGCCGGCGCCGAGGTGCATGTGGCCGCCGATCCGGAACTGACCGCCAGCGTGCGGCCCAACGCCCTGAAGCGGGCGCTCTCCAACCTGGTGATGAACGCCGCCGTGCATGGCGAGCACATCGAGGTCTCCGCCGCCAAGCGCACCGCCGGCGGGGTGGAGATCACCGTCGACGACGATGGTCCCGGCATCCCCGAGGACCGCTACGAGGAGGCCTTCAAGGCCTTCAACCGCCTGGACGACTCGCGCAACCAGAACGACAAGGGCGTGGGCCTCGGCCTCGCCATCGCCCGCGACGTGGCCCGCGGCCACGGCGGCGACGTCACCCTGGACCGATCGCCCATGGGCGGGCTGCGGGCCGTGGTGCGCCTGCCGGGTTGATGTTCATCGGGAGTTCACAGGCGCAAGGCACAGCTACGCCAAACCTTGGGGAGAGATTCGCATGAAGCTTGGTCACCTGTTCGCGGGCCTCGCGCTCGCCGCCGTCGCGGGCGCCGCCCAGGCCGCCGATCCGGTCGAGGGTCATTGGGTCACCCAGGGCGGCGGGGCCCGTATCAAGGTCGCTCCCTGCGCGGCCGACAAGGCCAAGATGTGCGGGACCATCGCCTGGGTGAAGGCCGCGCCCGGCGCCACGCCCAAGGACGACAACAATCCCGACACCGCCCTGCGCGCCCGCCCGCTGGTGGGCCTTTCCATGATCCGCGACTTCAAGCCCTCGGGCGCGGGCAAGTGGACCGGGGGCAAAATCTACAACCCGAGCAACGGCAAGACCTACGTCTCGAAGATGAGCGCCAATCCCGACGGCACGCTGAAGGTCGAAGGCTGCGTCGCCGTGATCTGCCAGGCCCAGACCTGGAAGCGCGCAAGCTGAGTGCTCATCCCTCCTCCTTGTGGGGAGGGACGGCGGCGTCAGCCGCCCGGGTGGGGAAGTCCGGCGGTCTGCGCGGAAGCTTCAGGCTGCCCCACCCTCGACCGCTTCGCGGTCTGCCCTCCCCACAAGGAGGAGGGATGAGGAGCTACCCGCCCAGCTCCTTGGAGCGCCGCGCCGCGGCGGCGACGGCTTCGCGCAGCAGCGGGGCGAGGCCCGCCTCGCCCATCAGCACGTCGAGCGCCGCCTGGGTGGTGCCGCCGGGCGAGGTGACCTGGCGGCGCAGCTCGGCCGGCTCCTCGCCGCTCCTGGCCATCAGGGCCGCGGCCCCGGCGATGGTGGCGCGCGCCAGCCGCGCGGCGTCGGTGGGCGGCAGCCCCGCCCGGGCGCCGGCGGCCTCCAGGGCCTCGACGAAGGCGTAGAGATAGGCCGGCGCCGAGCCTGACACCGCGGTCGCGGCGTGCAGCAGCTCCTCGTCGGCCAGGTCGACCACGGTCCCCACCGGCGCGAACAGGGCGTGCGCACGGGCGCGGGCGGGCGCGCCGGCGGCGTAGATGCTGGTCGTGCCCTGGCCGATGGCCACGGCCGTGGTCGGCATGACCCGGGCCACGGCGCGGCCGCCAAACGCCTGGGAGATGTCCTGGCTCCGAACCCCGGCCGCCACCGAGACAATGACGGCGTCGGGGGCCAGGTGGGGTTCGACGACGCTCGCGGCCTCGCGCCAGGTCTGCGGCTTCACGGCCAGCAGCACGGTCCGGGCCTCGCCCAGCACGGAGTCGGGGGGATTGAGCCGCGCGCCCACGGCGGCCAGGGCCTGGATGGCGTCGGCCGGATGCGGTTCGCGCAGGATCAGGTCGGACGGCTGGAAGGCGCCGGCCCGACGCCAGCCCTCGATCAGCGCCCCGCCCATGCGGCCCGCGCCCAGCAGCAGGATCGGCGTCATGGTCTGGCCCTTAGGCCTCGCCGACCGTCTCGAACATGCAGGCGGCGATGGCGTCGGCCGGCGACTTGGCGCCCTTCACCAGGAAGTCGAAGGCCGGGAAGAAGCGGTCGGCGGCCTCCATGGCCACGTCGATCATGGCCGCAGCCTGGGCCAGCGTCGGGCGTTCGCCGGTCATCAGAGCCATGGCGTGGCGGAAGATGATCTCACCGTCGTCCCAGACCTCGAAGTGGCCCAGCCAGACGCGCTGGTTGACCGTCGAGACCAGTTCGAATGCCGCGGCGCGCTGTTCGGGGGTGACCTGCTGGTCGACGGAGAGGCAGAGCTGCAGGCAGTCGGCCTCGGGCCGCCAGGCGAACCACAGCTCGTAGTCCTTCCAGTCCCCGGCCAAAGTAAAGGCCAGGTCACCATCTTCGGTGCGGTCGAATTGCAGGTTTTCGGCCGTCAGAACGTGCTCGACCACATCCAAGGGATCGAGAGCGATCAGGATGTCTTCGTCAGACTGAGGCGTGTCCATAAGACCTGCGGTCCTTTCGCGTGGGGCGTGAGGGCCCAGCGGGCCCCCGAATCGCCTGCGATCTCGAAACTAATCTGGTTCGCGAGGGGTGCGTCACCGGCTTCTTCATCCGGGCGAGCCACATTCGCGTGTTTGCGTAGACTTGCGCCGGCCTAGTCCTTCTTCGCCGGCTTCTTGGCGGCGGGCGCCTTGAGCGAAGCGATCTCGGCGCGCAGGGCGACGATCTCGGCCTTCAGCGCCTCGAACTCGTCGCGGCGGATCAGGTCAAGTTCGGCGGCGAAACGGTCGGCCTGGGCGCGGAACGCGGCCTTGGCTTCCTCACCCGCGGTCTGGGCGAGGCCCATGGCGGCGTTGGTCAGCTTGGCGAATTCGTCCAGGAAGGGGTTCTGGGTCTGCATAATCCCTATATGGCGCGCCGGGGGATGAAAGCGAAGGGGTTCTCGTCTAAACCCGCTTTGCAACGTTCTGGAGACCTGCGCCGTGCCCTTTCCGGACTTCGACCCCATCCTCGTCCAGATCGGGCCGTTCGCCATCCGCTGGTACGCTCTGGCCTATGTGGCCGGCATCCTGCTGGGGTGGCGCTATGTCGCAGGATTGATGAAGCGCGCCGACCTGTGGGCGCCGCGCGCGGCCCCGGCCACGGGACCTCAGGTCGACGACCTGATCGTCTGGCTGACGCTCGGCATCATCGTCGGCGGCCGCCTGGGCCACGTCTTCTTCTACACGCCCTCGCTGATCTGGGAGGACCCGTTGCAGATCCCCCAGACCTGGAACGGCGGCATGAGCTTCCACGGCGGGGCGATCGGCGTGCTGGTGGCGGTGTTCGGCTTCTCGCGGGTCAACAAGATGGACATGCTGCGCCTATGGGACGCGGTCTGCGCGGCCTCGCCCTTCGGCCTGTTCTTCGGGCGCATCGCCAACTTCATCAACAGCGAGCTGTGGGGCCGGCCCACCGACGCGCCCTGGGGCGTGATCTTCCCCAACGGCGGGCCCTTCGCGCGCCATCCCAGCCAGCTCTATGAGGCGGCGCTGGAAGGGGTGGTGCTGTTCCTGCTGCTGCTCTGGGCCACCCACGGCGCCAAGCTGCTGCGCCGCCGCGGCGTGGTGGCGGGCCTGTTCATGCTGGCCTACGGGGTCTTCCGCATGGCCCTGGAGAACGTGCGCGAGCCCGACGCCTACCTGCCCACCTTCCCGTTCGGCCTGACCATGGGGATGATACTGAGCGCGCCCATGGCCCTGATCGGCGCCTGGCTGATCTGGCGCGGCATGAAGGAGCCCATCCCCGCCTCCGTTCCGGCCGAGGCCGTCGCCGCGCCCGCGGCCGGCGAGCCCGCCAAGCTCCGGTGAGCCTGCGCGACCGCCTCGCGGCCCAGATCCGCGCCGGCGGGCCGATGACGGTGGCCCAGTACATGGCCGCCTGCCTGCACGATCCTTTGGACGGCTACTACGCCACCCGCCCGGCGCTGGGCGCGCGCGGCGACTTCATCACCGCCCCCCTGGTCAGCCAGATGTTCGGCGAACTGATCGGCCTCTGGGCCGTCGAGGCCTGGGAGCGGCTGGGCCGTCCCGATCCCGTGCGGCTGGTCGAGATCGGCCCCGGCGACGGCTCGCTGATGAGCGACCTGCTGCGCGCCGCGCGCCTGGCGCCGGCCTTCCTGGCCGCCGCCGACGTGTGGCTGGTGGAGATCTCCGAACCCCTGCGCCGGGCCCAGCGCCAGGCTCTGGGCGACGGGGTCTCCTGGGCGCACGCGCTCGAGGAGGTCCCGGGCGAGGCGCCGCTGCTGCTGATCGCCAACGAACTGCTGGACTGCCTGGCCGCCCGCCAGTTCGTGCGCACCGAGCGCGGCTGGGCCGAGCGGATGGTCGGCCTCGACGACACGGGCGCCCTGGCCTTCGGCCTCACCACCACGCCGCTCGACCGCGACGCACCGCTGGGGGCGATCCTGGAACATTCCCCCGCTCAGGAGGCGCTGGGCTCGGCCCTGGGCGAACGCATCGCCCGCGACGGCGGCGCGGCCCTGCTGATCGATTACGGCCGCGCGGTCCCGGGCTTCGGCGACACCCTGCAGGCCCTGCGCGCCCACCGGAAGGAGAGCCCGCTGGCGGCCCCCGGCGAGGCCGACCTCACCGTCCACGCCGACTTCCCCGCCGTGCTGGCCGCCGCCCACGCCCGCGACGCCCAGACCGCGCACATCCTGACCCAGGGCGAGCTGCTGGTGCGGCTGGGCATCGGTTCGCGCGCCGAGTCCCTGGCCCGCTCGCGCCCGGACAAGGCGCAGGAGATCGAGCGGCAACTGGAGCGGCTGGTCTCGCCCGACCAGATGGGCGAGCTGTTCAAGGCCGCCTGCATCCACTCCCAGGGCTTCACCCCGCCGGGGTTCGAGGTCCCGGCGTGAGCGGCCTGCCGGTCATCACCTCGCCGTTGCTGGATCTGGAGGGGGTGCGTCACGCCTTTTTCACCCGCCAGGGCGGGGTCTCCACCGGGATCTATGGAAGCCTCAATGTGGGGCGCGGCTCGTCCGACGCCACGGGCGACGTGGTCGAGAACCGCCGCCGCGCCGCCGCCCACTTCGGCGCGCCGGCCCAGGCGCTGAGCACCTGCTACCAGATCCATTCGGCCACGGCCCTGGTCGCCGAGGCCCCCTGGGGCGACGCCCGGCCGCAGGGCGACGGCCTGGTCGCGGCCAAGGCGGGGATCGTCTGCGGCGCGCTGGCCGCCGACTGCGCCCCGATCCTGTTCGCCGACCCCCAGGCCCGGATCGTCGCCGCCGCCCACGCGGGCTGGAAGGGCGCGCTCACCGGGATCGCCGAGGCCACGGTGGCCAAGATGGTCGAGCTGGGCGCCGCGCCGTCGCGCATCGTCGCCGTGATCGGGCCCTGCATCGGGCCGGCCTCCTACGAGGTGGGCCTGGAGTTCCTGGAGCGCTTCTTCGCCGACGACGCAGCCAACGCCGCGTTCTTCGCGGCGGGCCAGAGCCCCGACAAGCGGATGTTCGACCTGCCCGGCTTCGTGCTGCACCGCCTGCGCGGCGCGGGCGTGGAGACCTGCGAATGGATCGGCCGCGACACCTGCGCCGAGGAGGACCTGTTCTTCTCCAACCGGCGGGCCTTCAAGCGCGGCGAACCCGATTTCGGTCGCCTGCTGTCGGCGATCACCCTCGTCTGAGGACTCTTGCCGTGGGGCCTTGCTCCCCCGCCTTGGCCTGCTACAAGCCCGCGCATACGAAATTCCTCGGGGGTCCGATGAAGCTGCTGGCCGGCAACTCCAACCGAACGCTCGCCGAGGCGGTCGCGTCGCACCTCGACCTTCCGCTGACCAAGGCCCAGGTCAAGCGCTTCGCCGACAACGAGGTCTGGGTCACGATCGACGAGAACGTGCGCGGCGAGGATGTCTTCGTCATCCAGTCGACCAGCTATCCCGCCAACGACAACCTCATGGAGCTGCTGATCTGCATCGACGCGCTGAAACGCGCCTCGGCCAAGCGGATCACGGCGGTCATGCCCTATTTCGGCTACGCCCGGCAGGACCGGAAGACCGGGGGCCGCACCCCGATCTCGGCCAAGCTGGTCTCCAACCTGATCACCCGGGCCGGCGCCGACCGGGTCCTGACCATGGATCTGCACTCAGGCCAGATCCAGGGCTTCTTCGACATCCCCACCGACAACCTGCTCTCGGCGCCGATCCTGGCCGCCGACATCCGCGACCACCATTCCAAGACCAGCGAGCTGATGATCGTCTCGCCCGACGTGGGCGGGGTGGTCCGGGCCCTGGCCGTCGCCACCCGGCTGAACGCCGAGCTGGCCATCGTCGACAAGCGCCGCTCGGGCCCAGGCAAGAGCGAGGTCGCCAACATCATCGGCGACGTCCACGGGCGCCGCTGCATCCTGTTCGACGACATGATCGACGGCGGCGGCACGCTCTGCAACGCCGCCCAGGCCCTGGTCGACGGCGGGGCGCTGGAGGTCTCGGCCTATGTCACCCACGGCGTCCTGTCGGGCGCGGCGGTCGAGCGGGTGAACGCCTCGATCCTCAAGGAGCTGGTCATGACCGACTCCATCCAGCCGCCGGAGCGCGCCACCGAGGGCGGCAAGATCCGCTATGTCAGCTGCGACAAGCTGATCGGCGAAGCCATCCGCCGCATCGCCAACGAAGAGTCGGTGTCCAAGCTGTTCGACTGAGCCCGGCTCTCCGCCGCCTTCGGTCAAGCTTGGTGAGCGCCCGTTAACGGCGTCAGGTCACATTCTCGCCCGCTCGGCCGTGGTATGTTGGCTCAACGATACACAGGGGAAGGCTCAGGATGACCTCGACACTTCGCGTGGGCCTGACGGCCGCCGCCGTCGCTCTCGCGACGCTGATCGCAGGCTGTTCCTCGGAAACCGCGCCCCCGCCTCCCCCGCCGCCGCCGCCCGTGGCCGCCGCGGTCCTGCCCGCCGTCCTGATCGAGCGGGCCAGCGCCTATCGTTACTATGTCGACCACGCCTCGGCGATATCGCCGGCCTTCGTCGACGGCGCGGCCGTCGCCGACGCGGTGCGGGTGGGCGTCTCCTACGAACCCCGGCAGCTGATGCAGGGCGCCACGGCCTACGGCGCGGTCGTGGCCCTGGGCGACCCGGCCTTCGTGGCCGGCGTGCGCAGCTATGGCGCCACCGCCGAGGCGCGGCGCCAGATCGCCTACGAGATCATGAAGGACCCGGCCTATGTGGTCGCCCTGACCGGCTCGAACTCCGCCGCCGGCCTGGTGATCGCCGCGCTCGCCGAGGACGGCGCCCGCTTCTACACCGCCGGCAAGGCGGTGAAGCAGTCGGCCTACGACATTCAGAAGCAGCCGTGGTCCAAGGCCGAGGTGCCGAATCGCGAGGTGCGGCTGCTGCAGGCCAAGTCGCTCTCGACCACCCCGGTGGTGGGCGACGTGGCCCAGACCCTGCGGCTGAGCCAGGCCGCGGCCGGCGTCCAGCCGCTGGGCGTCGTCGCCCCCCCGGCCAGCGCGCCCTACAGCCCCACCGTGATTCGCAGCCTGGCGATCGCGGCGCTGGCGGTGCTCGGCCACGCCAGCGACGCCAACATGGAAATCATCAACGCCATGATGGTCGAGCCCAACACCGGCTCCTGCATCAATATGTCCAAGCTGAACCTCTTCCAGTGCCTGGCGGTCTCCACCCCGCACTACGAAGACGTCTTCTGCCTGGGCCAGCACGCCATGATGGACACCGCCCGCTGCGTGATCAAAGCCTCCGGCCAGCCCGAGCCCTTCGAGGCCCGGTTCATCCCCAAGGTGGCCACCGCCGCGGAGATGGCGAAGAAGCCCTACAAGCAGTCCACGAAAAAGCGTTAGGATTCCGCACGCCCCACCGTTGCCACGGTCGGGAGTTTTGTGTATTTACGCCCACCTTTCGGCCCTAAGGGGTCGTTCCGTCGCCGCGCGGGTTTCGCGCGGCGGCTTCGTTTTAAGGCGAAGGCGCCATGGCCGAGATCATCCTGAACGTTGAAGTCCGCGAACGCACCGGTACGGGCGGCGCCCGTGAAACCCGTCGCGCGGGCAAGGTCCCCGGCGTGCTGTACGGCGGCGCCAAGGATCCCGTGGCCATCTCGGTCAAGTCGAACGAGTTCCGCAAGGCGCTCTACACCGGCAAGCTGCTGGGCCACCTGGTGACCCTGAAGCACGGCGCCGAGAGCCAGCAGGTCATCGCCAAGGCGGTGGACATGGATCCGGTCACCGACGAGCCGACCCACTTCGACCTCTACCGGGTCGACGAGCACCAGGCGATCAAGATCGCCGTGCCGGTTCACTTCAAGAACCACGAGGCGAGCCCCGGCCTGAAGAAGGGCGGCACGATCAACATCGTGCGCCACGAGGTCGAGCTGGTCTGCCCGGCCGACGCCATTCCGGAAGAGTTGGTCTTCGACCTGACCGGCCTGGACATCGGCGACACCATCCGCATCTCCGCCGTCGAACTGCCCAAGGGCGTCAAGGCGGCCATGGATCGCGACGCCGTCGTGGCCACCCTGGCCGGTTCGTCGGCCTCGGCCTCCGCCGACGCGGCGTCCGATGACGAAGCTGCGGCCGCCGCCTCAACCACGGTCTAAGCCAGACGATCTCTTCGTCCCGAGGAGATCGAATGCTGATCCTGTCCGGCCAAGGCAATCCGGGAGCCCGCTATGCGGGTAACCGGCACAATATCGGCTTCATGGCGGTGGACGCGATCGCGCGCCGCTGGCGCTTCGGGCCTGAACGCTCGAAGTTCGGCGCGCTGATCCGCGAGGGCGAGATCGACGCCGAGGGCGGCCCCGTGCGCGCCCTGATCCTCAAGCCGCAGACCTTCTACAACGAGAGCGGCCGTAGCGTCGGCGAGGCGTTGAAGTTCTACAAGCTGACGCCCGCCGATCTCGTGCTGTTCTATGACGAGATCGACCTGGCCCCCGGCCGCTTCCGCATGAAGACCGGCGGCGGCGCGGCGGGCAATAACGGGGTGCGCTCCGTCACCGCCCATGTGGGCCCCGACTTCCGCCGCGCCCGGCTGGGCGTCGGCCATCCGGGCCAGAGCGAACTGGTCCAGGGCCACGTGCTGTCGGACTTCCACAAGGTCGACCAGAACTGGGTCGCCGACCTGATCGGCGCGGTCGCCGACGCCGCCCCCCTGCTGGCCGTCGGCGAGGACGAGAAGTTCCAGACCGAGGTCATGCGCCTGGCCCCCGCCGACAAGGCCGACACCCGCCAGTCCCGCAACCGCGAGACCTGAGACCCCGCCTGTTGGGCCGGCCGGCCAGACGTGCTAGGTCGCGCCCTCGCATAGGAAACGAACCACCCCATGGCCCTGAAAGTCGCCATCGTCGGCCTGCCGAACGTCGGCAAGTCGACCCTGTTCAACGCGCTCACCCAGACCGCGGCGGCCCAGGCGGCCAACTATCCGTTCTGCACCATAGAGCCCAACACCGGCGACGTGGCGGTGCCCGAACCGCGCCTGGAGAAGCTGGCGGCGATCATCCCGTCCAAGGAGATCATCCCCTCGCGGATCAACTTCGTAGACATCGCGGGCCTGGTGCGCGGCGCCTCCAAGGGCGAGGGCCTTGGCAACCAGTTCCTGGCCAATATCCGCGACTGTGACGCCGTGGCCTTCGTGGCCCGCTGCTTCATCGACGACGACATCACCCACGTCGAGGGCAAGGTCGATCCCCTCTCCGACCTCGAGACCATCGAGACCGAGCTGATGCTGGCCGACCTGGAGAGCCTGGAGAAGCGGGTCGCCAACCTCGAGAAGCGGGCCAAGGCCGGCGACAAGGAAAGCGCCCAGACCCTGCGCCTGGTGCAACTGGCCCTGGCCGAGCTCAACGCCGGGCGGCCCGCCCGCAAGGCCAAGGTCGCCGACGAGGACGACAAGGCCTGGCGGATGCTCCAGCTCCTCACCTCCAAGCCCGCGCTCTATGTCTCCAATGTCGACGAGGCCTCCGCCGCCGACGGCAACGAGATGTCGAAGCTGGTCGCCGAACGCGCGACGCGCGACGGGGCCGACCACGTGGCCATCTCCGCCCAGATCGAGAGCGAGATCGCCATGCTCGATCCCTCCGAACGCGCGGAGTTCCTGGAGACCCTGGGCCTCACCGAGCCCGGCCTCAACAAGCTGATCCGCGAGGCCTATCACCTGCTGGGCCTGCAGACCTATTTCACGGTCGGGCCCAAGGAGGCGCGCGCCTGGACGATCCACAAGGGCGACACCGCCCCGCAGGCGGCCGGCGTGATCCACACCGACTTCGAGAAGGGCTTCATCCGCGCCGAGACCATCGCCTTTGAAGACTATGTGCGGCTGAACGGCGAGGCCGGCGCCCGCGACGCCGGCAAGCTGCGCGCCGAGGGCAAGGAATACGTGGTCAACGACGGCGACGTGATGAACTTCCGCTTCAACGTCTAGGCCCCCAGATGCTCCCCTCCTGGGGGAGCTGTCGGCAAAGCCGGCCGAGGGGGGACTTTGACTCTTGCTTGCGGACTCTCCGTCACGTCGCCCATTGGGCGCCGCGGCGTTCTCTGCTTAGCTCCCGCACCAAACGGGAGAGACGCATGGGCGAGACCATCACCCTCAAGGGCGCGGACGACTTCACATTCTCGGCCTATCACGAGCAGCCCTTCACGCCGCGCAAGGGCGGGGTGATCGTGATCCAGGAGATCTTCGGCATCGACCGCCACGTGCGCGCCGACGTCGAGCGCTGGGCCAAGGCCGGCTACGAGGCCATCGCGCCGGCCCTCTACGACCGCCGCGAGCGCGGCTTCGTCTCCGCCCACGATCCGGAGGGGATCGCCGCCGGCGTGGCCCATGCGCGCGCCACGCCGCTGGACCAGGCCCTGGCCGACATCGCCGCCTGCCGTGACCACCTCGCCCAGCGGGGCAAGGTCTGCGTGGTGGGCTACTGCTACGGCGGATCGCTGACCTGGCTGGCCGCCGGCAAGCTGGAGGGCCTGGCGGCGGCCTCGAGCTACTACGGCAGCCTGGTGGCCGCCAACGCGGCGCTCAAGCCCCTGTGCCCGACGATCATCCACCTGGGCCACACCGACCCCGGCATCAAGGCCGACGAGGTCGAGGCGGCGGTCCACGCCCACCATCCGCAGGTGCCGGTCTATATCTACGAAGGCGCGGGCCACGGGTTCAACAACGAGAGCCCGGAACGCTACGCCGAGGAGGCCGCCGACCTGGCGCGCCTACGCACCCGCGAGCTGTTCGAAGGCGCCTGAGGGGTGGGCGAAACCATCCAGCTCACCAGCGCCGACGGCTTTAGGCTGCAGGCCTACCGCGCGCCCGTCACCGACGCCCGGCGCGGCGGACTGGTGGTGCTGCACGCCGTCTGGGGGGTGACGCCGCATATCCGCGCGTTCTGCGACAGCCTGGCCGAGGAGGGGTACGAGACCATCGCCCCCAGCCTGTTCGACCGCTTCGAGCCCGGCTTCGCCACTGTGGACTTCGACCCGGCCCGCCTGGAGTCCCAGACCGCCCACGCCGAGGCCACCGGCTGGGGCGAGACCACCCTTCCCGACGTGCAGGCGGCGATCGACGCGCTGGGCGGTCCCGTCTTCCTGCTGGGCTTCTGCTTCGGCGGGACGGCGGCCTGGCTGGCGGCTTGCCGCCTGCGGGGCCTGTCGGCGGTCGCCTGCTTCTATGGCGGCCACATCGTGCGCCATGCCGACGAGACGCCGGTCTGCCCGACCCTGCTGCACTTCGGGCGGCATGACGACCTGATCCCGCCGCGGGACGTGGAGGCGATCCGCGAACGCCATCCGGAGCTTCCCGTGCATGTCTATGACGCGGGCCACGCCTTCGTGGCGCCCAGCGGCTATCACGCCGACTCCGCGCGGCTGGCGCGCCTGCGCACCCTGGCCCTGTTCTCCAACAACGGCGGCGGCCGGAGCTCGATCTAGTCCGGCTCCTCGATCAGCTTGCGGATCGGCGGCTGCAGTTCCAGAACCCGCACCAGGATCGCCTGGGCCGCCAGGATGCCGATACCCGCCGCGTAGCCCGAGAACACGCCCGCCGGATAATGTCCGCCATGAGCGACCGCGGCCACCTGCCAGTAGATGAACAGGGCCGCGGCGGCGAGCAGGCCCACCCCGGTGATCACCGAGAACGCCGTCTGGCCGAACCCGGCCTGGAAGCTCAGCCAGACATAGCGGGCCAGCAGCCGCTTCAGCCACGGCACGAGCAGCGGCAGGGCCAGAGACAGGACCAGGAAGACCGCCGGCCAGATCAGGGTGCGCTGGGCGATCATGTCGGTCCCGCCGGGCAGCACCTGGAAGGCGTTGACCACCGCCCCGGCATAGATCAGCGAGGCCGCGGCGAGCGCCACGTCCTGCATCCGTTTGAAGTCGCGCCACGGGCGGATGAAAGCCATCCCTGACATTTAGAGCGCCGGCGGGGCGGACGTAAGGCGTCCGTTGAGGCGCCAGTGGTCAGGCCGCTCAGCTTGGCTATTGTCGATGCAACCTTGAGTCTCGGACCCCCTATGACGCCCGCCGCCCGCGCCACGGCCGCCGCGCTTATCGCCCTGGTCCCGGCCTGGGCACAGGCCGGCGAGGTCGATTGCGTCTATGAGCGCGGCGTTGTGGTGATCCCGGCCTCGGTGGCCGGGATGGCCGGCGACTACATCCTCGACACCGGATCGCCCAACACCCAGCTGCACGAGACCAAGGCGCAGATGGCCGGGTTCGAGGCGAGCGCCTTGCGCGGCCGGGTGCTGATCGCGGGCCTGGACCTGCGCGACCGGCCTATCGCGGTGATCGACCTGGACGCCCGGACCGCGGCCTTCCCCACCCCCATCGCGGGCGTGATCGGAGCCGACCTGCTGGCGCCCTATGTGGTCGATGTGCGCTTCAGCCCCTGCCGGGTGGCGATCCGCAGGCCGCGGGAGGCGCGGCGGTTCGCCGCCGGCGTCGTCCTGCCCATGGGCCCAGGCGCCGTGGCCTCGGCCCGCGCGGCGGTGGCCGACGGGCGCCACGCCCAGGCGGGTGAGATGGTGCTGTCCACGGGTTCGGACGCGGCGCTGCGCATGCACCGGCGCCTGGCCGGGAGCACCGGCGATCCCGAGGCCCTGCTGCCCTTCGGCGAGCGCCGCGCCACCCTGCGGGCGCTGTCGTTCGCCGGCGTCCTGTTCGAGAACGTGCCGGCCGGCCTGCTGGCCGACGGCGAGCCCGGCGCCCTGGGCGTGATCGGCGCACCGCTGCTGGCCCATTGGCGGGTGCGGTTCGACTTCCCCCGCCGCCGGGTGCAGCTCGCGCCGCCCTGATACGAAAAAGGCCCCGGAGAACCGGGGCCTCGATCGTTCTTCGGACAGCGTCGACCTAGACCCTTTCCAATTCAGATGGAATCATCTGATCGGATGAAAAGGGTCTAACTTCAAAAACCTAGAGCGTGACGGGCGCCTGAACCGGTATCCACTTCAGGCTGCCACGCTCTAGTGGGCGACGTTCCGCCAGATCCGGCGATAGCTCCAATAGAGCAGGCCGGTGAAGATCAGCAGGTAGCTCATGGCGGCCAGGCCGAACTCCTTGCGCGCCTGCAGTTTGGGCTCGGCGGCCCACATCAGGAAGGCCGCGACGTCCTTGGCCTGCTGGTCGACGCTCGACGGCGAACCGTCGTCGAAGGTCACCTTGCCCGCCGCCAGAGGCGGGGCCATGGCCAGCACGCCGCCGGGCGGCACGTGGTGCGGATCGGCCGAGGCCGAGGTCAGGTCGCCGGGGAAGTACTTGTTGTAGTGCTGGCCGGCCGCGACAGTCAGGCCCTTGGGCGGGGCGACATAGCCCGAACCCACCAGCGAATAGATGTAGTGGGCGCCGTGGTGGCGGGCCTTGGCGATCACCGACAGGTCGGGCGGCAGGGCGCCGCCGTTCGACGCGCGGGCCGCCGGCTCGTTCGGGAACGGGTTGGGGAAGCGGTCGGCCGAGGCGCCGGGACGCTGCACGACGTCACCGGTCTCGGAGTCGATGTCGTTGATCTGGTACTCGGCGGCGATCGACTTCACATAGGGGTTGTCGTTCGAGTTCGGGTACTTCTCGTCATAGAACGGCCCGTGCTTGTCGCCGAGGTTGCGGAACGACAGCAGGCTCATCGCATGGCAGGCCGAGCAGACCTCGCGATAGACCTTGTAGCCCCGTTGCAGCTGGGCCTGGTCGAACTTGCCGAACGGGCCTTCGAAGCTGAACTCGGCTTCCTTCAGGGGCGCGGGCGCGGGGCCCGAGGCGAGGGCGGCGGGCGCAGCCAGGACAGCCAGCCCAAACGCCGCGAGCGCGATACCTTTACGCAGCATCTTAGGCTCAACCCCTCTTTTCAGGCGAAGCCGCGGCGCCGG
>NZ_JAUYNW010000053.1 GCF_030698145.1 Phenylobacterium sp. | reverse complement strand
GCTGGTGCACATCAACCGCGTCGCCGCCACCGTGAAGGGTGGCCGCCGCTTCTCGTTCGCCGCCTTGATGGTGGTGGGCGACCAGAAGGGCCGCGTGGGCTTCGGTCATGGCAAGGCGCGTGAAGTGCCGGAAGCCATCCGCAAGGCGACCGAAGAAGCCAAGAAGACCATGATCCGCGTGCCGCTCCGCGAGAGCCGCACCCTGCACCACGACGGCAATGGCCGTTGGGGCGCTGGCAAGGTCATGGTCCGCGCGGCTCCGGCCGGCACCGGCGTCATCGCCGGCGGCCCGATGCGCGCCGTGCTGGAAACCCTCGGCGTCCAGGACGTCGTGGGCAAGTCGGTCGGCTCGTCCAACCCCTACAACATGGTGCGCGCGACCTTTGAGGCGCTGAAGGCTCAGTCTTCGCCCCGCCAGGTCGCCGCCAAGCGCGGCAAGAAGGTCGCCGACGTCCTCGGACGCAAGTCCGATGCCGCGGCCGCCGCCGCCGCCGACGGAGAATAAGTCATGGCCAAGGTGACCGTTCGTCAGACGGCGAGCCCCATCCGCCGCAAGAAGGACCAGCGCGCGACCCTCGCGGGCCTGGGCCTCAACAAGATCGGCCGCGTGTCGGTCCTGGAGGACACCCCGTCGATCCGCGGGATGATCGCCAAGGTCCATCACATGGTGGAAGTGGTCGAAGGCTAAGGCCTGAGACTGGACGTTTTGGAGAGGCGGCGCCAAAAGCGTCGCCTCTTCGGCCGTTTCGGCGGCCACACTCAACATCAGCCGAGTCCGGACGCTCGTCCGGGCGACAGATCTCCAAGGAGAGGCGTCACATGACCAAGCTCAACGAACTTTCGCCGTCGCCGGGTTCCACCAAGAACCGCATGCGCGTCGGCCGTGGCCCGGGTTCGGGCAAGGGCAAGACCGGCGGCCGCGGCGTGAAGGGTCAGAAGGCCCGTTCCGGCGTCGCCATCGCCGGCTTCGAAGGCGGCCAGATGCCGCTGCACATGCGCATGCCCAAGCGCGGCTTCAACAACCCCTTCGCCAAGAAGTTCGCCGAGGTGAACCTGTGGCGTCTCGAGCAGGCGATCGCCGCCGGCAAGCTCGACGCCAAGAAGGCCATCGACGTCGAGGTCCTGATCGCCGCCGGCGTCGTGCGCCGCGCCAAGGACGGCGTGCGCCTGCTGGGCAAGGGTGAGATCAAGACCAAGATCGAGATCACCGTCTACTCCGCCTCCGCCGCCGCCAAGGCCGCGGTCGAAAAGGCCGGCGGCAAGGTCAACCTGACCGGCCCCGTCGCCGCCGAAGCCGCCGAGTAAATCCGTCCATCCCCGCCTGGCGGGGACTTCGCTCTCGCCTCCGGCCTGCCCTCGCGGCGGACCGGATGACAGGGCAGGACGGACGCCCTATGTACGACCGGTCCTGAACGTCTGGGGAACTACATGGCTTCGGCCGCCGAGCAACTCGCAGCGAACATGAACTTCGGGGCCTTCCAGAAGGCGACGGAGCTCCACAAGCGGATCCTGTTCACCCTGGGGGCGATGATCGCCTACCGGCTGGGAACCTATATCCCGATCCCGGGCATCGACCCGATCGCCTTCGCCCAGGCTTTCTCGGGCCAGGCGCAGGGGATCCTGGGCATGTTCAACATGTTCTCGGGGGGCGCCGTCGAACGGATGGCGATCTTCTCGCTGAACGTGATGCCCTACATCTCGGCCTCGATCATCGTGCAGCTGCTGGGCACGGTCTATCCGCCGTGGGAGAAGCTGCGCAAGGAAGGCGGGGAGGCGGGGCGCAAGACGCTCAACCAGTACACCCGCTACCTGACCGTTGTCCTGGCCCTGTTCCAGTCCTTCGCCATCGCCACCGGGCTGCAGTCGAGCCCGGGCTTGGTGATCAATCCTGGGCCGTTCTTCTTGGTCTCGACGGTCGTGACCCTGACCGGTGGCACGCTGCTGCTGATGTGGCTGGGCGAGCAGATCACCAGCCGCGGGGTCGGCAACGGCGTCTCGCTGATCATCTTCGCCGGCATCGTGGCGGTCCTGCCGCGCGGCATCTGGCAGATGTTCACCATGACCCGGACCGGTGCCCTGCCGGGCTTCGCCATGTTCGCGATCATCGCGCTGGCGATCGGCGTGGTCTTCGCCATCGTGTTCATGGAGCGCTCGCAGCGCCGGTTGCTGGTCCAGTATCCCAAGCGCCAGCAGGGCAACCGCATGTTCGGCGGCGACACCTCGTTCCTGCCGCTGAAGATCAACACCTCCGGCGTCATCCCGCCGATCTTCGCCTCTTCGCTGCTGCTGCTGCCGACCACGGCCATGGGCTTCCTGGCGACCGCCGAGCTGCCCGCCTGGGCCCAGTGGCTGCCGGCCGCGGTCGCGGCCCTGCAACACGGCCAGCCGGCCTTCATGGTGCTCTACGGCGCCCTGATCGTGTTCTTCTGCTTCTTCTACACCTCGGTCGTGTTCAATCCGGAGGACACCGCCGAGAACCTGCGCAAGTACGGCGGCTTCCTGCCGGGCATCCGGCCCGGCAAGCGCACGGCGGAGTACCTGGACTATGTCCTGACCCGTCTGACGGTGATCGGCGCGGCCTACATCACCATCGTCTGCCTGCTGCCCGAGATCCTGATCGGCTTCTACAACGCCCCCTTCTATCTGGGCGGCACGTCGCTGCTGATCGTGGTGAGCGTCACCATGGACACCGTTACTCAGATCCAGTCGCATCTCCTGGCCCACCAGTACGAAGGCCTGATCAAGAAGTCGAAGCTACGCGGGGGGCGTGGCGCTCGATAGAGAAGCGCTTTCGCTTTTAAGCCGGCCCGAATGGGGAAGGTCGGCGGGGAGGGGATATTTTAGCGATGAATTTGATCCTGTTCGGCCCGCCGGCGGCGGGGAAGGGCACCCAGGCCAAGCGCCTGGTCGACAGCCGCAAGATGGTTCAGCTGTCCACCGGAGACATGCTGCGCGCCGCGATCGCCTCGGGCTCCGAGCTCGGCAAGAAGGTGGCCGGCGTCATGGAGCGCGGCGAGCTCGTCACCGACGAGATCGTCATCGCCCTGATCGAGGAGCGTCTGCCTGAGGCCGAAGCGGCCGGCGGCGCGATCTTCGATGGTTTCCCGCGCACGCTCGCGCAAGCCCAGGCCCTGGACGTCATGCTGGAGCAGCGCGGCGCCCGAATCGACCTAGTGGTTCGCCTCAAGGTCGATGACGAACAGCTTCTGAAGCGGGTGGCCGGCCGATTCGCCGAGTCGGGCCGCCCAGACGACAATCCCGAAAGCTTCAAGGTGAGGCTCTCGGCCTACAACGACCAGACCGCGCCGTTGCTGCCCTACTATCAAAACCACGGAAAACTCGTGGAAGTGGACGGCATGGGTTCGATCGAAGACGTATCCGCCGGCATCGACAAGGCCCTCGACGGCCCCCGCTGGTAGAATAAGCCCTCGCGATCGCGTGAAGCCTGAAAAGGTTCAAATTCTCGCGATTGCGCCATTGACGGAAACGCAACGTTCCCTATAACGGTGCGCTTCCGCGAAAGGGCGCGAAAGACGTGCCGGCCTTCCCACTTGGGATTCTGGGCCGGGGCGC
>NZ_JAUYNW010000036.1 GCF_030698145.1 Phenylobacterium sp. | reverse complement strand
ACCCAGGACGGCGACCAGGGCCCCCTGCCCATGTTCATCGCCATGGACCCGCCCAAGCACGACGTGCAGCGCAAGACCGTCAGCCCCGCGGTCTCGCCGATGAACCTGCAGATCCTCGAGCCGCTGATCCGCGAGCGCGCCGCCGCGATCCTCGACTCCCTGCCGGTCGGCGAGGAGTTCGACTGGGTCGACAAGGTGTCGATGGAGCTGACGGCCATGACCCTGGCCACCCTGTTCGACATGCCCCAGGAAGACCGCCGCAAGCTGACCTACTGGTCCGACGTGGTCACCGCGGTGCCCGGCCAGGGCCTGATCGACACCATCGAACAGAAGATGCAGATCTTCGTGGAGTACCACGCCTACTTCACCAACCTGTGGAACCAGCGGGTCAACGCCCCGCCGGCCGGCGACCTGATCTCCATGCTGGCCCACGGCGAGGCCACCCGGAACATGGAGCCGCGCGAGTATTTCGGGAACATCGTGCTGCTGACCGTCGGCGGTAACGACACCACCCGCAACACCATCTCCGGCTCGATCCTGGCGCTGAACCGCAACCCCGATCAGTACCGCAAGCTGCGCGAGAACCCGTCCCTGATCCCCTCGATGGTGTCGGAGACCATCCGCTGGCAGACGCCGCTGGCCCACATGCGCCGCATGGCCACGCAGGACTTCGACATCGGCGGCAAGACCATCAAGAAGGGCGACAAGGTCGTCATGTGGTACGTCTCGGGCAACCGCGACGAAGAGGCCATCGAGCGTCCGAACGAGTACATCATCGACCGCGAGCGGCCCCGCAACCACATCTCCTTCGGCTTCGGCATCCACCGTTGCGTCGGCAATCGCCTGGCCGAGCTGCAGCTCAAGATTATCTGGGAAGAGATCCTCAAGCGCTTCCCCGAGGTCGTGCTCCTGGAGGAGCCCAAGCGGGTCTATTCGACCTTCGTGAAGGGCTATGAGTCCATGAAGGTGATCATCCCCTCGCGGAACTAAGACTGGCCTTCCCCATGGTCGCCTCTGCTAGGTTCTTGCGAAATCAGGGAGGCGATCATGGACATGGCGCCCGCGACCTTCGACCTTGAGGCCCACGTCGAGCGGCTCACTCGTGACGGCTATACGATCATCGAGGACTTCGCCGACGCCGATCAACTGGCGGCGGCCCGCGCCGCGCTTGCCCCGCACATGGGGACCCACCACGGGCGCAACGACTTCGAGGGCCTGGCCACCGAGCGGGTCTACACCCTGGTGGCGCGGGGCAAGGTGTTCGAGGACCTGACCGCCGAACCGCGGCTGCTGGCCCTGCTCGACCGGTTCCTGCAGCCTGGCTACCTGCTCACCGCCAGCCAGGCGATCTGCATCCATCCTGGCGAGAAGGCCCAGGCGCTCCATTTCGACGACGGCTTCTATCGCCAACCCCGTCCGCGCCCCGCCATCAGCCTGTCGATCATCGCCGCGGTTGACGCATTCACCGACACCAACGGGGCCACCGACATCATCCCCGGCAGCCACACCTGGGGAAACGAAGACATCCAGGCCCTGGACCCGCGCGAGGTTGAGGCCCTGCTCCGTCCGGTGACCATGCCGGCCGGCGGCGCCATCATCTTCCAAGGCACCTTGATGCACCGCGGCGGCGCCAACCGCAGCGACGCCCCGCGGCTGGCCTTCACCAACCAGTATTGCGAGCCCTGGGCCCGGACGCAGGAGAACTTCTATCTCGGTGTCCCCCGCGAGCGGGTGAGGGCCATGTCGCCACGCCTGCAAGACCTGCTGGGCTACAACATCTGGCCGCCCTTCATGGGTCAGGTGACTGGCTCCCACCCGCTCAAGAGCCTGGACGACGACTGGGTCGCGCCGGTCGATCGGATCTAGCCCAGCCGCCGCCGGAACAGGGCGTTCAGCCGTTCCCAGTGGCGTTCGGCGGCCTGCTTGTCGTAGGCCGGTCGTTTGGGGAAGGCGAAGCCGTGCTCGACGCCGGGATAGAACTCGACCTCGGCTTCGATGCTGTCTGACTTCAGCGAGGCCTCCAGCGCCTGGACCATCTCCAGCGGCGCCCAGCGGTCGATCTCGGCGCAGGCGAAGTAGAGCTCGCCCTTGGCCTTGCGGGCGGCGACGTGCGGGCTGTCGGGTTTGTCGGTGACCAGGAAGGTGCCGTAGATCGAGGCCGCCGCCTTGACTCGGTCGGGATGGCGCGCCGCGGCGTTGATCGAGAACTGGCCGCTCATGCAGTAGCCGACGCAGCCCACGGTCTTGGCGTCGGCGGCCGCTTGGCCGTCGGCATAGGCCAGCAGCGCGTCGGTGTCCTCCATCACCAGCGGGATGGTCAGCGAATGCATCAGCCCGAACATCTTCTTCCGCTCGGGATCGGCCCAATCCTCGGCCGTCAGCTCCAGCACGCCCGAGCGGTAATAGAGGTTGGGCAGCATCACGAAGTAGCCGGCGCTGGCGAACCGCCGCGCCATGTCGCGCAGCTCCTCGCGGATCGCCGGCGCGTCCATGAAGAACAGGATCACCGGGTGCGGGCCATCGCGTTCCGGATGGACGATGAAGGTCGTCGTGGCCCCGTCCTTGGTCGGGACCTCCACGGTCTGTTCGATCATAACGCTATCCTCAGGCCTTGGGGCGGCGCAGGCGCGCCAGCTCTTCCTCGATCATCCGCTCGCGGTGATCGCCGACATAGGCGTAGACGGACACGCCATGGGCCACGAGGCCAAGCCCCCAGCCCAGCATGGCCCAGGGGAACCAGAGATAGCCGTCGGGATTGGTCATCAGGTTGATCGCCACCAGTCCGGCGTTGACGATCACATAGACCAGCAGGTGGGTGCGGAAGCCCAGCTTGGCGTCGGCCCGCCGCTCGGCGATGCGGCGCAGCCGCTGGTCCTCATTGTCCTCGATCATGTCGACGTTCTCCCACCTAACGGCGTCATCTGAGCGCAAATGCCTGTGCGCCGCTAGCCCCGCGGCGCGACCAGGCAACTGCGGGCCAGCGAGACCCGCGTCAGCTCGCGGCGGCGCAGGAAGACCTGCATGGCCTCGGAGGTCGGGTCGCGGGAAACCTGCCATTCCCCGAGGTCTCGGTAGTTGGTCATCAGCAGCAGCCGGCGCGCGCCCTCGGCCCGGTCGGCCTCGGTCTCGGCGGCCAGGAACAGGCCGTAGATCCGGGTGTCGAAGCGGCCCTCGAAGGCCGGCCAGGCCTCGCCCGACAGCCGCACGAACTCATCGACCGCCTGGCCGTCGATGGTGAACCAGTTGTGGACATAGACCCCCTTCGGCTCGGGCGGGACGTCCTGCGTCGGCCGCAGGGTCGGCGTCAACCGGTCGACCTGGCGCGCCGCGAAGCCCAGCTCGGTCCCGGCCCTGGCCAGGACCAGGGCCTCATTGGACGCGAAGCCGAGCAGCGGCGAGAATACCGCCACCACCCCGGCCATCGGATGCAGCCGCTCGGCCAGCGCCTTGTGCGCTGTCCTCTCGCGGCCGAGCTTGAGCTGAAAGTAATCGTATTCCAAAGGCTTGGGCCTAGTAGTTCACACGCGATGAGATCGCGCCGTCGACCAGCATGTTGATGCCGGTGGTGAAGCCCGAGCGCGGGCTGGCCAGGAACACGGCGGCGGCGGCCACCTCCTCCGGCGTGGCCATCCGGCCGGTGGGGTTGCGCTTGATCATCTGGTCGAAGAACTGCGGCATGCCGGCCTTCACATTGCCCCAGACCCCACCCTCGAAGAACACGGTGCCGGGCGAGATGACATTGGCGCGGATGTGCTTGGCGGCGTTCTCGCGGGCCAGGCCCTTGGCGTAGTGGATCTGGGCCGCCTTCATGGCGCCGTACGACGAGGCGTTGGTCGCCTCGGCCGCCGAGACCGACGAGGTGATGATGAAGGCCGCGTCGCCCTTGGTTTCGCCCGCCTTCTCCAGGAACGGCTTGGCCGCCTCGAAGGAGCGCACGGCGCCCATGACGTCGATGTCGAACATGGCCTTCCACTCGTCCTCGCCGGCCCCCTGGACCAGGGCGCTGGCGTTGGAGACCAGGATGTCGATGCCGCCGAGTTCGTTTCCGGCCTGGGTGACGAAGGCCTTGAGCGCCGGGCCGTCGGCGATATCCACCGCCTGGCCGAACGCCTTGACGCCCTTGGCCTCCAGCGCCGCCACGGCCTCGGCCACCTGGCCGGCGTTGCGCGCGCAGATGGCGACGTCGCAGCCCTCGTCGGCCAGCAAATCGGCGATGGCCCGGCCGATGCCGCGCGATCCACCGGTCACCACGGCGACCTTGCCCTTCAAGTCCAGATCCATTGTTCTCTCCCGTTCCCTATCGTTGATAACCTTGTAGCGCGCCGCGTGGTTGACGCTAGAGCGCTCGCACGCCCAAGGTCGTCTCGATGCTTGACCATTTCGACGCCCGACTCGATGCGGACTTCCCGGCGCTATCAGCCCAGCGCCTGGGCGCGGCCCTGCGAGCCGTGTTGCCCGCCGAGGCCATCCTCACCGACGTCGAGGCCCTGCGGCCCTATGAGAGCGACGGCCTGGCCGCCTATCGCTCCCTGCCCGGGGCGGTGGTGATGCCGACCACCGTAGCCCAGGTGGCCGCCGTCATGCGGACCTGCCGCGACCTCGGTGTGCCGGTGGTGGCGCGGGGCGCGGGAACTGGCCTCTCCGGCGGGGCCCTGCCCTTTCCCGGCTGCGTCCTGCTCAGCATGGCGAAGTTCAGCAAGATCCTGGAGATCGACGCCGACGCCCGGATCGCCCGGGTCCAGCCCGGCGTGCGCAACCTGGCCATCTCAGAGGCCGTGGCCCATCTCGGCCTGTTCTACGCCCCCGACCCCTCGTCGCAGATCGCCTGCAGCATCGGGGGCAATGTCGCCGAGAACGCCGGCGGGGTGCACTGCCTGAAGTACGGCCTGACCGTGCACAACATCCTCAAGCTGGAGGTGGTGACCATCGACGGCGAGGTGCTGACCATAGGCTCCGAGGCCCTGGACGCCGCCGGCTTCGACCTCATGGCCCTGATGACCGGCTCGGAAGGCCTGCTGGGGGTGGTCACCGAGGTCGTCGTCAAGCTGCTGCCCCTGCCGGAGGAGGCCCGCGTCCTGCTGGCCGCCTTCGACGACGTGGAGAAGGCCGCCCAGGCGGTGGCCGACATCATCGCCGCCGGGATCACGCCGGGCGGTCTGGAGATGATGGACGGCCTGGCCCTGCGGGCCGCCGAGGACTTCGCCCATGCCGGCTATCCCAAGGCCGCCGAAGCGATCCTCCTATGCGAATTGGACGGCGTGGCCGCCGACGTGGCCGAGGAGGCCGAACGGGTCACCGCCCTGATGCTGGCCGCCGGGGCCGTGGAGGTCCGCGCCGCCCGCGACGAGGCCGAGCGCAAGCGCTTCTGGGCCGGCCGCAAGAACGCCTTCCCGGCCGTCAGCCGCATCGCGCCGGACTATTACTGCATGGACGGCACCATCCCGCGCCGCGCCCTGCCCCGGGTGCTTACCGAGATCACCCGGCTGTCGGACGCGATCGGCCTGCAGGTGGCCAACGTCTTCCACGCCGGCGACGGCAACCTTCACCCGCTGATCCTCTATGACAGCCATCGTCAGGGCGACCTGGAGAAGGCCGAGGAGCTGGGCGGGGCGATCCTGGAGTTGTGCGTCGCGGTGGGCGGGACCATCACCGGCGAGCACGGGGTGGGCCGCGAGAAGATCAACCAGATGTGCGTGCAGTTCTCCGCCGCCGAGATCGAGGCCTTCTTCGCGCTCAAGGCCGCCTTCGATCCCCGCGGCCTGCTCAATCCGGGCAAGGCGATCCCGACCCTGGCCCGCTGCGCCGAGTTCGGCGGCATGCACGTCCACCATGGGGAGCTGCCGTTTGCTCACCTCCCCCGCTTCTGACGCCGACCAGACCGACCGCCTGGCCCATGTGGTGACCGCGGCGAGGGGCGAGGGCCTGAAGCTGCGCATCGTCGGCGGCGACACGCGGGCCTTCTACGGCCGGAAGGTCGCGGCAGAACCCCTGGCGCTGGGCGGCCACCGCGGCGTGGTCGCCTACGATCCCAGCGAGCTGGTGATCACCGCCCGGGCCGGCACGCCGATGATCGAGATCGAGGCCCTGCTGGCCGCCAACGGCCAGATGCTGACCTTCGAGCCGCCGGTGTTCGCCGCCGCCAGCACGATCGGTGGAACCGTCGCCGCTGGGCTCTCCGGCTCGCGGCGGCCCTTCGCCGGCGCCCTGCGCGACTACGTCCTGGGCGCCAAGATCCTCGACGGGCGCGGCGAGGTGCTGAACTTCGGCGGCACGGTGTTCAAGAACGTGGCCGGCTTCGACGCCTTCCGGCTGATGGCCGGGGCGTTGGGCTGCCTGGGCGTGATCCTGGAGGTCTCGATCCGCGTCACGCCCCGGCCCCGCGCCGAGACGGCGCTCGCCTTCGAGCTCACGAGCGAGGCGGCTCGGATGCGGGTCGTCGAGCTGATGCGTCGACCCCTGCCGCTGTCGGGCGCCTTCCACGACGGCGAGAGCCTGCACCTGCGGCTCTCCGGCGGCGAGGCGGCCGTGCGCGAAACCGCCCGCGAACTGGGTGGCGAGGCCGAGACCGACGAGATCTGGACCGCCCTGCGCGACCTCAGCCATCCGGCCTTCGACGGCCCAGCCCTCTGGCGGCTCTCCCTGCCCCAGACCGCGCAACTGCCCCGCCTCGACGGCCATCTGGCCTGGGATTGGGGCGGGTCGCAGCGCTGGCTGGCCGCCGACAGCGTCGACACCACGATCTGGGACGCGACCGCGGCGGCCGGCGGTCACGCCACCCTGTTCCGCGGCGGGGTCGACCAGGTGTTCCAGCCCCTGCCCGCCCCGCTGCTGGCCCTGCACAAACGGGTCAAGGCGGCCCTCGACCCCGACGGCCTGTTCAATCCCGGCCGCATGTATGAGGGCCTCTAGATGCGCACGGTGATCTCAGGCCCGATCGCCGGGACCATCGCCGGCGGGGTGGCCGAGCGCGCGCTGCGAGCCTGCGTCCACTGCGGCTTCTGCAACGCCACCTGCCCCACCTACCAGCTCACCGGCGACGAGCTGGACGGCCCGCGCGGGCGGATCTACCTGATGAAACAGGCCCTGGAGGGCCAGCCGGTCAGCGCGCTCAGCCTCAAGCACCTCGACCGCTGCCTCTCCTGCCGGGCCTGCGAGACCACCTGTCCGTCGGGGGTCCAGTACCACCGGCTCTACGACATAGGCCGCGAGGCCGTGCGCGCCGCCGCGCCTCGGCCCTGGCCCGCGCGACTGGCTCGCCAGGTCATCCGCAGGCTCACGACCTCGGCGACCCTGTTCGGCCTGGCCCTGGCCCTGGGCCGTCTGGCCCGGCCGCTGCTGCCCAAGTCGCTGAAGGCCAAGGTCCCGCCCGCCGTGGCCCCCGGCGCCTGGCCCAAGGCCAGCCACGCTCGCCACATGCTGCTGCTGAAGGGCTGCGTGCAGTCCGCCGCCGCACCGCACTTCAACGCCGCCACCGCCCGGGTGTTCGACAAGGCCGGGATCGCGCTCTCCGAGGCCCCTCGCGCCGGCTGCTGCGGCGCCGTGGACTTCCACCTGGACGCCCCCGAGGCCGGCCGCGCCGCCGCCCGCCGCAACATCGACGCCTGGACCCCCGCCATCGAGGCCGGGGCCCAGGCCGTCGTGGTCAATTCCAGCGGCTGCGCGGCCTTCATCCGCGACTATCCCGACGTGCTGCGCGACGATCCGGCCTATCTGGAAAGGGCCCGCGCCGTGGCCGCCCTGGTGCGCGACCCCATCGAGGTCCTGGCCAATAGCGACCTCGCCGCCCGCCGCGCGCCCGCCGACCCCAGGATCGCCGTCCACGAACCCTGCACCCTGCAGCACGGCTTGAAGCTGACCGGCCGGATCGCAACCCTGCTCGCCCGCCTGGGCTACGAGCCCCAGCCGGTGGCCGACAGCCATCTCTGCTGCGGCTCGGCCGGCGCCTATTCGCTGCTGCAGCCCACGATGTCGGGCAAGCTCAAGGCCGCCAAGCTCGAGGCGCTCAACGCCTCGTCTCCGGCGGCGATCTACACCGCCAATATCGGCTGCTGGATGCACCTCGCCGACGGCGGCCAGGCGCCGGTAAGGCACTGGATCGAGGCGGTGGACGAGGTGGCTTAGTCAGGTCGGTGCTGCTCGCCCCATTGCGGACCTGGGAACAACCCGCAAAGGTGGAATCACATTCCACCGCAAGAGAAACGCCAGTGCTTCAGCCAGCGACGCGCGCGTCTTGGAAGACTCTCCCGTGCCCCTCCGCCAGGGAGCACTTTCAGCTTCCAGTGTTATTCTCCGACGCCGACGCGGAACGCATGCGGCTCGGCCATTTACCCGAGGATATGGACGATAAGTGGTTCATATATTTCGAGAATGGATGGTTCTACTTCCACCGAAGCTGGACCGGTGCGTGCATCTTTGCATTGCGTTTGGATGGCTCCCCGGGCGGTGTCCGAGTAGCCGAGAGTTGGGTCAGCCGCGACAAAGAACAATACACGTCGACAGACGTCGAGCAGGACAAGAGAACGCTACTGCAGCTGATCGAGACGCGCCTGCTAGCTTAGCGCACCGGCATAGGCCGTTCGCCACTTATTGCTCTCCCGCGCTCCCCCTCAAAACCCCGCCGTATTCGTCGGCAAACCAAGAAACAGCCGCCCCACCGTCTCCAGGATGTTCGGCGAGACCATGAAGTGCTGGGTCGCCACGTGGATGTCGCGGAACTGGCGCTGGAGCGGCGAGACCGCATAGGCCGTCGCGTCAGGACTTTTTCCTCCCATTGCTGCGCGCTGGGGGAAGATCTGGGAGACTCTGAACCAGATGCTCCCCTCCTGGGGGAGCTGTCAGCGAAGCTGACTGAGGGGGACTTTGACTCTTGTTTGTGCGCTTCAGCCCCCTCCGACACGTCGCCGAAGAGGGCGACGCGCCACCTCGTGTATTTGGCTTGCGCTAGATTTGCAGAGCGGCCGGCCGAGGCGCTCATCACGCCAGCGGCCGGCCGCCGCACCGTCGAGACCGTCGCCACCTAGGTTCACAGCCCGTGGGGGAGCTTGGGTC
>NZ_JAUYNW010000058.1 GCF_030698145.1 Phenylobacterium sp. | reverse complement strand
TTGACCAGGGCCGTCGTCACGGCGCCGCAATCGAACGGCGTGTCGTCGCTGCCGTCCAGCACGCGGTCGTAGGTCACGATCACGCAGACGGGCGCGTCGAACTGACGGAAGCCGCGCAGCACCCAGTCCTGGCGCATTTCCTTGTCATCGCGCGCGATCCCCATCGCGGAGAACAATTGCTTGGCGACGCCGACCTGCCTGTCGCGATGCTGACCTGCAAAGGCCTGTCCTGCGCGGAACTCGCGCGATTGCGGTACGCCCGCCACCATCCGCTCGGTATTGCCGGCGCGGATCCGATCCAGCGGTTCGCCGGTGATGACGTAGAAATTCCAGGGCTGGGTGTTCATCGACGACGGAGCACGCATCGCCAAACCGATGATCTCCTCGATCAGCGCCCTGGGAACGGGATCGGGCTTGTAACCGCGGATGCTTCGGCGACCGAGGATAACGTCGTCAAACTGCATGAATGGTTCCTGAGGCAATTGGCGCGGTTTCAATCGGTCGGGAACTGTCAGCTTTTGGCCGGGAAGCCAATGTCCTTTTCCGGCGCCGTCCTGCCGGGTCGGCCTGCCTGGACCGTATGGCCGTAGAGCGGACGTCGCCAACAGCGGGATGGGGTGGTGAGCGGCCTTTGGCCTCCATCGCCCAGCCCGCCGTTGACCATCGAACAGCAACTCCGTAGCGTTCTCGCATGTCAACGATTGCGTGACCCTGACGCCGTGCTCCGCGCGGCGTCGCCAGCCTCCACCGCGGACCGCGGAAGCTGCGGTCGCATTGCTGCGTCACGCCCGTTGAAGGATTTCCCGTTGAACACGATCCCACCGCACGATTCCGAGCGCCTGCGAATTGGACCCGAGCGTCCCGGCGACGCGAGCGAGATTGGCCGAATCACCACGGCGGCGTTCGCGCCAATGCCGTTCAGCGACGGCGACGAAGCCCGCGTCATCGACGCCCTGCGCGAGGCTGGAGCTCTGAGCGTCTCCCTTGTGGCGATAACCGCTGAGGGCGAGTTGGTTGGGCATATCGCCTTCTCCCTTGTTCGTATCGACGACCAGCCGGGCGATTGGTACGGGCTCGGGCCCATCTCGGTCGCGCCACGGATGCAACGGCAAGGCATCGGCAGCGCCTTGATCGCCGACGGATTGGATCGCCTGAGAGAATTGATGGCCGCAGGATGCGTTCTCCTGGGAAGTCCGGACTACTACCGCCGCTTCGGTTTCTTGAGCGACCCCACGCTCACCTATCAGGGCCAACCCAATCGGTACTTCCAGCGCCTCGTTCTGAAGGGTCCTCTCGCAAAGGGGGACGCAAGCTTCCACCCCGCATTCGATGCGCCGTGATCACCAGTGACTTAGCCAGGACTTTGAGTACGCGTCCCTAGTCCCCGGCCACCCACGAAACGTCGGCCCCCAGGGCGTTGAGGTTCTCCACGAACCGCGGATGGGCGCGTTGGATGGGGGAGGCGTTGAGGATGGTGCTCTCGCCCTCGATGCTGGCGGCCAGCATGAAGAGGGCGATGGCCACGCGGATGATGTAGGGGCTCTCGACCTGCGCCGGGACCAGGGGTTTGCCGCCGAAGGTGATCAGCCGGTGCGGATCGCAGAGCAGGGAATGGGCCCCGAACTTGCCCAGCTCCGAAGACCAGCCGAGCGCGCCCTCATAGACCTTGTTCCAGAACATCACCTGGCCTTCGGCGCGCACGCCGAGCGCCACGAAGATCGGCAGCAGGTCGGCCGGGACATAGGGCCAGGGCGCGGCCTCGACCTTGGTCAGGATGTTGCTGGTGAAGGGCTCGCGCACCTTCAGAGGGCCGTCGACCCGGGCGCGGGACCAGCCGTTCTCGTGGGTGATCTCGACCCCGAACTTGGCGAAGGTGCGGTCCAGCAGCGGGAACTGCTCCACCGAGCCATTGCGCACGGCGATGTCGCCGCCGGTGATCGCGCCCATGGCCAGGAAGGTGGCCACTTCGTGGAAGTCGTCGGCGAAGGTGAACTCCACCCCGCCCAGGTCGTCGACCCCCTCGACGTCGACGCGCGAGCCGCCGACGCCCTCGATCTTCGCCCCCATGCGGGCCAGGAAGTCGCAGAACTCCTGCACGTGCGGTTCGCAGGCGGCGTTGGTCAGGCGCGAGCGGCCCTTGGCGGTGGCCGCGCACAGCACGAAGTTCTCGGTGGTGGTGACCGAGGCGTAGTCGAGCCAGTGCTGGACCGCCGAGAAGCCCTTGGGCGAGGTGATGACGATGGAGGTCGCGTCGCTGGTGACCTGGGCCCCGAAGGCGCGGAACACGTCGATGTGCGGGTCGATCTCGCGGGCCCCGAGCGTGCAGCCCGTGACGTCTTCCTCCAGGCTCGCGCGGCCGAAGCGGTGGAGCAGGGCGGGGATCAGCATGATCGAGGAGCGCATGCCCAACGGCAGGTGCGCGGCCTTGGGATCGAGGTCGCCGCCGTGGTGCAGGCGCAGGGTCCCGGTGTCGAAATCCATCTCCACCGAGCTGCCAAGATTCCTGAATAATTCCAGCAGCTTGCGGACGTCTGTTATGTCCGGGACACGGTGCAGGGTCACCGGCTCGTCGGAGAGCAGCGTGGCGCACAGCACCGGCAGGACGGCGTTCTTGTTGGCCGAGGGCGTGATCTCGCCCCGCAAGGCGCGGCCGCCTCGCACGATCAGGTTCGTCATGGGCGCGCGCGGCCTCGTCTAGGATGGAATGTCAGCGACCTTACCGGCTGGCGGGCGCTCACCAAGTCCCGATCTTCTCGGCCTCTGCATGGCTGATCGGGTGGTGGGCCTTTTCGTGGTCTTCCTCAGCCAGCAGGCGCACGGCCTCCAGGGCGGCCATGCAGCCCATGCCGGCGGCGGTGACCGCCTGGCGGTAGATGTCGTCGGTGACGTCGCCGGCGGCGAAGACGCCGGTGATCGCCGTGGAGGCCGAGCCCGCCTTGACCTTCAGATAGCCCGTGGCGTCGGCCTCGAGCTGGCCGCGGAACAGTTCGGAGGCCGGGGCGTGGCCGATGGCGATGAACACCCCGTCGGCGGAGAGCTCGCGGGTCTCCTCGGTCTTGACGTTCTTCAGCCGCACGCCGGTGACGCCGAGCGGCTCGGTGGAACCCAGCACCTCGTCGATCCCGTGCTCCCAGATCACCTCGATCTTGGGATTGGCGAACAGGCGCTCCTGCAGGATCTTCTCGGCGCGAAACTCGTCGCGGCGGTGCACGACGGTGACCTTGGACGCGAAGCTGGTGAGGAACAGGGCCTCCTCGACCGCGGTGTTGCCGCCGCCGACCACCACGACCTCCTTGCCGCGATAGAAGAAGCCGTCGCAGGTGGCGCAGGCCGAGACGCCGAAGCCCTGGAACTTCTGCTCGGTCGGCAGGCCCAGCCACTTGGCCTGGGCGCCGGTGGCGATGATCAGGGTCTCGGCCAGCCAGACGTCGCCGCTATCGCACTCCAGCCGGAACGGGCGCTGCGACAGGTCGGCCTTCAAGACGATGTCGTTGATGATCTCGGCGCCCACATGGGCGGCCTGGGCCTGCATCTGCTCCATCAGCCAGGGGCCCTGGATGACGTCGGCGAAGCCCGGATAGTTCTCCACGTCGGTGGTGATGGAGAGCTGGCCGCCAGGTTGGATGCCGGCGATCAGCACGGGATCGAGCAAGGCGCGCGCGGCGTAGATGGCGGCGGTGTAGCCGGCCGGGCCGGAACCCAGGATCAGGCAGCGGGTGGTGCGGGGAGCGTTCTGCGACATCGCGTCTATGTAGGTGAGATTCTGGCGCGTTGCGACTGGGTCGGGGCGCGGTTGGTTAACGCAGCCTTCAAGGGGTGTATCTATCCTACGATAAACGCACGCCGAGTCCGTACATGTCATACGCCCCCGAGATCGAGATCGCCGGCCGCAAGATCGGCCCAGGCCATGAGCCCTACGTCATCTGCGAGCTGTCGGGGAACCACAACGGCAGCCTGGACCGGGCCTTGCTGATGGTCGACGCCGCCGCCGACACCGGCTGCGACGCCATCAAGATCCAGACCTACACCGCCGACACCATCACCATGGATGTCGACCGGCCCGAGTTCCACATTCACGGGGGGCTTTGGGACGGGCGCAGCCTCTATGAGCTCTACCAGGAAGCCCACACCCCCTTCGAATGGCATGAGGCGATCTTCGAGCGCGCCCACCAGCGTGGGGTGACGATCTTCTCCAGCCCCTTTGACGAGACGGCGGTGGACCTGCTCGCCGATCTCGGTGCGCCGGCCTACAAGATCGCCTCCTTCGAGGCCGTGGACCTGCCGCTGATCCGTTACGCCGCGGCCAAGGGTAAGCCGCTGATCATCTCCACCGGCATGGCCAACCAGGCCGAGATGGCCGCCGCCCGCGACACGGCGCTCGCGGCCGGTGCGCAGGGCGTGGTGCTGCTGCACTGCGTGTCCAGCTATCCCGCCACCTTCGAGGACGCCAACGTCCGCACGGTCACCGACATGGCGGCCCGGTTCGAGAGCCCGATCGGCCTGTCGGACCACACGCCGGGCACGGCGGCTTCGGTGGCCGCCGTCGCCATGGGGGCCTGCGTGATCGAGAAGCACTTCACCCTGGCCCGCGCCGACGGCGGGCCGGACGCCGCCTTCAGCCTGGAGCCCGCCGAGTTCACCGCCCTGGTGCGCGACTGCAAGGACGCCTGGAAGTCGCTGGGCAGGGCCCACTACGATACCCTCGGCTCGGAGCGCGGCTCGCTGCTGTTCCGTCGCTCGCTCTATGTGACCGCCGACGTGAAGGCGGGCGAGGCCCTGAGCCGGGCCAATGTCCGCTCGATCCGCCCCGGCAACGGCCTGGCGCCGGCCCATCTGGATGAAGTGCTGGGCAAGCCCGCCCGCCGCGACCTGGCCCGCGGCGAGCCGCTGGCCTGGGACATGGTCGGCTAGGCCCGCGCCGCCATCTGTTCGATCAGGCCGCGCAGCCCCGACCAGCCCAGGTTCATCAGCGCGTCCACGAAGGCCATGTAGGGCGTGAACGGCTCGCGGCCCTGCGGGTAGGGAACTTCGACGAACCCCTGGAAAGCCACAGGGAAGTCGGCGGCGGCGAACACCCCGTCGTCCTCCATGTAGTCATGCGATCCCATGGGCGAGAGGTAGTCGGTGGCGCCCACGGTCTGGCAGATCGCCAGCAGGTGGTCGGAGCGATGGCCGCGGCAGGCGAGGTCGCCGGCGTTCACGAATTCCGTTGTCAGGCCGAGCTTGCGCGCCGCGCCTTCGACGATGGCCCGGTTGAGGTCGGCGAGCCTGCCGCGGGTGGCCAGGGTCGCTTCCAGGAAGGCCATGCCCTCTGCGAAGGCCGGCCGCTTGGCGTAGGCGTGACGGATCGAGGCCAGGTGCTTGTCGCGCCAGGGCTCGGCTTCCGAGATTTCGATCTCGCAGATCGGGGTGTCGCGGTCGTGTTTCTGGACGGGCACGGTCAGCATGACCTCGCCGCCCGCGCCGAGGATGCGGTTGCGCGACTGCCAGGACCGGCGGGCGAACTGGACGTCGTCGAGGAAGACGAAGACGTCGCTGGCGGCGATCAGGTGAAAATAGCCGAGGTAGGGCAGGTAGGTCGGCTGCATGATCGCCGCGACACGGCGGGCGGGCGACATGCTCAGGCGGCCGAGACGGCGGCGGGCGCGTCGGCGGCGTCGAAGGCCGCGGCGAGGCCGACGTTCACCTGGGCGAATTTCTCGGCCTTGGAATAGGGTTCCCAGGCGCCCGGGACGAAGGCGTCTCCCAGCGTGCGGGCGAAGTCGGCGCGCAGGGCGACGAGCTTTTTCATGGCGTCGGTCGACTGGTAGATCCAGCGCGGCCCGACATTGGCCGCGACCTGTTCGCCGATCGAGAGGGAGGCGCCGCCGAATCCGGACATCAGCCGGTGGAGTTCGCGGCGCAGATCGGCGTCGGAGGCCTCCCGCACGCACTCGGCCAGCAGGACGGCCTGGCCGCGGCTCTCGTAGAGGTAGATGCGAAACACAGCGCCCTGCGCCGTGAAGTTCTGGACGTAGAAGGGCAGGGGGCCGCCGTAGCGGACCTTGAAGGCGTAGGTGGCGAAGCTCTTCTTGATGAGCTTGGGCGCCTCCATGTCCAGGGTCTTGAACAGGGGCATGGGATTTGCCGCCCAGACCAGGGCCTCGCCGGGTTGGCGCTCGGCCAGGGCCTGGCGCGGCGACACCAGCGAGGTGTCGTGGATGCGCACGCCCAGGCGTTCCAGCTCGCGGCGGCACTGGGTGAAGAACGCGCCGAACCCGCCGCGCGGCAGGGCGGCGGTGAGATTGTCCAACCGCCCCCAGAGCTGCCGCGGAATGGCGTAGAGCTCGTCGTGCAGCCGGTCGGCGCGCTTGCGGGTGGCGATCTGGGCGATGTCGGGGCCGACCGGGAAGACGCGGTTGATGGCCAGCGGAATGGCGGCGCTCTCGTGCACCTCGTCCAGCCAGGTCCCCAGGTGCCACTGGCAATAGCGGGTCAGGGCCTGGCCGATCTCGGCGGGGTAGGCGCGCAGGCGGTCGGTGAGGGTGTCGCCGGCCATGGGCGACAGGGTGAGGTCGCGGGTCGCCAGGGCCGGGCCGCCGAAGTCGTGGGTGATGGCCAGTTCGCCGCCGGGCGCGGGGCTCACCGAGCCGAAGCGGTTCTCGAAATCCTCGAAGACCACGCCGTGGGATTCCAACAGGCCACGCATCGGATCGCCGCGCGGGCCGAAGTAGAGACAGCCCTCCCGCAGCTCCAGGCCGTGGGCTTGCCTGGACCGGGCGACGCCGCCCAGGTCGTCGAAGCGTTCGTGCAGGTCGATCTCACGGCAGCCCAGGCGGTGGGCCTGAAGGGCGGCCAGAACCCCGGTCAGGCCGCCGCCGACGATCCGGACTCGGCGCGGGCTCATGACGCGAGGCCCCAGACCACCAGGTCGCTGTTGCCGGGCACGCGGCGTCCGGCCTGGACGTTGTCGAACCGCACGGCGAATTCTTCTCGCGCGGTCAGACCCACGGTCTCGGCCAGCAGCCCGACGAGGCCCGCCTGGGTGTAGAATAGGTTGAACAGGCCCGCCTCGCCGGTCTCGGGCGTGGCGAGGCGGAAGCCGTCCGGCTCCTCCATCTCGCCGCGGCCATAGCGATAGTCGTCGATCAGCCGGGTGCGGACGAAGACCTCGCAGCCCGAGGCGAGATAAGGCTTCAACCCGGTCAGGACCGCCTTGGCCTGGGCGAGTGTCAGGTAGCAGAGCAGGTTGGGGACGATCAGGGCGTCGAACTTCCCGCTCAGCGCCGGAAGGCCCTTCGCGAGATCGGCCTGGATGAAGGTCGCGCCCTCGCCCAGGTTCCAGCGGGCGTCGTCGAGGGCGGACTGGTCGTAATCCAGGCCTGTCAGGTTCCAGCCGTACTGCGCGTAGAGCGACAGGTTGTTGCCGGTCCCGCTGCCCAGTTCCAGCACGCGGCCGGTCCGCGCGGCCAGGCCGCGCTTGAAGAAGTGGCGCACAACGAATTCGTCGGGGAATTTCAGGCCGCGTATGTCGGCAAGCGTCCGCATGAAACCCATTCAGGCGCGCCGTCGGCGCACTCTCCCAATCGCGATGGACCAGCCTGGTGCGGCGGTCGCCAACAATCCGTTAAGGATGGCGCGGCGCGACGTCGCGGGCGGCGATGATTTCCAGGAAGGCCTCGGCCGCCCGGTCCGCACCCAGCCCGTCGCAGACCTCGGCGCTGGCCGCCGAGAGCCTGGCGCGGGTCGCCGCGTCCGATAACAGCCGCACGATGGCCCGGTCCAGCACCGCCTCGAAGTCGGCGTCCTGAGCGTCGACCACCAGGGCCGCGTCGCGGGCGGCGAGCGCCAGGGCGGCGGGGCGCTGGTTGTCGGCCAGGATCAGCAGGGCCGAGGGTAGGCCGAGCACGCAGCGCTCCCAGGTGGTGGAGCCCGCCGCCCCGATGGCGACGTCGGCCGCCGCGGTGAGCGCCGCCATATCCTGGGTGTCCACATGCAGCGTGATCCGCGGATCATGGGCGGCCACGCGGCGCAGGCCGGGCAGGCTGCCGGCCCCGCTCCCCAGCACGATGTCCAGGGCGACCTGGCCGTTGCGCTGGCGCAGGTGGTCGACGACGCGGGAGGTGATCTTGCCCAGGTCCGTCAGGCCCAGCGCCACCAGGACCCGGCCGACGGGGCCGCCGCGCCGGGCCAGGGCGGCCTCGCGAAGGGCGGCGAAGTCGGGGCGGACGGGGGCGTAGCTCGGCCCCAGCAACAGCCGGGCGCCATCGGCGAAGAAGGCGTAGTCGGCCGCGACCCGCGCGGGGCCGGCGTCCAGGACCAGGTCGGCGGCCAGCGGGCGGTCGGCCAGGTCGTCGATCACCAGGGTCGGGCGGCCATGGGCCACGGCCTCGTGCTCGGCGCGGGCCAGGCCATAGTGATCGAACACCACCGCGTCGAAGGCCACGCCCGTGGCGGCGTCGGCCAGGTGTTCGGCATCGACGGAGGTGGCGTCCTCGCGGGCGATATCCGGGCCGAAGGCGTCCAGCACCGCGGCTACTTCGGGCGGCGCCAGGAAGGCGCAGGCGGCGCCCTTGGCGGCGAGCGCCCGGGCCAGGGTCAGGGAGCGCATCACGTGACCGCCCCCGACGTCAGGGCCGGCGTTCGCGATGAATAGGATGCGCGGCTGGAGAATCATCTCGCAGCCATGGAAGGCCTAAACCTTCGCCATGGAAAGGCGGCGTTGCGGCGCGGGCAGGCGCACGTAAAACAGCTCCGGATCGCCGGGGTCCAGATTGTCGACCCGGCCGCTCGGCAGATAGCCGCGCCGGGCCAGCAGATCCTGCATCACCGTGTTGGAGACATTGGTCGAGACGAACAGCTTGAGGCCTGCATGAACCCGCTCGATCTCGGCCATCAGGGCGCTCGCCACGCCCTGCCGGCGGGCGGCCGGGGCTGTGACGATCAGGTCCAGGAAGGGGTTGGAGAAGAAATCGCCCACCACCGCGAAGCCAGCTGGCTGGCCGTCCAGAAAGGCCAGCCGCGCCACGCGTCCCGTCTCGCCGTTGAAGGCGCGGGTCAGCCAGTCGCGCCGGTGGGCGTCGTGGGTCGCGACCGCGTCCATGGTGATGGCGGCCGCCAGATCCGCCGGCCCGGCCAGGCGGACCGTCAGGCTCATCCCTTGGCCTTCCAGGCGTCGTAGCGCGACAGCACCTCGCCGGCGGCGCGGTCGGTCTCGGCGAGCGGTTCGTACTTCCAGCTGTGGAAGGCGCCGCCGAACGGCCGCGCGGCGCCCAGACGCTCGAGGTCCTCGTGGAAGCGGCGCAGCTTCAGGCTCTCGCCGTCCATCTTGAGGATGAAGACCGGCTTGCCGGTGGAGGCCGCGTCGGTGGCCAGGTTGGTCGAGTCCTCGGTGACCAGGATGTAGTCGGCCGCGGCCAGGTAGGCGAAATAGGGGTTCTCGCCGGTCCCGTCCCAGATCACGCCCGGCAGGTGTTTCAGTCGTGAGGCCAGGATCGCCTGGGCCTGGGGCGGGGTGCGGCGGGTGAAGGTGACCATCACCGAGCCGCGCTCCTGGGTGACGGGCAGCTCGATCTCGCGGGCCATGGCCGCGGCGCGCACCGGCGAGAGGTTGTGGGCCTTGGACTTGCCGCCGATCACCACCGCGACACGCGGATGGGGCAGGCGATCCAGCACATCCTTGAAGCGGACGAGGTCGGTCTCGAGCCGGTCGGTGTTCACGCGGCCGGGCGAGCCGATGATCGGGAAGACGTTGTCGCCGGCCAGCCGGTCATGCTTGGGCGGAATGACCAGGTCGAACTTCGACGGCGGCAGGCGCGGGTCCTGGACCTGGACCACGAAGGTCTTGCCGCCCGACCACGGCTTCACGCGCAGCGACAGCGGCAGGGTGGCGCGGCCTGCGGCGATCCAGACATCCGGCCACGGGGGCGCGATGTCGCTCTGCGGGGTCAGGAACCGCCGTGGCAGAAGATTGAGCCACCACGGAAGGCGGCCGATCCGGCCTTTCCAGCCGACCCGCTTGACGATGACCGTGGCGTCGCGGCGCGCGGCCACGGCGCCCGCAAGCCCGGTGACCTGGGCTTCGATGCCGGCGCGGCCGTCAGACACCGCCCAGACGATCAGCGGACGTTGGGTTGTCGATGGCGCCAAGTGGAAAGCCCTTCGCGAACGCCCTCGAGCCGGCCCCCTCTCGATGGAAAGAGGGCCGGCGCCGGGTGTTTAGACCCAGTCGACCTTGGTGATCTCGTAGGCCTTGCCGCCGCCCGGGGTGTGAACCTCGACGACGTCGCCGGTCTCCTTGCCGATCATGGCGCGGGCCAGCGGGGACAGGATCGAGATCTTGCCCTTTTTCACGTCGGCTTCGTGTTCGCCGACGATCTGGTAGCGAGCCTTGTCCTCGGTGTCCTCGTCGACCACCGAGACGGTGGCGCCGAACTTCACCTGGCTGCCGGAGAGCTTGGAGACATCGATGACCTGAGCGCGCGCCATCTTGTCTTCGATGTCGGCGATCTGGCCTTCGATCCAGCCCTGGCGTTCCTTGGCCGCGTGATATTCGGCGTTCTCGGAAAGGTCGCCATGAGAGCGCGCTTCCGAGATCGCCGCGATCACAGCGGGGCGCTCAGCGGTCTTCAAACGCTTTAGTTCGTCGTCGAGAGCCTTCCAGCCCCCGACGGTCATCGGGACTTTTTCCATGATAGATGGGGACTCGGGTTCGCCCTTGAGGTGTTCGTTGCCGGCCGCGGGCGCAGGCGTCCGGGGGGGTAGAGGATAGAAGCTCGCCCGTAGAAACTCAAGGGGTGCAATGCAGCATGGGTTGGTTTCGCCGGGCGCGGCGTCTGGTGCAGAGCCTGCCTCACCCCTAGATAGGCGGCAAGTCGGAAAGGCCAAGCATGACACCGAGGCGCGGAATAACCCTCTACCACTCGCCAGCGAGCCGGGCTTTCACAGCCTATTGGCTGCTCGAGGAGCTGGGCGTGCCCTTCCAGGTCCAGACCGTCGACATCCGCAAGGGCGACCAGAAGAAACCCGAATATCTGAAGCTCAATCCGTCCGGAAAGGTGCCGACCGTCACCGACGGCAAGGTGGTGGTGAGCGAGAACCCGGCTATCTGCATCTACTTGGCCGACCGCTACGGCTATGGCGGCCTGGCGCCGAAGATCGAGGACGCCGACCGCGGCGCCTATCTCAAATGGATGGTCTATTCGACGGCGGTGTTGGACCCGCTGATCAGCCTGCATCCTAAACACATCGATCTGCCGGGGACGGAGACCGGCTTCGGCGGTTTCGACGACATGCTGGGCGTGCTGGAGGGCGCGCTGAAGGGCCGGAACTACCTGCTGGGCGCCAAGTTCTCCGCCGCCGACGTCATGCTGGGCTCGACGCTCTCGGCGGCGCTCCACCGCAAGGACCTGCCCGAGCTTCCGGCGATCATGGACTACAACGCCCGCCTGGCGCGCCGGCCGGCCTATCAGCGCGCCGCCGACGCCACCTGGCCGGCGTGGTTGTTTTCGGAGGGCTAGGTTGCCTAGGCGCTCTCTGACACCACGCAGCCGCGCAGCTCCTCGGCGTCCGGCGCCTCGTAGACGCCCTCGATGAACTCGAACATCTCCGGGTTCACCTCGATGGCGAAGGTCTCGCCGCGCTGTTCGTTGCGCTCGACCACCCGCGCCTTGCGCACGTGCTGGGGGGCGGTGACGAAGTGGAACTGCAGCGGCAGCTCCACCGCCGTGGCGATCTCACTCACCCGCGCGCGGTCGGCCTTGCGCATCAGGCCAAGGTCCAGGACCACCGAGGTCCCCGTCGCGATGGTCGCCGCGGCCGTGGACCAGATCTGCGCCTCGCAGCGCTCGACCCGCTCCATCATCCATTCGAACTCAAGGGGCTGAGGCATGTCGGGCGCGAACAGGCGCGCCATCCAGTCGTCCAGGGCGAAGTGGACCGCGCGCTCGCGGCGGGCGAATTCCTTGGCGTAGGTGGACTTTCCGGCGCCCGAGGGGCCGAAGACGACGTGGAGCGTGGCAGGCATATGCCCCCTAGAGCATTTTCAATGCTCTAGGGAAACTGCTTGATGGCGCATCTTCTTGTCGCCGAACCGGCGGCCACTTCGGCGGAAGATGCGCGCCTCTACTTGATCGTCAGGCCGCCGTCGATGACCAGCTCGGCGCCCGTGACATAGCGGCTCTCGTCGGAGGCCAGCCACAGCACGCCGTTGGCGATGTCCTCGGGATAGCCCTTCACGCCTAGGGGCACGCCCTCGGCGGTCATGGCGTCCAGCACGACAGGCCGCGCGGGGCGCGCGTTGTCGCCCGGTTCGCCTGTGCCCATGATCGAGTCCCAGATCGGGGTCTCGATGATGCCGGGATGGACCGAGTTGACCCGGATGCCGTCCTTGGCGTTGGCGCACTCCATCGCCACCGACTTTGTGAACAGGCGTACGCCGCCCTTGGTCGCGCAGTAGCCGGCGAGGATCGCCGAGCCCTTGAGGCCCGCCACCGACGACATGTTGACGATGCTGCCGCCGCGCTTGCCCTCGCGGATCAGGGGGATGGAGTGCTTCACGCCCAGGAAGACGCCGTCCAGGTTGATCGCTGTCTGGCGCTGGAAGTCGGCCAGCGACATTTCCAGGACCGAGGCCGAGATCCCGATCCCGGCGTTGTTGACCAGGGTGTCGAGGCGGCCGTGCCTGGCCTTGATGGCGGCGATGACGTCGATCCAGGCCTGCTCGCTGGTGACGTCGTGGTGCAGGTAGTCGGCCTTGCCGCCGGCGGCGACGATGGCCTCGACCACCTCCGCGCCCTTGGCGTCCTGCAGGTCGGTGACCACCACGGTCGCGCCCTCCTGGGCCAGGCGTTCGGCGCATCCGCGCCCGATGCCGCTCGCCCCGCCGGTGATCAGCGCCACCTTGCCCTCGACCCGTCCCGCCATGCCGTCCTCCCGACAGTGATCATTGTTTAGTTAGCCATACGCCTAGCCTAGCTCGCCGATCAGGGCCAGCCTCACGCCGCGTCGCTTAGATTCGGGCCGTGGAGCCCGCCAGTAGGGAGTTGGTCATGAGCATCACCATCCGGGCCTGCCGCCCGGGCGATGAAGCGGCCCTGGCCCTGGTCGGCCAGGCGACATTCCTGGAAACCTACGCGGGCGTCCTGCCCGCGGCCGATATCGTCAGCCATTGCCGGACCGAGCATGGCGAGGCGCTGTACGCCGCCTGGCTCGCCAAACCGGGCTACAACCTGTGGGCGGCGGAGATGGACGAAGGCGGCGCGGCGGTCGGCTATGCGGCCCTGACGCCCCCGGACCTGCCGGTGCCCACCGGCGAAAAGGACGTGGAGCTCAAGCGCATCTACCTCCTGAACCGTTTCCACGGCACGGGGCTGGGCGCGAAGCTGATGACTACCGCCATGGAGGCCGCGGCGCACGAGGGCTTCACCCGGATGCTGCTGGGCGTGTTCGGTGGAAATTCGCGCGCAATCGCCTTCTACGCCCGCCAGGGCTATGTCGAGGCGGGTGTGCGAAAGTTTCGCGTGGGCGCGAACGAGTACGACGACCTGGTTCTGGCTAGGGCGCTCTGACCAGGCCGGCGCCTCGCAGGGTCCTGACGCTTACCAGGTCACCTTACCGTTGGCGGTCAGAAGACCGACCAGCATGGCCGCCCCGAGCGCGATGATCATGCCCACAATGATCAAGTCTGTGTAGCCTTCGAAGCGCTCGAGCAGGTGCTTGTTCTTGTGGTGGTGGACCTCACCCTCGTGGTGTCCGGGTTGCATGGCGTTTCCTTCGCATTCTGTTCAAGAGGACTTGTCCTCCGCCAGACTGCGACAGGCGCCCAAGCGGGCCTTCCGGCTGGTCATCAGGGGCCGCCGGAGCTTGCCCACTACGCGCCTGCCGAAGCAAGGCGACACCTCAAGGGTGCGCCCGGCAAGAACCTTGGTCAATCAGAGTCTTAAGCTTGGCCATTCACGAGCGCGTGCGCCGGGAGTCACCGGTTTTCACGCGTAGCTCTGCAGCGGCCGGACATCGAGGGTGTCCTCCACCGTGGCCGCGATGGCCTGGGCGGCGGCCAGGGCCCCGGCGGTGGTGGTGAAGTAGGGCGTCTTCATCATCAGGGCCGTGCGGCGGATCTCGAAGGAGTCGGCCAGGGACTGCTTGCCCTCGGTGGTGTTGAAGACCAGCTGGACGCCGCCATTCTTCATGGTGTCGACGATGTGCGGACGGCCCTCCAGCACCTTCTTGACGGTCTCGACGGCCAGGCCCTGCTCGCCCAGGTAGCCGGCGGTGCCCGAGGTGGCCAGGATGCGGAAGCCCAGCTCCAGCAGGATGCGCACCGGCTCCTTTATCCAGGTCTTGTCGGCGTCCTTCACCGAGACGAAGACGCAACCCGACTTGGGCAGGTTCACCCCGCCGCCGAGTTGGCTCTTGGCGAAGGCGCGCGCGAAGGCCGGCGCGCCGGAGGTCTCGCCGGGGCGGATCCAGTCCAGGCCCATGACCTCGCCGGTCGAGCGCATCTCGGGGCCCAGGATGGTGTCGACGCCTGCGAAGCGGGCGAACGGGAAGACGGCTTCCTTCACCGCGACGTGGTCGTAGGGCTTCTCCACCAGGTTGAAGCTGGAGAGCTTCTCGCCGGCCATGATCTTGGCGGCGATCGCGGCGACCGGCTGGCCGATGGTCTTGGCCACGAACGGCACCGTGCGGCTGGCCCGGGGATTGACCTCCAGCACATAGATGCGCGGGGCGGCCGAGTGCGGCTCCTCGATGGCGAACTGCACGTTCATCAGGCCGCGGACATTTAGCGCGAAGGCCATGGCCTCGGTCTGGCGCTTCAGCTCGGCGATGGTCTCGGGCTTCAGCGAGAAGGGGGGCATGGAGCAGGCCGAGTCGCCCGAGTGCACCCCGGCCTCCTCGATGTGCTCCATGACGCCGGCCACGAACACCGTCTCGCCGTCGCACAGCGCGTCCACGTCCACCTCGGTGGCGCGGCTGAGGTACTGGTCGATCAGGACGGGGCTGTCGCCCGACACCTGCACGGCGGTGTTGACGTAGCGTTCGAGCTGTTCGTCGTCGCGGATGATCTCCATGGCCCGGCCGCCCAGGACGTAGGAGGGTCGGATCACGATGGGGTAGCCGACCGCATGGGCGCCGGCGAAGGCCTCGTCGCGCGAGCGGGCGATGGCGTTGATCGGCTGGGCGATCTTCAGGCGGTGCAGGAGCTGCTGGAAGCGTTCGCGGTCCTCGGCCAGGTCGATGGCGTCCGGCGAGGTGCCCAGGATCGGGATGCCGGCGTCTTCCAGGGCCTGGGCCAGCTTGAGCGGTGTCTGGCCGCCGAACTGGACGATGACGCCCAGCAGGGTCCCGCGGGTCTGTTCGACGGCGATCAGCTCCAGCACATCCTCGGCGGTGAGCGGTTCGAAATAGAGCCGGTCGGAGGTGTCGTAGTCGGTCGACACGGTCTCCGGGTTGCAGTTGACCATGATCGACTCGACGCCGATGGCGTCCAGCGCGAAGGCCGCGTGGCAGCAGCAGTAGTCGAACTCGATGCCCTGGCCGATCCGGTTGGGACCGCCGCCCAGGATGATCGCCTTGCGCGCCTCCGTGGGCTCGCTCTCGCACTCGGGCGTTTGGCCGAGCGCCCCGGTCTCATAGGTCGAGTACATGTAGGGCGTGGCGGCGCGGAACTCGCCGGCGCAGCTGTCGATGCGCTTGAACACTGGACGCACTCCGTGGGCGCGGCGCTGCTCGCGCACCTCGCGCTCAGTGGTGTGGGTCAGCTTGGCCAGGCGCGCGTCGGAGAAGCCCTGGGCCTTGATGGCGCGGAACTCGGCGGCGTTGGCGGGCAGGCCGGCGGCCATGATCGCGGCCTCGGCGGCGACCAGGGTCTCGATCTGGCGAAGGAACCAGGGCTCATAGGAACAGGCGCCGTTGACCTCCTCGACCGACAGGCCATGGCGGAAGGCCTGGGCGATCACCCGCAGGCGGTCGGGGGTGGGCTGGCCTAGCGCACGGATCACCGCGGCGCGACCGGTCTCAGGGTCGTTCGCGCCTTCGATCTCGATATCGTCGAGGCCGGTCAGGCCGGTCTCCAGGCCGCGCAGGGCCTTCTGTAGGCTCTCGGCGAAGGTGCGGCCGATGGCCATGACCTCGCCCACCGACTTCATGGCGGTGGTCAGGTGCGGCTCGGAGCCCGGATACTTCTCGAAGGCGAAGCGCGGAATCTTGGTGACCACATAGTCGATGCTGGGCTCGAACGAGGCCGGCGTGGCGCCGGTGATGTCGTTCATCAGCTCGTCGAGCGTGTAGCCCACGGCCAGGCGGGCGGCGACCTTGGCGATGGGGAAGCCGGTCGCCTTGGAGGCCAGGGCCGAAGACCGCGACACTCGCGGGTTCATCTCGATGACCACCATGCGGCCGTCGGCGGGATTGACCGCGAACTGGACGTTGGAGCCCCCGGTCTCCACCCCGATCTCGCGCAGGACGGCGATCGAGGCCGCCCGCATGCGCTGGTATTCCTTGTCGGTGAGGGTGAGCGCCGGGGCGACGGTGATGGAGTCGCCGGTGTGGACGCCCATCGGGTCGATGTTCTCGATGGAGCACACGATGATGCAGTTGTCCGCCTTGTCGCGGACCACCTCCATCTCGAACTCCTTCCAGCCCAGCACGCTCTCCTCGATCAGCACCTCGGTGGTGGGGGAGAGGTCGAGGCCGCGCTCCACGATCTCGCGGAACTCCTCGACATTGTAGGCGATGCCGCCGCCGGTGCCGGCGAGCGTGAAGGATGGGCGGATGATGGCCGGCAGGCCCACGAACTCCAGGCCCTCCAGGGCCTCGTCCATGGTGTGGGCGGCCTTGGACTTCGGGCTCTCGAGGCCGAGCTTGTCCATGGCGTCGCGGAACTTCTGGCGATCCTCGGCCTTGTCGATGACCTCGGCCTTGGCGCCGATCATCTCGACGCCGTACTTGGCGAGCACCCCGTTGGCCTCCAGGGCCAGTGCAGTGTTCAGCGCGGTCTGGCCGCCCATGGTCGGCAGCAGAGCGTCGGGGCGTTCCTTGGCGATGATCTTCTCGACCATCTCGGGCGTGATCGGCTCGATATAGGTGGCGTCGGCCACGTCCGGGTCGGTCATGATCGTGGCCGGGTTCGAATTGACCAGCACGATGCGGTAGCCCTCGGCGCGCAGCGCCTTGCAGGCCTGGACCCCCGAATAGTCGAATTCGCAGGCCTGGCCGATGACGATCGGGCCGGCGCCGATGATGAGGATCGACGAGATGTCGGTGCGTTTGGGCATGTCTACTCGCGCGCGAGGGCGG
>NZ_JAUYNW010000003.1 GCF_030698145.1 Phenylobacterium sp. | reverse complement strand
CACCGACCCGCCGCCGGGGATGTGGACCGGGGGATGCGGCTTGTCCTGGATCGGGCGCGGCCAGATGTTGACGTGCCGCAGCTTGTTGTAGCGGCCGTTCCAGGCGAAGGGCTCGCGCGTGGTCCAGGCCTTGATGATCAGGTCGTGGGCTTCCTGGTACTTCTCCCGCGTCAGCGACGGGATCTGGCCGTAGCAGTAGTTGGTGTCCATGGAGGTCCCGACCGGGAACCCGGCAACCAGCCGCCCGCCGGAGATGCAGTCCAGCATGGCGAACTCCTCGGCCACGCGGATCGGCGGATTGTAGAGCGCGATGGAGTTGCCCAGGACGACAATGGCCGCGTCCTTGGTGCGGCGCGCCAGGCCCGCGGCGATGATGTTGGGGCTGGGCATGATGCCGTAGCCGTTCTGGTGGTGCTCGTTCACCCCGACGCCGTCGAAGCCAAGAGTATCGGCGTACTCAAGGAGGTCCATGTAGGTGTTGTAGACCTCATGGCTCTTGGCCGGGTCGAACAGCTTCTGGTCGATATCGACCCAGACGGAGCGGTTCTTCTCCCGGAAATCGTCCGGCAGATACGGCCACGGCATCAGGTTGAACCAGGTGAACTTCATGGGTCGCTCCTCCGCGCCGCCTCTGTCGGGCGGTCATGTGAACGACGATAACCAAAAAGCCCCCGGCGCCAAGCGCGATTAGGAGTCGCCGATCCTGGAGGGCCCAGGTTCGAACCTATGATCCAGGTGAGCGACGCGATGAGCGCCGGTCTTGCTTTTCGAGCCTAAGCGGGCCCGATCCAAACCTCGGCGAACCTAGGTTGGCCGGTCGATCCTCGTCCGACAATTCGTCGGTTTCTGGATATGGCGACTAGGTCCGCTTCAAGACGGCGAGCCAACGGTGAAAACCGACACAAGGTAGGTGTTCGGCGGCCGCCCTATGAGCAGCCGCTCCGGGCTCTTGGCTGGCGCCAAGAGACTCCGCTTTCTGGCCAACGGCCACCGCTTCACGTCAACGCAGGCGTGGCGTCCAATGCGCCGGGGCCGTAGTCCCATGGGTGGACGATCATGCGCATTCGAGCTTGGCTCAGGCCTTCAACGGCTCGGCTTTCGTTGGGGCGCGATAGGTGTGAATGGGGCGAATCTCGACCGCCCAACCGAACTGTTCACCGGCGGGCACTTGAGTGCTGGGGTGCTTGGAGGCCACGGCGATCGCCTCTTCAAAGTCGCGGGCCTCGATGACAAAGGCGCTTCCGATGAGCGCATGGGACTCAACCACGCGGCCCTGGGTGATGCGCACAGCGCCATCGACTCTGCGGACGGATCTGGTTTCGACCTCAAGGCCGAGGTCAAGGAGCACCTGCCTGGTCGCGTGGAGATCATCGAGGTGCGGGCGGCACTGCGCCATGATGGCGTCGATCTCCGGCTTGGGGAGCGCATCCATCTTGGCCGCATCGTAATAGCCGAGGCAGAGAAACCTCATTCGACATCCTTTCATTGGACTGGGAGCCCGGCTTCCCGAGCTCAGGGTGCGCCGTGCCGCGATTCTTCGCTCAGTGTCCTTGATGGTCCGGAGACCCATCGGACCATCGCTCCACCGGCACGAAGAAAACCGACAGGGGCTCCACGCTGCTTGCGCCGCCCATCACCGGGACGCCAGGGAGGTTTGCCCCCCAAGCCTCGGGCTGAACCTGAGGGACAAAGAACATGAGGTGCGCGCGCCAGGGACCGCCAGCCTTGTCGCTCGCGTAGCCCTGCTTCGACATCATGTAGCACATGGCCCCTGCCTCAGGCGGCCGGATCGCACCGGTCCCCAATGCGGCCTTTGTCCTAGATTGCATCTCGGCGACGGACGTCCCCGATAGCACCCATGTGGTGCGCGTCAGGTAGGTCGGCAGCACGGAGCGCACGGAGGCGGAATTGAAGCAGATCGGCGAGCGAATCTTCGGGTTCCAGAATTCGACGTCACCGAAGTCGTTCGCCCATGACCGATTAACGATGCAGACAAAGCCGTTCGAGCCCTTGGCGGCGGTCTCATAGCCGCCGTCCCCGAGCACCAGCACCTCCGCCTTGTCGGAGATTGACGCAGGCGCGGCGCTGCGCGCCAGGGCGATCTCTTCCGATCGGCTCTCGGTCCGATAAGCCGCCGGGGACGCCATCGTCGCATAGGCCGCGGTCTTTGGCTGGGCATGGGCGAGCCCGCCGGCGAAAGGCGCACCCACCAGGACGAGGAAGGCGCCCGCGGTCGCGGCGCGAGCCCGAGAATCAATTGTCTGCATCGCCTTGAAGATCCTCCTAAGATTTCTGATGGTTGAGATGGCTCGCCATCAAAGCTGGCCGAGCCGGCCAACGAGCTTGGCCATCGATCCGGTCCAGCCCTGCTCATGGCTCGCGAGCGAAGCTTCGTTTCTAAGGTCGGCGTGGGTGAAGGTAAGTTCGGTTCCCCCCGCGATGGGCGCCAGGTCGCATTCGATGCGCGAGACGCGCCCGAGCTCCTCGGGCTCGCCGCCGAAAATGTAGCGCCAGGTCATGACGATGCGGTGAGGCGGAATGACTTCCAGGTATTCCCCGCAAGCCTCGTGCTCTTGCCCGTCCAGCGTCTTGAAGCGGACGCGAAACGACCCGCCGACGCGGGCGTCGATCTCCGCCAGCATCACAGGCAGATCGTCAGGTCCCCACCACGCGCTGACGCCCTCGGCCGTCGTCAGAGCGTCGAAAACGATCGTCGGGCGGGCGCGAATCCGCCGGACCAGGGTCAGGCTTGTGGTCATTCTCCTTCGGCCCTGGCCTGCGTATCCTTGGATTCTGCGTACACAGCGAGGCGGTCCAAGGCCGACGACCAGAACCGCTCATATCGGCTCAACCAGTCGCGCGCCTCGCGAAGGGGCTCGGGCGACAGGCGGACGGCGACAGTGCGGCCCTGCTTGGAGCGCGAGATCAGACCAGCGTCCGACAACACGTCGAGGTGCTTCATCACCGCTGGAAGCTTGATGGGAAATGGCTCGGCGAGCGCTGTGATCGAAAGAGACTCGGCTTGCTCAAGCCGCGTCAGGATCGCCCGCCGTGTGGGGTCGACCAGGGCGGCGAAGACACGATCAAGGTCTCGATGCTTATAGTTCAACATATGGAAAACTGATAAGATTGGCCGGGCTTTGTCAATAGGACGCGTGGCCGTGGCATTTGGCGCGCTCTACGCGCCATAAGTTTCGACGAGACGGCGAGAAGGAGATCTGATCAGGCCAACCTCTTCAATCAGATCTCATTGGCGTGTATATTGCGAACCAATCGCAACTGAGATCCAGCCATGTACGCCGCCAAGAAGACCCTGAGCTACAGCCTGATGCACCTCAGCGTGGCGATCAGCGTCGCCTACGCCCTGACGCGGGACTGGCGCGCGGCGCTGGCGATCGGACTGATCGAACCCCTCTTCCAGACTGTCGCCTTCGCGGTGCATGAGAGGATCTGGGAGCGGATCGGGCGCGGAACCGAGGCTGCGCCGCCCCGTTCCGCGACCGCCTGACAGCCAAGGAGAAGACATGACCAACGCCGGACCCAATCCCCAAGCCCGCAAGGCGGCCGCCGACGGCCTCGCCAGGCTGCTGGCGGATTCCTACGCGGTCTATCTGAAGACCCACGGCTATCACTGGAACGTCCGGGGCTCGAACTTCGCCCAGCTCCACACTCTGTTCATGGCCCAGTACACCGAGATGTGGACGGCCATCGACGAGGTCGCCGAACGCATCCGCGCGCTGGGCGAGCTGGCGCCCCAGGGCTACGAGGCCTTCGGCAAGCTGTCGGCGATCAAGGACGGCGATCCGGCGCACAAGGCCGACGGCATGGTCAAGGACCTGATCGCCAGCCACGAGGCCCTGATCGGCACGCTCTACGCGACCCTGCCCGCGGCCCAGGAGGCCGGCGACGAGGTGACGGCGGGGCTGCTCACCGACCGGCTGACGGCGCACGAGAAACACGCCTGGATGCTGCGCGCGACCCTCGACAGCTAGACCTCGACGCTCAGCCGCCACCCGTGGGGATAGCTTGTGCGGCGGCTGGCGCCTTGGCGGCGACGCCCCTCGGGGTTGGAGGGCGTCGCGAATGGCGCGGAGGGCTGCAGGATGAGGGCCAAGGCCCTCGCCCGGCCGCCGATCCGGCCCGCTACGCCGTCACCCTGCGCGCCCGGCGCCCTCGCCGCATGACCCATCCGGACTATGCCGAGCGAAAAACGGAAGAGGCGTCGCGGTTTCCCGCGACGCCCTCGCCGAGCCTGTAGTCCAGGATCTTCTAGGCGGTAGTGACGATTTAGGATTCCCTGACTGGCGCTGTTCTGATTCAACGCTTCTCTTTGGAGGGTGTGTTGGAAGGCGAGGTTCTTCGGGACGATCAGTGGGCGCGGATCGAGCCGTTCGTGCCGGGCGGTCGCA
>NZ_JAUYNW010000002.1 GCF_030698145.1 Phenylobacterium sp. | reverse complement strand
GGGCGGGACCACCCACATCGGCCTGCCGGTGTTCGACACCGTGCGTGAGGCGGCCCAGCAGACCGGCGCCGACGCCAGCGTGATCTATGTCCCGCCGCCGTTCGCCGCCGACTCGATCCTGGAAGCCATCGACGCGGAGATCCCGCTGATCATCTGCATCACCGAAGGCATCCCGGTGGGCGACATGATCAAGGTCAAGCGCGCGCTTTCGGGCTCCAAGTCCCGCCTGATCGGCCCGAACTGCCCCGGCGTCCTGACGCCGGAAGCCTGCAAGATCGGCATTATGCCGGGCAACATCTTCCGCAAGGGCTCGGTCGGCGTGGTCTCGCGCTCCGGCACGCTCACCTATGAAGCGGTGTTCCAGACCACCCAGGTGGGTCTTGGACAGACAACCGCTGTCGGAATTGGCGGCGATCCGGTCAAAGGCACCGAATTCATCGACATCCTCGACATGTTCCTGAAGGACCCTGAGACCGAGTCGATCATCATGATCGGCGAGATCGGCGGTTCGGCCGAGGAAGATGCGGCGGAGTTCATCAAGAATTCAGCAACCAAGAAGCCTATGGTCGGCTTCATCGCGGGTCGCACCGCGCCGCCTGGTCGGCGCATGGGACACGCGGGGGCGATCATCTCCGGCGGCAAAGGCGGCGCCGAGGACAAGATCGCGGCGATGGAGGCGGCGGGCATCCGTGTGTCACCTTCGCCGGCGAAACTGGGCGAGACCCTCCTCGAGGTGCTGAAAAGCGCCTGACGGCTAATTAAGTATGGGCGGTCCGCGCTCGGCTCCTTCTTCCGAAGTCCGTGGGCGACCCCCCGGGAAACGGACGAAATGGCGGACGACGCAGGTCTGATCAACGAGGTGCTCGCCGAGACCTCATTCCTCTATGGCGGCAATGCCGCCTTCGTGGAGGACCTCTACGCGCGGTGGGCCGCCGACCCGAATTCGGTCGACGGCTCCTGGCGCGTCTTCTTCGCCTCCCTGCATGATCGCGCCGATGAGGTGAAGGCCGCCGCCGGCGACCGATCCTGGACCAAGGCCGGCGCCCCCGCCGCCCGGCCGGACTGGCTCTCGGCCCTCGACGGCATGTGGCCCGCCATCGAGGCCAAGGTCGGCGCGAAGATCGCCGAACGCGCGCCGCCCACTGCTTCCTCGGAATCGGTCCGCGCCGCCACCCTCGATTCCCTGCGCGCCATCATGATGATCCGCGCCTATCGGATGCGCGGCCACCTGCGGGCCAATCTCGACCCGCTGGGCATCGCCATTCCCGAGGGCGACGCCTCGGAGCTGGATCCGGCGACCTACGGCTTCTCGGAGGCCGACTACGACCGGCCGATCTTCCTGGACTTCGTGCTGGGCCTCGAGACCGGAACGGTCCGCGAGATCCTGCAGATCGTGAAGCGGACCTACTGCAACGACATCGGCGTGCAGTATATGCACATCTCCGACCCGGCCCAGAAGGCCTGGCTGCAGGAGCGCATCGAGGGTCGCGACAAGGAGATTGTGTTCACCAAGGAGGGCAAGGTCGCCATCCTGAAGAAGCTGATCGAGGCCGAGGGCTTCGAACGCTTCCTGCACAAGCGCTTCCCCGGCACCAAGCGGTTCGGCCTGGACGGCGGCGAGGCCATGGTCCCGGCGCTGGAGCAGATCATCAAGCGCGGCGGCGCGCTGGGCGTCCGCGACATCGTCATCGGCATGCCTCACCGGGGGCGGCTGAACGTGCTGGCCGCGGTGATGGCCAAGCCCTACCACGTGATCTTCCACGAGTTCCAAGGCGGCTCGACCTTGCCCTCGGACGTCGAGGGCTCGGGCGACGTGAAGTACCATATGGGCGCGTCCTCGGACCGCGCCTTCGACGGCAACAGCGTCCACCTGTCGCTGACCGCCAACCCGTCCCACCTGGAGATCGTCAACCCGGTGGTGCTGGGCAAGGCCCGCGCCAAGCAGGCCTTCGCCCTGCGCGAGAACGCCGACGCCGGCCGTGGTCACGTCCTGCCGCTGCTGCTGCACGGCGACGCGGCCTTCGCGGGCCAGGGCGTCATCGCCGAGTGCTTCACCCTGTCGGGAGTGCGGGGCTACCGCACCGGCGGCACGATCCACTTCATCGTCAACAACCAGATCGGCTTCACCACCGCGCCGAAATATTCCCGCTCCTCGCCCTATCCGTCGGACGTGGCGCTGATGGTCGAGGCGCCGATCTTCCACGTGAACGGCGACGATCCGGAGGCCTGCACCTTCGCCGCCAAGGTCGCCACCGAGTTCCGCCAGCAGTTCGGCAAGGACGTGGTCATCGACATGTTCTGCTACCGGCGGTTCGGTCACAACGAGGGCGACGACCCGACGATGACCTCGCCCTTGATGTACGCCAAGATCAAGGATCACCCGTCGACCCGGGAAATCTACGGCCGCAAGCTGATCGGCCAGGGGGTGATCACCGAGGGCGAGCTCACGGGCTGGATCGCCGAGTTCGACGACTTCCTCGACAAGGAGTTCGACGCCGGCAAGGCGTACAAGGCCAACAAGGCCGACTGGCTGGACGGCGCCTGGTCGGGCCTGGCCCTGCCCGACAGCGACGATCGCCGCGGCGACACCAGCGTCAAGATGCAGAAGCTGCTGGACCTGGGCCACAAGCTGACCGCCATCCCGGAGCGGCTGGAGGTGCACAAGAACGTCCGCCGGGTGATCGAGAACCGCCGCGCGGCCATCGACGCCGGCGGAGGTATCGACTGGGCGACCGGCGAACATCTGGCCATCGCCACCCTGCTGGACGACGGCTTCCCCGTGCGCTTCACCGGCCAGGACACCGTGCGCGGCACCTTCACCCAGCGCCACGCCGACATCATCGACCAGACCACGGAGGAGCACTACACGCCGCTCCTGCACCTGCGGCCCGGCCAGGCCCACTTCGAGATCATCGATTCGCCCCTGTCGGAAGAGGCCGTGCTGGGCTTCGAGTACGGCTTCTCCTTGGCCGACCCCAAGACCCTGACCATGTGGGAGGCCCAGTTCGGCGACTTCGCCAACGGCGCCCAGGTGGTCATCGACCAGTTCATCTCGTCGGGCGAACGCAAGTGGCTGCGGATGAGCGGCCTGGTCCTGCTGCTGCCGCACGGCTACGAGGGCCAGGGCCCGGAGCACTCCTCCGCCCGCCTCGAACGCTTCCTGCAGCTCTGCGCGGAAGACAACCTCCAGGTCGTCAATTGCACCACCCCCGCCAACTACTTCCACGCCCTGCGTCGCCAGATGCGCCGTGAGTTCCGCAAGCCGCTGGTGGTCATGACGCCCAAGTCGCTGCTACGGCACAAGAAGGCGGTCTCCAAGCTCAGCGACATGGCCGAGGGCTCGTCGTTCCACCGGGTGCTGCACGACGACGCCGAGCGTGGCCAGAACACCGCCACCGTGCTGGTCGCCCCGGAGAAGATCCGCCGCGTCGTGCTGTGCTCGGGCAAGGTCTATTACGATCTGCTCGAGGCCCGCGAGGAGAAGGGCGTCGACGACGTCTATCTGATGCGACTGGAGCAGTTCTATCCATGGCCGGTGAAGTCGCTGTCGACCGAGCTGTCGCGCTTCCCCAACGCCGAACTGGTCTGGTGCCAGGAAGAACCCAAGAACATGGGCGGTTGGACCTTCGTCGATCCCTGGCTGGAGCTCACCCTCGAGCGCCTGAGGGTCAAGGCCAAGCGGGCCCGCTATGTCGGCCGCCCGGCCACGGCCTCCACCGCCGCAGGCCAGATGAGCCGTCACCTCCGTGAGCTACAGTCCTTCCTCGCCGAAGCCCTCGCCTAGGCTCGCGGCGGCCCCAAAGAACAAAACGACTTAAGAGAGACAGGAACTTCCAATGGCCGACATCATGACTCCCGCCCTGGGCGAGTCCGTCACCGAGGCGACGGTGGCGCGCTGGACCAAGAAAGCCGGGGACGCGGTTCGGAAGGACGAGATCCTGGTTGAGCTGGAAACCGACAAGGTCAGCCTGGAAGTCGCCGCCCCCGCCGACGGGGTGCTGTCGGAGATCAATGCCGAAGAAGGCGCCACTGTCGAGCCGGGCGCGGTCCTGGGCCGCCTGACCGAGGGCGCGGTCGGCGCCAAGCCGGCTCCTGCGCCGAAGTCCGAAGCGGCGCCCGCCAAGGCGCCCGAACCCGCGCCGGCTCCCAAGACGGAGGCTCCGAAGATCGCCGCCGCCGCGCCGCTGGCGCCGTCGGCACAGCGCATCGTGGCCGAGAACAGCCTCGACGCCTCGGCTATCGCCGGTTCCGGCAAGGACGGCCGGGTCACCAAGGGCGACGCTCTGGCGGCCCTGGAGGCCCGCGCCAAGGCTCCGGCCCCGGCGCCCGCGCCGTCGGCCCCGCGCGAGATCCACGAGCGCGAAGAGCGCGTGAAGATGACCCGACTGCGCCAGACCATCGCGCGCCGGCTGAAGGAGGCCCAGAACGCGGCGGCCATGCTGACCACGTTCAACGAGGTCGACATGAGCGCCATCATGGCGCTGCGCAACCAGTACAAGGACGGCTTCGAGAAGGCCCACGGGGTCAAGCTCGGCTTCATGAGCTTCTTCGTGAAGGCGGTGATCCACGGCCTGAAGCACGTGCCTGACGTCAACGCCGAGATCGACGGCACGGACATCATCTACAAGAACCACTACGACATCGGGGTGGCGGTCGGCACCGGCCGCGGCCTGGTCGTGCCCGTGCTGCGCGACGCCGACACCCTGTCGCTCTCGGGCGTGGAAAAGGGCATCTCCGAACTGGGCAAAAAGGCCCGCGACGGCCACCTGGCCCTGGAAGACCTGCAGGGCGGCACCTTCACCATCTCCAACGGCGGGGTCTATGGCTCGCTGATGTCGACCCCGATCCTCAACGCGCCGCAGTCGGGGATCCTCGGCATGCACAAGATCCAGGACCGGCCCATGGCCATGGGCGGCCAGGTGGTGATCCGCCCGATGATGTACCTGGCGCTAAGCTATGATCACCGTATCGTCGACGGCCAGGGCGCGGTGACCTTCCTGGTCCGCGTCAAGGAAGCCCTGGAAGACCCGCAGCGCCTGCTGCTCGACGTCTAGGCTCGCCGCCTGGAGAAAATCGCGGGTCGCGCGTCGATCCGCGACGCTCTCGTTCGTCGCTGTTTGCATCAGGCGCTGCGCGCCGTCAGCGAACAGGAGCAACGAGATGTCGAACCATACGCCGAGAGGCCGCCGCCGCGCCCTCGCCAGCCTGACCACCGCCGGCGTCGCGACCGCGCTCGCGGCCTGGGCGCCCATGGCCATGGCCGCGCCGTTAGCGCGCGCCACCGTCGAGACGCACGTGGCGGCGATCGCGGCCCGGGACATGTCGTCCCTGCTGCCGACCCTGACGGCTGGCAAGGAGCTGATCATGATCATGCCCGGCGGCCAGGCGCTGGAGACGCGGCAACAGTATGTGGATTTCCACCAGGCCTGGTTCGAGTCGAAGGATGACGGAAAGCTGGAGCCGGAGATCGTCAGCGTGATCGAATCCCCTGCGCTGGCCCACGCCCTGATCCGCTATCGCTACACCTCGAACGGCGCCGGCGGCGCGCCGAAGCACATCACCTCCTGGCTGGCCCTGACCTTCGCCCTGGAGGACGGCCGCTGGGGCCTGGTGGTCGACCAGAACACGCAGATCGACGCACCGCCAAAGTCCTGAAAATCGAGTCCAAGCCTCGCCTCGCAGGCGAAGCTCCTATATCTGGGCGGCACTCTCTCCAGCAGGCTTCGAGAACCCATGGCCCAGTACGACGTCATCATCATCGGGGGCGGCCCCGGCGGATACAATGCGGGTATCCGCGCCGGTCAGCTCGGCCTCAAGGCCGCGGTGGTGGAGAAGCGCGGGACGCTGGGCGGGACCTGCCTGAACGTCGGCTGCATGCCGTCCAAGGCGCTGCTGCACGCCTCCGAACTCTACGACGCCGCCAACAACGAGTTCGCCACCCTGGGCATCGAGGTGAAGCCCAAGCTCAACCTCGTCCAGATGATGAAGCAGAAGGCCGAATCGGTGAGCGCCCTGACCAAGGGCGTCGAGTTCCTGTTCAAGAAGAACAAGGTCGACTGGGTAAAGGGCGCCGGCAAGATCGTGGGCCAGGGCAAGGTCGAGGTCACGGCCGAGGACGGCTCTGTCATCACCCTGGAGACAGCCAATATCGTCATCGCCACGGGCTCGGAGCCCTCGCCCTTGCCAGGCGTTGAGGTGGACCAGAAGCGCATCGTCGATTCCACTGGCGCCCTGTCGCTGCCGGAAGTCCCCAAGAGCCTGATCGTCATCGGCGCCGGCATCATCGGCCTGGAGCTGGGCTCGGTGTGGCGGCGCCTCGGCGCCGAGGTCACCGTGGTCGAGTTCCTGGACCGCATCACGCCAGGCATGGACGCCGAGACCGCCAAGACCTTCCAACGCTCGCTGACCAAGCAGGGGATCGCCTTCAAGCTCGGGTCGAAGGTGACCGGCGCCAAGGCCGGCAAGTCCAATGTCTCGCTGACCGTCGAGCCCGTCGCGGGCGGGGCCGCCGAGACGCTCACCGCCGATTACGTCCTGCTGGCTATCGGCCGGCGCCCCTATACCGACGGCCTGGGCCTGGAGAGCGTCGGGATCGTTCCCGACAAGCGCGGCTTCATCGAGACCGACCACTTCAAGACCTCGGCCCCCGGTGTCTGGGCCATCGGCGACGCCATCCTGGGACCGATGCTGGCGCACAAGGCCGAGGAGGACTCGGTCGCCTGCATCGAGATGATCGCCGGCAAGTGGGGCCACGTGGACTACAACCTGGTCCCCAGCGTCGTCTATACGGCGCCGGAGGTGGCCTGGGTCGGCAAGACCGAGGAGCAGCTCAAGGAGGCCGGCGTCGCCTACAAGGCCGGCAAATTCCCCTTCAGCGCCAACAGCCGCGCCAAGATCAACCACGAGACCGAGGGCTTCGCCAAGGTCCTGGCCGACGCCAAGACCGACGAGATCCTGGGCGTCCACATCATCGGGCCGCAGGCCGGCGAGATGATCGGGGAATATTGCGTGGCCATGGCCTTCAAGGCCGCCAGCGAGGACGTGGCGCGCACCTGCCATCCCCACCCGACGCGCTCCGAGGCCGGCCGCCAGGCGGCCATGGGCGTCGAGGGCTGGACCATGCAGGCCTGAGCCAGAGTTAACTTTCGGGCGATCCCGGCCGGGCGTAGGATTCCCCGGCAACGGAGGCCTCGCCATGATCGTGTCAGCTCTACTCGCCGCCAGCCTGGTTATCGCGCCGCCGCCTTTCCGGATGACGACCCATCGCGCCCGCTCGGGCGCGTGCCCCGCCGAGGGCATGATGATGGTCCGCTCGATGGAGCCCGCCCTGCTGCTGCGTCCGCAGGACCAACGCGGCGATCGCGGCGCGCGGTCGCTTGAGAGCCTGCCGCCCGCCGACCTGCACCTGACGGTGATGCGCTCCGTCGGCGGCTGCGCGGTCTCCAGCGTGGTCCGCGAGAAGGTGCAGGGCGACGGCCGGTTCGCGCCTTCGCGCGACTGAGGCGCCTCAGGCGTCCTCGTTGACGAACACGACCTTCACCGTCGGGTCCAGCATGGCCTCGGCCGCCTCGGCGAAGGCGGCGGTGCGGGTGATAACCGCCTCGGGATGCAGGTGGCCGCAGCGGACGTGTTCGGTCACGGCGGGCATCTCGGTTCGCGCATGGAGCCGGCTGAGGTGCAGTGTGAGGCCAATGCCGTACATGTCGCGCAGCGGGACCTCGGTTGTGGGTTTCAGGTCGCCATAGGTGCGATGGCAGACGCCCCCGTGCTCGGTCGAGCGGATCGCCAGGGCCAGGCCCTCGGGCCTGCCGCTGGCGTCGATAGTGATAGGATAGGGGGCGTCCGGGGCTTTGCCCTCGAAGGTCGCTCGCGCCTCCACCCGCACCCCCATCCGCCGGGCGATGTCTAGGCGCGCGAAGCTGTCGTCCAGATAGACCACCTCGGCGGAGCCCAGCGCCCGCGCGGCCTCGGCGATGTAGAGACCGATGCCTTGAGCCAGGCCTCCGACGATCAGCACCCGGGCGCCGGGCCTCTGGGCGAGGTAGGGCGCGATCGAGCGGAAGGCGTCGGCGACGTTGTCGGCGATACCCGCGCCGGCCACCGAGCTCACCTCCTCGGGGCAGGCCAGCAGCATGTGATCGGCGAACGGCACGCGGACCAGGTCGGACAGGGCGCCGCCATGGTCGAAGCCCGACAATGGGGCCATGCCATAGGAGGAGCGGAAGGGCACGCTCTCGCAGATGCCGGTCAGGCCGCGCGCGCAGGCGCCGCAGGACCCGCAGCTGATCTGGAACGGCACGATCACCCGGTCGCCCGGCCGGAAAGCGGTCACGCCGTCGCCGACAGCGGTGACGATCCCGACCATCTCATGGCCCAGGGCGAAAGGGCCGGGCCAGCCGGCCGCGCCGGTGACGATCGAATAGTCCAGGTCGCAGCGAGTGACAGCCAGCGGCCGCACCAGGGCCTCGCCGTCGCCTTGCAGGCGCGGGGCTGGGACATCGCGCCATTCGACCTGGTTTGGTCCCGCATAGAATAGGGCGCGCATGCTCAGGCCTCCACGCGGGCTGGCCTGAAGGCGGTGAGCGCCACGGCCATGGAGACCGAGCCCACCACGCCTCGGGTGTCGGACAGGAGGCCCGCGCCCGCGCCCCGGCTCAGTTCGGGCGTCCAGTGGGTGGTGGGTTGAAGGCCCAGCCAGTCGCCACGCGGCGGCCGGGCCAGGTGGACCGTGAGGTTCGGATTGGGATCGGCGACCACGTCCCAGACCGGCCGCGAGACCCCGTGCGCCCAGTCGGCGGGTCCCAGCGCCTGGGCGAGCGGCCCCGCGCCCGCCATCACCGGCGCCTTCATCCGGAACCAGGAAACGCCGCCGCCGGCGCGGGCTTCCATGGCGTCCATGAACCAGGGGTCGCCGTGCCGCGCCGGACGGGCGCTCAGGCCCAGGAGACTGGGATCGACCACGGTTTCGGCGGGACCCACGAAGCCCGCCACCTCGACCGGCCTGGACTGCATCAGGGTGACCCGCACCGTGGCGCACGGCTCGTCTTCGCCCTCGACCCACAGGGTGTTGTCGACCACGCTGACCCGGCCGCCGACCCGCAGCGGGACCACCTGGGTGCGGAGGCGGTTCATGGGGATCGGGCGCAGGAACCAGGCCGCGGCGCTGACGGCCTGGCCCCAGCCGCTTGCGTCGGCCCTGGCCTCGATCTCCCCGGCCAGCAGGCCCGCCACGGCCCCGCCCTGGAGGCCCGCGAAGGGGCCTCGGGCCAGGGCGGACGGCTCCCAGGTCCCGTCCGCCACGACGCGACGGAAGATCGGTTCGACTTGGCTCATGGTTGCATCCTGATCATCTCTGGATCACTTTGATGAACCAATCTAACCAGCTCAAAAGGCGATTCCTCAGCCTTGGTGAAATCTGTTCATCTCTCGGCGCCCCAGACCGGCGCGCTCAGGACCCTGCCGCCGATGACGGCCCTCATGGCCTTCGAACGCGCGGCCACGCATCTGAGCTTCCGCCGCGCGGCCCAGGACCTGGGCCTATCGCCCTCGGCCGTCAGCCACCAGATCCGCGGCCTGGAGGAGCGGTTCGGGGCCCGGCTCTTCGCGCGCGGCGCGCGGGCCGTGCGGCTGACTGCGGCGGGCGAGAGCTATCGCCTGGTGGTGGCTGCGGCCCTCGCCCAACTGGACGAGGCGGGCCGCGACCTGCTGGGCCAGGCGACAGGAGGGCGAACCGAACTGCGGGTCAGCGCCCTGCCGTTCTTCACCTCGACGGTCATCCTGCCGGCCCTGGCCGACCTCCCGCGCCACCACCCCGGCCTGACCCTGCGGCTGGAGACCAGCCATCAGTACGCCGACCTGGATAGCGCGGGGGTCGACGTGGCGATCCGGTTCGGGCGGGAGCGGTCCTCGGGACTGCGTTTCGAGCCCCTGGTGGAGGTGCGCAGCCTCCCGGTCTGCCGCCCCGACAAGCTGGGCGCGCTCTCGACCCCGGCGGCGCTGGCGGACGAGGTGTTGATCCATGTGACCCAACAGCCGCGCGCCTGGCCCGTCTGGCTGGAGAGCGTGGGGCAAGGCCAGCTCAAGCCTCGTGGCGAGCTCTGGGTGGACAGCATGCCCGCCGCCCTGGAAGCCGCCGAGCATGGCCTTGGCGTGACGATCGCCATGCATCCGCTGATCCGGGGGCGGCCCGGGTTCGGCGAGACTCTGGCGGCGCCCTTCGCCCCGACCGGCAGGACAGGGGCCTTCTATCTGGTCATGCGGCCCGAGCAGGCCCAGGAGCGGCGCATCATCGCCTTCCGGCGCTGGCTGGCTGAGGCGGTCGAGCGGGTCACCGGGCCCTAGGCGTGCGGATGGGCCTTGGCGTAGGCGCCCAGCAGGGCCGCGGCGTCGACCTCGGTGTAGCGCTGCGTCGTCGAGAGCGAGGCGTGGCCCAACAGTTCCTGGATCGAGCGCAGGTCGGCGCCGGCCCCCAGCAGGTGGGTGGCGAAGGAGTGGCGCAGGGCGTGGGGCGTGGCGCTGTCGGGCAGGCCCAGCCGCCCGCGCAAGGCCTGCACCGTGGCCTGGACGTGGCGCGGACTGAGGGCGCCGCCGCGCTTGGCGCGGAACAGCGGCTGGTCGGGGGATAGCGCGAAGGGCAGGTCGGCCAGATAGGCGGCGACGGCCTCCTGCACCGCCGGCAGCACCGGCACGATGCGGGTCTTCGACCCCTTGCCGAGGATCCGCAGCGAGGCGCTCAGCGGCGCGTCGGAGCGCTTCAGCGACAGGGCCTCGGATATCCGCAGGCCGCAGCCATAGAGCAGGGTCAGCACCGCCTCGTCGCGGCTGGCCTCCCAGTCCTCGCGGTCGGGGTCGAGGCCCGGCTCGGCCAGCATGCCGCGCGCCTGGTCCTCGCTGACCGGGCGTGGCGCGCTGGGGACCACGCGGGGTCCGCGCACCAGGGCGACGGCGGGGTTGGGGGTGTCGAGGCGGATGTCCAGATAGCGGTGGAAGGTGCGGATCGCCGACAGGGCCTGGGAGAGCGAGCGCGGCGAGAGCGGCTTGTCGCCTTGCCGCAGGTGCGCCAGCCAGGCGCGGACCTCGCCTGCGGTGAGCGTCCCCATGGCGGCCAGCGACAGGGTCTCGCCGCGATACAGTTCCAGGAAGGCGATGTAGCGGCCGGCGGCGAAGCTATAGGCCTCGACGGTGCGGGGCGAGGCGCGGCGCTCCTTGGCCAGGTGCTCCAGCCAGAGCCTCAGGGCGCCTCGGGCGCCTAGAGGCCGTGAAGTTACAGAACCGGCCAACGCTCCGCGGTCCTTTCGACCACACGGGCGAGGAAGGCGACCAGTTCGGCGCCCATGTCCTCGGTGAAGCCGTTCTCATCGGCCGAGCCGAAGGCCAGCAGGCCCTCGCGGGACGGCTCCCAGATCGCCATGCGGACCATGGCCATCGAACGGACGCTCTCGGCGCGCTCGCCGAACAGGCCGAGCGCCGTGGGTTGGAAGCCCATCAGGGCGACCCGCTGGTGGCCGATGATCATGTCGATCTGGCCCTCGACCAGCATCCGCCAGCCGGCGGGGGTGCGGTCAGGACCGGAAAGGGCGACGACGCCGGCGGCGAGGCCGAAGCGGAGCTGGGCCAGTTCGTCCACCCGGCGGGCCAGGTCGGCGTGGTTACGGGCGTCCAGCAGGTCGACCACGGCGCCGTGGGTCTGGGCCTGGGCGGCGAAATTGGCGCGGGCGGTGGCTTCCAGGCGCTTGCGGGCGCCGGCCTCACGCTTGTGGGCCTCGTGCACGCGGGCGAGCGCCGCGGGACCGAAGTCCAGCACATTGGCCGCGTCGGGCCGCAGGCCGAGCTCGGCCAGCAAGGCCGGGTCATCTTTCAGGAACTGGGGATTGTCCGCCAGGAACGCCCGGACGTCGTCGGATCTCAAAGCGTGGTCTTTCGCCTTCGCGCCGCCGTCCATGTCAGTCCCCGCGTTTTACAGGATGGACTGACCCGTCTTGGCCCAGTCGCTCATGAACATTTCAAGCCCCTTCTCGGTTAACGGGTGCTTGAAGAGGTCCAAGAAAACGCTGGGCGGAATGGTCGCACAGTCGGCGCCGGCCAGGGCCGCGGCCGTCACATGGCCCGGATTGCGGATCGAGGCGGCCAGGATCTCGGTGTCGAAATCGTAGTTGTCGTAGATGGCGCGGATCTCGCTGATCAGGTCCATCCCCTCCATGCCGTAGTCGTCCAGGCGGCCGATGAAGGGCGAGATGTAGGTTGCGCCGGCCTTGGCGGCCAGCAGGGCCTGGGCCGCCGAGAAGCAGAGCGTCACGTTAGTGGCGATGCCCTGGACCGCGAACTCGGCCGTGGCGATCAGACCGTCGCGGGTCAGCGGCACCTTCACCACGACGTTGGTGGCGACGCTGGCGAGCTTGGCGCCCTCGGCCAGCATGCCGGCGGCGTCGGTCGCGGCGACCTCGGCGCTCACGGGGCCCTCGACGAGGTCGCAAATCTCGGCGATGACCTCCAGCATGGGGCGGCCGGACTTGGCGATCAGCGTCGGGTTGGTGGTCACCCCGTCGACGAGGCCGGTGGCGGCGAGCTCCTTGAGGACGGCCGTGTCGGTGGTGTCGAGAAAGAGCTGCATGGGTGACCTTCTGGCGCAGGGTTCGGCGCGGTGTTTAGCGGTTGCGCGGGCCGTGGGCCAGCCTATCTGGGCGGGACTATGAGCCGCATCGCCTCCGTCCTCCTGCCCATGCCGCTGCCCGAGGCGTTCGACTACGCCGAGCCGGAGGGTATGGAGCTGCAGGTGGGCGACCAGGTCGCCGCGCCCCTGGGCCCGCGGCTACTCCGAGGCGTGGTCACCGCCCTGCGCGAGGCCGCCGGGGGCAACCGGCCGCTGAAGGCCATCGAATCCAAGCTGGACGATCCGCCCCTGCCGCCCGGGACCCTGGAGTTCATCCAGTGGGCGGCGCGCTATTCCGTAGACTCGCCGGGCTCGCCGCTAGCTATCGCCACCCGCGGCGCCCGCGCGCCCAAGGCTCGGCCGGAAAAGATCATGGAGCTCACCGGCTCGGCGCCCGCACGCATGACGCCGGCCCGGGCCAAGGTGCTGGAGGCGGCGACCGAGCCGCTGTCGCCCGCCGACCTGGCCCGCGCGGCGGGCGTATCCTCCGGCGTGGTGAAGGGGCTGGTGGACGATGGCGCGCTGGTCCTGAGGTTGATCGCGCCCGAGGCCCGCTATCCGGAACCCGACCTGACCCTGGAAGGTCATCCGCTCAACGCCAGCCAGGCCGCCGCCGCCGAGGCACTGAAGGCCTTGGTCCGTGAAGGGGGCTTCAATGTCGCCCTGCTGGACGGGGTGACCGGCTCGGGCAAGACCGAGGTCTATCTGGAGGCCGCCGCCGAGGCCCTGGCCCGCGACCCCACCGCCCAGGTCCTGGTGCTGCTGCCGGAAATCGCTCTGACCCAGGCGGTGATCGCCCGCTTCGAGAGCCGGTTCGGCGCCCGGCCTGGCGAGTGGCATTCCGACGTCGCCCCACCCATGCGCCGCAAGGTGTGGGAGGCGGTCGCCACCGGCGGCTGCCGCATCGTGGTGGGCGCTCGTTCGGCGCTGTTCCTGCCGTTCACCAAGCTGGCCCTGATCGTGGTCGATGAGGAGCACGACAGCTCCTACAAGCAGGACGAGGGCTTCATATACCAGGCCCGCGACCTGGCGGTGGCGCGCGGCAAGATCGAGAACGCCGCCGTGGTCCTGGCTTCGGCGACGCCGTCGCTGGAGAGCCTGCGCAACGCCGAGACCGGGCGATATCGTTGGCTGAAGCTCACCGTCCGGCACGGGGTCGCCCGGCTGCCGGACATCTCCTTGATCGACCTGCGCGAGACCCCGCCCGAGACCGGCCGCTGGCTCTCGCCGCCCCTGGTGGCCGCCATGGTCGAGACCTTCGCGGCGGGCGAGCAGACCCTGCTGTTCCTCAACCGCCGAGGCTACGCGCCCCTGGTGCTCTGCAAGGCCTGCGGCGAGCGGATGACCTCGCCCGACACAGACAGCTGGCTGGTGGAGCACCGCTATACCGGGCGGCTGGTCTGCCACCTCACCGGCTTCTCCATGCCCAAGCCCGACAAGTGCCCCCACTGCGGGGCGCGCGACAGCTTGACCTCCATCGGGCCGGGCGTGGAGCGGGTGGAGGAGGAGGCGCGCGGCCTGTTCCCACAGGCCCGGATCTCGGTCTTCTCGTCCGACACCGTCTGGGACGCCAAGGAGGCGCGGCGGCTGGTGGCCTCGATGGCCGACGGCGAGATCGACATCCTGGTGGCCACCCAGGCCGCGGCCAAGGGCCACAACTTCCCCAAGCTGACCCTGGTGGGTGTGGTCGACGCCGACCTCGGCCTGCGCGGCGGCGACCTGAGGGCGGCCGAGCGGACCTATCAGCTCCTGGCCCAGGCCACCGGCCGGGCGGGGCGCAAGGACCGGCCGGGCCGGGCGCTGCTGCAGACCTACGCCCCGGAGCATGCGGTTATGCAGGCGCTGAAGGCCCAGGACCGCGAGGCCTTCGTCGAGGCCGAGATGGCCGAACGCGAGATCATGAAGCTGCCGCCGTTCGGCCGGCTGGGGGCGATCGTGGTCTCCGGCCCCGACCCGCAGGCCCTGGAGGCCTTCGTCCGGACCATGGCCGAGGCCGCGCCCAACGCCGAGGGGGTGGATGTCTACGGCCCCGCCGACGCGCCGCTGGGCCTGGTGCGCGGCCGGCGGCGCAAGCGGTTTCTGGTGCGGGCCGACCGCACCGTCGACCTCTCGGCCTACCTCGCCACCTGGCGGGCGAGGGTGCGGCCGCCGGGCGCCATCCGGGTGTCCATCGACGTGGACCCGTACAGCTTCCTGTGACTCCTTTTCCCTCCTCCTTGTGGGGAGGGACGGTCCCGAAGGGATCAGGGTGGGGCTTTCTGGAGCTTCGACGAGGTGGCCGGACTTCCCCACCCTGGCGGCTTCGCCGCCTGTCCCTCCCCACAAGGAGGAGGGAAAAGAGGCGCCTTACTCCGCGCCTGGCCGCGCGGGGGTTTCCCGCAGCGGAGCGGCCGGGACCATCAGCATCAGGATGAAACCCGCCACCAGTACGGCCAGGCTGAAGATCATCCCGTGGACGATGGCCACCGAGAAGCTCTCGCGCACCGTACGCTCCTGGGCGCGGATCACCGGGTCGGCGGCGCGGGCTGCGGCCTGCTCCGGGTGCAGGGTGCGGTCCAGCGCCATCCTCTGCAGGTCGCCCAGGTTCAGCACCCGCACCTGGGCCGACGGATCGGCCGCGGCGTGGCGTTCGAGCTGGCCGGCAAGGCCCGCGGTCAGCAGGGCGCCGAACAGGGCCACGCCCATGGTGGAGCCGATCTGGCGGGTGAACTGGCTCGACGAGGTCGCCACGCCGAGCTGATGGGAGGGCACGGCGTTCTGCACCGCCAGGCTGAACAGGCTCTGGCCCGGCCCCAGGCCGATGCCGAAGATCAGCAGTCGCCAGGCGAGGTCCAGGGTCGAGGTGTCGGGCCCGATGAAGCAGAGCAGGGTCGCCCCAACCACCAGGGTGGCGCCGCCCCCGACCATGAACGGCTTGAAGTGGCCCGTGCGGGTGACGAGCTGGCCGCAGATGGTGGAGGAGAGGACGAAGCCGCCCATCAGGGCCAGCATGGTCAAGCCGCTGGTGGTGGCCGGGATGCCCTGGCCCACCTGCATGTAGAGCGGCAGGAAGCTCGACACTCCCATGAAGGCCATGGAGTAGACGAAGGCCGCGCCGTTGGCGGTCACGAAGGTGCGGTTGAAAAACAGCTCCAGCGGCAGGATCGGATCGCGGACCTTGGTCTCGATCCACAGGAAGGCCGCCACGCCCGCGATCGACCAGGCCAACATGCCGACGATCAGCGGCGAGCTCCACGGGTGTTCGCGGCCGCCCCAGGTGATGGCCAGCAGCAGGGGCACGAAGGCCGCCACGATCAGGGTCGCGCCGAACCAGTCGATCCCGCCGCCGCCCCGCCGCGGCAAGGTGGGCATCTTCCAGACGATCATCGCCACGGCGGCCAGGGCGAACGGGATGTTGAAGAAGAACACCCAGCGCCAGCCGGCGACCAGGTGGCCGAACAGGATCACCGTCCCGTGGTCGGTGAGGAAGCCGCCCACCAGGGGCCCGAACAGGCTGGAGACCCCGAAGATAGAGCCGAACAGGCCGGAGAACTTGGCCCGTTCGCGCGGCGCGTAGAGGTCGGCGAGGATGGCGAAGGCGGTGGTGAACAGCGCCCCGCCGCCCAGGCCCTGGACCGCCCGGAAGGCGATGAGCTGGGTCATGCCGCCGCCCAGCAGGGGCAGGTCGCCAAGCTCGCCCGCGAAACCAGCGAGCCAGGAGCCGGCCAGGAACAGGCCGATGCCGGTGAGCAGCACCACCTTGCGCCCGTAGAGGTCGCCCAGCTTGCCCCATATGGGCACCATGACCGTGGAAGCCAGCAGATAGGCGGTGGTGGCCCAGGCGTAGAGATGCAGGCCCGACAGGTCGCCCACGATGCGCGGCATGGCCGTGGCGATCACAGTCTGGCTCATGGCGGCCAGCAGGAAGACGATCATCACGGAGATGAGCGTAAGCCGGCGCTCGTCGTCGCTATGGACGTGAGGCTCGTTCAATCGGCGTTTCCGTAGCGGCCAAAATGAGCCGCCCCAAAGATTATTGTTCTCAGTCCGGCGTCGGCGGGACGGACGGAAGAATGTTCGTCGCCCCGTGACGAAGCCTAGTGCAGCCTATCAGCCGTGTCGCCGCCCTGTGTTTCCGGCGGGATACGTTTCCGGCTGGCGGTGCGCGACGCCATGTTGAGGCCCTCCACCAAGCCTGAGAACGCCATGGCCGCGTAGATATAGCCCTTGGGCACATGCACGCCGAAGCCATCGGCGATAAGCACCGCGCCGATCATCAGCAGGAAGCCCAAGGCCAGCATCACCACGGTCGGGTTGTTGTTGATGAAGTTGGCCAGGGGATCGGCGGCGACCAGCATGATTCCGACGGTGATCACCACGGCCACGATCATCACCGCCAGGTGGTCGGTCATGCCGACGGCGGTCAGGATCGAGTCGATCGAGAACACGATGTCCAGCAGGATGATCTGGAAGATGGCCGCGCCGAAGTTCAGGCCCACCGCCGCCTTGGTGTCGAAGACGTCGTCGTTGGGCGTCGGGTCCATGGTGTGGTGGATCTCGGTGGTGGCCTTCCAGACCAGGAACAGGCCGCCGCCGATCAGGATCAGGTCGCGCCAGGAGAAGGACAGCTCCCAGGCCGGTTCGCCATGGCCGTCCAGCGCGCCCTGCCAGGGCAGTTCGAAGACCGGCGCGGTCAGGCCCACGATGAAGGCGAGGGTCGAGAGCAGCACCAGGCGCATGACCAGGGCCAGACCGATGCCGATGCGCCGCGCGCGGGTGCGCTGTTCGGCGGGCAGCTTGTTGGAGAGGATCGAGATGAAGACCAGATTGTCGATGCCGAGGACCACCTCCATGACGATCAGGGTGATCAGCGCCGCCCATACCGTGGGATCGGCGACCAGGGTCATCAGGCTTTCCATCGGGGTCCTCTCAAGCGTCTCGGAGGTCCCTATCTAGCGCATCGCGCCGCCATCTCCAGGGGCGGCCTAGCGGCGCATCGACTCCATCAGGTCGACGAAGCCGGTCTTCAGGCGCCGCAGGGCGGTGGGATCCTCCGACTGCCCGGCCCAGACCACGCCGTAGTTCAGCGCCCCGTTGATCATCACCGCCAGGGTCAGGGGATCGCCTGCGAGCGATCCCTCGGCGACCGCCGCCTCGACGCCCTCGATCAGCAGGCCGAATCCATGGCGGCGGTCCATCTCGTTCCATTGGTCCCAGCCCAGCACGCCCGGCGCCTCCAGGATCAGGATGCGGCGCACATCGGGGCGCACCACGAAGTCGAGGAAGGCGAGGCATCCGTCGATCAGGCCGGAGAAGGCGTCGGGGGCGGCGTCGGCTTGGGTCTCGATCACCGCTTCACCCTCGGCGTGCAGGGTCTCGCAGACGGCGGCGAACAGGGCCTGCTTGTCGGCGAAGTGGTGATAGAGCGCGCCGCGCGTCATCCCGGCGGACGCCAGGATCGCCTCCGTGCCCGTGGCCCCGTAGCCGTCGCGGGCGAACAGCGCCCGGGCCGCGGCGATCAGGGCCGCGCGGGTGGCCTGGGCCTTCTCCGACTTGACGCCCATCCGATTCCCCATTTGACATACAGACTGTCTGTATCTTATATCGCGATCATATCGGATCAAGGGAAAACGGCATGCGGTTCGTCGATCGCTATCCCATCATCGTCACGCCCCTGTTCTCGGAGTGCCGCGACTTCTGGCGCACGCACCTGGGGTTCGAGGTGGTCTTCGAGGCCACGTGGTTCGTCCTGCTGCAGGCCGATGGGGCGACGCTCGCCTTCATGAGCCCCGACCATCCCTCGGCCCCGCCGGGGCCGGAGCCGTTCTCGGGCAAGGGCATGTGCTTCGAGCTGCAGGTCGAGGACGCCACCCTGGCCTATGAAACCTGCCGCTCGCGGGGCCTGGCCGGCGACTATCCGCTGACCGAGGAGCCCTTCGGCCAACGGCGGTTCGGCTTCTTCGACCCGTCGGGCCTGTGGGTCGACATCATCGAACAGATCGAGCCGGCGCAAGGCTTCTGGGACCGCTACCTGACCGCGTAACCGGATGGTGAGGCTTTGGCCGCATCCTGACGTGGGCCGCGTACGAAGTTTGCACGCCGGCCTCGAGCGCGCCTCTCCGGCGCCGAATCGGGACGGGACCATGACCGACGCGCAGAACATCCGGCCGCTGACCTCGCTGAGGTTCTTCGCGGCCATGTGGGTGGTCATCTATCACTACTGGCCCAAGCTCGACGTGGCCGGCGCTGTCCCGATGGTGGTGGAGAAGGGCTATCTGGGGGTGGAGCTGTTCTTCATCCTCTCGGGCTTCATTCTTTGCCACGTCTACCGGACCAGCGTGGAAGAGGGGCGGTTCCGCTACGGATCCTTCCTCTGGAACCGGCTGGCGCGGGTCTATCCGCTGCATCTGGCGACCTTGCTGGGCATGATCGCGCTGGGCGTCGGCGCCGGCCTCGCCGGTTTCGCGATCGACGCCAACATCCTCTCCTGGGAGTCGCTGCCGGCGAACCTGCTGATGCTGCAGGCCTGGGGCCTGGCCCCGCAGGCGGCGTTCAACCACCCCTCCTGGTCGATCTCGGCCGAATGGTTCGCCTATCTCTCCTTCCCGGCCTTCGCCTGGGCCGCCCTGGCGCTGAAGGACCGGCCCTATCTGGCCGTGGGCCTGGCCGTCGCCTTCCTGGCCGGGCTCTACACCGCGTTCCAGGCGATCGCGGGCTTCCCGCTGACCCAGGCGACCATCGCCTGGGGCGCGCTGCGGATCGTCCCCTGCTTCGCCCTGGGCTGCGCCCTGCACTCGCTCTGGCGCGCCAAGCCGGCGCAAAATCGGCTGGCGGCGATCGTCGCATCTGCCGCTTCTGCAGGCGTCGTGCTCACAATGTCGGCGTTCGCCGCCCCAGATGCCTTAATCGTGACCGGTCTGGGGGCGGTGATCTTCTTCATGGCCCGCACCGCCCAGACGGGCGGCGAGGTCTTGGGCCAGCGGCCGCTCGTCTATCTGGGTGAAGTCAGCTACTCGGTCTACATGGTCTGCGTGCCGTGGAAGATAGTCTTCGTCAACGCGGCGTCCAAGGTTTTGCAGATCAACGACGAGCGCCTGCCCTTGTGGCTGTGGTTAGTTTTCTTGGGAAGCGTGGTTCCACTTGCCGCGGCCTCGTATCATCTGATCGAGAAGCCGGCTCGCGCCCGCCTGAAACTCATGGCTGACTCATGGGATTCGCGGCGACCTTCGGCCGCACAGGCGTAAAGGCTCTTTTCATTCCCCTGGAGGATGAGTAACCCTACGCCCGAAACTCGTGGGGAGTTCCTCTAGCATGCTGAAACGACCGAGAGCCCTTTGGGGTTCCCTGGCCGCCATAGCGGTTATGACCTTCGCGCCGATCTCGGCCGCGGTCGCTGACACCTACTGGCAATGCGTGCCCTTCGCCCGTCTGCTGTCGGGCGTCCAGATCTATGGCGACGCCTGGACCTGGTGGAAGCAGGCGGTCGGCAAGTACGACACCGGCGTCTCGCCGAAGGCCGGCGCGGTGCTCTGCTTCAAGCCCAACGGCAAGATGCGCCTAGGCCACGTGGCGGTGGTCAGCCAGGTGCTCACCGAGCGGGTCATTCAGATCAGCCATGCCAACTGGTCGCGCATCGGCGGGACCCGTGGCCAGATCGAGAAGGACGTCACCGTCATCGACGTCTCGCCGGCCGGCGACTGGTCGCAGGTCAAGGTCTGGTACGATCCGGTCCGCGACCTCGGCTCGTCCACCTATCCGACCCATGGCTTCATCTATCAGGACGCCGTGGCGGTCCGCGTCGCCGGCTCGGGCTTCAACAGCGCTCAGAACGCGGCCATCGCCGTGGCCCAGGGCGCGGCCAACCAGGTGGTCTCGGTCGTCCGTCCGGGCGCCGGTCCCCTGCAGATGCTGGGTCAGGCCGCCGACTCCACAGACCGGATCGCCGCCCTCATCCAGGCCGCCACCGCCCAACCGTCCTCGGAAGACTAGTTGGTCGTGCGAGCCGGTTGACGGCTCGCCCGCAGCGCCGCACATGGGGTCGATCCTGCGGCGGAGACCTTCATGCTGAACCTGCTTCGCCGCGCCGCGCCCGGCCTGGTGACCGAGTCTGTCGACGCCGCCTGGCGACCGCCCGAGGATGCGGTTTGGATCGACCTGGTCTCGCCCAGCCGTGAGGAAGAGCTGGCCGTCGAAGCCGCGTTCGGCGTCGATCTCCCGACCCGGGAGGAGACCGCTCACCTGGAGCCGTCTTCGCGCCTCTATCAGGAGGACGGCTCGACCTTCCTGACCGCCACCTTGCTGTCGCACAGCGAGGACCAGCATCCGGTGCCGACCCCGGTTACCTTCGTCCTGGTCCGCGGGGTGCTAGGCGGTAGTGACGATTTAGGATTCCCTGACTGGCGCTGTTCTGATTCAACGCTTCTCTTTGGAGGGTGTGTTGGAAGGCGAGGTTCTTCGGGACGATCAGTGGGCGCGGATCGAGCCGTTCGTGCCGGGCGGTCGCA
>NZ_JAUYNW010000143.1 GCF_030698145.1 Phenylobacterium sp. | reverse complement strand
ATCCAAGGTGTCGCGGCCGGTTTGGTTGCGGCGCCGAAAATCGCGTGCTATCAGGCGCGCGGCTTCGGGCCAGGGGGCTCTACCAGTCCCGACGGCCAATGTGCTTTTCCAAGCGCTTTCAAGCCTTTAGGCCGCTGCGGGTTCCCCGCCGCGGCTTTCGACACGCATCGGGCGGACATAATAAGTGGCGGACGATTCCAAGGCTTCGAATGTGGGCGGCAGATATGCCCAAGCCCTGTTCGATCTCGCGAACGACGAAAAGAAACTGGCGGCCGTCGAGGCCGACCTCAAGGCGCTGAAGAAGATGCGCGCCGACAGCCGGGACTTCCAGATCCTCCTGGCCTCGCCGGCGTTCAGCACGGAGGACAAGGGCCGCGCCCTGGCCGCCATCGCTGACAAGGCGAAGTTCGACGCCACCACCAAGAAGTTCCTCGGCCTGCTGGCCGCCAACGGCCGCGTCTCGGTGCTGCCCTCGGTGATCACCTCCTTCGAGGCGCTCTCCGCGGTCGCCCGCGGGGTGGTCTCGGCCCAGGTCACCTCGGCCGTGGCGCTCACCGCCGCCCAATCCAAGGGCGTGGCCGCCGCCTTGCGCACCGCGCTCGGCAAAGACCCTGAAATCGAGACCCGCGTCGATCCGTCCATCCTGGGCGGCATCAAGGTGCGGGTCGGTTCCCGACTGTTCGACGCTTCGCTCCGTTCGAAGCTCGACTCCCTCAAGTTCGCCCTGAAGAGAGCGTAAGCCCATGGACATCCGCGCCGCCGAGATTTCGGCCATCCTCAAGTCGCAGATCGCCAATTTCGGCGAAGAAGCCGACGTCTCCGACGTCGGGCAGGTGCTGTCCGTCGGTGACGGCATCGCCCGCGTGTTCGGCCTCGACAACGTCCAGGCGGGCGAAATGGTCGAGTTCCCGAAGGCCGGCGTGAAGGGCATGGCCCTGAACCTGGAACGCGACAACGTCGGTATCGTGATCTTCGGCGACGACCGCGCCATCTCGGAAGGCGACGAAGTCCGCCGTCTGGGCGAGATCGTGGACGTGCCGGTCGGCAAGGGCCTGCTGGGCCGCGTCGTCAACCCGCTGGGCGAGCCCATCGACGGCAAGGGCCCGATTGTCGGCGCCGCCGAGCGCCGCCGCGTGGACGTCAAGGCTCCGGGCATCATCCCGCGCAAGTCGGTGCACGAGCCCGTGCAGACCGGCCTGAAGGCCATCGACTCCCTGATCCCCGTCGGCCGCGGCCAGCGCGAGCTGATCATTGGCGACCGTCAGACCGGCAAGACCGCCGTGGCGATCGACACCATCCTGAACCAGAAGTCGATCAACGCCGGCACGGATGAGAGCGCCAAGCTCTACTGCATCTACGTCGCCATCGGTCAGAAGCGCTCGACCGTCGCCCAGATCGTCAAGACCCTCGAGGAGCGCGGCGCGCTCGACTACACCATCGTGGTCGCCGCCACCGCCTCCGAGCCGGCCCCGCTGCAGTTCCTGGCCCCCTTCGCCGGCTGCGCCATGGGCGAGTGGTTCCGCGACAACGGCATGCACGCCGTCATCATCTATGACGACCTTTCCAAGCAGGCCGTCGCCTACCGCCAGATGTCCCTGCTGCTGCGCCGCCCGCCGGGCCGCGAAGCCTATCCGGGCGACGTGTTCTACCTGCATAGCCGCCTGCTGGAGCGCGCGGCCAAACTGAACGAGGACAACGGCTCCGGCTCGCTGACCGCCCTGCCGATCATCGAGACCCAGGCCAACGACGTGTCGGCCTACATCCCGACCAACGTGATCTCGATCACCGACGGCCAGATCTTCCTGGAAACCGACCTGTTCTTCCAGGGCATCCGCCCCGCCGTGAACGTCGGCATCAGCGTCAGCCGCGTGGGCTCCTCGGCCCAGATCAAGGCGATGAAGCAGGCCTCCGGTCCCATCAAGGGCGACCTCGCCCAGTATCGCGAGCTGGCCGCCTTCGCCAAGTTCGGCTCGGACCTGGACGTCACCACCCAGCGCCAGCTGGCGCGCGGCGAACGCCTCACCGAGCTCCTGAAGCAGCCCCAGTACTCGCCGCTCGCGGTCGAGGAGCAGGTCGTGGTGATCTACGCCGGCACCCGCGGCTACCTCGACACCGTGGCCACCAACCAGGTCGGCCGCTTCGAGAGCGAGCTGCTCAGCCGCATGCACGGCAAGCATCAGGACATCCTCGACACCATCCGCGCCTCCAAGGAGTTGAAGGCGGATACGGAGGCCAAGCTCAAGGAAGCGCTGGAAGCCTTCGTGACGAGCTTCGCCTAAGACCGCGCTGGAGCATTAGGAGATGGCCAGCGTCAAAGAGATGCGCGATCGGATCAAAAGCGTGGAATCCACGCAGAAGATCACGAAAGCGATGCAGATGGTCGCCGCCGCCAAGCTGCGGCGCGCCCAGAGTTCTGCGCAGAACGCCCGGCCCTACGCCCAGCGCATGGCCGCTGTGATCGCCAACCTGGCGGCGGGGGTTTCCGGCGACGGGGCGCCCAAGCTGCTGATCGGCACGGGCGCGGACCAGAAGCACCTGGTCGTCGTGGCGACCTCGGACCGCGGCCTGGCCGGGGGCTTCAACACCCAGATCCTGCGCGCCGCCCGCGAGACGATCCGCACCCTGATCTCCGAGGGCAAGGACGTGAAGGTCCTGACCATCGGCAAGAAGGCCCGCGACCTCCTGCGCCGCCAGTACGGCGACCGCTTCGTCGAGAGCTTTGAGGCCGGCGTCCCGTCCCTGGCCGGCGCCCAGCCGGTGGCTGAGAAGATCACCGCCCTGTTCGAGGCCGGCGAGATCGACGTGGTCACCCTGGTCTACAGCCAGTTCAAGTCGGTGGTCACCCAGACCCCGACCGTGCGCCAGCTCATCCCCGCCCAGATCGAAGGCGCCGCGGCGACCATCGACCTGAAGGGCGCGGCCTATGAATACGAGCCCGACGAGGGCGCGATCCTCGAGACCCTGCTGCCGCGCAACCTCACCGTCCAGGTGATGTCGGCCATGCTCGAGAACCAGGCCGGATTCTACGCCGCCCAGATGGCGGCCATGGACAACGCCACCCGCAACGCCGGCGACATGATCGCCGCGCTCACCCTGCTCAAGAACCGTACTCGCCAGGCGCAGATCACCAAGGAGCTGATCGAGATCATCTCCGGCGCCGAAGCGCTCTAACCGAAAGAGTCCGACCCAATGGCTACGACCCCTAAGGCCCCCGCCAAGAAAGCCGCCGCGCCCAAGGCCGCCACGGCCAAGGCGCCCGCCGCCGCGAAGGCTTCGGCCGCCAAGACCGCGTCCGCGCCGAAGCCGGCGGCTGTCGCCCGCGTCGCCACCGGCCGGATCGTCCAGATCATCGGCGCCGTCGTCGACGTCGAGTTCGACGGCCCGCTGCCGGCGATCCTGAACGCGCTGGAGACCACCAACACCGACCAACGGACGGGCGCGCCCTTCCGCCTGGTGCTGGAAGTCGCCCAGCACCTGGGCGAGAACACCGTCCGCACCATCGCCATGGACACGTCCGAGGGCCTGACCCGCGGCGCCCCGGTGATCGACACCGGCCGCGCCATCACCGTTCCGGTGGGTCCGGCCACGCTCGGCCGCATCATGAACGTCATCGGCGACCCCATCGACGAAGCCGGCCCCATCGACACCAAGTTCTATTCGCCGATCCACCGCGACGCCCCGTCCTTCGCCGAGCAAAGGACCTCGGCCGAGGTGCTGGTCACCGGGATCAAGGTCGTCGACCTGCTCTGCCCCTATACCAAGGGCGGCAAGATTGGCCTGTTCGGCGGCGCCGGCGTGGGCAAGACCGTGACCATGCAGGAGCTGATCAACAACATCGCCAAGGCCTACGGCGGCTATTCGGTGCTGGCCGGCGTCGGTGAGCGCACCCGCGAAGGCAACGACCTCTATCACGAGATGATCGAGTCCAACGTGAATCAGGCCGGCGGCGGCGGCGACAGCCGCTGCACCCTGGTCTACGGCCAGATGAACGAGCCCCCCGGCGCCCGCGCCCGCGTGGCCCTCACGGGTCTCGCCCAGGCCGAGTACTTCCGCGACGAAGAGGGCAAGGACGTGCTGCTCTTCATCGACAACATCTTCCGCTTCACCCAGGCCGGTTCCGAAGTGTCCGCCCTGCTGGGCCGCATCCCCTCGGCCGTGGGTTATCAGCCCACCCTGGCCACCGAGATGGGCAACCTGCAGGAGCGCATCACCTCCACCGCCAAGGGTTCGATCACCTCGGTCCAGGCCATCTACGTG
>NZ_JAUYNW010000136.1 GCF_030698145.1 Phenylobacterium sp. | reverse complement strand
GGCGACGTCCAGGTGATGAGCGCGGGCACGGGCATCCGTCACGCGGAGTTCAATGTCGAGCCGGTGGCGACCACGCTTTTTCAAATCTGGATCCTGCCGACCAAGGCCGGCGGCGAGCCCTCCTGGGGGGCGCGGCCCTTTCCCAAGGGCGACCGGGCCGGGAAGTTCGTGATCCTGGCCAGCGGCCTCGACGGCGACACTGACGCCCTGCCGATCCGCGCCGACGGCCGGGTGGTGGCCGCGACCCTGAAGGCCGGCGAGAGCGCCGAGTACCAGCTTGGCGAAGGACGCTACGCCTATCTCGTCCCGGCGACCGGTTCCGTCGAGGTCAACGGCGTCACCGCCCGGGCTCGCGACGGCCTGGCCATCCGCGATGAAAGGACCGTCCGGGTCACCGCCCTGGAAGACGCCGAACTCGTCCTGGTCGACGCGGCCTAGACGATCCCCTCGGTCTCGCGCCCTCCCGGGCCGGACCCCAACGGCCCGCGCGAGACCCACGGCGGGCGGAGGCGTCGCACACACCGCGCCTCCGCCCCGCCGCGCTCCTGCGAACGGCGTTCCGCCGATTGACACCATCTCCCTGGGGCGCATCCTCCCGCCCTCGGAGCCTCGGGGGAGGAACGTCTGTGAGCGGATCCACGGTGGGCGACCGCCACCTATCCATCGACGCCGTGCGCGGTTTCGCGGTGTTGGGCATCCTGCTGATGAACATCGTCGGCATGGGCATGCCGTCCTTCGCCTATATCAACCCGACCTATGCGGGCGGGCATGAAGGCGCCGACCTGTGGACCTGGGCGGTCAACAACGTCTTCACCGACGGCAAGATGCGCGCCCTGTTCACAATGCTGTTCGGGGCCAGCGCCGTGCTGATCGCCGAGCGCGCCGAAGGCGGACCGCTCAGCCCGCTGCAGACCCACTATCGCCGGCTGTTCTGGATGTTCGTGATCGGGATGATCCACGCCTACTTCCTGTTCTTCGGCGACATCCTGGTCTGCTACGCCCTCGCCGGGCTGGTCATCTATCCGTTCCGGAAACTCGACGTCCGGCTGCAGATCGGCGTCGGCGCGCTGGTCCTCGTCGCGCTGCTGACCAAGAACGTCCTGGGCTCCTACCAGCTCGAGGCCTTGCACGCCGCGGCCACGGCGCCGGGCGCGTCCGCCGCCGCCCTCAAGGCCTGGCAGGAGGCGTCAATGACCCTCATGGCCCCGCCCGCCATGGCCGCCCAGGAGCTCGCGGGTTTCGGCGGCGGGTTCATGGACGCCCTGAAGGCGCGCGCCAACATGGCCATGCTGCTGCAACTGGTCTTCCTGCCGACCGACACCCTGCCGGAGGCGATCGGCCAGATGTTCATCGGCATGGGCCTATTCCGCCTGGGGTTCTTCACCCTGGGATGGTCGAACCGGGCCTATGGGACGGTGATCGCCGTGGGCTACCTGATCGCCGCGCCGATCACCGCCTGGCTGGCCTGGATGATCTGGAAGGCCGACTTCGACCCCCTCAAGCTGCACGAGCTGGAGGTCTGGCAGTCGGCCACCCGGCCGTTCATCGCCCTGGCCCACGCCAGCGTGCTGCTGCTGATCGTCCGCGCCGGCCTCCTGCGGGCGCTGTTCGACCGCCTGGCGGCGGCCGGACGCATGGCGTTCAGCAACTATCTGGGGACGTCGATCGTCACCAGCCTGGTGTTCTGCGGCTACGGGCTTGGCCTCTACGGCCAGCTCTCACGCTTCGAGCAACTGGCCGTGGTGCTCGGCGTCTGGGCCCTCATCCTGCTGTGGAGCAAGCCATGGCTGGCGCGGTTCCACTACGGGCCGCTGGAGTGGCTCTGGCGCTCGCTGGTCCATTGGCGGCTGCAGCCGTTCGTGCGGCCGCAGCCCGCCGCGGCCGCAGCCTAAGCGTCGGCCTTGACGCGAAGCCGGCCCGCCCGGTCCAGGGCGGCCTCGGCGTCGGCCACCAGGCGGCGCACGATCTCGCCCGCCGGCAGCACCTCGTGCACGCCGCCCGCCGATTGGCCCATGGCGAAGCAGGACTTGTCGGGGTCCAGACCCTCGATCTGGCCACCGATCCCGCCCATCACCCCGGCGCGGCTGGACAGCATGGCCTGCATCGGGAAGGCCTGGATGTCCTGCGGCCGGGTCTCCCATTCCTCGACATAGGGGTTCTTGCGCACCCGCATCGGCTTGCCGGAATAGGAGCGCGTGCGGATGGTGTCCTCGTCGGCCGCCTCCAGAATCGTTTGGCGATAGAGCTCGCCGGCGTGCGCCTCGTCGCTGGCGATGAACCGGGTGCCCATCCAGACGCCGACGGCGCCGAGCGCCAGCGACGCGGCCAGGCCGCGCCCGTCATAGAGGCCGCCCGCGGCCACCACCGGGATCTTCACCGCCTCGACCGCCTGGGCCACCAGCGGCATGGTGCCGACCAGGCCGGTGTGGCCGCCGCCCTCGCCGCCCTGGCAGATCACCGCGTCGCAGCCGGCCTGTTCGGCCTTCACGGCGTGCTTCACCGCCCCGCAGACCACCATGACCTTGAGGCCGGCCTTCTTCAGCTTCTCCATGATCGGCATGGGCACGCCCAGGCCCGCCACGAAGCTTGAGGCGCCTTCCTCGATGATGATCTCCACCGACGCCGTCAGGCTCTCAGGCGAGGCCGCCAGCAGATCGACCCCGAACGGCTTGTCGGTCAGCGACTTCACCTTGCGCATCTCGTCGCGGATGAAGTCGGGCGAGCGCCCGGCCATGCCCAAGACGCCATAGCCGCCGGCGTTCGAGACGGCCGCGGCGAGCTCGGCGTAGGAGACGCCGCCCATGCCGGCCAGCATGACAGGGTGCTCGACGCCCAGCAGGTCGCAAAGCGGGGTGTGCAGGGTCATGGCGTTCCTCCGAGGTCTTGTTGGGCGAAGGATGGCGCCCCGCGCGGCCCAAGGAAACCATGACCCAAGGTCACCGGCGATCAGAACAGGTCGGCGAGCCCGTCCACGAAGGGCCGCGCCCACGCGCTGAAGGTCCGTCCCCTCGTCCAGTCGGCGCGGTGCTCGGGCCGCGTGAAGTACTCCCAGATCAGCAGGCGGTCGTAGAGCGCGTGCAGCGAGGTCCGCGCCGGGTCCCGAGGTCCGCCGCCAGCTGCGCCGCGATAGGCGTCGATCAAGGCCTTGGCGAGGGTGGGGTCTTGCCCAAGATAGTTGGCCGCCTGACGGCAGAGATCAGCCTCCCCCGCGCCGAAGCTGGAGGTCATCAGGTCGACCACCCCGGTGATCGCCCAGCCCCCGCTCCGCGGCTCGGCCAGCAGGTTGTTGAGGCTGAAGTCGTTGTGCAGGTAGACCGCCGCGCCGCCGGCCTCGGCTGCGGCGGCCCGCTCCGCGACGCCATCGATCCAGGCGCGATCCTCGGGCGATAGGGACCCGGACCGCGCGGCGTAGCCGGCATGACGGTTCACGTCGACGATGACGTGACCGATGTGTCCCTCGGCGAAGGGCGCGACGTCCTGCAGCGCCATGTCGAAGTCCCCGGCGGCCTCCCAGGTCAGGGTCTGGAGAGCGGCGAGGGTCTCGCCCTGCTGGCGCGCGATCGCGAGTCGATCCTCGGTGGAAAGGCCGGCGATGATCGCCGGATCCGCCATCGCCTGGCCCGGCAGGCGCGGGGTGATGATGTAAGACCAGCCGAACAGGTCCGTGGACGTCTCCAGCCACTGCGGCCAGGCCACCGGCGCCCGGGTCCACTCCGCCAGCAGCCGGGCGAAGAACACCTCCTTGGCGAACTGCCAGTCGCCATGCTGGGCGCCGCGGAAGACGAACTCGCCCTGGCTGGTCTCCAGCATGACGTTCTGGCCGAACAGACCGAAGGCCACGGGTCGGGCTGCGCGCAACACCCCTAGGTCCAGGCGGTCCAGGGCTTCTTGGAATTGAGCGTCTGAGATCGCGCCCAGCCGTTCGGAGTAGGTGCGGGCGGCGCCGGTCAAGGTTCCGCCCGCCGGGTCATCAAAAGATCGCGTAGCCGCCGTCGATCAGGAAGCTGTCGCCGGTGTGGAAGCTGGACGCGTCCGAGGCGAGATAGACCGCCATGCCGCCGAAATCCGCCGGCTGGCCCCAGCGGCGGACCGGTACCCGCCTGATGACCTGATCGTTGAACTTGTCGTTGCCCTGGGCGCCCGCCGTCATATCGGTGGCGATCCAGCCCGGCAGGATGGCGTTGGCGCGCACGCCGTAGCGGGCGTGCTCCACGGCGATGGAGCGGATCATCGAGATCACCGCGCCCTTGGTGGCGGCGTAGGCCTCGTTGCGCGCGGCGCCGTCGACAGCCGAGAGCGAGGAGATCGCCACCAGCGAACCGCCGGCCTTGTCGCCGGAGCCGGCCCGCTCGACCATGTGCTTGCAGGCCTCGCGGAAGGTGAAGAACACCCCGTCCAGATTGACGGACAGCACTCGCCGATAGGTCTCGGTGGAGAACTCCGAGAACGACGGCGCCCCGCCGCCGACCCCGGCGTTGGCGATCACCGTGTCGACCCGGCCCATCTTGGAGACCGCCTCGACCATGCCGGCGCGCACGGCCTCCTCGTCGGCCACGTCGATCACCTGGGTCAGGACCCGGACACCGGCGTCCTTGAGCCGGTCCTCGGCGGCGGCGTTCTTCTTCGGGTTGGAGCCCCAGATCACCACGTCGGCGCCGGCCTGGGCCATGGCCTCGACCATCCCGAAGCCGATGCCGCCATTGCCACCGGTGACCAGCGCCACCTTACCCGTCAGATCGAATGGCTTATAGGCCATGGCCGCCTCCCTCGCGTGTTTCGAACACTTGTTCGGGAGAAGGACCCCCTGAAGCGGGGGCCGTCAAGGTGGGCCTGTTGACTTCCCTGCCGTCGTGGCCGCGCGATGGCGGCGGGAGGACCACCGCCATGCTGACGCTCTACGATCACCCGCTTTCGCCCTATGCCCAGAAGGTCAAGATCGCGCTCCGCGAAAAGGGCGTGGCCTTTGAAACCGTGTCGCCGGGCGGCCTGGGCGCCGGCGGAGCGCAGGGCGAGTTCGTCGCCGCCAGCCCCCGCGCAGAGGTCCCGGCCTTGGTGGACGGAGATGTTTCGGTGTTCGATTCCACCATCATCCTGGAATACCTTGAGGACCGGTATCCCGAGACGCCGATGCTGCCGGCCTCGCCTGCCGACCGCGCCCGGGTGCGGATGCTGGAGGAGGTGATGGACACCCATTTCGAGGCCATCAACTGGGGCCTTTCCGAGATCCGCTGGTTCCGCCGCGCCGAGGGCGAACTGGCTCAGACCCTGCTCTCCAAGGCCGCCGAGCAGACCCAGGGATTCTTCACCTGGCTGGAAGGCCAGCTCGGCGAGCGCCCTTGGTTCAACGGCGAGACCTTCGGCTGGGGGGACCTGGCCGTGGTCCCCTACGTCAACGGCGCGGTGGGGCACGGGAACCCGCCGGCCGAGGGCTCGAAGCTGGCCGGCTGGCTGGCGCGGGCCAACGCCCGCCCGTCGGTCACGGCGACCTCGGGGGAAGCCGCCGCCTCCGTCCGCGGCTCGGCCATGCCCAATGTCGCCGAGCTGGTGGAGAAGGGTCTGTTCAAGCGGGAATACCGCGACCACCGCCTGGAGTGGATGATCAAGAGCGGTGGCGTCGAGGTGGTCCTGCGCGGCCTTGAGCGCAAGAACATCCGCTTCTGCCCGGCCTTCGGCTAGGGCGGGCTGATTGTCGCCCCCGCCCCCCCGTGCTTTGCTGGACCGTTCGCGCATGAGGAGACCGGGATGCTGCTCGAAGGTTTGAAGGTCGTCGAGATGGCGACCTGGGTGGCGGGTCCCGGCTGCGCGGGCGTCATGGCCGACTGGGGCGCGGAGGTTATCAAGGTCGAGAGCCCCGACGGCGACGCCACCCGCGCCTTCTATCCCGACACGGCCGAAAGCCCGGGCAACCCGATTTTCGCCATGGAGAACCGCGGCAAGAAGGGCGTGGTGCTCGACATCACCAAGCCCGAGGGTCGCGCCGCGCTGATCGCGCTGCTGCGTCAGGCCGACGTCTTCATCACCAATGTCCGGCCGGGCTCGCTGAAGCGTATGGGGCTCGACTATGAGAGCCTGAAGGGCGAGCTGCCGCGCCTGATCTACGCCGCCGTCACCGGCTACGGCCTGACCGGGCCGGAGGCCGATGTCCCGGCCTTCGACATCACCGCCTTCTGGACCCGCAGCGGCGTCGCCCGCGCCATGATCCCGCCGGACCAGGAACCCTTTCCCTCCCGCCCGGGCTTCGGCGACCACACCACCGCCCTGGCGACCTTGTCGGCTGTCCTCGCCGCCGTGCACGAGCGCACGTCCACCGGCCGGGGCCGGCTGGTGGAGGCCAGCCTGATCCGCGCCGGCGCCTACGCCATCAGCTGGGACCTGTCGCTGCAGCTCCGCTACGGCCAGGTCGTCACCGCCCAGCCGCGCGATGAGCGGCCGGTCCCCATTTCCGGCTTCTTCCGCACCGGCGACGATCGCTGGGTCTGCATCGTGCCGCGCACCGTCGACTGCTTCACGAACATGATGATCGTGATCGACCGGCCGGAAATCCTGGCCGACGAGCGCTATGAGACGCCGATCACCGACCTCGCCGTGGTTCGGGAAGTCCGCGCCATGATCGACGAGGCCTTCGCCGGCATGACCCTGGCCGAGGCCTCCGAACGCCTCACCGCCGGCGACCTGGCCTGGGCGCCCATGGCCACCCTGGCCGAGCTGGCCGACTCCGACATGGCCCGGGAGGCCGGCTGCTTCGAGACCGTCGCCGATGGCTGGGGCGGGACGTTCCGCGCGCCCGCCGCGCCGGCCCGCTTTCCGGAAGGCGCGCCGCCCGTCGGCCGCGCCGCGCCCAAGCTCGGCGAGCACACGCGCGAGGTGCTCATGGCCGCGGGCCTGCGGCCGGAAGAGATCGACGCCCTGCTCTAGGTTAGCCGCGCCGCGAAGGCCTCGACAACGCTGTCGCCGGTGGGGTCGACCACCTTCGGCGCCACCACCTGGCGGGCGAAGTCCGAGGTGATGTAGCGGAAGTGCGGCGTGTCAGTGGTGGCGGCCTCGACGATGATCGCGGCGATGTCGTCGCCGGTCTGGCCATATTCGGCGAAGACGTTGGTGGTCGCGCCCATGTACTTGCCGAGGATCTCAGCATAGGGCGGCTCGAAGCCGGCCAGGTCGCTGGTGGCCCGGACGCTGGCCACGAACTCGGTGTTGATGGGACCGGGCTCTATCAGGCTGACCTGGACGCCCAGCCGGCGGGCCAGGGGCGCGAAGGCCTCCATCATACCCTCGACGGCGAACTTGGCGGCGCAATAGGCATCGTTGAAGGGCTGGCCGATCAGGCCGCCGATGCTGGTCACCGAGATGATCCTGCCCGCGCCCGCTTCGCGCATGTGGGGGAAGACCGCCTTGGTCATCCGCCAGACGCCGAAGAAGTTGATCCCCATCACCCGTTCCAGGTCAGCGTCGGTGGTTTGTTCGATCCCGCCCAGGAAACCCGCCCCGGCGTTGTTCACCAGCACGTCGATGCGGCCGTATTTGCGGATCACCTTCTTGACGCAGGCGTCGATGGACTTGGGCTTCTGGACGTCCAGCTTCTCGACGTGGACCTTGACCTTCAGCGCCTTGGCCTGGGCCAGCAGGTCGTCCTGCTTGCCCGTGTCGCGCATGGTGGCGATGGTCGTGTAGCCGGCCTGGGCGAACCGCAGGGCGGTGTGGAGGCCGACACCGGACGAGGTCCCGGTGATCAGCACGACCGGCTTGGATTTCGACTTGAACATCAGGGCGCCTCGCAGGGCGGCCACGCCGGCCGCCCGCGACCCTAGCGCGCGGGCGGCGGCCCGCCCACCGTCTACTCGGCGGCCACGGCCTCGCGCCGCCGGAAGATCGGCCGGCGCACGGCCTGGGCGAACCGGGCGGCATAGTCGGGGTGCTCGGTGCCCATCCAGCGGTCCCAGTGGGTGAAGTAGAGGCCGTAGTTGTAGCCGGCCTGGGCGTGGTGCAGGTCGTGGTGGGTGACCGTGGTCAGCCAGGGTAGGAGCGGGCGGCCGCCGCGCGTGGCCGGGAACAGCTCGTAGCCCGAGTGGCCGATGGTGTTGCGCACGATCTGGTGCAGCATGAACAGGCCCACGACCGGCCAGGCCGTCGGGACCAGCAGCACCCAGATCGGCACGAACAGGGCGTTGATCGCCGCCTCGCCCAGATCGAAGCTGTAGGCGGTGAACGGCGAGGGATTGTTCGAGCGGTGATGGCGCCGGTGGAAGACACGGAACAGCCGCCGGTCATGGATCATCCGGTGGGTCCAGTAGAACCAGGTGTCGTGGGCCAGCACCATCAGGCCGAGGCTCACCCAGAACCAGGCCGGCCCCCAGGCCTGGGCGATCCTCGGCCCTTGCAGCACGCCGGCGCGGTCGAGGCCGAAGGTCAGCAGGCCGACGGTCGAGAAGATGGCGATGGAGCGGACCGAGCATCCGAACTCGGTCAGGAGCTGGCGGGCCGGGGGCGTCTCGTCACGGATCTTGCGGGCCCGCAGCGCGGGGCCCAGCAGCACCCAGAGCACGAGCCAGACGCCGACCGCGAAGATCACGTAGCGGGTCACATCCTCCTGCATGCTGCCAAGCCAGACGCGCAGAACGGGGGGCAGATCGAGTTCGCTCACGGCGCAATTCCTCCGACGCTTTCGATGCCGGAAGACTGATGCGGGTGGCCGAAGCCGTCTCGCCGATTGCGAAAATGGCAAGTGATTTCAGGTTTCGGCGCGACTTTCGGAGATCGGCGAGGTTCCGGTCTGCCGCCAGGCGGTGGGGGTCACGCCGGTCGCGGCCTTGAACGCCCGGTTGAACGGTCCGAGGGATCCGAAGCCCAGGTCGTAGGCGACCGACGAGACGGGCTTGCGGACCTGATCCGGATCGCACAGGGCGGCCTTGGCCGCCTCGATGCGGCGGGCGTTGACGAAGGCCGTGAAATTGCGGTGCCCGAGGCTCCCGTTGATGAGGCGGCGCAGGCGATGCTCGGGCAGCGCCAGGTGGTCGGCCAGGCTGCCGATCGTAAGGTCCTCCCGCCGCCAGACATGGTCGTCGTCCATGGCGCGGTTGAGCCGTGCGAGCGCGGCCTGGTCGGCGCCGTCGAGGCGCGCGCCGTCGCGCGCCGCCGGCGCCGTGGCCGTCCTGTCGCCGCTCAACAACGCCGGGTCGAGCCGCAGGAGGGCCAGGGCGCCGGAAATCGCCAGCGCCGCCAGGGCGCAGGCCTGAACCAGAGGAACCGCGGGCACCCGTTCCCAGATCACGTCGCCGAGGTCGATGGCGGCGATCAGGAGTACGTAGGCGGCGGCCGCGGCCATGACCGGCCCGCGCAGCCGCCGCCTGGACTCGACCAGGTCGCCGCGCCAGCCGCGCCAGATCACTAGGCTGGCGTGCAGCACCAGAAGGATGACGAAGAGGCCGTACGCGAACCAGAAGGCGTCGCGCAGACCGCCGTCCGAGAACCGGCCGGCCAGCGCGAAAGCCGTGGAGACCGCCGGCGGGACCAGTCGCTCCGGCGGAAGCTGCGCGTCGTCGCTGAACAGCGTGACCGCAAAGGTCCAGAACATGCCGGAGCCCAGGGTCGCCAGCAGCCAGATCGCGAACTCGCCCGGTCCCAGCCGGCCGTGCAGGATCTGGCAGTCGGCGAGCGCATGGCCCATCGCCGTGGCGAAGAACACCGCCCCCACCACGCGGGCCGGCTCCGCCTGGCGCGAGATCGCCATGGCCGCACCCGTGATCGCGAAGACCCCGATCGCGGCGCCGCGCACCAGGCCGTCCAGGACCAGCAGGTCGATCATGGCGCGCTTAGGTCGCCGTCCAGCCGCCGTCGATGGACAGCGCCGCGCCAGTGGCCGACGCGCCCATGTCGGAGACCAGATAGAGCAGCATGCCGGCCAGGTGCTCGTACTCGACGAAGGTCTTGTTGGGCTGGGCCGCCAGGATGACGTCCTCGACCACCCGTTCCGGGGGGATGCCGCGGGCGATGGCCTGGTCGCCGATCTGCTTCTCGATCAGCGGGGTCTTCACATAGCCCGGGCAGATGGCGTTGGCGGTGATGCCGGTGCGGGCGAGCTCGACGCCCAGGCCCTTCGTGAAGCCCACCACGCCGAACTTGGCGGCCACGTAGGGCGCCTTGAACGCCGAGGCGACCAGGCCGTGGGCCGAGGCGATGTTGACGATCCGCCCGCGGCCCTGGGCCTTCATGATCGGGATGGCCGCACGACTGGCATGAAAGGTGGAGGACAGGATGATGGCGATCAGCGCGTCCCACTTCTCCGGCGGGAACTCATCCACCGGCGCCACGTGCTGGATGCCGGCGTTGTTGACCAGGATGTCCAGCCGGCCGAACTCGCGCACCGCGTAGGCGATGAGGTCGTTGATCTCCTCGGGCTTGGTCATGTCCGCGCCGTGATAGCGGATGGCGGCGTTGGTCCGCGCCTGCAGCGCCGCGCGGTCGGCCTCGATCTGCGCCGGATCGCCGAAGCCGTTGAGAATGACATTGACCCCCTGCTCGGCGAGCGCCCCGGCCAGGGCCTGGCCGATCCCGCTGGTGGAGCCGGTGATGACGGCCACATGGCCTTGCAGCCCATAGTCGACGGCCATGGCGTCAGTCCTTCTTCTTGCGCAGCTCGGAAACGAGCGGCGGCTGGGGCCGGGAGAACACCCACTCGGTGTCGCTCGAGGCGCTTTTCTGGAATTTGTAGCCCTCGCTGTCGAAGGCCCTGAGGTCGTCGGCGCGTTCGATGCGGTGGTCGATGGCGTAGCGGGCCATCAGGCCCCGCGCCTTCTTGGCGTAGAACGAGATGATCTTGGTTTCGCCGTCCTTCTCCTCGAAGAACCGGGCGGTCACCAGCGGCAGTTTCAGCGCCTTGAGATCGACCGCGCCGAAATATTCCAGGCTGGCGCAGTTCACCAGGGTGGGATCCTTCTGGCCGGCGCCCGCCTCGTTCAGCGCCTTGGCGATCCTGTCGCCCCAGAAGGCGTAGAGGGTCTTGCCGCGCCGGGTCTTCAGCGAGACGCCCATCTCCAGGCGATAGGGCTGGATGGCGTCCATCGGGCGCAACACCCCGTAGAGGCCCGACAGGATCCGCACATGCTCCTGGGCGTAGGCCAGGCCCTTCTTGTCGAGCTCGCGCGCCTTCAGCCCCGAATAGACGTCGCCGTTGAAGGCGAACGCGGCCTGCAGCCCCTCCTCCATCGCCGGATCGAAGGCCTGGAAGCGCTCGCGGTTCAGCTTCGCCAGGTTGTCGGAGAGGTCCATCATCCGCTTCAGGTCGATGACCCGCAGCTTCTTGGTGGTCTTGGCCAGTTCGGCGATATCCCCGGCCAGTTCCGGCGTGGTCACCGGCGCGGACGTCGCGGGCGCGGTGAAGTCCAGCGCCTTGGCGGGGGAGATGGCGATCAGCATGCGGGGCTCAGAACAGGACGCGCGGATTCATGATCCGCTTCGGGTCCAGGCTCTGCCTTATGGCGGAGAGCGCCGCAACCTCGACCGGACTTTTGTAGCGCCGCGCCTCCTCGGTCTTCATGGCGCCCAGGCCGTGCTCGGCGGAGATCGAGCCGCCCATGGAGGCCACGATGTCGTGGACGATCCGCGAACCGTCGCTGCGCCGGGCTGAATGAGCCGCGTCGTCGCCGCCGTCCGGGCGGATGATGTCGTAGTGGATATTGCCGTCGCCCATGTGGCCGAAGGCGGTCACCCGGCAGCCGGGGACGAAGGCCTCCATGGCCGTGGTGGCCTGCGCGAGGAAGTCGGCCACGCGGCTCACCGGCACCGAGATGTCGTGCTTCCAGGTCGCGCCCTCGGGCTTCTGGCCCGGCGACTGGTTCTCGCGGATCGACCAGAGGGCCTTGGCCTGGGTCCCGGTCTGGGCGACCGTGGCGTCGCGGACCAGGCCATCCTCCAGCCCCTTGGTCAGCAGGCGCTCCAGGGCGGCCTCCGCCGCGCCGGGCTCGCCCGAGGCGATCTCGATCAGCACGTACCAAGGATGGACCTCCGCCAACGGATCGCGCTGGTTCGGGATGTTCTTCAGCACGAACTCGATCCCGCGCCGGCCCATCAGCTCGAAGGCCTCGACGCCGGTCCCGGCGGTGTCCTTGGCGCGGACCAGCAGGTCGAGCGCGGCCTGGGGGCTGTCGACCGCGGCGATCGCGGTGGCGCGCGAGACGAGCACCGGGAACAGCTTCAGGCTGGCGGCGGTGACCACGCCCAGGGTGCCCTCGGCGCCGATCAGGAGCTGCTTGAGGTCATAGCCGGTATTGTCCTTGCGCAGGCGCTTCAGGCCATTCCAGACCTCGCCGTTGGGCAGCACCGCCTCCAGGCCCAGGACCAGCTCGCGGGTGTTCCCGTAGCGCAGCACCGCGGTGCCGCCGGCGTTGGTGGAGACCACCCCGCCGATGGTCGCCGTGCCCTCGGAGGCCAGGTCGAGCGGGAAGCGCCGGCCCTTGGCCAAGGCCGCCTCATGCACCGCCGCCAGGGTCACCCCGGCCTCGGCCACGATGACGTCGTCGAAGGCGTCGATGTCGCGGATGGTCGCCAGCCGCTCTGTGGAGAGCAGGATCTCGCCCAGCGGGATCTGGCCGCCGACCAGGCCGGTATTGCCCCCCTGAGGGGTGATCGGCACGCCGGCCTCGAAACAGATACCGACCACGGCGGCGACATCCTGCGTGGATTTCGGCAGGGCCAGGAACGGCGTCTCGCCGACCCAACGGTCGCGCCACTCGACCAGCTTGGGCGCCAAGCGCTCGGGGTCCTGGCTCCAGCCGCCCTCGCCCAGCACGGCCTTGAGGCGCGAGAGCACATCGGCGGGGACGGAGATGGTCATGCCCTAACCTAGCCCCTCGCCCCTAGCCGACAAAGCCCGCGGCGCGCTTCAGACGGTCGTTTATCGCCTCCCCCAACCCCTCGCGCGGGATGGGCGCGACGGCGATCGCGGAGGGATCGGTGCGGTCGGCCTCGCGCAGATAGGCGAACAGACGCGCGGCGGCCTCGCGCAGGTCGCCGGTGGGGCTGAGGTTCCAGCGGTGTGCGCCGGGGCCGAAGGCGAGATAGGCCTCGCCGGGCTCCGCGCCCATGGCCTCCAGCCGCACGGGCGCCCTTGGCGAATAGTGGCGGGCGAGACGGCCTGGAGAACGCTTGGCGTCGGCGTCGGCTTCGGCCAGCGGTCCGATCAGGGCCTCGATCTGCGCCCGGGTGACGGAGCCCGGCCGCAGCAGGCGCGGCGCGTCCAGCAGGGCGACGACGGTGGACTCCAGGCCGATCTCGCACGGACCGCCGTCCAGGGCCGCGCGGACCTTGTCGCCCGTCTCCTCCATGGCGTCGGCATAGATGGTCGGGCTGGGGCGGCCGGAACGGTTGGCCGAGGGCGCCACCACCGGGCCCCCAAACGCCACCAACAGCTGGCGCGCCAGGGGATGGGCCGGGATGCGCAGGGCCACGGTGTCGAGACCCGCGCGGGCCAGGTCGCAGACAGCGGTGTCAGGGGCGATCGGCAGGACCAGGGTCAGCGGCCCCGGCCAGAAGGCTTCCGCCAGCTTCCGCGCGCGGTCGTCGAACACCGCGAGGGTCTCGGCCATGGCCAAGTCTGCCACATGGCTGATCAGGGGATTGAACCGGGGCCGGCCCTTGGCCTCGAAGATCGCCGCCACGGCGACGGGGTCGGCGGCGTTCCCGGCCAGGCCATAGACCGTCTCGGTGGGCAGGATCACCAGGCCGCCGTCGCGCAGGGCCTGCACTGCGGCGGCTAGCGCCGCTTCGCCGTGAGGTCCACGTTGATCGCGACCTTGGCCGGTATCTGGTCTGTGCTCGTCCACTCGCCCTGCCCGACGCCGAAGGCCGTTCGGTCGAGGCTGGTTACACCGGAGAGCCGCGCCGTGTCGCCGTCGATCTTCAGGGTGAACGGCAGGCTGAGCGGCCGGGTCACCCCGCGCAGGGTCAGTTCGCCTTGGGCGACATAGCGATCGGCGCCCGTCTTGCGGAACCGGCGGGCGGAGAACACCGCCTTGGGATGGGCCGCGGCGTCCAGCCAGCCGCCGCTGGGCAGCACCTCGTCGCGCTGGCTGTCGCCGGTGTCGGCCGAGGCGACCTCGATCTCCACCCGGACCTGCGAGCGGTCCAGGGCCTCCGGGGCGAAGACGATATCGGCGCTCCAGCGCTGGAACCGGCCCTCGATGGCCGTGCCGCTGAAGGCGGTGGCGAAGCCCAGCGTCGAGCCCGGAGCCACCGCCCAGCGGCTGGGCTCACCGGGCGGGGCCGCGACGGCGGCCGGGGCGGCCGCAGCAGGAGCCGCCAGGGGAACGGTCGGCGAGGCGGCGGGTTTGGCGGCTCGAACCGGCGGCGAAACCAGGAAGCCGGCCGTTACGATCGCGCCGGCGGCCAGGACGATGGCGATCAACCGCGGCTCCAGCCAACGTCCGGCCTTGGCCCCCGGCGCCATGCGCGCCAGCACCGGTTCGTCGCGGGAGAAGAGCTGATGCTTAAGGGCGCCGGCCACGTGCAGAGCCAGCAGGCCCCAGGCCGTCCAGGCGAGCGACTTGTGGACGCCGTAGGCGATCAGGTTCCAGGCCATCTTGGCCGGCGCGGCCAGCTCGGCGAGGCCCGGCACATGCGGCCAGGGGAGCGTCCCATAAAGCAGAGTCGGGATGGTGATCTTGCTGGTGGAGACCACCACCCAGCCGCTCAGCGGCAGGCCGATCATGATCACGTAGAAGCCCCAGTGGGTGGCGACCGCCAGCCGCCGCTCCCACGGCGCCAGGGTCTCCGGCTCAGGCGGAGGTCGATGCGTCAGGCGCCAGGCGAGCCGCATCAGGCTCAGGGCTAGGATGGTGACGCCGACCGACTTGTGGAGCTGGATCAGGCCGAAGCCCTCCAGCGTGGTTCTCAGCCCATGACCGCGCCAACCGAGAATGAGCTGGAAGATGATGGCGGCCGCGATCAGCCAGTGCAGGGCGATCGCAACGAGGCTGTATCGGCTGCGGACCAAGCGTTTGCCCTATTTCCTGGTGAACTCGACCTCGAACATAAGCTCCAGATCGTCGCCCGCCATGCTGCTCATGGTCGACAGGCCGAAGTCCGAGCGCTTGATGCGGGTCGCGCCCGAGAAACCCAGCCGGGTTCCCGCGCCCAGCAGGCTGGGTCCAACGCCATTGAACACCACGTCCAGGTCCACCGGCTTGGTCACGCCCAGGAAGGTCAGGTCGCCATGGACGACGCCCCTGGCGGGGTCGCCTTCGACCTTGGTGGCGGCGAAGGTGATGGTCGGGTGTTTCCCGACGTTCAGGTAGCTCGGCCCGGTCAGGGTCTTGTCGAAGCCCGACACGTTGGTGCGCAGGGATGCCGCGTCGACGGTGATGACCGCCCGCGTCGCCCCCCAGTTGGCGGGATCGTAGGTGAAGGCGCCGGCCAGGGTGTCGAACCGGATGACGAACTGCGAGAACCCGCCCATGTGCGGGACCTTGACCAGCAGGCTCGCATGGCGCGGGTCCAGCGCGTAGTCGCCGGCCGGCACGCGGGCCGGATCCTGGGTGATGGGATCGGCGGCGGCCTGACCGCCCAGGGCAAGACTAAGGGCGATGGCGGCGAACATGTTCCTGAACATGGAGACGCCCTGGCATGCTGACTCGGCCCGCTTGGCCGCCCGGTCACCTTAGCCTAGAACGCGCCAGCAATAAGGAGCTCCCGATGACCTTCCGCGCCCCGGTCCGCGATCTTGCGCTTTCCCTGCAGACGGCGGGTCATCCGGCCCTGGTGGGCCAGGCCTTCCCCGACCTGGACGAAGACACCGTCATCGCGGTGCTCGAGGCCGCAGGCGCCTTCGTCGAGAGCGAACTTGCGCCGCTGAACCGCAAGGGCGACCAGGTCGGCGCGCGGTTCGAGAACGGCGTGGTCAGCGCCGCGCCCGGTTTCGCCCAGGCCTATCAGGCCTTCGTGGCCGGGGGCTGGAACTCGCTGTCGGCCGATCCGGAACACGGCGGCCAGGGGCTGACCAAGGCCATGGAGCTGGCCGTCTTCGAGATGGTCCACGCCGCCAACATGGCCTTCGGCCTCTGCCCCATGCTGACCCAAGGCGCCATCGAGGCCCTCGACCTGCACGGGACCGAGCGACAGAAGCGCCTGGTCCTGCCCAAGCTGGTGTCCGGCGAATGGACCGGCACCATGAACCTGACCGAGCCGCAGGCCGGTTCGGACCTGGCGGCCGTCACCACCCGCGCCGACCCCGACGGCGAAGGCGGCTACCGGCTGCACGGCCAGAAGATCTTCATCACCTGGGGCGACCACGACGCGGCGGAGAACATCTGCCACCTGGTCCTGGCCCGCCTGCCCGACTCACCACCGGGCGTGAAGGGCATCTCGCTGTTCCTGGCCACCAAGCGCCTAGTGGAGGACGACGGACAGCTGGGCGTGGCCAACGACCTGCGCGCCGGATCGATCGAGCACAAGCTGGGCATCCACGGATCGCCCACCTGCGTCATGCTCTTCGAAGGCGCGCGCGCCGAGCTGGTGGGTGAGGTGAACAACGGCATCGCCCATATGTTCGTGATGATGAACGCCGCGCGCCTTCAGGTCGGCGTCCAGGGCGTGGCCATCGCCGAGCGGGCCTTCCAGCAGGCGCTGGCCTTCAGCCAGGAACGCAAGCAGGGCCGTGCGGCCTGGGGCGCCGACGGGTCGATCTACGGCCACCCAGACGTCCGCCGCACCCTGCTGCTGATGAAGGCCAAGATCGAGGCCGCCCGCGCCATCTGCCTGACCACCGGGGTCTGCGCCGACCTCGCCCGGCTGGCGCCCACGGAGGCCGAGCGGACCACCGCCAGGCAGCGCCAGGAGCTGCTGACCCCCATCGCCAAGGCCTGGTCCACGGACATCGGGGTCGAGGTCGCCTCGCTCGGCGTCCAGGTCCATGGCGGCATGGGCTTCATCGAGGAGACCGGGGCAGCCCAACACTACCGCGACGCCCGTATCGCGCCGATCTACGAGGGCACCAACGGCATCCAGGCCATCGACCTGGTCGGCCGCAAGGTGGCGATGGAGGGCGGGGCGGTCATGGACGCGCTGTGCGCCGAGATGCACGCCACCGTCGCCGACCTCAAGGCCTCGGCAGGCCTGGAAGCCGTGGGCGCCCGGCTCGACGCCGGGATCGCCGCCCTCGAACGCGCCACCGACTGGCTGTTGCAGAACAAGGGCCCAAACGCACTCTCCGCCGCCACGCCCTACCTCAAGCTCGCCGGCGACGTCATCGGCGGCTGGATGCTGGCCCGCCAGGCCCTGGCGACGGCGGGCGCGGCCGACGACTGGTCGAAGAGCAAGACCGCCCTGGCCCGTCTCTATTCCGGCCAAGTCCTAGCCCAGGCGCCCGGACTGGCCGACGGCGTAATGGATGGCGCAGGCGACCTGGAAAGCGTCAGCGCCCAGGCGCTCGGGGCTTACTGACCCGATCCCAGGCCTAGTACCGTCGCGGCCGCCTCAGCGAGAAACGGACCGGCGCCGCGCGTAATGCAGACCGAACCGGCGTGGAGATCGACCGCGATTTTCTCAACCCGCCTGGAAAACCAGGTGAAGTGAATCTCGACATTACCTATAGGACGTCTAAGCAATACGACTCCGTCGATGATTATACTCTCGGCGGTTCGCCTGGCCGTCGTGGATATCTTGAACGCTACATTACTTTAGAGATGAACAATTACTTAAGCCGGCTATTCCGCACACTGAAATTGACGCTACGGCACCCGAAAATTCGCCCTAAGGGTGAGTGAAGGCGCACGAATCATCGCCCTATGCCTTGTAGCGGCTGCAGATTTCCTTGCGGAGAGCCTTGGCGGCGAACGGGATGCTGGAGCAGGCGACGGACATCACCCAACCTGAGGGCTTCATTCGCTATTCGCGCGGCGTGGCGCTGTCGCGACTGACTCTCATCGCCTGCTTTGTACTCCTCCTAGCTGCCTTCACGCCCTGGCGCATGGCGCTCCTCGGGGGACTGGAGTTCCTGCTCTACCTCGCGCTCTTCGTCACCACGGAAGTCGCCGCGCGCAACGCCGACCCGGTCAGGGCGGCCCGTCGCCTGCGTTGGCAGGCCGATGCGCTGATGTTCCTACTCGTCGCCAACGCCTGTTGGCTCGCGGTGCTCATTCGCCTCTACGACGACCCGCTCATGCAGGTCGAAGCGGCCCTGCTCGCGATCTGCGTCCTGTTGTTCGCGGCGCTGCGGCTTCACACCAACCAGGTCATCTATTTCGTCGGGGTCGCGCCGCCGGTGGCGACCCTGATCTGGATCGCCATCGACTGGTCAAACCCCCTGGCGCCCAATCACTACGCGCTCGCCATGCTGCTGTTCGTCGCCGCAGTCATGGTGGTGACCTGGCGCCAGCAATCCACCGACCGCAGCCTGACCCAGGCCATGCGAGACCTGACGCGCAAAAACGCCGCCCTGGCCGAGGCCACCGAGGAGGCCAAGGCGGCGAGCCGGGCCAAGACCGACCTCCTGGCCGTCGCCAGTCACGAGATCCGCACACCGCTGAACGCGGTGCTGGGTTTCGCCCATGCCTTGCGAAGCGAAGCCTTGACGCCGAGGCAGACCCAGATGGCGCGCGGCGTCCTGGAAGGCGGCGAACAGCTGACGCGGCTGCTGGACGGCATCCTGAACCTGACCCGCGTCGAGGTGGGTCAGGACCGGCTAAGCCCGGCTCCGGTTGATCTGCGCCAGTTGATCCAGTCGGTGATGCGGGTTTGGAGCGATCATGCGCGGGGCATCGGCGTCGATTTCGCCTTCGAAGACGCCGATCCGGCCCTGCCCTTCTTCGTGGAGGCCGACGCCGCCCGAGTGGAACAGACCCTGGTCGTCCTGGTCTCGAACGCGATGGACGCCGCCCCGTCCCATGGCCGTGTGACGGTGCGCCTCGCCGGCGTGGCGAGGAGCGACAGGCTGAGCGTGCTGATCGAGGTCGCCGACACCGGCCCAACCGTGCCGCCGGAGGACCGCCCACGGATGTTCGACGCCTTCGATCAGACCGCCCGTGGGCGCCTGCGGGGCGGAAACGGCATGGGCCTGGCGATCTGCGCCCAGAACCTGGCCCTGATGAGCGGCGAGATCGGGGTCGAAGACCTTGGGCGCGCGCCCGAGGGCGCGGTGTTCTGGTTCGCCTTCGACGCGCCCATCCACGCGCCGCCCACCGCCCCGCCGGCGGACGAACGGCGCATCGCGCACGAGATCCGCGTTCTGGCCGCCGAGGACAACCCGGCCAACCGCAACGTGCTCGCCGCGCTGCTAGCGTCGGCGCCGGTTTCGCTGGCCTTCGCCGAGGACGGCGCCCAGGCGCTGGAGGCCTGGCGGTCGCAGGCCTTCGATCTCATCCTGATGGACGTCAACATGCCCGTGCTGGACGGCCGTGAAGCGGTGCGGGAAATACGGCGGGCCGAGCCTGCGGGCGCGCGGACGCCGATCTGGATGCTGACGGCGAACGTCTTCGACGACGACATCGCGAACTACCTGGCCGACGGCGCCGACGGAGTCCTGGGCAAGCCGATCGACGTCTCGGCCCTGTTCGGCTTGCTCGCCAAGACGGCGGACGATCTCGATCGGGATTGAGGTCGCGGCCAGCTAGAGCCTGACCGCTGCTGATTGAATCGGGATTCCGGTTGTCTGCGGATCATGATTCAAGATGTGGGCTGGGCAGGAGGCCAGCTTGCATGGCGCGTCCTTACTCTTCTGACCTTCGGGATCGAGTGGCGGGGTTCGTG
>NZ_JAUYNW010000054.1 GCF_030698145.1 Phenylobacterium sp. | reverse complement strand
AAACGCCTCGCCGAGCGCCAAGCCGAGGCCGTCATCCCCGACGACAACCTCCCGCAAGCGACCGATCCCCTACGACACCGTCGCCTATCGGCAGCGCAACACCGTCGAGCGCCTCTGGGCACGCCTCAAGGACTACCGCCGTGATCCTCCCCCGAATTAGTAGACGGGGTTAGGCCGCTCTGCGCTCGGCGTCGGCCGGACTGATATAGCCCAGGGCCGAGTGCAGGCGACGGGGATTGTAGAAGCCCTCCATGTACTGGAACAGACCGCGGCTGGCCTGGTCGCGGGTGGCGTAGACCCGGTGGTGGACCCGCTCGGTCTTGAAGGTGTGGAAGAAGCTCTCCACCGGTGCGTTGTCCCAGCAGTCGCCCTTACGGCTCATGGAGGGCGTGATCCCTTGTCGGGCCAGGGCTGAGCGATAGGCCTCGGCGGCGTACTGGATGCCACGGTCGGAGTGATGGATCAGGCCGGGCGCTGGCCGCTGGCGCTGGATGGCCATGTCGAGGCCGAGCGATCCCAGCCCGGCAAGCCGGATCGACCGGTCAGCGGCCGGGAGACCGTCGCCGAAGGGGGCGAGTTGCTCACCTAGCCTTTCGCGTAGCCACATGCCCGGCGTGCCCGTAGACGCACCGGACATGCTCTTACACATGTCTTACACACTTACACATTCTCTTACACATTTTTTGGGATACATCGTAAAATATAACGTGATATCAAATAGTTATGGTAGACGCACCGGGCTTAAAATCCGTAGGGCCGCGAGGCCCGTGCCGGTTCGAGTCCGGCCGCCCGTACCGATCGTCCGCTCAGGGCAGCGTGAATTTCTCGCGGCGGGGGCGGCCGTTGACCAGGCCGTCGAAGACGATCAGCACCTCGACGGTCTTGCCCTCCTGCTTCACCACCTCCAGGCCCTCGGCCTTGACCTCGGCGCCCGCCTCGTCGCCGGTGAGGGTCAGGTCGTGAAGCTTAACCTCCGAGCCCTTCACGTTCGGATCGACCAGCCATAGGGACGGGGTGATCGCTTCCTCGTGGGCCGCGCCGGCGAGGACCAGCAGGCGCCCGTCGGCCAGCCGCGCCAGGTCGCGGACGCCGACAGTGGGTCCCAGCTTGAGGGGGACGACCTCCCCGGTCGGGGCGCCCGGCGTGGCGGCGAAGAGGGCGGCGAGGCTCGCCTTCACGAGATAAGCGCTGTCGCCGAGCGACGGAGCGCGCAGGCCCAGCCAGACATCGTCGCCGACCACGGCCAGGCCCTCGATGTTGAGCCCGTTCTGCTCGACCCCGTCCTTGGCCAGCAGCGGCTTGGCGAAGAGGGGGCCGGCGTGCTGGGCGCCGCTCAGCCAGGGGGCGAGGTGGAAGGTGGTGGCGGCGGCGGCCTTGGGCGTGCCATCGGGGTTCAGTTCGAACCGGGCCAGCTGGAACATCGAGGACTTGTACTCGTCTTTGTTGCGTGAGCAGCCGTGCGAACCGACGACGTAGAAGTAGGGGGCGGAATAGGCGACGCCCTCACCGTCCATTTCGTCCTTCTCGTCCCACTTGGGCGTCTTGGAGCAGGGCGCCTTGGGCTCGGCGCCGTAGGTCGCCGCCTGCTTGATCAGGGTCACCGATGGCAGGGGGGTGAGGCTGGCGCCGTCGTAGCGGGTGGGCTGGGCCGAGGTGTTCTCGTCGTTGATGAGCACGCAGAGCCCGGCCGGGGCGCAGGCGACACCGCTGAGGTCCTCGGCGGGCTTCTGAGCCTTGCCAGGCTTGGGGGGTTTGCCCAGGAAGTCGCGGGTCACCGTGATCGGCGTCACCTCGACGCTCGGCGGCGCGGCGGCCGGCTGGGTGGTGGCGGCAGGCGGGGTGGCGTCGCAGGCCGCGAGCGCGGCGATCAAGATCAACAGGAACGGCTTCATGGCTTCCTCCTTGGATATTGCGCGACGCGGGGGCCCGATCTCAACCCGCCGAGGCCGCATCCATGGGAGTGCGGAACGCGGGGAGATAGCGATAGCGGTAGGCGCGCATGGTGGGGTGGATCTCGTCGAACCACCATTGCGGCCCGCGCCCGTTGAGCCCGACGCAATCGGCGTGGATGACGCTCGCCTTGTGCTGCGCCGCCCAGGCCGCGATCGCCGCGCGGAACGCATCGACAAGCTGGGTGATGGCGGCGACCTGGACGGCGTCGCTCAAATAGCCCTTGTCCTCCAGCGGCTCCGACAGCCATGGCCCGCGGGACGCGGGGCTGGCGTAGTCATAGCCATGGACGACCAAGCGGCCGTTGAAGCCCAGGGACGCCAGGTCCGCGCGGATCGTCTCGTAGTGACCGACGGTGTCGGCGATGGTCTGGCGCCCGACCGGGGTCAGCCAGTCGGACTTGGTGGAGTCGAAATCGATCAGCATGCGCTTGATGTTGCGCTCCCCATTGGGGGCCTCGCCCAGCAGATCGTTGCCGCCGCCGCTCAGCAGGAAGAAGTGCGGCTTGATCTCGGCGATGTACGGCTCGTACTCGCGGGCCGCGGCCATGCGGGAGAGGACGTCGCCGGCGGCGGCCAGGGTCTTCACGGCGTACTGGTCGACGAACCACTCGAGCATGTCGGACCCGAACGGGTAATGAAACCAGGAGTCGCCGATCGCCACGATCCGGGTCTTGTTCGGGTCCTTGATGTTCTCTTTGAACTTCTTCTCGCGCGTCTTGCGCCAGAGCTTGTTCAGGCGGTCCATGGAGCCGCCGCCGAGCGAGTCCAGTTCGTTGCCCTTGCGCAGATAGACCCGATAGCTCGGTCGGAACGGGTTGCCGCCCGGCGTGGGCTCGATCTCGATATCGCCCGCCGCGATGGCCGCGTTGAGCTTGCTCTCGGTGAACAGCTCCTGGACCTTGTCCTTCATTCCCCGCCTCCCGTCTTCTCAGTCGACGCACACGCTGTACGCACGGTCGTACCATTTACCACTTTTGCGGGCGGAGGCGCAAAGCGCAATGCCTACCAGGATGACCAGGCTTCTCCGTGCGGCCCTCGCCGCGCCGGCGGGGCTGCTGGGTTCGATCTTCGCCACGAGCCTCGCCCGCCGCCGGACGCCCGGCTAGGGCGCGAAGGCGTTCCAGATCCAGGCCCCGAGCCCGGATACGACCAGTCCGGTCACCAGGCCTCGGGCAAAGGCGCTATGGCGGTCCCACCAGACCTTCCGCGCGCGGACGCGTTGCGCTCGATCAACTCTTCGCTTCTGAAAGGCCATGCGTGTCGTCTCGCCGATCTGGCCCGCCGTGGCAAGCTGAGCCATGCGCCCATCGCGGTCGCCGCCAGTCCCGGCCTATGCTGCGCAAGCGATGGGGGGAATCATGACAGCGACATCTTTGCCGGCGCGGGTGGCGCTGATCGCCGCGGTGGTCGCCGGCGTCAGCTACATGTTCTCCTGGGACCTGCCGCTGTCGCAGGCCCAGAGCCTGGCCTGGAAGGGCGCGGGGGTCGGGCTGCTGGCGCTCTACGCGGCCCTGCGGGCGCGGACCCTGGACGGATGGCTGATCTGCGCGGTGATGGTGTTCGGGGCGTTGGGCGACGTGCTGCTGGGCGCGGCGGGGCTGGTGACCGGCGCCGTGGCCTTCCTGGTCGGGCACCTGATCGCCATCTGGCTCTATATGCGCAACCGGCGCGCCGGGATCACGGGCCGCGCGCGGCTGCTGGCCAGCCTGCTGGTCGCAGCGACCGTGACGGTGGCCTTCCTGCTGCCGGACGATCGGGCCGGGGCGCCCGGCGTGGCGCTCTACGCCCTGGGGCTGTCGATCATGGCGGCCTGCGCCTGGACCAGCCGCTTCCCGCGCGCCACGACGGGGATCGGGGCGGTGATGTTCGTGGTCTCCGACCTGTTGATCTTCGCCCGCGAAGGGCCGCTGGCCGACCAGGCCTGGGTCGGTTTCGGGATCTGGAGTCTCTATTTCGCGGGCCAGACAGTGATCTGCATGGGCGTCACGCGGACCCTGGCGCGGGATGCGGCGCCGCTCACGGCGTGAGCAAGGCCCCATAGGTCCTGTCGAGGTCGGGATCGATCGCGCGCGCCGCCGCCAGATCGGCGTCGCCCTCCGTCCGCCGGCCCAGGCCGCGCTTGGCGACGCCGCTGAGGTAGAGGGCGTCGACATAGCTCGCATCGAGCTTGTAGGCGCCTTCGGCGTCGGCGAGGGCGGCCGCATAGGCGCCGCCGCGGACGTGCGCCGCGCTGCGGCTGGCCAGCAGGTAGGCTGCGGGCCCTGACATGGCGATGGCGCGGTCGCAGTCGTTCACGGCCCGGGCCGAATTCCCGTCGAAGACCGAGCGATAGAGGCAGGTGTGGCCGAACACATTTGGCTCGCTCGGCGCGAGGATCGCGACCCTGTCGAAGTCGCCAAGACCTTTGGCGGTGCGGCCCAGGTTCAGCAGCGCGTCGCCTCGGGTCAGCAGCAGCCAAGTGTTCTCGGGCTGGAGTTTGAGGCCGCGTTCGGCATCGGCCAGAGCACGCCGGAATTCGCCCTGGGTGACAAGGAACTCAGCGCGGCTCAGCAGCGCGTCAACGTCGTGCGGCCTCAAGCTCAAGGCGCGATCGAGGTCAGCCAGCGCCCGGATCGGATCGCTTTTTCGCTGGTGGATCTCGGCGCGCGCGACATAGGCGTAGAAGTCGTCTGGCTCGATGCCGATGGCGCGGTCGAGATCGGCCAAGGCCGGGTCAAGACGGTCCAGAAGGAACAGCGCGTCCGCCCGTCCCGTGAGAACAGCCGCGTTCGGCCCTCCCAGCTTTTCGGCCCTGTCGAAGTCGGCGATCGCACCTTCGTAATCCTTGGTCAGGTTGCGCCCTCGGCCTCGATCGCGGAACAGTTCGGCGTCGTCGGGCTTGGCGGCGATGGCCTTGTCCAGGTCGACGAGACCCAACGCGGGGCTGCCCGAAATGACCAGGACCAGGCCTCGGCGGCCCCAGAGCGTTGGATTGTCGGGATCCAGTTTGATCGCGGCCTCATAGCCGGCGAGAGCCGCCGCGAAATCGCCCAGCGCCATGGCCGAGTCGCCGCGCAGGATCAGGGGGTAGGTGCTGGTGGGATCCGCAGCGATCGCCGCGGCGAAATCGGCGTCCGCCAGCCGGTCCTCCCCCAGGCTCGTCCGGTTCGAGGCTCGGATCGCCAGGGCCATGCTCCGCAGGTCCGGCATATCGGCGCCGGCCTTGATGACCCTGCCGCAGGCGGCGACCGCCGCCTTGTGGTCAGGCTGATCCTCGACCCTGCAGGCGTCGAGATCGGCCTTGCTGGGCTCAGCGGCCGCGGCGGGTCCAGCGAGGGCGGCGGCGCACAGGATGGCCGCGAGACGGAAACGCATGGTTCGAGCTCCGGATCAGGGGGGGTCAGAAAAGGCCCAGCGCGCGGAAGCTGGCCACGCCGTCGCGGCCGACAACCAAATGGTCGTGGACGGCGATGCGCAGGGGGCGGCCGGCCTCGACCACCTCGCGGGTCATCTGGATGTCCGCGCCCGAGGGGGTGGGGTCGCCCGAGGGGTGGTTGTGCACCAGGATCACGGCGCTGGACGAGAGCTCCAGCGCCCGGCGCATCACCTCGCGCGGATAGACCGGGGCGTGGTCGACGGTGCCGTGGTTCATCACCTCGTCGGCGATGAGCTGGTTCTTCTTGTCGAGGAAGAGGACGCGGAACTGCTCGCGCGGCTCGTGGGCCAGGGCGAGCTTCACATAGGCCAGGAGCTGGGACCACGAGGTGATCACTGTGCGCCTGCCCACCGCCTCGCGGCCGACGCGCAGGGCGGTCTGGTGCAGCAGCTTGAGGTCGCGGGCCACGGCCTCGCCGACCCCGGCCACGGTCTTGAGCTCGGCGGGGGAGGCGGCGAGCACGGCGGCCAGCGATCCGAACCGGGCGATCAGGGCCTTGGCGAGCGGCTTGACGTCGCCGCGCGGGATGGCGCGGAACAGGTGCAGCTCCAGCAGCTCGTAGTCGGGCAGGGCGTCCAGCGTGGCCGCGGCGCGGTCGCGCAGGCGGTCGCGGTGGCCGAGATAGTGGGGCTTGGGCGTCTTGGTCGGTTCTGGGGCGCGCGTCGCCGCCGCCCAGAGGTCGGGTTGAGGACCTTCAGCGAGTTCGCGCGGCGCCACCATGCCGCGCATCGTTCTTTATTTGTTCCAGCTTGGCAATAGGGTTTTTCAACCCCGGGCTGCGGAGCCCGGCTTCAGGCGCTCTGGACGGGCGGCTTGAACTGGGCCGAGTCGGTGAAGATCTCGTAGCCCGTCTCGGTCACGCCGATGGAGTGCTCGCACTGGGCCGAGAGCGACTTGTCGCGGGTCACCGCCGTCCAGCCGTCGGAGAGCAGCTTCACCTGGTGCTTGCCCAGGTTCACCATGGGTTCGATGGTGAAGAACATGCCCGCGCGCAGGGTGTCGCCCGTGCCCTTCTGGCCGAAGTGCAGGATGTTGGGCGCGTCGTGGAACACCTTGCCCAGGCCGTGGCCGCAGAAGTCGCGGACCACCGAGCAGCGCATGGATTCCACATAGGACTGGATGGCGAAGCCGATGTCGCCGGTCTTGGCGCCCGGCTTGACCTGGTCCAGGCCCTTCTGGATGGCCTCGTAGGTGACGTCGATCAGCCGCTTGGCGCGCGGCGCCACCGGGCCGACCCCGTACATGCGGCTGGTGTCGCCGTGCCAGCCGTCGACGATGGCGGTGACGTCGATATTGACGATGTCGCCCTCGCGCAGGGCCCGTTCGCCGGGGATGCCGTGGCAGACCACGTGGTTGGGCGAGATGCAGACCGTCTTGCCGTAGCCGCGATAGAACAGGCAGGCGGGCAGGGCGCCGTGGTCGAGGATGAACTCGCGCGCCATGCGGTCGAGGTCGTCGGTGATGGCGCCCGGCACGACGTGCGGGGCCAGCAGGTCCAGGCACTCAGCGGCGAGCTTGCCGGCGACGCGCATGCCCTCGAAGCCCTCGGGGCCGTGGACACGGATCTGGCCGGTGCGGTGTTCGGCTTCCAGGACGTCGTTCATGGTCTGCTCCAAGCCCGCGTCGCGCCAGGGAACAGGGCGCGCGATGCGGATGGCTGAAGGGCTTATGTCGCAATCCTAGCACAGGACTTCAACACCCGCCTTCGTCGCGGCGCGCGCGACGGGGACCTCAGGCCGCCAGAGCCTCGCCGAACGCCGGGCGCGCCCGCAGGCGGGCGAGATAGGCGCGGACGCTGGGATGGCGGTCGTCCACCAGGCCAAGCTGGTCGGCGAGGGACAGGCTGTAGCCCAGCATGATGTCGGCGGCGGTGAAGGCCGGGCCCAGGATGTGGTCGCTGGACCGCAGGGCTAAGTCGCAGAAGGCCAGGGCCTCGCCGGCCTTTCCGACCGCGTGGTCGACGGTCGCGCGGTCGCGGCGGTCCTCGGGCAGCCGGTGTTGCCGCACCAGCGTTCCCAGGGGGCCCATCATCGTCGCCTCGGGGAAATGGAGCCATTGGAGGAAGCGCCCGTGCTCGGAGCCGCCGGGCTGGGGCCTGGGCGACGGCTCCAGCCGCCCCTCGCCGAACTTGGCCAGCAGGTACTGAGTGATCGCGCCGGATTCCGTCAGGACGAAGCCGTCGTCGTCGATGGCCGGGACCTTGCCCAGGGGATTGACCCGCAGATAGTCCGGGCCGTGCATTACGGCGTGGTCGAACGGCATGGCCACCGTCTCGTGGGCCAGGCCCAGCTCCTTCACCAGCCAGAGCGTCCGCACCGAGCGCGTGCCGCTCACATGGTAGATTTTCAGCATGGCCGGTTCTCGCGTGGGTGGCTCGTCAGCCTAGGCGCGCGGCGGACGCGCGGCTACGGCCTCAACGCGCCCAGGGCAGGCGCTGCGCGATGCTGACGCCGCTCGTGGTGATGGCGCAGCCGTAGATCAGCACCTCGACGCCTGCGTCGGCGGCCTGGTCCAGGCCCTTCGCGAAGGCGGGGTCCAGTTCGTGGCAGGCGGTGAAGGCGTCGCAGTCGGTGCGCTGGACCACGAACAGGACCACGGCGCGGTCGCCCGCGGCTGTCATGGCCTCAAGCTCGCGCAGGTGCTTCAGCGAGCGGGCGGCGACGCAGTCGGGGAACTCGGCGAGGGTTCCCGAGCGGCGCAGGTGGCAGTTCTTGATCTCCAGCCAGCAGGGCGGCCGGCCCTCCTGTTCCAGCAGGAAGTCGACGCGGGAGTTGGCGCCATACTTCACCTCGCGGCGGTGGCTGGCGTAGCCGGTGAGCTCGGGGATGGCGTCGGCGGCCAGGGCCTCGGCCACCAGGCGGTTGGGGTGCATGGTGTTGATCCCCACCAGGCCGCCGTCCACATCGACCAGCTCCAGGGTGTGGGCGAGCTTGCGCTTGGGGTTATCGGACCGCGAGATCCAGACCGGCAGGCCCGGGGTGTTGAGGCCCAGCATGGCGCCGGGATTGGGACAGTGGGCGGTGACCGGGGTCCCGTCGTCCAGCACCACGTCGGCGAAGAAGCGCTTGTAGCGGCTGACGAGGACGCCTCGGGCGAGGGGGCTGATGAAGTCCATGGGCGGTCTCGGCGGCGGCGGGCGCCTCACTTAGGAATGTGGCGGGCGAAGGGCCAGAAGTTCCTGAGATTGAGCCGCTTTTCACAGGGCGCGGCGGCTGTGGAAAATCGCCCTGGTCAAGCTTGCATGGACCGCCGGCCTGGGTGACAGGCTGGTCCCGGGAAATGTCGTCCAGACCATTTTCCGCCGAAGTGGACACCGGTTCGGCGAAGAAAATGGTCTAGATTCAAAGAGGCTTGAGCAAAATCCGATCCAATCAGATCGGATTTTGCTCTAGGCGACATGGGCGAGGACGGCGAGCGGAGAGCCCATGCCTGCGAGACATCCGCCTGAATGGCCCCATCAGCTACGGGCCGCCGGGGCGCTGGCGCTGATCGGGACGGTGTGGCTGCTGGTCCTGCCGTTGGCGGCCGGCGCCTACGGGGCGCTTTGGGTCCTGGACCTAGCGCGACGCGCTCTTGGTCGCGCCGGTGGCGAGCGCGTCGCGCACAACCGACTGCAGGGCGAATACCGAGAGGCCCGCGCCCACGACGCGTAGGGGTTTGCCCTGGCAAACCTGGCGCAGCAGTTCCCCGCGGTCGGTGGCGAGATCCACGTCCTGCCAGGCGTCGGGCTGCTCGACGGCGCGGACGGTCTCGCCCGAGGCGGTGGCGAAGCGGCGGGACAGGTCGCGGGTGCGTCCGAGCGCGCAGCTGAACTCGCGATAGGTGGCGATCAGGGTCGCGCCCTCCAGCGGCTTGTGCAGGATGACATAGGTCCAGGCGAAGGCGTTGCTCTCTTCGCGCACGACGCTGCCGGTGTCGTAGACCAGGGCGCTCTCGCCCTTCTTGAAGGCCACCGTGGCGAAGGGCGCGGCCTTCGCCGCCGTCGCGCACAGCAGGGCGAGCGCAAGACCCGCAATGACCGCTTTCCCCATCGGCGCCTCCTCGCGCGATGTCCCAAGCCGTGTCCCCCGGTGGGACAGACATTAACCCCTTCTGCAATTCTCCGGCTAGAGCCTTGCGGCAGGCGGGGCTGCGGGGTTAGTCGGAGGGCGGTTAGACCATTTTCCGCCGAAGTGGATACCGGTTCGGCGGAGAAAATGGTCTAAATTCAAAGAGTCTTGAGCAAAATCCGATCCAATCAGATCGGATTTTGCTCTGGACGAACGGGCGTTCGAACACGGAGCAGGCGCGATGGCGGCGGGCGAGGCGAACGAGCGGGTGACCGCCGCGGTGCTGATCATCGGCGACGAGATCCTGTCGGGCCGCACGCAGGACACCAACCTGCGCGACATCGCCCGCTATCTGGGCGTCCACGGGGTGGACCTGGTCGAGGCCCGCACGGTGAGCGACGTGCACGAAGACATCATCGCGGCGCTGGACGCGCTGCGTACCCGCTACGACTACGTGATCACCACCGGCGGCATCGGCCCGACCCACGACGACATCACCGCCGACGCGGTGGCCGCGGCGTTCGGGGTGGAGCTCATCGAACACCCCGACATCATCGCCATGATGGCCGCACGCTGGGGCGGGGAGATGAACGCCGCGCGGCGGCGGATGGCCCGCGTGCCGGTGGGCGGGGAGCTGGTGAAGAACCCGGTCCAGGGGCCGCCCGGCTTCACCATCGGCAACGTCTTCGTCCTGGCCGGGGTGCCGGTGATCATGCGCGGGATGCTGGAGGATGTGGGTCATCGCCTGCGCGGCGGGGCGGTGGTGCTGAACCGCACGGTGCGGGTGGAAGGCTCGGGCGAGGGGGTGATCGCCGCGCCCCTGGAGGCGGTGGCCAAGGCCCATCCGGCCATGTCCCTGGGCAGCTATCCGTTCTTCGAGCAGGGCCTCTATGGGTCGAACCTGGTGCTGCGCGGGCGCGACGCCGACGAACTGGCCGCCGCCGTGGTCGAACTGACCGCGGCGCTGACCGAGGCCGGCGTGGCCAATGTGCGCGAGGTCGAGGCAGCCTGACAGCGCCCGCGCGGCCCAGGCCGCGGCGCCGGACGACGGGCGTTTGTTTCCATGTCGAAATACTCTAAGGCTCTCGCGCCCGATTTCAGAGGACTGAGCCGGGCCAGCCGGGGGGCTAGGCGTGTCTGCGGGATTGGAAGCTCTCAAGATCTTGATCGTCGACGACAATGCGCAGATGCGCACGATCATCGGCACGGTGCTGAGCGCGGCGGGCGTGCGTCAGCTCCACTACGCCCCGGACGGCGCCAAGGGGCTGGAGACCCTCAACCGCATCGATATCGACGTGGCCTATGTGGACTACGAGATGCCGGTGATGAACGGGCTGGACTTCATCTCGGCGGTGCGTGCGCGCACGAGGCCCGATCGCTTCCTGCCGATCATCATGCTGACCGGCCATTCCGACCTCCCGCGGCTGAACGGCGCGCGCGACCGCGGGGTGACCGAATTCCTGACCAAGCCGGTGACAGCGCGGAGCATCCTGACGCGGCTGAGCGCGGTGATTTTCCACCCTCGGCCGTTCGTGAACACGCCCGGATTCTTCGGGCCGGACCGGCGGCGGCGCGCGCTGGGCGGCTATGACGGGCCGCTGCGGCGGACGAGCGACAACGTGTCGGTGCTGGAGCTCTAGGGCCGGGCTAGGCCGGGGCGCCGTCTTCGCGAGGCGCGAGCGGGGCGGGGCGGAGCTTGAGCAGGCGTCCGGCTCGGGCGGCGACGGCCAGGTCGCGGAAGGCGGGGGCCAGCAGGAACCAGCTTTCCACGCAATAGCGGTGGAACAGGCGGCGCGGATCGACGGCCAGCCGGAACAGCCACTCAAAGCCGATGCGGCCGATCCAGCGCGGGGCGGCGACCTGGACGCCGGCCTCATAGTCGAAGGCCGCGCCGACCGAGAACACGACGCAGGGCGGCAGCAGGTGGCGGTTGCGCAGCAGCCAGACTTCCTGGCGCGGCATGCCCATGCCGACGAACAGGACCTGGGGCCGGGCGGCGGTGATCTCGGCGAGGACAGCCGTGTTCTCCGGTCCGTCCTGGGTCATGTCGAAATAGCCGTGGCGGGTGGCGATGTCGGCGCCGGGATAGCGCGCGGTGAGCTGGTCGGCGGCGGCGCGCGCCACGCCGGGCTCGCCGCCCAGATAGAAGACCCGCCAGCGATTGCGCTCGGCCAGGCTCCAGAAGTGCTCGCGCCAGTCCAGATAGGTGCAGCGGTGGAAGGGCCGCGAGTGCAGGCCCAGGAGCTGGGTGAAGAAGATGATCGGGGTGGAGTCGAGCTCGATCACGTCGGCGGTGTCGAAGAAGGCCGCGAACTCCGGGTCCTTCTGGCTGAGATAGACGCTGTGGGCGTTATGGTTGGCGACGCACCAGGAGCGGCCGTTCTCGATCGCCTCGGAGACGTGGTGCATGACCTCCTCGGGACGGACCAGGTCCATCTCGACGCCGAGCGCGCCGATGCGCTCGGCCGAGCGCCGGCTACGGCGGAACGGCGTCCGCCCCTTGCGCCTGCGTTCAACGACAGCGGTCAACGCCGTGCTCTTCCCTAGGTTCGCCCGGAAACCGGTCGAGGCGAACCTAGGCTTGGCCGGTTAAGAATCCTTATCCACACGCGAGGGCGAGCCGCGCGGACACGTATGAGTTGTCGGATGGCCTTCGCAGGAGAAGACTGTCACCCATCCATCCGGTCTGAACTGTCACCACTCAATCCGGGCTGCACAAGGGTCGTCCTTCTCCCGCAGGGGGAGAAGGAACGCGCGCCAATCTAGTAGGCGTTGGGGTCGCGCAGCATGAGCGGCAGGGTCTTGAACGTGATCATGACGTCCAGGCCCAGAGACCAGCGGTCAATATAGGCGTTGTCGGCCGAGATGCGGTCGGCCATCTGCTTCAGCTCGCGAACCTCGCCGCGGAAGCCGCTGATCTGGGCGAAGCCGGTCAGGCCGGGGCGGGCGCGAAAGCGTTCGCCATAGGTGGGGATACGCTCGCCGTAGAACGCATCGTGGGCGATGGCGTGGGGGCGCGGCCCGACGATCGACATGTCGCCGACCAACACGTTGAAGAGTTGCGGCAGCTCATCGAGGCTCAGCTTGCGCAGGATGCCGCCGATCTGGGTGACTCGGATGTCGTTCTTGGTGGCCTGGCGCACCTCGCCGGCGTCTTCGACCACGGTCATGGTGCGCAGCTTGTAGATCGTGAACACCTTGCCGCCGAGGCCGGTGCGGCGCTGGCGGAACAGGGCCGGGCCCGGGGCGTCGAGCCGGATCAGCATGGCGATCATCACCAGCAGCGGCAGGAAGACGAGCAGGGCGCTCGAGGCGACCAGGATGTCGAACAGGCGCTTGGTGATGCTGGAGGCGACGGGAAGCGGAGGCAGCGCGTACTCGCTGGAAGTATCAACAGAGGAGGTTTCGGCGGGCGCCGCCGGTGATCGGCGCAGCGGCACGACGGAAGGGTGCGTGGCCGCATGATGCGCCCCCGCCTGCCGTTCCCCCGATTGCGCCGCTTCAGTCATCCAAGCAACCCGCCAGCCAGCTCGCGCTAATGGTTATGAAGAATTCTCGTAACGGTTTTTTAGGCATGTTCAACGCCCCGCACGCCAAGCACGAATTTTTAACCGCCCCTGCGTTCTTAATGCCCAAGGCCGAGAAACGGTCCGTCAACTTGGGAACCAGGAGTCGATGGGCGCGAAAGCTGTCATTGCTTCGATGCCGCGGGCGCAAGCCGCGCGCCCCCCGCGACTGCCTATGGCGGCAGGGTTGGCGATCGGCGCATGCGCCTCGCTGGGCCTGTGGGCGGCCATCATCAGCGGCGTCCGCAGCCTGATCTCCTAGACGTCGCCGCGCCGCGTCACAGCATGCGCCGGCCCGCCCAGCACAATTCAGTGATCGCCGCCAAGTTTACCTTAAGAATTTCACCCTAGGCTGCCACCCGAGGCCGAGCGCCGTTACCGGCGCGCCGGCGGCTCTTCGTTGGGGCGCCCGAAGGGGTGCTCAACCGTTCCCGCGTAGGGCTATGACGATTGCGCGGCCTGCGGGTCTGATCTAAGGGGCAGGCTTCGGGCCTGCCGGCATCCAGATGACGGCGCTTGGGGGTTGATGGCGTGCAGACGATCTACGATTGGGTGACGGTCGCCATCTTCGCGGGACTTGTCGTGCTGTTCCTGCATCGCTCGACGGCGCAGGAAGAGCCAAAGGACAACGTCTTCCAGTACCTGCCGGCCTGTATCGGCTGCGCGCTGGCCAACTATGTCGGCAATGAGGGCCAGGGCGGTCTCGCCTTCCTGATCATCCTTGTCGTGCTGGGCTATGTGGCCTGGGTCCTGAAACCCTTCAACCTGAAGTTCTGAGCGGACGCCCCGTCTGGTCGGCGGGGTCATGCCGACGACGCAAAATTGACCTCCTGATCGTCAAGAACGCGTGAGCGCGTACGGCCGGCGCTCCGGACGGACCAAGCAAGGCCGGGAAGCACGCCGTTGAGTCAGGTCAGACCGTTCGCCTCGCACCAGGCCCCCGGGTTCGCCTCGGGGCTGGAAGCTTTCGGCGAGCGCGTGGCGATCGTGACCCCGTCGGGCGAGCGCCTGACCTATGTCGAACTGGCCGCCCGCGCCGACGCCTTCGCCCAAACCCTGGGTCCGACCCGCCGGCTGCTGATGATCGAGGCGGCCAACGAAATCGAGCCGCTGGTCGCCTATCTGGGCGCCCTGCGCCATGGCCACCCGGTCCTGCTGACGGCCGGCGGCGGCGACCATGGCCGCATCGCGGCGACCTATCGCCCCGACGCCGTGAGCCGGAAGACCGCGGAGGGCTGGACCACCCAGTTCTCGGCGCCACGCGCCAGCGAGATGCACCCCGACCTGGCGGTCCTGTTGTCGACCTCCGGGACCACCGGGGCGGTGAAGCTGGTCCGGCTGTCGCGCGACGCGGTCGAGGCCAATGCGCGCTCGATCGCTCAGTATCTGGAGATCGGTCCCGACGACCGCCCGATCACCACCCTGCCGATCCACTACAGCTACGGCCTGTCGGTGGTGAACTCCCACCTGGCGTGCGGCGCCACGATCCTGCTGACCGACCTGTCGGTGATCGACGAGGGGTTCTGGAGCTTCTTCGAGGCTGAGGGCGCGACGTCGCTGGCGGGGGTGCCCTACACCTACGAGCTGTTCGAGCGCATCGGCCTGCGCGAGCGGGCGACGCCCAGCCTGAAGACCATGACCCAGGCTGGCGGTCGGCTGCCGCCGGAGACGGCGCTGACCTACGCCCGCTGGGCGCGCGACCGTGGCGTGGCCTTCTTTGTCATGTACGGCCAGACCGAGGCCACGGCCCGGATGGCCTATGTGCCGCCGCAACTGCTGATCGACAATCCCGGCTGCGTCGGGGCGCCGATCCCCGGCGGCGCCTTCCGGCTGATCGACGAAGCCGGCGGCCCCGTCGAGGCCACGGAGACCACCGGCGAGCTCGTCTACGCCGGCGCCAATGTCATGATGGGCTATGCGCTCAACGAGGCCGACCTGGCCAAGGGGGCGGAGCTCGACGAGTTGCACACCGGCGACCTGGCCCAGCGCACTGGGCAGGGGCTGTATAAGATCGTCGGCCGCAAAAGCCGGTTCTCCAAGCTGTTCGGACTGCGCATCGGCCTGGATGAGGTCGAGGCCGCCCTGCAGCGCCGCGGGCTGAAGGCGGCGGTCGCCGGCGACGACGGCCTGGTGGCCATAGCCGTGCTGGCGCCGGCCGACCCCGCGGCGATCGCCGACGACCTGGCGGAGGACTTCAGCCTGCCGATCGCCGCCTTCGAGGTGAGCGCCGTCGCCGACCTGCCGACCTTGGCGTCCGGCAAGGTCGACTACCAGGCCATCCTTCGCGACGCCAAGGCGCGCCGCGCCGCGCCGGGCGGCGAGCCGCCGTCGGAAGCCGGGGCTGAGGTGCTGGACCTGTTTCGCCGGGCCTTTCCCCGCGCGGCCCTGACGCCCGAGGCGAGCTTCGTGACCCTGGGCGGCGACTCGCTGGGCTATGTGGCCCTGTCGCTGGACCTTGAGCAGCAGCTCGGTTTCCTACCGCTCAACTGGGAAGCCATGCCCATCGCCGAACTGCAACGCCTCGCAGTCGAAGCGCCGCCGCCCAGAACCGGGTTCTGGCGTCCGCGCGCGCTCGAGACCGAAGTGCTGATCCGCGCCCTGGCGATCCTGGCGGTGGTGGTCAGCCACGCCTCGAGCCTGGTGATCGGCGGCGGGGCCGCGGTCCTGCTGATGCTCGCGGGCTACAACATGTCCCGCTACCAGCTGACCCGGCTGACAGAAGGGGAGGGACTGGCGGTCCTCAAGTCGTTCGTGGCGCGGATCATCCTGCCCTATTACGGCGTCCTGCTCCTCTACATGGCGGTGAAGCGCGAGATCGACATTCCGTCGCTCACGCTCACCAGCAACTTCCACGGCCGGTTCGGATCCCTCCTCGAACCCTACTGGTTCCTCGAGGCGCTGCTGCAATGCATGGTCCTGGTGGTGGTCCTGTTCTGGCTCAAACCGGTCCGGCGGGCGGCGGCGCGCGATCCGTGGGCCTTCGGGCTGGGGCTGCTGGCGATCGCCCTGGTGATGCGGGTGGCGGGGCTGCGGTTCTTGGACGAGGGCGGCCTGCTTCAGCGCACGCCCGACGCCCTGTTCTATCTCCTGGCGTTCGGCTGGTGCCTACAGCAGGCGACCACCACGCCGCGCCGGGTGGCCATGAGCCTCATCGTGCTGGCCGCGGCGGCGCTGGACGCGATCGGGCCGCCCGGTCTCTGGCCGCGCTTCGACTACCCCTCGAATATCTCCCACGCCGCCTGGCTGTCGGTGGCGGGCCTGGCGATCCTGTGGCTTCCGCGTTTGACCCTGCCCAACCCTCTGCAGACCGGGCTGGGGGTGGTGGCCGCGGCCAGTTTCTACATCTACCTGACCCATGTCGTGCCGGTGCACCTGCTGGTGTTCATGTTTGGGATCGACAATCTGGCCCTGGTGGTGCCCGCCTCCGTGGCCTTGGGACTAGCGGCCTATTGGGGCATGCAGAGGGTCACCTCTGGGCGGCCGCTCAAGTCGTTCCACTGACCGGCGGTCAGGCGTCCTGAACAGGATTCCGCGCGCCATGGCCGATTTCTGTTGCGGCGCGCCCGTTCAGGCACATTAACGTTGACTCAACTGCGGGCGGTTTAAGATTTCGCCACATTCGCCGTGTTTAGAGTGGCAGGTCAGAATTGTCTGATCTAGACCGCGAGGCGCCGCGTCGCATCGTGGTAAGAGGGTGCTTGGAGGCTCCGTGAGTTGGATCAACAGGTTGCTGGGGCGCAAGCCGAAACCCGCGCAGGGCGTCCAGTCCGGTCCGGTGTTTTCCGTCGCGCCGCTCACCGCCACCGGCCGAGATGACGCCAAGGCCAAGAAGGCCGGCAGCGCGGCCATGTTCCCGCGCTTCCAGTCGACGGCCGGCGACCAGCTGAGCCCGCGGATCACCGACCGGTTCGCCGCGACCCGCATCAAGCTGCGCAGCGCCTTCACGCCGTCCCAGCCGATCACCGACCGGCGGATGTTCGCCGGGCGCACCGACGTGCTCACCACCCTGATCCGCTCGCTGGAAGACCAGCGCGTGCACGTGATCATGTACGGCGAGCGCGGCATCGGTAAGACGTCCCTGGTCCATGTCCTGACCCAGGCCGCCCAGGACGCCCGCTACATTGTCGTCTACTGCTCCTGCGGCGCGGGCTCGAACTTCGAGGAAATCTTCCGCGCGGTGGCCGCCGACATCCCGCTGCTGTTCCACTCCGGCTTCGCGCCGACGGCCGAGCAGGCCGAGCGCGGCGGATCTCTGGCCGACCTGCTGCCCGCCGGCCCGTTGTCGCCGCGCACCGTCGCCGACCTTTTCGCCAAGCTGACCGGCACCCGGGTGCTGGTGGTGCTGGACGAGTTCGACGTCTGCGAGAACCCCGAGTTCCGCCGCAACATCGCCGAACTGATCAAGAACCTCTCGGACCGTTCGATCCGCACCCAGCTGGTCATCGCCGGCGTCGCCGCCGACCTGACCGAACTGGTCGAGCACATCCCCTCAATCCGCCGCAACATCTTCGCCCTGCAGGTGCCGAAGATGACCGCCGCCGAGATCAGCCACCTGGTCGAGAACGGCGAGGAGATCAGCGGCGTGGCCTTCGACCGCTCGGCGCTGGACTTCATCGTCTTCGTGGCCAACGGTTCGCCCTATCTGGCCAGCCTGCTGAGCCATCACTCGGGTCTGGCGGCGCTGGACAAGGCCCGCACCAAGGTTTCGGTGGAAGATGTCTCGCTGGCCGTCGACCAGGCCCTGGCCGAATTCCGTGGCCGGATCTCCAAGCATGCCCAGGCCCAGATCGACCAGGCCGCCAAGAGCGGCGTGCGCCATGTGCTGGGCGTGATGGCCGGCGCGGCCCTGTTCAACAACGGCCGCTTCGACGGCCGCGACGTGGACGCGCTCTATCCCAGTGCGGCGACCGCGGCGAACTTCAAGAACACCGTCCAGGAACTGGCCGACAAGGGCGTCCTGCTCGAGGCTCACGACGACGACTACGGCAAGGGCTACAAGTTCTCCGAGGAGAGCGTGCTGCCCTATCTGTGGATCCTGGCCGCCCAGAAGCGGTTCCTGGAAAGCCGCAAGCCGACGCCCGCCCCTGAGAAGGCCGCCCCTGAGAAGCCTGTCGCGGAGAAGACCCCCGACAAGGCCTCGGAAAAGGCCGGCGCCAAGGATGAGCCGGTCGCCGCGCCCGTGCGCGCGGCCGCCCGCCAAGGTTAGTCGAGACGGCCTAGAGCGCGTCACGAATTGTAGGAGAAACGCGTTTGCGCATCCTCGTCACCGGCGGGGCCGGCTTCATAGGCTCGGCTCTCATCCGGCATCTGATCGCCGAGACCGGCCATGAGGTGATGAACCTCGACAAGCTTACCTATGCGGGCGACCTGCGCTCGCTGGAGGGCGTGGCCGAGAGCAATCGCTACAGCTTCCGCCACGCCGACATCGGCGACGCCGCGGCAGTGCGCGCGGCCCTGCGCGACTTCCAGCCGGAAGTGGTGACCCACCTCGCCGCCGAGTCGCACGTCGACCGCTCGATCGACGGCCCGGCCGACTTCATCCAGACCAATATCGTCGGCACCTTCGTGCTGCTGTCGGAGACCCTAGAATACTGGCGGGGCCTGCGGCCGGACGCCAAGGCCGCGTTCCGGTTCCACCACATCTCGACCGACGAGGTGTTCGGTTCGCTGGGCGACGAAGGTTATTTCACCGAGACCACGGCCTATGACCCGCGCTCGCCCTATTCGGCGTCGAAGGCCTCGTCCGACCACCTGGTCCGCGCCTGGCACCACACCTATGGCCTGCCGGTGATGGTCACCAACTGCTCGAACAACTACGGGCCGTATCACTTCCCCGAGAAGCTGATCCCGCTGATGATCGTCAAGTGCCTGGCCGGCGAGCCGCTGCCGGTCTACGGCCAGGGCGCCAATGTCCGCGACTGGCTCTATGTGGACGACCACGCCCGCGCGCTCACCCGAGTGTTCGAGAAGGGCGCGCCGGGCGAGAGCTACATCATCGGCGGACGCTCGGAACGGACCAACCTGCAGGTCGTCCACGCCATCTGCGACACCTTGGATCGGCTGCGCCCGCGCGCCGACGGCAAGGCCTATCGCGACCAGATCGCCTATGTCGCCGACCGACCAGGCCACGACCACCGCTACGCCATCGATCCGGAGAAGCTGCAGCGCGAGCTGGGCTGGACGGCCGAAGAGAGCTTCGAGAGCGGCATCGCGCGGACAATCGCCTGGTACCTGGACAACGAAGCCTGGTGGGGCCCGATCCTGGCGCGCAGCGACGCCAGCCGCAGGCTGGGCCTCAAGGCCTCTTGAGCCGGATGGCCTGAGCGCCTACGCGACAAGCCGCAGCTTACACTGGAGATATCGATGAAGGGCATCATCCTGGCCGGCGGTTCGGGCACGCGGCTGCATCCGGCGACGCTCGCCGTGAACAAGCAGCTGCTGCCGATCTACGACAAGCCGATGATCTATTATCCGCTGTCGGTGCTGATGCAGGCCGGGATCCGCGACATCCTGATCATCTCGTCGCCCGAATACATCGACAACTATCGCCGGCTGTTCGAGGACGGCTCGGCGCTAGGGCTCAATATCGAATACGCGATCCAACCCAGTCCGGATGGCCTGGCCCAAGCCTTCCTGATCGGCGAGGAATTCATCGGCGACCAGCGCTGCGCCCTCGTCCTGGGTGACAACATCTTCTTCGGCGCGGGGATGAGCCAGCTGCTGGCGCGGGCCGCGGCGCGCGAGCAGGGGGCGACCGTGTTCTCCTACCAGGTCGACCAGCCACAGGCCTATGGGGTGGTGGAGCTGGACGACGACGGCCGCGCCATCAGCCTGGAGGAGAAGCCGGCCGAGCCGAAGTCCCGCCAGGCTGTGACCGGACTCTATTTCTACGACAAGCGGGTGGTGGAGCTGGCCAAGCAGGTGCGGCCCTCGGCCCGCGGCGAGCTGGAGATCACCGACCTCAACCGCATGTACATGGAGATGGGCGAGCTCTACGTCGAGCAGCTGTCGCGCGGCTACGCCTGGCTCGACACCGGCACCCACGAGAGCCTGGTCGAGGCCTCGGAATTCGTCCGCGCGGTTCAGAAGCGGCAGGGCGTGCAGGTGGCTTGCCTGGAAGAGATCGCCTTCGCCCACGGCTTCATCGACCGGGCGCAGCTCAAGGCCCGCGGCGAGCTGTTCGCCAAGACGTCCTATGGGCGCTACCTGCTGGATATCGCCGAGCGCGGCGTGGACCTGAAGCCGACCGACCTCTAGGCGCTAGAAGGTAGCCGCCCTCCTCACCGGCTGCGGCGGGTTCCTCTGGTCGGGGAGGCCGGCCGCGTCGCCGTTGCGGATCCGGAAGACCAGGGCCGCCACCATACCCATCATCATGAATTGAAGCGTGTGGTTCTGCGTCTGGCTGAAGATCGCCTTGATGACGAAGAACACCGACAGGGAGATGCCGAGGGGGATCAGGAACGTCTGTTCCTGGGTCGGCTTGGCCCGCGCCAGGCCGAACTTCGCCGCGCTATAGATGATGATCAGGATCGATCCGTAGTAGGCGATGAACCCGAGGATCCCGTAGTCCAGGGCCACCAGCAGATAGTAGTTGTCGATGGTCAGGGTCCCGCCCAGATTGTGATAACCCAGGGCTTCGGCGCCGCGGCTCGCTCCATGACCCTGAGGATGGGACAGGACGCGGGGAATGCCTGACGCCAGCTGGTCGAGGCGGCCCTGGTCGCTGTACTTCGTGGCGCCGTCCCCCCAGACCATGCTCTTGAGGCGCTGCACGACGAAGGTCGCCGCCATGAACGCGCAGAAGGCGAACGGATAGGACAGGACGATCGCCGGGCCGAAGATGCTCTTCTGATTGTCGCGCCACTGCAGGACCGCCCAGACCAGGGCGTACAGCAGGCCGGACATGAAGAAGCCGACCACGCCCAGCCGGGCGTCGGTGGCCAGGATCGTATAGAACATCATCGGCAGGGTGGCCGCCGCGGCGACCCTCACCCACAGCCGCCGCGCGCTCATCATGAAGTGCAGGATGAAGGGCGTGGTGAGGGCCAGGAACTCGGCCAGGCCGAGCGACGTCGAATGGATCGTCTGCACCCGATACTGGCCGGTGCCCAGACGCCGGGCGCCGGCGAGAACCCGCTGAACATACTCATCGCCGACGGCCAGGAAGCCCGGGATGTGACCGGCCCAGGGGACGTGCCCGATCCTCTGCTCCCAGACACCGAGCAGGCTGATCCCGATCGCGCAGACCCACAGGATGACGGACCATTTCATCACATTGCCCGGCCGCAGGAAGACGTAGCAGGCCGTGAAGAAGATCGCCGTCCAGCTGATCTGACCGGCGATAACGGCGTTGAGAGACTCGATCGGCTTGTCTGAAATCAGCACCGCGACGCCCTGGATCGCGACGAAGCCCGAGATGAAGAGCCCGAGGTAGGGGATCGATTTCAGCACGGCCGAGCAGCGATTGCGGAAGTCCTCGGACACCGAGACGCAGATCAGCAGCGCGAACGCCAGCGGGAATCCGATCAGTCGGATAGACGTGATCCACGGCAGCCCCGGCAAGGAGATCGCCAGATAGTTGGGCCAGGTGATCGCCATCACGAAGAAGGCGAAGAACAGGTACTCCAGCGTCCGCGAGGGCGCGGCCTTCATGTCCGGCAGAGCCCAGATCGCCAGGCCCCCGAGGAGCAGCACGGGCATCGTGAACTGGGTTATCAGGAAGGGCGTCGTCAGGGCGTAGTAGAAGCCGTAGATCAGGCAGAAGAACGCGAGGCCCGCCAGCAGCAGGCCGCCCACATAGCGACGCCAGCCGCGGAAGGGTTCAAGCGCATAGGGTTTCAGGACCACGCGCGCGGAGCCGCCATCTGCTGGAAGCCGGCTCCTGTCCTGCGTACGTGGTGAAAGCATGGTCCCCATATCGCCTTGCCGCGCCGCGGGCGTTTCATTGGATCGGCGCCGGTATTTCGCACGGGTGGAACGGCGAATTGATGGCTGACCGACCGACGCAGACGCTCCAGCCCCGATAGCGCTGATATGATGTCCCGGAGCGTTAAAATTCGGCTATTGGCGGTGCGATCACAGCAGTGCGCCGCAGACATCGGACTTGATAAAGAAGTAAGGCGGCGCGGGCTAGATGTGCGCCGGAATTTCCAACCGCACCGCATGACCCGCCGACCCCGGTCGGCGCCAAGCGGAGAGTTGAGGGTATGCGGATCATGGCTAGGCTCGACGCGGCTCCCTTCCCGGATCGGGCCGCACCGGTCATCGACTATCAGGTTGTCGTCTCACCCGAGCCGATGGCCGTCCCCTCGACCTACCGCCTCACGGAAATCGCCGGGGTCTGGCTCGCCACCGACGAGAAGCTGCGCCTGAGCGCGCTGTGCGACCAGGCCGGGCGCCGGATCGGCCTGGCCGTCGGCTTCACCTACAGCGAATTCCATGACGCGTTCCTGCCCGCCGGCGACGTCGTGCTCCCGGTGGACGTCGAGAGCATCGACGACCTGGAGCTCAAGGTCCTGCCGCGCCTGGCGGGGCTGTTCGTGCTGATGACCGACGGGGACCTACCCGCGCGGCTCTACATGGACCATGGCGGGTCCTTCCCGATCGTGTTCTCGCCCGCCGACCGGCGCGCGGCGTCCTCGCCCGCCCTGCTGCTGAACGAGGCCGACTACAAGGCGCGCTTCCGGGCGGACCTGCATGAGGCGCTGATCGGGCGCGAAGGGTCCGGGGGGTGGATCTCCGGCACGCTGACCGCCCACCGCGGCGTCTTCCGCGTCCTGCCCAACCATTATCTGGACCTGTCGACCTGGTCGGCCCACCGCTTCTGGCCGCGCCCGGGCGACTTCGCAGAGTGGCGGGGGTTCGACGCCAGCGTAGCGTCGGCGGCCAAGGCGCTGACCGATTTCAGCGCCGCGGCGAACGAGACCTTCAAGGTCGCAGCGACCCTGACGGCGGGATTCGATTCACGCCTGCTGCTGGCCGGCTGCCGCACCAGCCTGGACCGGTGCGACTTCTTCACCCTCGAGGCGCCCAACGCCGAGATGGACGTCGACGTCAGCCGGATGATCGCCCAGCGCTTCGGCCTGCGTCACCGGGTGCTGCCCCTGCGCCAGGCCGATGAGACCGAGATGGCGATCTGGGACCGCATGGTCGGCGACTGCATGGTCGAGGCGCCGCGCCGGACCCACACCACCCTGCGCGACCTGACCGACCGGGACGCCATGTTCACCGGCATGTACGGCGAGGTCGGCCGCTGCCGCCTCTATCGCCAGGACCTGGCCCAGATCAACGACGCGAAGATCGACGCCCGGTTCGTCATCGACCGGCTGACCCTGCCGGCGAACCCTGAGCTGCTGGAGAATGTCGGCGCCTGGTTCGCCGCCCTGGCGGGCCAGCCCAACAGCGTGATCCTGGACCTGGCCTTCCACGAACTGAAGTTCGGCAGTTGGGCCATGGGCCAGCGCCCAATCACCAACTCGATCAAGCTGAACTTCCTGCCGTTCTCGCAGCGGGCGGTGCTGGAGGCCTTCATCGGCGTGGCGCCGGCGGAGAAGGGGACCGGGCAGCTGTTCTGGGGCATGATCAACACCCTATGGCCGGAGCTCGCCGAGGTGCCGGTCAACAAGTACGGCGACCTGCGCGACCACCTGACGCTCTGGAAGAAGATCTCCAACCCCAACCGCGTGCGGCGTTTCCTGCGCGACCGGCTCGCGCGCAAGACTGTGACGCAAGCCTAGGCCTAGTCGGACGTCGGAGCCGCCGCAGCCTCCTGGGTCTCGGCGCGGCTGGGGGGCTTGTTGTTCCTCATCACCCAATCGGCGGGCTGGTCGCCCTTGATGTCGATGGCCGAGGTGCGGTTGTCGGTGACGGTGACCCGCTGGTCCTTGGGCGAGAGCAGCATTCCAAAGCGGCGGCCGACCAGAACATTGTTCGAAATGGTCACGCCCCGGACCTTGCCGAAGCTGATGATCGGGGCGCTGGAGGTGGGGCCGGTGGCCGAGAACAGGTTGCGTTCGATGACCAGGTCGTGGTCGCCGGCCTGGACCGGGTCTTCGCCGTGGAAGGTCATCGGCCGGTCGGAATCAAGGATGCGGTTGTCCGACACCGTCACCCGCCGATTCTCCAGATAGATAGATATGCCGTTGCCGTGGATGCCCTTCAGTCCGGTCATGAGGTTCTTCGAGACCAGGACGTCGGTGGAGCTCATCACCAGGATGCCGGTCTGGCCCAGCCGTTCGAAGCGGTTGCCGACGATGCGGAGATTGGAGACCGGCTTGGCGTTGGTGCGGATGCCCGAGCCGCGCTCGATCTCGGCGAAGGTGTTCTCGCTGATCTCGGCGCCGTCGACCTTGCCGATCATGATCGCGCCCGCGCCCGTATAGAGCGCCGAGCGGCGGAAGACGTTCTTGGCGATCAGCACCCGGCGCGCCAGGGGGCCGGAATTGGTGACCTGCACGCCCTCGCCGTGCTTGCCGGCCGAATAGTGCTGGAAGACGAAGCCGCGGATGGCGACGTCAGAGCGGCCCTTGATGTCGAAGCCGCCGCGTCCCGAACCCACGACGAGGCCGTCGGCTGCGCCGGGGCGCAGCCAGGCCACCGCGCGGCCGGGCGCGATCACCGCGTAGAAACCGGGCGCGTCGATCAGGCCCGGGGCGTTGGCGACCGCGGCCTTGCCCGGCCGGTCGTCGTAAAGCTGCAGCCCGTTCGGCGCGAAACGCAGCACGTCGCCCTCGATCGCGTCGACGGGACGGCGGGTGACCCGGTTGCCCCTGGCCCAAATCGACAGCTCCGCCCCGCCGCCACCGTGCTCCAAAGCCTTGGCGAGTTCCGAAGACTGGATCTCCCCGGCCTGGCCGCGCTGGAAGTCGCCCTCCGGAATCTCGACATAGCCCCCGATGTCGTCCGAGAAGAACGGGTCCTTGGCGCGGGGGAACTGGCTCTCGTACAGCATTCCCTGGCCGTCGAAGAACTTGATCATCTTGGTCTTGGGCGGGGTGAATTCGATCAGGCTGAGCTGGGTCCAGTTCCGGGCCTGGCCGCAGGCCTCGGCGGAGGGGCAGGGCGTGGCCGAGACCACCGGATCGGAGCCGTCGAACATGGCGGGCCGGTCGCCCCAGGCGTCGCCGGCATAGGTGATCGGCGCACCCTCCGCGCCGTCGGCCTTGAGCACGATCGAGCCGCGATAGACGACCCCGCCCTTGAACCGGACGGTGTCGCCCGGCGCGAGCTGCGCGGCCTTGGGGCCGTCGGTGGCCAGGGGATCGCCGGGCGCGTGGCGCCAGGCCTTGTCCGGCGCCTTGCCCGAAGCGCTGTCGGAGCCCGATCCGTAGTCCACATAATAGACGGTGGCCTGGGCCGAAGGCGAGCAGGCGGCCAGCCACAGGGCGCCCAGGGCGCTCGCCAGGACGGCCAGCGGCCGGGCTGGGCGGTGAGGCGTAGCGGCCGCTGTCCGACGCGATCCTGGCGGCATGTAGACCCTTCCGATGAAGCCCGATCAACCGCGCGGCGGACCGGAGTTTCCGCGCGGATATTCGTCGTCTTCATCTAAGATAAAGGCGCGCCGATGACTCTGCGCGCGAAAAGAGGTTTCGTCCCTCGTCGGGGCGCTCATCACCTTGGGGCAGCTGAATTGAGCGTCGGCCGGAACACCACCTACAATCTTGTGGGCGCAGTCCTGCCGGTGATCCTGTCCCTCGTGACGGTGCCGATCTATCTCAAGCTGGTCGGGCCCGAGCGTTACGGCGTGCTGGCCATCGCCTGGCTGCTGCTGGGCTATTTCGGCTATTTCGACCTGGGGCTGGGGCGCTCGACCGCCTTCCGGATCGCCTCGTTGCGCGACGCCACGCCCGCCGCGCGGGCCGACACCTTCTGGGCCGCCCTGGCGCTGAACGTGGTCATGGGCGCGGTCGGCGGCCTGCTGCTGTGGGCCGCGGCGAGCTACTTCTTCGGCCACGCCTTCAAGATGAGCCAGGTCCTGCGGCCCGAGATCCTGGCCAGCGTGCCCCTGCTGGCACTGGCGGTGCCGATCGCCACCCTCACCGGGACGCTCACCGGCGCCATGCAGGGCCGCGAGAAATTCCTCGAAACCAACACGGTCTCGCTGATCTCCACGACGCTGTTCCAGATCCTGCCGTTGGGCGTCGCCTTCTGGTCGGGGCCCAACATCTTCTACCTGCTGATCGCGGCGATCTCGGCGCGGCTCGCGGCGATCCTGGTGCTGGGTTACCGCTGCTACGTCGAGTTCGCCCGCGGCCAGCCGCGACGGCTGAACCGCGCCGAGGTTCCGCCGCTGTTGAAATACGGCGGCTGGGTGAACCTGACGTCGCTGTGCGGCCAGGTGCTGGTGATGTTCGACCGGTTCGCGATCGGTGCGGTGCTCGGCGCCGCGGCCGTGACCATCTACACCGTGCCCCTGCAACTGGCGCAGCGCGTCCAGATCCTGCCGGGGGCGGTGACCAACGCCCTGTTCCCGCGCCTGTCGGCCTCGAAGGCCGAGGCCCAGAAGGACCTTGGCGACATGGCCTCGCGGACCCTGCTGGCCATCATGGGCCTGCCGGTCCTGGGCGCAATCTTCCTGATCGAGCCCTTCCTGCGGCTCTGGATCGGCGACGAGATCGGCGGACAGTCGGCCCAGGTCGGCCGGATCGTGCTGATCGGCTACTGGATCAACTCGCTGGCCTTCATCGGCTTTGTCCGGCTGCAGACCGCCGGCCGGCCCGACCTGGTCACCAAGGCGATGCTGGCCGAGATGCCGGTCTACGCCGTGCTCCTGTATCTGGCCCTGCAGCATTTCGGCTTCGTCGGCTGCGCGATCGTGTTCGCCGCCCGATGCTTCGCCGACTACCTGATCCTCAACTGGCTGGTCGACCGCACCATCGCGCGTCGGTGGAGCCTGCTGTTCTCCACGTTCTTGCTGTCGCTCGGGGCCTGGCTGGCCAGTCTCTGGCAGATCACCGACTGGCGCTGGTGGCTGTCGGCCGCCGCCCTGGGCCTGGTGTTCCTGATCTACGGCTGGCTGACCCTGCCCGACATGATCAAGGCGACGGCGCTGGCGACCGCGCCCGGCCGGCTGGTGGCCAAGATCCTCAAATTTGAGACGCCCACAGGACCCCGTTCGTGAGAGCCTACCGACATGCCTCGTAGCCCCGAAGACTTCTCAGTCGCCGCCGCGGTGAACGATCGCGAGATCCTGGCGGCTTGCCTGGAGCGCTCGCCCGACATCGCGTCCGGCGGCGTCAGCCTGAAGATCTATGAAGGCTACGACTCGGCGGCCCGGGCGCTCAACAGCGGCCTGGACGAGAGCGCCGCGCCCATCGTGGTCTTCGCCCACCAGGACGTCTACCTGCCCAAGGGCTGGCTGGCCCGGCTGGCCGCCCAGATCGACCTGTTGGAGCAGGACCACCCGAACTGGGGGGTCCTGGGGCTCTATGGGCGGACCCTGGAGGGCGGCGAGATCGGGCTGGTCTGGTCGTCGGGCCTGGGCCGCGTGGTGGGGCAGGGCGGCTTCAAGCCGACCCAGGCCGAGACGCTGGACGAACTGGTGCTGGTGCTGCGCCGGGCCTCGGGCCTGCGGTTCGACGAAGGCATTCCGGGCTTCCACATGTACGGGACCGACATCGTCATGCAGGGCCGCGTGAGCGGCGCGCCGTCATTCGTGGTCGACGCCCCGGCGATCCACAACAGCCGGCCGGTGCGGACCCTTACGGGCGCCTATGCCGACGCCTATCGCTACATGCAGCGCAAATGGCGCAAGCACCTGCCGATCCGGAACCTGAGTTCCGACATCGTCTGGCATCCGGTGAAGCTGTGGAAGGCGCAGTGGAACGGCGTGAAGCTCTACAAGCGCAATGTCGTGCGCCCGAAGCGCGACGCCGTGGAGATCGCCAAGACGCTGAAGTTCGAATGACGCGGGCGCCGCCGAGGCGGCGCCCGCGCATCGTGGCCTAGTTAGATGGTGAAGCCGCCCGTGGTGGTGATGAGCTCGTACTTGTCGACGCCCACCAGGGTGATGGTGTCGCCGGTGGTGAAGCTGATCACCGTGTCGGGGCCGGTGTCGACGACCGTGGCCTTGTAGCCCGCGCTCAGGAAGGCCGAGATGTCGATGACGTCGTGGCCGTCGCCGAAATCGGTGACTACGTCCTTGCCCGAGCCCTTGGCGAAGGTGAACCTGTCGACCCCGGCGCCGCCGGTGAGCTGGTCGGCGCCCGTGCCGCCGATGAGGACGTCGTTACCCACACGCCCGCTGAGGCTGTCGGCGCCGCCCTGGCCATCCAGGACATTGGCGCCGGCGTTGCCCACCACGACATTGTTCAGGCCGTTGCCCTTGGCGGACCATCCGTTCGTGGCCGTTTCGCTGACATAGAGGTTCTCGATATTGGCCCCCAGGACATAGTTGCCCTTGGCGACGACGGTGTCAGTCCCCCCGCTCAGCTGCTCGACGATCTTGGCCAGGGTGTTGTTCACGATATAGGTGTCATTGCCCAGGCCGCCCGTGAGCAGGTCCGCGCCGCCGCGGCTGTCGAAGGTGTCGTCGCCCGCGCTGCCGGAGAGCGTGTCGGCCATGGAGGTCCCCACGATAAGGCTGGAGGTGGTGGGCGCGGGCGTAACCTGGTCGGTCGGGATCGACGGGTTGGTCGCGGTGGAGTCGGACAGATCGAGGATGGCGATGTTGTAGATGGCGTCGGCGTCGTCGAGCGCGAGGATCTGATTGATCAGGGTGCTGTCGTAGTAGCCGGGCTTGGTGGCGTCGAGCTTCTGGGCGTAGGTGTTGTCGGCGGTGATGATGTTGCCGGTGGAGCTGAAGTTCTTGTCGGCGATGGAATAGGCGATGTTGCCGTCCACGGTGATGCCCGCGGCGCCTTCCAGCAGCAGGATGGCCGGGGCCTTGTCGTAGGAGGTGGTCTG
>NZ_JAUYNW010000120.1 GCF_030698145.1 Phenylobacterium sp. | reverse complement strand
GACTACGAGGTGAAGCAGCGCTCGATGCACCGCTTCTTCGAAGAGGGCGACAAGGTGAAGGTCACCTTGCGCTTCCGTGGTCGCGAACTCGCCCACCCGGAACTGGGCATGAAGCTGCTGCAAAAGGTGAAGGCCGACTTCGAGCCGGTGGCCAAGGTCGAGTACGAGCCCCGCATGGAAGGCCGCCAGATGATCATGATCCTGGCGCCGCGCTAATCTAAATCGACCTCAATATCGCTAAGGCGGCCACCCTCAGGTGGCCGCCTTTTGCTTGGGTGCTTGATTGACGAGACCGACGATCCAGGCCCTGTTGGCCTCGAAGCATCGGGAGTCGGACCTTGCGCGCATTCTTGACAGCCCTGGCCGTGGTCGCCTTGGCGCCCGCCGCCGCCCTGGCCGCCGACCTCTATCTCGTGAACGGCAAGGTCTTCACCGGCGACGATGCGCGACCCTTCGCCAGCGCCGTCGCCATCCGTGACGGCAAGATCGCCGCGGTCGGCGACGACGCCGCGGTCCGGGCCATGGCTGGCGGACGCGCCGTGGACCTGGGCGGGAGGCTCGTCGTTCCCGGACTGGTCGAGGCCCACGGCCATGCCGGCGCCTCGTCCGGCGCGCGCGACGCGCCCATGCCCAACCTGCCTTGGCCCGGCCCGACGCCGGAGGAGGCGCTCGCCGCCGTGAGCGCCGCCGCGAGCCAGGGTCCCGGATGGATCGAGGCGACCATCGGTCCGCTGGTGGTCAACGATCACCGCGACTGGCGCGCGGCCCTGGACATCGCGGCGCCGAACAACCCGGTGATGATCCGGCCCTGGTGGGGCCACGGCACGTTCATGAACTCCGCGGCCTTGAAGGCGCTGGGCGTGGCCGACGACGCCAGGGACCCGCTGGGCGGCTGGTACGACCGCCGGCCCGATGGCCGCCTGGACGGCCGGGCGCGGGAGAACGCGGAGTGGCGGCTGACCCGGGCGCGCACCGCCGGCCTGCCGGTCGAGACCTTCGCCGCCGCCTATCGCGCCACCGCCGGGCTCTATGCCGGCTGGGGCGTGACCACCTACCACCAGATGCTCAACAACCAGGCCCTGGCCGACGCCATGCCGGCCCTGGCGGGCGTGCCGATCAAGTGGCGGGTCTATGGCTGGGGCATGCCCGAACGCCGGGTCGAGGACGCCTGGTCGCAGTTCGAAGGCCAGGCCGCCGGACAGGGGCGGGTTCGGATCGCCGGGATCAAGTGGGTGCTCGATTCAACGCCGATCGAACGCGACGCCCATATGAGCGTCCCCTATGCCGACCGGCCGGGATGGCGCGGGCGCTCGAACTATACCGACGGCCAGCTGCGCGACATGCTGCGCGCCATCCTCGCCCACCCCGACCAGCAGCCGGCCTTCCATGTAAGCGGCGACGGCGAACTCGGCCGGCTGCTCGACGCCATGGAGGCGGCCGCCCCCGCGGCGACCTGGCGCGCCCGCCGGGTGCGCATCGAGCACGCCGACGGACTGGTTCCGGCCCGGTTCGAACAGGCCAAACGCCTGGGCGTGGTGGTGATCCAGAACCCGCTTCACCTGGACCCCATGCCTGACGCCAAGGGCGTGCCGTTGATCGTGGCGCGGCTGGGCGACCGCGCCCGCGAGTTCGAATTGTTGAAGACCCTCGTGGCGGCCGGCGTGCCGTTCGCGCTTGGCTCGGACGCGGGCGGCCCGCCCTCCAATCCGTTTCTGAACATGATGATCGCCATCGCCAGTCCCAACGCCCCCGCCGAGGGGCTAACCCGCGAACAGGCCCTGAAGGCCTACACCCAGGGCGGGGCCTTCGCCGAGGGTGAGGAGGCGCTGAAGGGCCGGATCGCGACGGGGATGGCCGCGGACCTGGCGGTGCTTTCGCAGGACATCCTGACGGTCCCGCTGGGCGCCCTGCCCGCCACCCGCAGCCTGTTGACCCTGGTCGATGGCGCGCCCGCCCATGCGGAAGGTCCGTTCGCGGCGCTGGCCGCCGCAGACCGCTGAAGCGCTGAGACGCTTGCCAAGCGGCGCGCCGCCTGATACTTAAGTGAATGCTTCAGCAATCACAGCCCCTCGACCTGATGTTCCACGCCCTGTCCGACCCTGGCCGGCGCAGCATGGTGGAACGGCTGAGCCGGGGACCGGCCTCGGTCAGCGAACTGGCCATGCCGCTCGACATGACCCTCTCGGCCGTCGTCCAGCACCTGGCGGTGCTGGAGGCCAGCGGCCTGGTCCGGTCGCAGAAGGTCGGACGGGTGCGCACCTGCCAGATCGAGCCCGAGCGGCTGCAACTCGCCGAACAGTGGATCAACGCCCGGCGCACCACATGGGAGCGCCGCCTCGACCGGCTGGGTGACTTCCTGGCCGAAACCGAACCCGAGACCTGAGGAGAGACCCCATGACCCAGCGCTCCGTCGTCCACGCCACCTTCGTCATCGAACGCGTCTACGCCGCCACGCCGGCCAGGACCTTCGCGGCCTGGGCCGACCCCAGGCTCAAGGCCCGCTGGTTTCCCGCCGCGGAAGAGGCCGGCTACGAGTTCGACTTCCGCGAAGGCGGCCGCGAGTACAGCAAGGGAAGCGCCGAGGGCGCGGAATACGTCTTCGCCGTCGACTACCGCGAGATCGTCCCCGACGCGCGCATCGTCTACGCCTACTACATGGACATGGACGGGGTACGGATCTCCGTCTCGGTCGCCACCATCGAGTTCCACCCGCAAGGCGCCGGCACCCGCATGGTGGTCACCGAGATGGGAGCCTTTCTCGACGGCCATGACACCGTGGCCCAGCGCGAGCACGGCACCACCTGGCTGATCGACCGGCTGGGCGCCTCGCTGGAAGAGGCGACCGCCCCCGCCTGATCGACCCATGGCAAGTCCGACCCCCTTGCTCGGACTTGCCGCACGGCGCGGCGACCCTTAACACCGTTCACATGTCCGATACCGCGCCGCAGAGGGCGTCGCCGCCGTCCTCGATGGCGGCGCCGTCTCTCATCGCCGTCATCTTCATCAATATGCTGGGCTTCGGGATCATCGTCCCGTTGCTGCCCTTCTACGCCCAGTCGTTCGACGCCCCGCCCTGGCAGATCGCGCTGATCTTCTCGGCCTATTCGGTGGGCGCCTTCTTCGGTGAGCCGTTCTGGGGCCGGCTGTCGGACAAGTACGGCCGCAAGCCGCTGCTGATCTCGACCATCACCGGCAACTGCCTCTGCTACCTGGCGCTGGCCTTCGCCCCCAACATCTGGGTGGCCTTCCTGATCCGCCTGGTGGGCGGCATGGCGGCCGGCAACGGGGCGGTGGTCCAAGGCTATATCGCCGACGTCACCCCGCCGGAGAAGCGAACGCGGCTGCTCTCCTACCAGGGTGCGGCCTGGAACGTCGGCCTGATCTTCGGCCCCATGGTCGGCGGGATCTTTGCCAATCCGGACGCCGGGCCCATCGGCTTCCGCATCCCGCTTTTCATCGCCTCGGGCCTGGCGGCGATCTGCGTGGTGGCCATCATGGTCTTCATCCGCGAGAGCAAGACCCGCGACCAGGCCATCACCCACCGGCCCAGCCGCTGGTCGGCCACCGGCGAGGTCATCCGCCATCCGGTGATCGGGCGGCTGATGCTGCTGACCTTCCTGGTCGGCTTCGCCTTCACCGGCATCGAGAGCACCTTCGGCCTCTGGGCCCAGGCCCGGTTCGACTGGGGCCCGCGCGAGATCGGGGTGTGCTTCGCCTTCGTGGGCGTCGCCGCGGCCCTGACCCAGATGTTCGTCACCGGCCGGCTCTCCGAGCGGTTCGGCGAGGGCCGGATGCTGGCCATCGGCATGGGGATCACCGTGCTCTCGGCCGCGGGCCAGACCATCTCGCCGGGCGGGGCTGTGACCATCGGGTTGATGTGCCTGACCGCGATCGGGCAGTCGGTCGCCTTCCCCAATGTCGGCTCGATGATCTCCCAGACCGCCGATCCGCACCGCCAGGGCCAGATCCTGGGCCTGAACAACGCCACGGGCGCGCTAGCCCGCGTCGTGGGACCGTTCTGCGCCGGCCTGATCTTCCCCGTCGCCATCAACGGGCCCTTCATCCTGGGCGCGCTGGTCGTGGCGCCCGCCATCTTCCTGGCGCTGTCGGCCAGCCGCCGGGCCGTCAGGCACCGCGCCAATGGCGGCGAGCCATGAGCCAGGCGCCCCCAGCCGCGCCGCAGGATCGCCGCGCGCTTTTCATCCTGCTGTCGGTGACCTTCCTCAACATCGCCGGCTTCGGCCTGGTGATCCCGCTGCTGCCGTTCTTCGGCAAGGCGCTGGACGCGCCGGCCTGGCAGATCGCCCTGCTGTTCTCGGCCTTCTCCTGCGGCCAGTTCCTGGGCGAGCCCTTCTGGGGCCGGTTGTCAGACCGGATCGGCCGGCGGCCGGTGCTGATCGTCACCATCGCCGTGGCCGCGCTCTGCTACGTGGCGCTGGCCTTTGCGCCCACCATCTGGCTGGCCTTCCTCGCCCGGTTCGCCAGCGGGGTGTTCTCCGGAAACATCTCGACCCTGCAGGGCTGCATGGCCGACATCACCCCGCCCGACCAGCGCGCCGGCCGCATGGGGGTGATGGGCTCGGCCTTCTCGCTGGGCTTCATGACGGGCCCGGCGCTGGGGGGCCTGCTGGCCCAGCCCGAGCTCGGCCCCATCGGCTTCCACATCCCGCTGTTCGCGGCCGCCGGCTTCGGCCTGGCCTCGGCCCTGGGGGTCTTCCTGTTCGTCAAGGAAACCCGGCCGCCGACCGGAGAATCGCGGCCCCACGGCCGCCCGCCGGCCCTGCGCGAGGCCTTCGCCCATCCGATCATCTCGCGGGTGATGATCATCTCCTTCGTCATCGTCTCGGGCTTCGCCGGGATCGAGGCGACCTACGGCCTGTGGACCGAGGCCCGCTTCGGCTGGGGCCCGCGCGAGATCGGCCTGGCCTTCATGGTGATCGGCGTCATCGGCGCCTTCGCCCAGGGCATGGGCGCCGCGATCCTGGTCCGCCGCTTCGGCGAGGCGCGGGTGCTGATCGCGGGCCTCAGCCTGATGTTCATCGGCATGTTCGTGCAGTTCGCGTCCTTCGCCTGGCCCATGGCGGTGCTGGGCCTGGCCATCGTCGGCTTCGGCCAGTCGATCTGCTTCCCCAACCTCGTGGGCCTGATCTCCATCTCCACCCCGCCCGATCGGCAGGGCGAGATGCTGGGCCTCAACATGTCCAACAACGCGCTCGCCCGCATCGGCGGGCCGATCTATGCGGGCCAGCTCTTCTCGATGGTCTCGCCCGGCGCGCCCTTCGCGCTCGGCTGCATCCTCATCCTGCCGGCCCTGGTCCTGGCCTTCCAGGTGCTGAAACGGGTCCCGCGGCGGGCCTGAACCCTTGCCTTCCCTCACCCTTTCGCGTATTTGCCCCGCTCTTCGGAGTCGTCTGGCCAAAAGGCATGCCAGGGCGGCTCATCAATACGCCAGAGGACGGGCCCCAGGGTTCCGCAAGTGAAATGCCCAAACTGAAGACCAAGTCAGGCGCCAAAAAGCGCTTCAAGCTGACTGCGACCGGCAAGATCAAGGCCGGCGTCGCGGGCAAGCGCCACCGGCTGATCAGCCACAGCGCCAAGTACATCCGTCAAAATCGCGGCACCAAGGTGATGAGCGCTTCGGACTCGAAGACGATCAAATCCTACCTGCCCTAC
>NZ_JAUYNW010000116.1 GCF_030698145.1 Phenylobacterium sp. | reverse complement strand
ACAAAGCTCGCCCTCACCGCCTGCATGCGACGGCTCCTCGTCACCCTCAACGCCATGATCCGCGACAACACAGACTGGAGACATGCGCCAGCCTAACTACGGTTGCTCCCCCAAACCGCGCTGCGCGCTGGGGGAGGATCTGCGTCAGCGCGGCTTCCGCGATTCAGCGACTTACGCCATCCTCGCCTTGAGGGGAGCTTCGCCATGGCCCGCAACATCGTGCTCGTCGTGCTGGGAGCGGTCCTCTGGTTCGCCGCCGCCATGGCCATCCGCTACGCGCTCCCACTGGGCTGGTTCGGCCGCGGCGCGGCGGCCATCCTCTTCGCCGTCAGCGCCGCGCTCTCGCCGCTGGTGGTGCTGGCCGTGCACCGCCTGACCAAGGGCCAGCCCGGCGGCCACCTGAGGACCGCGGCGCTCGCCTGCACCCCCGCCCTGCTGCTGGACGGCCTGGCCTTCGTCTGGCAGCCCAGCCTCTATGGCGCGGTCGATCTCACCCTGCCCGGCGCCTGGCTGATGTACGGGGTCGGCGCAATCCTGGCCTCGGGCGCGACCCTCGACGTGCGGTCGGCGAAATGAGCCTGGAGCCCTCCGCCGGCCAACTCGAGGGCCGCGAGCACCTGCTGCCGGTGCGCATCTATTACGAAGACACTGATTTCACAGGCATTGTTTATCACGCCAACTATGTCCGCTATTTCGAGCGCGGTCGCAGCGACTTCCTGCGGCTGGCCGGGGTGCGCCATGCCGAGCTGCAGGACCAGGACGCGGCCTTCGCCATCGTCAAGATGGAGCTGGCGTTCAAGCGCGCCGCCCGCATCGACGACGCCCTGGTGGTGCGGACCACCTATGACAGCGCCCGAGGGCCGCGCCTGTTCATCGGCCAGCGCATCTTCCGCGGCGATGAGCTGATCTGCTCGGCCCAGGTGGAGGCCGCCTGCATCGACCTGGCCGGCCGCCCGCGCAAGCCGCCCGCCGGAATGTTGGATCAGTTGCGACCCTATTTCGCTTGACCGCGTTAAGTCGCGGTTAACCAAAAATGGCGGCCTTAAGATCGCCATCGCGGGAGGTTTGAAGACTAGGCCCGCCGCTAATCTGGAGCCCGCATGGACCCCGCGCCGATCACCGCCGACAGCTTTTCCTTCATCAACCTGTTCCTGCGCGCCGACTGGGTTGTGAAGGGCGTGATGGTTGGGCTGATCCTGGCGTCCCTGTGGTCCTGGACCGTGATCCTGGACAAGCTGTTCCGCCTGACCGCCCTCAACCGCCAGGCCGACGCCTTCGAGGACCAGGTGGCCTCGGGCCAGCCCCTGGAGGACATCGCCGCCGAGGCCGGCGAACGTCCCGCCGAGGCCCTGCCCCGCATGCTGCAAGGCGCCCTGCGCGAGTGGCGCGAGGCCCGCCAGCGCGGCGTCACCTCCGAGAGCCAGGCCGCCTTCCTGATCCAGCGCATCGACCGCCAGCTCGACACCACCATCGCCCGCGAAAGCGCCCGCGTCGAAACCGGCCTCTCCTCCCTGGCCATCGTCGCCACCGCCTCCCCCTTCGTCGGCCTGTTCGGCACGGTCTGGGGGATCATGAAGGCCTTCCAGGCCATCGCCGTGGAGAAATCCACCAACCTCGCCGTCGTCGCCCCCTCCATCGCCGAAGCCCTCTTCGCCACGGCCGTCGGATTGATCGCGGCGATCCCAGCTTACATCGCTTATAACCGCTTTTCGTCCGACGCCGGACGATACGCGGCGCGGCTGGAGGGCTTCGCCGACGACCTGTCGACCGCCATCCAGCGGCGGCTGGCCGAGCGGGGCTGAGTCATGGCGCTCTCCGCCCACGACGCCTTTTCCGCCAGCGGCGGATCGCGCCGACGCCGCAGCCGCCGCACCCGCGGGGCGTTGGCCGAGATCAACGTCACGCCCCTGGTCGACGTGATGCTCGTGCTGCTGATCATCTTCATGGTCTCGGCCCCGCTGCTGACAGTCGGCGTGCCGGTCGAGCTGCCGAAGACCGAGGCCGGCGCCATGGAGGACGACTCCGAGCCGCTGACCGTCTCGATCCGCCAGGACGGCGCGCTGTACATCCAGGAGGACCCGGTGTCCTTCGCCGGCATGGCCCCGCGCCTGCGCGCCATGGTCGGCGACGTGGCCGGCAAACCGATCTATGTCCGCGCCGACGGCAAGGCCTCCTATGAGATCGTCGCCCAGGTGATGGCCGCCCTGTCGACTTCGGGCTTCACCTCGATCAACCTGATCACCGACACCGGCGGGCCATCCTCGGGCGGTGACGCCCGCAAGCGCTGAGGCCGGCATGGCGGCCTGGCGGTCCGACTACTCCCCGGCGATGATCGCCTCGGCCCTGCTGCACGGAGGCGTGTTCGCGCTCGCCCTGGTGTCGTGGCCGTGGACCCATGACCTGGCCGTCGGCGGCTCCGTGCCGGTGAACATCGTGACCAACGCGCCGCAGACCGACCTGCGCCCGGCCATCCAGGCGCCGGAGGACCAGGCCGCCCAGACCGAGCAGCCGGTTCCCGACGCGCCCGCGGAGGCCGCGGCGCCGGAGCCGGTTCCCGCCCCGCCGGCGCCCAAGCCCGCGCCCGCCGCGGCCGTCGCGGCCAAGGCGCCGGCCAAGCCCGCGGCGAAGCCGCAGAAGACCGCCGGCCTGGACCTCGACGCGCTGGAGGCGACGATCGCCAAGGCCGCCAAGGCCTCGGGCGGCAAGTCCTCGTCCGCCGCCAAGGGCCCGTCGCGCCCGGAGACCGCCAAGGTCGCCCGGCCCGACCTCGGCGAAGGCCTGGCCGCCAATGCGCTGAAGGGCCTGGCCGACGAGCTCCAGCGCCGCTGGAATCCCAACTGCGAGGTCGAGGGCGGCCGCTCGGTCAAGGTGCGGGTGATCTTCACACTGGGCGCCGGCGGCCAGGTGGTGGGCCCGGTCACCGCCGGCGGCCAGGAACGCTCGTCAAACACCGTCGAACAGGCCGCCGCCGAACGCGCCATCCGCGCGGTCTACCAGGCCGCCCCCTTCAAGAACCTGCCCCGCGACTTCTACGGCGACCGCATCGCGGTCAACTTCAACGCCGCAGAAGCCTGTTCCTAAGCCTTCAGGAGGCACGTCCGATGCGAACCCTTGTCCTGACCATGCTGGCGATCCTCGCCACGACCCTGGCCGGCGCGGCCCCGGCCGCCGCGCAGATCGAGGTCGACGTCAATCGCGGCGACGTCCAGCCCCTGCCGGTGGCCATTCCGGCCTTTGGCGGCGCGCGGGGCGCGGAGATCGCCCAGGTCATCACCGGCAACCTGGAACGCTCGGGCCTGTTTCGCCCCATCGACCAGAACGCCTTCATCGAAAAATCCCTGGATGTGAACGTCCAGCCCAAGTTCACCGACTGGAAGGCGATCAACGCCCAGGCCCTGGTCAACGGCCAAGTCGTCGTCGAAGGCGGCCGCCTGACGGTGAATTTCCGCCTCTGGGACGTCTATGCCGAACAGCCGCTCCTGGGCCTGCAGTTCACCTCCACGCCTGAGAACTGGCGGCGCGTGGCGCACAAGATCTCCGACGCGGTCTATGAGCGCCTGACCGGTGAGAAGGGGTATTTCGACACCCGCATCGTCTTCGTCTCAGAGAGCGGCGGGCGGCTGAACCGGGTCAAGCGCCTGGGGATCATGGACCAGGACGGGGCCAATCCCAGCTACCTGACCGACGGCGCCTACATCGTCATGACGCCGCGGTTCTCCTCCACCAGCCAGGAGATCACCTACATGGCCCTGCGGCCGGAGGGCTCTTCGATCTACCTGTTCAACCTGGAGACCGCCCGGCGCGAAACCCTCGGAAGCTTCCCCGGCATGGTCTACGCCCCGCGCTTCTCGCCGGATGGCGGACGGGTGGCGTTCTCGGTGGAGCGCAACGGCAACAGCGACATCTATGTGATGAACCTGCGCAACCGCGCCTCGGCCAAGCTGACCTCCGATCCCTCCATCGAGACCTCGCCGTCGTTCTCTCCCGATGGGACACGGATCGTCTACAATTCCGACCGCGGAGGAAGCCCCCAGCTCTACATCATGGGCGCCGACGGCTCGGGCGCCCGGCGCATCTCATTCGGCTCCGGACGCTACACCACGCCGGTCTGGAGCCCAGTCGGCGACTTCATCGCCTTCACCAAGCAGGTGGGCGGCCAGTTCCACATCGGGGTGATGAAGCCCGACGGCTCCGACGAGCGGTTGCTGACCACCAGCTATCTCGACGAGGGCCCGACCTGGGCGCCCAACGGCCGGGTGCTGATGTTCAGCCGTGAAACGCCTGGCGGTCCCCCGCGTTTGTGGACGGTGGACGTCACCGGGCGGATCCTGCGACCCGCCCCCTATCCGGGGTCGGCCTCGGACCCGGCCTGGTCGCCGTTGTTGAACTAGTCGTTTCAGGTATTGGCGCGCACACCGCGCCATCACCGGATTGTTAGGCCTTCAAAAAGCCGAATAGGTGCAGGTACTCAGAACGTCTGGGAACCCGCCGTCGTAAACATCAGAAGGAGAAGCCCACGTGCAGAGCTTCAACACCAAAGGCGCCGTTCGACTGGCCCTGATCGCCGCCGCGGCGCTGTCGCTGACAGCCTGCGCGTCGAAACCCAAGCCCCAGCCGGTCGCGCCGACCGCGCCGCCGCCCGCGCCCGCACCGATGGCGCCGCCGACCGCGGCCCCCGCCCCGGCGCCTGTGGGCGCCGTTCCGGGCTCGGCCCAGGACTTCGTGGTCAATGTCGGCGACCGCGTCTATTTCGACCTCGACCAGTATAGCATCCGCGCCGACGCCGCCCCGGTGCTGGACGCCCAGGCCGCCTGGCTGGTGCGCTATCCGGCCGTCCAGGTCCGGATCGAAGGCAACGCCGACGAACGCGGCACCCGCGAATACAACCTCGCCCTCGGGTCGCGCCGGGCCAACTCCGTGCGCGAACACCTGGTCGGCCGGGGCGTCGCGCCCAACCGCATCTCCACCGTGTCGTTCGGCAAGGAACGCCCGATCGATCCGGGCACCAGCGAGGAGTCCTACCAACGCAACCGGAACGCCGCGACGGCGATCACCGGCGGCGCGCGCTAGTCTCCGGCCGCGAGCTACGGGCGGGACCCCCAGATCGGGTCCCGCCTGCTTCGCGAACCCCAATTCGGTCGCCAGGTTAGAGTGACGCCATGATCCTCCGCCGCCTCGCCCTGCCGCTCGCGCTCGCGCTCATCTCCACGACCGCGCTGGCCCAGACCCCCATCGATCCGCTGGACGCGCGCGACGCGCGCCGCCTCGACCGCATGGAGCAGGTGATGCGCGAACTGCGCGCCATCGTCTTCCAGGGTCGCGACTCCGGCAAACCGGTGGTGATCCAGCCGGCGGAGACCGACTACCAGCTCCAGGAGCTGACCCGACGCCTGGCCGAACTGGAACAGACCCTGACCCGCATGACCGGGGACATCGAGACCACGACCCGCGACGCGGAACTGGCCCGTCGCGAGAACGAGGCTCTCAAGGGTCAGATCGCCGGGCTCAACGCCAAGATCACCGCGCTTGAGACCCGCGCCGTCGCCGTCGAGAGCGCCGTCGCGCCCGCGGCCGACGCGCCGGAACTCTCGGGCGCCCCGCCGTCCCTGACCGCCACCGAGACCTTCAACCAGGCGCGGCAGCTAATGCTCAGCGGCGACTACGATGGGGCCGAGGCCGGCTTCCGCGCCTATGTGGCCCGCTACGGCGACAGCCTGAAGGCGCCCGAGGCGCGCTACTGGCTGGGCAAGACGCTCTCGGCCCGCGCCGCCCACGCCGACGCCGCCGGCGCCTATATCGGCGCGATCCGCGGCTGGCCGCCCACGCCCTGGGCCCCCGACGCCGTGGTCGAGCTGGCCCGCGCCCTGATCCAGCTCAAGAAGCCGACCGACGCCTGCCAGACCCTGGCGGAGTTCCAGCGCCGCTATCCCAAGGCTGCGCCCGCCGTGCAGAGCCGCGCCGCGGCCGCGCGCAGCCAAGCCAAGTGCGCGGCCTAGCCCGCGCCTCGTCCGACGATCTCGGCGCCGGCGACGTCCTCGACCGGCGCCTAAGGGCCCACAGCGGCCGGCCGCTGGCCGTGGCGGTCTCGGGAGGCGGCGACTCCGTGGCCCTGGCCATGGCCGCCGAGGCCTGGGCCAAGGCGAATGGCCGCCGCCTCTTGATCCTCACCGTCGACCACGGGCTGAACCCCGCGAGCGCCGGCTGGACGCGATCCTGCGCCGAGCTGGCCGCGCGCCTTGGCGCTGGGTTCGAGGCCCTGGCCTGGGCCGGCGAGAAGCCGACGACAGGCCTCCCGGCCGCAGCCCGCGACGCGCGCCACCGCCTGCTCGCCGAGGCCGCGCGGGCCGCCGGCGCCAAGGTCCTGTTGATGGGTCACACGGCGGGCGATGTCGCCGAGGCGCGGGCCATGCGGCTGGCCGGCTCCACCACGCCCACCGTCCGCGAATGGGCGCCGTCTCCGGTCTGGCCCGAAGGCCGGGGGCTTTTCCTGCTGCGGCCGCTGCTGGGCGCCGGCCGCGCGGCGATCCGCGCATGGCTGGCCGCGCAGGGGCAGGAATGGATCGATGATCCGGCCAATGACGATCTGCGTTTCGCCCGCGCGCGGGCGCGGCGCGTGCTGGACGCCGGGGCCGCTGAGGTCGTCCCGGCCGGACCTGCCGCGGATCTGGCGCGCCTCGCCGCGCAGGTTCGCGATGATCCTTCGGGACTGATCGCCCTGCCGCGTGAGAGCCTGCGGCAGGGCGAGATCACCATTTTTGTCGGCGTCGCCTGCCTGTGCGCCGCGGGGACGTCACGGCCCGCTCGGCGCGACCGGGTCGAGCGGCTGGCGCTGCGGCTGCGGGGCCGCGAGACCTTCACCGCCAGCCTCGCTGGGGCGCGTGTCGAGGCCGACGACACGCAAGTGCGGTTTATGCGGGAGCCCGGCGAAATGGCCCGGACCGGTCTGGAACCCCTGGTTCTGGACCCCGGCCGACCTTCGGTCTGGGACGGGCGATTCGAAATCACCGCCGCGCGCGCCGCGACGATCCTGCCGCTGGCTGGCCGCGCGGCGCGGCTGCCGGCCGGTCAACGACACGGCCTGGCGCGCCTGACGCCCAGCACCCGTCCGGGACTGCCGGTAGCGGTCCACGGCGATGACATCGTCCTGGCCGCCAGTGATCCCGGCCTGAACGTCCGCGCCCTGGCTCATGAACGCCTGCTGGCCGCCTGCGGCGTAGTGGAGCGCGAGCCCTAGACCGAGAGCACGTGCTCCACGCCCTTGACGATGGGGTCGGCGAACCGCTTGCCCAGCAAGCTGGCGTGGTTGGCGCCGCGCACATGGTCGACATAGCCGCGCTTCGACGCCAGGGCCGGGGCGACCTGAAGGCGCTTCAGGGGCGCCGAGATCCGTTCGTCGCCGGCCGTCACCACGGCCACGGGCAGGTCGGGATCGAACGGCGGACGGGCCATCAGGGCGGTGCGAGGCCATTGCTGCACCTCATCGGCCGCCCACCTCGTATGGACCGCCGAGCCGTAGATGCGGCGCTTCTCGACCGAGGCTTCGCCCTCCAGCCCGATCAGATCGCCGATAACCAGGGAGACCGGCCGCATGAAGCCCGCGGCCGACCACATGCCGACCAGCTTCATGGCGCCGCGATAGGCGTGTACGGCGCGCGCGGCGCTCTTGACGTCGATGGCCTCCGGCGTGACGGCGTCGACCAGCACCACGCCCAGGACCTTCTCGCGACGGCGCGGCACGGAAACCCGCAGCAGCAGGCCAGCCATGGAGTGCCCGACCATCACATAGGGCCCGCGCTCGCCCAGGCGGTCCAGCAGCCGCTCCAGGTCGTCGGCGATGGCCGCCCCGTCGCGGGGCGAGGGGCCAGGATCGGAATAGCCCAGACCCGCCCTGTCGTAGGCCAGGCTCGCAAGTCCTTTGGCGGCCAGCCTGGCCTGCACCACCGCCCAATCGGCCGCGCACCCGAAGGCGCCGCACTCCAGCACGACCAGGGGCCGCTCGCCGCCAGGCCCGGCGCGCACGGCCCGCAGCCGACGCCCGCCGATGTCGACCAGTTCGCCCCGATCGGGGTGGAAGCCGGCGCCGGTCATCGATCAAACTTGAGCATGGCTGGAAACTAGCCGAGTTTGCGCAAAGAGATCGAGGCGAGGTTGTCGGAAATGTTGCGGCTGATCCTGGGCGTGTTGCTGGGTGTCGTGGTGGGCATGGTGGTCACCGGCGTAGTCGAGGGCATGGGCCACACGATCTTCCCGCCGCCGCCAGGCGTGGACCTCACCGATCCCGCCGCGCTCGGCACGGTGATGTCGAAGATCCCGCTGGAAGCCAAGATCGCCGTCCTGCTGGCCTGGTTCCTGGGCGTGCTGTTCGGCGCCTCGACCGCCAACCTGATTGCAGGCCGGCGCGCCTGGGCGGGGCGGATCGCCGCCCTGTGCCTGTTCGCCTTCTCGGCCTGGACCCTAACCCTGATCCCGCACCCGACCTGGTTCGTGGTCGCCACGCCGATCGCCGCCCTGATCGCCGCGTTCGCCGCGGAGAAGGCGTTCGGGCGGCCGCGCGCCTAGCCCGCTGTCGGGACCGTGGGCGCCGTGCGCGAAGCCGGAAGCGTCGCGCTGACCTCGGCGCCCGCGGTATCGGCGGACTGGGCTGTCATCATCAGGGTGGCGCGGGGACGCTCGGCCTTCCCGGCCTTGCGCGGACCTTCCATTAGGGCGCGCTTGGCTTCCGGAATGAACGACACCTGGGCCACGCGCACGCGACGCGAATAGCGCGCGGCGGACCGCAGCGGCAGGTCCTCGGCGGTGGCGAACTCCTGGCCGATGAAGGCGACGGGGTTCAGCGGCCGTTCGTCCTGGCGGATCTCGAAATGCAGGTGCGGGCCGGTGGAGGTCCCGCTGGAGCCGATCTTGCCGATCATCCGGCCGCCAAGGACGGCGACGCCGGGCTTGGCGCGCGGGTCGATGCGGCCGAGGTGCGCGTAGAAGCTGACCAGGCCCTCGGCGTGCTTCACCTCGACGAAGCGGCCGTAGCTGGCGCTGTTCCCGGCGCGGGTGATGACGCCGTCGGCGACCGCCAGGACCGGCATGCCGATGGGGGCGGAGATGTCGACGCCCTCATGCAGGCGGCCGTGCTTCTCCCACGGCATGCGGCGCAGGCCGAAGGGGGAATTGACGGAATGGCCGGGCACCGGCTCGCCGCAATCGAACACCGCCGGCGGCGGGGCGGCCGGCTCGGCGGGCGCGGCGACCGGCGGGGGAGCTTGCGGCTTGGCGGCGACGGCCGGCGACGACAGGTCAGCGCCGGCGGCGTAGGCGGCGGTCACGACCGTGAGGGTCAGGCCGACGGCCATGGCGGCTTCCAGCCCAAAATGGCGCAAGCGGCCGAACACGGCCAATTCAGTTGAATTCAAGAATGAACCTCTTCCAGTACAGTCGAGCTTATATTGAGGCCGCTAGAGGTGAAGCGGCCAAGCTTCGACGACGATCAACGTGGGCGCAGGTGCTAATTGGCGCGGGTTTTAGACGAAAGAAGGGCGAGGTAAACCGCTATTCGCGAATTCATTGTCGCAGGCGCCGCTAAGCCAAACCATAGATTTGTACGCCCGCCGCCGTGTTTCGCGCGGTCAGGCGCGGAAGTTCGCGTCGGTCAGCTGGTTCTCAAGTTCGTCGGTCTCGAACAGGTTCATCGCCTGGCGCAGACGGGCGATGTGAGAGGGCGGCCGCGTGTAGGCGCGGGTGTCGCCGGCCGGGGCCCAGGCGCTGGTCTTGGTCTGGCCACTTCGGGTACTCGTTGTGCAGGAACCCGTCGCCCAGGATGCGGCGCTCGATCGGGATGTCCAGGACGCCTCGTCCGAAGTTGGGGCAGACCGGACCGCCGACGATGTCGCCCTTGGTCAGCCGGTTGTTGGTGAAGAACAGGTTGGTCCAGCGGGTCGCCAGGAACATGGCCGACGGCCATGGCGTGTCGGGGCGCTAGTCGCGGGTCAGAGGCCCTTGAGGATGCCCTCGACCATCTTCTTGGCGTCGCCGAACAGCATCATGGTGTTGTCGCGGAAGAACAGTTCGTTCTCGACGCCGGCGTAGCCCGAGGACATGCCGCGCTTCACGAACAGCACGGTGCGGGCCTTTTCCACGTCGAGGATCGGCATGCCGTAGATGGCGCTGGTC
>NZ_JAUYNW010000047.1 GCF_030698145.1 Phenylobacterium sp. | reverse complement strand
CTGACCGAAGCGGCCGCGCAGGTTAAGATCCTCTTTGGGGAAACGAACGCACGGAAAAGGTGCGGGCACGATGGTTGACGCCTCGTACGCCGTCGCGGTTCGTAAGCTACATGGCTGCAAAGCGGCAGGCACATACTCTTGGGGGGGCAAACTAGGACCGCTCGAAGGAGAACGCTCTCGGAAGGACCGGCGGCGGCCGACGCCGCCAGCCGCAGGTCGGTGACGTCCAGGCGCAACAGGGTGTCGGTGTCGAGCCGTACGCGGCTGCCGTCCGCCAGCCGCACGATGCGCTGTTCGCCCAGGCCCGAGCGGTAGGTGTCGCCCATCTGGGTCGAGGCGATCCCCGAGGCCGCCAGCAGGGCGCAGACGCCCAGGGCGGCGAGCCCGCCGAGCCGGAAACGCGGGGCGGGGGCCGTCAGCCAATCGGGGAACCCCCGCGGCCTGGGCGGCTGGCTGAGCGCGGCCTTCACCGCCGCACCGATCTCAGGGTCATCCTGCAGCCGGCCGGCGGCCTTCCACAGCGCCTCCTGCTCGGCATAGGCCGCGGCGTTGGCCGGATCGGCCCGCCAATCGCGGAAGTCCAGCAGCGACGCTGTGGTGACCGTGCGGGAGTTGAGGCGTGCGAACCACTCCGCCGCCTCCAGGCGTGCGCGATCATCTGCCGAGGCTTGTGCGCTCATGGCGATCCCGGTCGGCTACCGTCAGATGAATAGAGCGTTCTGACGGTATTTTTTCGATAGTCATCTCTCGGAAAAATATAAGGAAAGTGCCGCATCGAAGGGTCAATTTTCACCTGACGGTATTTCCAAGCTGAAGGGGCGCATTTTTCCGACTGTCGGAGGCGGCTCGTGCTGACGGACACTGCGCTTAAGAACCTGAAGTCAAAGAAGAATTCGTACAAGGTGAGCGACCGTGACGGTATGTACGTCGTGGTCTCGACCTCGGGCGCTCTGACCTTCCGCTACGACTACCGGCTGAACGGGCGTCGCGAGACCCTGAGCTGGGCAAGCTGATCGCCGAGATCGTCGCCGAGCCGACGTGGCGCCAGAAACCCTGAAGCTCGCTGCAAAAGTCGCCGCCGGAAGTCAGCCAGGGGGGAAGGGCTGCGCGCGCTCGTTTCGGCGGCCGAGGGTCGTTGACTTCAGGGACGGCGGGGCACGTGCCGCCTATGTGAGGGGCTGGCTCGTGCGATACGTATTAGATCGGAGTCGTCTTTTCACGGGGTGAGGAATGGGCCGCGGGCTCGACAGCGAACTGAAGGCCTTGAAGGCCGCGGGGCCCGAGCGGAGCTTGGACTATCTTGAGCCCGCCGTCTGGCGGCGCATCGAGGCCGCGCGCGAGGCACGTTCGATGGACTGGATCGTGCTGCCGGTGCGGGCGGCCGCGGTGATCGTGGCGCTGGGCGTCGGCGTGGCCGGCGGCGGGTTCGCAGCCTCGGCCGCTGCGAGCGATCCGCAAGAGATCTCGGTATTCTCGATCGACTCGCGCCTGGCGCCCTCGACCTTGCTCGACGACCAGGGATGAAATTCATCGGGAGGGGGCTGGTGCTGACGCTTGTGCTGGCGGCGCTCGCCGCCGCCGGCGGTACTTGGGTGGGCGCGCGCTACATTCTCGAGCAGCGCCAGACGCCTTCCCTGCACGAGTTCGTCCACCACGAGCTCGCCTTGTCGTCGGAACAGGAGCGGCGCCTCGGGGCCCTGGAGCAGGATTTTGCCGTGCGCCGCCGCGCACGCGAAGCCGAGCTGCGCGCCGCGAATGCCGAACTTGCCGCGGCGATCCAAGCTCGCCACGAGTATTCTCCCGAGGTGAAGGCTGCGGTGGAACGATTTCACCATGCCATGGGCGAACTCCAGAAGGAGACCATTCTCCATGTTCTGGAGATGCGGAAGGTCCTGACGCCCGAACAGGCGGTCAAGTTCGATCGCCGGATCGCCGAGGCATTGACCGACCAGGCGCTGTGATCGGGACCGACGAGGAAAGCGACGCCGAGCTGGCCGCCCGCGCCGCTCGCGGCGAGGATCACGCCTTCACCCTGCTGATGCGACGCCACAAGGGGGGCCTCTACGGCTTCGTGCGTCGCTACGTGGGCGACGCGGACGCCGCCTACGAGATTGTCCAGGAGAGCTTTGTCGCCGCATGGAGGGCTCTGAGCCGCTACGATGGCCTGAGGCCCTTCGGCGCTTGGCTGCGCGCCATCGCTCTAAATAAGTGCCGCGATCGTGGTCGCCGCAACACCGTACGGCGCATCATTCTGGGCGAAAAGGACGCGGAGTCCCCCGAAGCCCAGCGTCAGGCCGATCCATCGCCGGACGCCGAGTCAGTCCTGGTTTCGGTCCAGCGCCGCGCCGCCCTCGACGCCGCGATCGCCAAGCTGCCCGCCAAGCTAAAGGAACCCCTGATCCTCACCTATTTCGAGGAGCTCTCGCAGCAAGAGGCAGGGCGGCTATTGGGTGTCAGCGCCAAGACCGTGGAGACCCGCGTCTATCGCGCCCGCCAGAAGCTGGCGCAAATTCTCGACCTCGACGCCGAATAAGTCGCCGCGGCCCAAGGGCTATGGCGCGTCGTTGCGTATCCATCTCTGCAATTCGCCCCTTGACCCTCCCACCATGGGAAGCCCGATCTCCTCGGCGTTCAGAGGATAGGACCTGCTTGTATGCGCCGAAGCGCCACTGCTCATCTCGATCGCCGACAACTCCTGCGCGGGGCGGCTCAGTTCGGAGGAGGCGTCGCAGTCAGCGCCATGCTCCCGGCCTGGGCGCGGAGCGCCACGCCCGGCCTGGTCTCGACCCTGCCGACGGTGTCCGGCGAGGAGATCAAGCTCACCATCGGCCACACGCCGTTCAAGGTGGACGGCCGTGCGGGCCACGCGGTCACCACCAACGGGACCGTGCCCGGACCGCTTGTCCGGCTGAAAGAAGGCCAGAAGGTCCGCATCGCGGTGACCAACACTCTCGACGAGGACACGTCGATCCACTGGCACGGCCTGATCCTGCCCTTCCAAATGGACGGCGTCCCCGGCGTCAGCTTCCCCGGCATCAAGCCGGGCGAGACCTTCGTCTATGAGTTCCCGGTCCGCCAAGCCGGCACCTACTGGTACCACAGTCACTCCGGCCTCCAGGAGCAGGAGGGCCACTACGGTCCCATCGTGATCGATCCGGCGGGCCCCGATCCGGTCGCTTACGACCGCGAGCACGTGGTGGTGCTCTCCGACTACAGCTTCATGCATCCGCACGTGATGATGCGGAAGCTCAAGGCCCAAGCGGGCTATTTCAACGAGCAGAAGCAGACCATCGCGGGTCTGATGCGGGGCAAGGACCAGCCGCTGAAGGACCGTGTCGAGTGGTCCAAGATGCTGATGGATCCCACCGACATCCTCGACATCACCGGCTCGACCTACACCTACCTGATCAACGGACATGGTCCGAAGGACAACTGGACCGGCCTCTTCAAGCCCGGCGAACGGGTGCGGCTGCGCTTCATCAACGCTGGCGCCATGAGCGTCTTCAATGTCCGCATCCCGGGCCTGAAGATGAGCGTGGTCCAGGCCGATGGCCAGAACGTGCGCCCGGTGGAGGTTGACGAGTTCCAGATATCTCCGGCCGAGACCTATGACGTCGTCGTCCAGCCGACCGCTGACCAGGCCTACACCCTGGTCGCCGAAGCCGCCGACCGCTCCGGCATGGGCCGGGCGACCCTGGCGCCGCGGCCGGGCATGGTCGCCGCCGTCCCGCCGCTGCGCGAGCGCCCGCTGCTGACTATGCGCGACATGGGAATGGATCACTCGGGCATGGCCGGTATGGAGGGGATGGATCACGGCTCCATGTCCATGCGCGATCCCAGGAACGCGCCGCAGGTGAAGCTGGGGCCGGGTGTGCAGATGATCTCGCCCATGCCGGTCGACCGCACCGGCGAGCCCGGCCTGGGTCTCGAGAACGTGGGCCACAAGGCGCTGACCTATCGCGACCTGATAGCGCTCAACCCCAATCCCGATCCTCGACCGCCCTCGCGGGAGATGGAGATCCACCTGACCGGCAACATGGAACGCTTCATGTGGTCGTTCGACGGCGAAAAGTTCAGCCACCTGAAGGCGCCCATCCCCTTCCGGTTGAACGAGCGGGTGCGGGTGACCCTGGTCAACGACTCGATGATGGCCCACCCGATCCACCTGCACGGTCACTTCTATGAGGTGGTGAACGGCAATCCTGGGCATCATCCGCTGAAGCACACGGTCAATGTGCTGCCCGGCGGCAAGGTCACCTTCGACCTGACCGCCGACGCCCCCGGCGACTGGGCGTTTCACTGCCACCTGCTGCACCACATGCACGCGGGCATGTTCAACGTCGTCACCGTGCGGCCCCTCGAAGGAGGCGCCGCGTGAACCGGTTCCTCCTGATCGGCCTGCTGCCGCTCGCCATCGCGGCGCCGGCCTCGGCGCAGCACACCGGCCACGCCATGCCCACGCCGCCGCCCGCGGCTGATCCCCACGCCGGCCATGCCATGCCGGCGACGCCGCCTGCAGCCGATCCCCATGCCGGCCACGACATGTCGAAGACGGCGCCGCTGGTAGGCGCCGAACCGCCGCCGCCCAGCGACCACGCGGCCGAGCGGTTTTACAGTCCCGCCACCATGGCCGCGGCGCGCGCGCAGCTCGCCCTGGAGCACGGGGGCGCACCCGCGTGGAAGGTGACGCTCAGCATGGCTGAACGACGCCCCGCCTCGGGCGAGGATAGTTACGCCTGGGAGGGCGAGGCCTGGTACGGCGGAGACACCCACCGCCTGGTCGTCAAGACGGAGGGCGAGGGCGCCGATCATCTCGAGAGCGCCGAGCTGCAGGCGCTCTATTCCCGCGCGATCAGTCCCTATTTCGACCTTCAGATCGGGCTGCGGCACGACTTCGAGCCCAACCCGTCACGCACCTATGCGACCGTCGGGTTCGAAGGGCTCGCGCCCTATTGGTTCGAGGTGGAGGGCGCGGCCTTCCTCTCCGACAGGGGTGATCTCTCGGCGCGGCTCGAAGGCTCCTACGACCTACGGCTCACCCAGAAACTGATCTTGGAACCCCGGGCGGAGATCAACTTCGCCGCCCAGAACGACCCAGCGACCGGCGTCGGCTCCGGCCTCACCGATACCGAGCTGGGCCTGCGCCTGCGCTACGAGTTCCGCCGCGAGTTCGCGCCCTATGTCGGCGTGGTCCACGAGCGGAAGTACGGGCGGACCGCCGAGTTTGCCCGCGCCGCCGGCGAGGATGTCGACACCACCCGCTTCGCCATCGGCCTTCGAGTCTGGTTCTAGCGCCCCGGTCTCCCCGAGGCCGAATTTCTTGGTGGCCCCAGCGGCCGTCTACCCCGCGCTGTCCGCACTAGTTTGGAGATCGAAATGAAAACCCTCGCCCTGTCCTTTGTGGCCGCCCTCGCCATCACCTCCGCCGCCTCGGCGCAACACACTGACCACAGCGGCCATGCCGTTCAGGCGGCTGCGCCGCCGACGGTCGAAGGGGTCGGCGTCGTGAAGGCGGTCAACGCCAAGGCCGGCACCATCACCCTCGCTCACGACCCCATCAAGGCGCTCAACTGGCCGGCGATGACCATGCCCTTCAAGGTGTCCGACAAGGCGCTGGTCGAGAAGGCGGCGGTCGGCAGCAAGATTCGCTTCCAGCTTAGCGGCCAGACGATTGTGGGCGTGCGCGCCTTCTAGACCCCTCTGGGCTGATAGTCGGCCATCGCCGGCTGTCAGCCCACTGGGCTTCCTGACATCCTGTCGGTGACCGTCGACTATTTCGACATCAAGATTGAGGACGCCATCCGCTCGATCCCGGGCTCGACCAAGCTGGCGGTCTGCTACGCTGCGGCCGGCCTGGCCCACCCGTTCTGCGGTCCGGCCAACTTCACCCGCAGCCCGCTGACCGGCGAGGTCAACTTCCTCTCGGCCCAGCCGTCCAATGCGGGCATGGAGCAGATGAAGGGAGTCGACGTCGGCGTGCGCTACGACTTCGACCTCGGCGAGCGTCGCGCCAGCTTCGACTGGAACACGACCTATCTGAAAGAGTACGTGATCACGCCGTTCCTGGGTGCGGCTCCGATCGAGTTCGACGGCCATGTCGGCGGCGGCAACGGCGGCTATCCGCACTGGCGGTCCAACGCCAGCTTCTCGGCACCTGGCTCCTAGGCTTCGTGCCGTGGACTCAGGCCGAACACCGGATCAGCGCGATCAACGGGCAGGGTGCGATTGCCAAGGCCTTGGGGGTCGAGCCGATGGCCGCATGCCTCTCTCTGGAGCGGCGAACGTGGCGCGGCGAGGATCCGATCACCTATGTCCGGCTGATGTTTCCAGGAGAGTCCTATGATCTCGTCGCACGTTTCTCTCCAGGCGCCTCCCGCAGTCGCGATGCGGAGCCGGAGTCGAAATAACCCGGGCAGCCCCTTGACCTTCCCACCATGGGAAACCCCATCTCCTTGGGCGAAGTTGCACAGAGGAGATTTGCGATGCTTCGTTTCCAGGTCGATGGCATGTCCTGCAGCCACTGCGTGCAGAGCGTGACGAACGCGGTGAAGGCCGCCGATCCCAAGGCCGAGGTCCAGGTCGATCTGTCGGCAAAGAGCGTCACTGTCCAAAGCGGCATCCAAGCCGAAGCTGTCGTCGTCGCCATCCGTGGCGCGGGCTACGAGGTCATCCTGGCCCCCTAAGCCGGTGCGGGTCTATTTCACGGGCGTTGTAGGAGCCGCCCGAGAAGACCAATGGACGTGGACGATGCGCCAGCCCGCTGGCTGGCGCGCCAGCAACATTGTCTCAGTCGTCGTCCGGTTGATCGCCCGCTCGCCCACCTGGCCCGTCACCAGGCCCTCGGTAGCCACCCAGGCAAGGTCACCCGACGCGCCTCCGACACGGCGCACCAGGCTCTCCCGCGCTGCCTTCTGGAACGCCGCGTCGGCGGCGAGATGGTGGGCCGCGTAGGCAGCCTTGGAACGCTCCGCGCCGCCGCTCTCCAGGACGAGGACTCCGTCCGACATCAGCGCGGCGGCGCTCCCCGTATCACCGACACTGAGCGCCGCGTGAAACGCATCGACCACCTTGGCCGCCGCGGCGGCGTCGCCCTGGAGCGGCGGGGCGGCATCGGCGGAGGCCGTCGGCCCGTGCGCAGCGGCCCCGGAGGCGAGGAGCGCCGTGGACATCGCAACTATGGAAAGTAGTTTTCGCATGGTTCACCTGGACTGGGGTGTGGCGAGTGAGGTCGATCGATCATCACGCTTCGGACGATGGTGGCGCAAGCGTGCCCATGGCGCTGACAAGGGCGAGCACGGCGATCCCCAGGCCTGCTTCCACGAGCACGCTGCGCCTGAGCGCGTGGACTTCCGGCGCCGTGGGCCCGTCGTAGGCCAGAACGCCGCCGAGACCCGGAGTCAGGAAGAACCGGTTGATCGCCGCGAGCAGGAGCATGCCGAAGAAGGCGAGCAGCTTGATCAGGAGCAGCCATCCGTAGCTGGTGTGAAAAAGGTCGCCCAGGTGGCTTGGTCCGATCAAGAACCAGCTGTTGATCAGCCCGGTGGCGACCAGAGCGGCGACGCTGACCGAGCCGACGCCGGAGAAGTGCCGGAGCGCGCGATGCAGCGTCGGGAGGTATGTGATCTCTGTCCGCCGATGAGCTGTGACCAGAAGGATCGCCAGAACCGCCAGTGCGCCCAACCAGACGCCTGCGGCGAGGAGGTGAACCGCATCGTTCACCACCTGGATCACCCCCCATGCTCCCACGCCGGTCGCCCCGTGTCCCGTCCAGGCGAAACTCGCAAGGATGAGTGCGCTCAGGACGGACACGGCCGTGAGCGCGATCTTCGAGAGGCTGAGGCTGACGCAAAGAACTAGGACCAGGGCGGTCAACACCATCCGAGCGCCCAGGGCGCGACCATATTGCGTGCCTTCAAACACAGCCCAAAGCGTCTCGAGGTCGAAAACGAGGACAGGCGAACCGGTCATCACGGCCGTCTGCGCGCCCAGGGCGGCCACGGCGCTCACCCCCAGAAGAGCAGCGGCCGCAGCCAACATCGGCCGGCGCCATCGGAGCCCCGGCCGGAGACGGTCGTCCACCGATAGCGCGTAGAGGAAGAACAGCGGAGATCCGAAGAGCACGACCGCCGCCAGGAACTGTCCCAGGCGCGCGGCCATGACGATCAGCTCCAGCATCCTATTTGACCGTGAAGCTAAAGGTCCCCTCCATGCGATGGGCATCGCTAGCCACCACATGCCACGTCACCTTGTACGCCCCACGAGCGAGGGGCCTGGCGGGAGAACCCACCAAGGTCAGTCCGTCTTTCGCCACGGTGGTGGTCAGTTTCAGCGCCGTCCCGCGGGTGTCGGTCACCTTGAGACCGGAGAACTTCGGTTCGAGCTTCTCATTGAAGCGCAGCGATATTTGCCGGGGCGAGCTGACCGCGGCTTTGTCAGCCGGCGTGGCGCTGACCAGATGGGCATGGGCCTGAGCTTGTGGGCCGGCCATAAGCGCCAAGGACCCCGTAAGCGCGGCGATCTTCATAGCCCTAGGCATGTCTTCGTCTCCGTTGGGCGGCGTCGACCGCTACGAAGATGATACGCGGCCCACTCCGAATTCCCTCAGCTACCCTTGTAAGAGCGCGCGCTGTTCGCGCTGCCTACGTTTATCGTCAACGGAGGCGTTCGAATGGGTTTGGCGGGGGCTAGGCGGTCCCGGCCGGTGGGGGCCTACATCGAGCCCGGCCCTGCTGCCGTCCTTCCAAAAGCTTAACTTGCGGCCGGCAAGCTTCCGACAGCCGACCTTTGGCGACTATGCGAACTCATCCGCGATTTGCACGAGGGCGACATGCGCATCCTCACAAGTCTTCATGAACCCCGATTTGGACCTCCGGAACTCGAGTCCCCGCGGCCGTGACCGCCGTGATGGAAGAAGTGCAGCAGCGGACAAGCGAGCAGTAGCGCATAGGGGAGGAAGCCTAAGGCATGTCCCCAATGCTCCCTCAAGACGAAGAAGGTTACGACTAGGGCCAAGGAGGCCAGCACCAAATAGACAGGTCGCTTCAGGGTGTCGGGGTTCATCGGTGATCTCCGCAGGCTCTACGAGGATGGCGCCTCTAACTAATCGAGCCTTGATGCATCGCAAAGGCCTGCAGGCCGCCGCTGCGTATTCTCCAGTGCGACGTTTTTCCGGAGCACGCCATGGCCACTCTCACGCTCACCTCGCTCGGGGGCGCTGGCACGGTCACCGGATCGAAACACCTGGTGCAGCTGGGCGCCCGACGCATTCTGGTGGACTGCGGACTGTTCCAGGGCCTCAAGCCGCTTCGCCTCAAGAACTGGGAGCCGTTTCCGATCGATCCGGGCAGCTTGGACGCGGTGGTCCTGACCCACGCGCACCTGGACCACTCCGGGTACCTGCCGCGCCTCGTGCGGGAGGGCTTCCGAGGCCAGGTATTCTGCTCGTCGGCCACGGCGGACCTCTGCGAGCTGCTGCTGCTGGATAGCGCCAAGATCCAGGAGAGCGACGCAGAGTTCGCCAACCGCCACGGTTTCTCAAAACATAAGCCCGCGCTGCCGCTCTACGGCACGCACGACGCGCAGCGGGCGCTGGAGCGATTCAGGCCGGTCGCTTTTGGCGCCAGCGTCGATCTCGGCCATGGCGCCCATCTGACCCTGCGCCGCGCAGGTCACATCCTCGGGGCCGCGACTGCTGAGATCCGCTGGGGCGGGCGAACGGTGGCCTTCTCCGGGGATCTCGGGCGCTATGGCGATCCGATCACCCCCGAGCCGGAGCCGATCGCCGTGGCGGACTATCTGCTGGTCGAGTCCACCTACGGCGATCGCAAGCACGATCCCGTTGATCCGGGGCAGGCCCTCCTGGAGGTGGTGGAACGGACCAGCCGGCGCGGGGGCACTGTTGTCATCCCGGCCTTCGCCGTCGGGCGCGCGCAAGAGCTGCTCTATCACTTCTGGCGGCTGAAGCAGGGCGGCCATCTCGGCCTCATTCCTATCTACCTGGACAGCCCGATGGCCATCGACGCCACCGGCCTTCTGTGTCGTCATCCGGAGGATCACCGGCTGTCGCCCGAGGACTGCCGCGACTCCTGCGCCATCGCGACCTACACGCGGGATATGGAGGACTCTAAGGCGCTCAGCTCCAACACCATGCCCAAGGTGATCATCTCGGCGAGCGGCATGGCGACGGGCGGTCGCGTACTTCACCACCTCAAGACCTATGGCCCCGACAGTCGCAACACGGTCCTCTTCGCCGGCTATCAGGCCGCCGGCACGCGGGGCGAGGCGTTAGTCAACGGCGCCCGCGAAGTGAAGATTCACGGGCGGTGGGTCCCCATCCGAGCGGAGATCGCCAGTCTGCCGTCCCTTTCGGCTCACGCCGACGCCGACGAGATCTTGCGTTGGCTGGGCGGCTTCACCCGCCCCCCGAAGCGGACCTTCATCGTGCATGGCGAGCCCCAAGCAAGCGAGGCCTTGCAGGCGCGCATTTCCGAGACGCTCGGCTGGACCTGCAGCATCGCGGTCGAGGATGAAGAGCAGGCTCTCGCGTGAGCGCTGAAGCGGTCATCTCGCCGCCCACCGTGAGGGCGCGCCGCCTGGGGCTCTTCACCCAACACGACGCCATCGTCCTGATGCGAGAGGATTGTCACGTCTGCCGTTCCGAGGGCCTGGCCGCCCGCGCTCAGGTCCTCTTGGCGGCGGGAGGGCGGGAGGTGTTGGCGACCCTCTACCAAGTCGGCCGTGACCTGCTCGATCAGGACCAGGCCGGCCTGTCGGAAGCCGCTTGGGCTCGGTTGGGCGTGGAGGAGGGCGCCCCGATCACCGTCCGCCACGCCCCACCCCTGGCCTCCATGTCGAGCGTGCGCCGCCGGATCCACGGCCACCGGCTGGACCCCCTGTCACTGGCGGCTATCGTCGCGGACGTCGCGGCGGGCCGCTACACGGATGTCCATCTCGCCGCCTTCCTGACCGCCTGTTCCGCGCTGCCGCTGGATACCGCCGAGACCATCGCTCTGACCGGCGCGATGGTCGAGGTCGGCGATCGACTCGCCTGGGATGCACCGATCGTGGTCGACAAGCATTCCGTCGGCGGTCTGCCCGGCAATCGGACCACTCCCATCGTCGTGGCCATTGTCGCCTCCTACGGGCTCCTGATGCCCAAGACCTCCTCGCGCGCCATCACCTCCCCGGCGGGAACGGCCGACACCATGGAGACGCTCGCGCCGGTGGACCTCAATGTCGCCAACATGCGGCGGGTGGTGGAACAGGAGGGCGCCTGCCTCGTGTGGGGCGGCTCGATTCGCTTGAGCCCGGCCGACGATGTCCTGATCCGCGTCGAGCGGGTGCTCGATATCGATACCGAAGGCCAGCTGATCGCCTCGGTGCTCTCCAAGAAGATCGCCGCCGGCTCGACCCACGTCGTGGTCGACATTCCCGTCGGTCCAACGGCGAAGGTTCGCTCGGACGATGCAGGGAGCGAACTCGCCAGCCGCCTGGCCGAAGTGGCCACGGCCTTCGGGATAAGCCTGCGTTGCCTGGTGACTGACGGCGCCCAGCCGGTCGGCCGCGGTATCGGCCCAGCCTTGGAAGCGCGCGATGTGCTCGCCGTCCTGCAGAACAAGCCTGAGGCGCCAAGCGACCTGCGTCGGCGCGCCTGCGCACTAGCGGGCGCGGCCCTGGAGCTCGGCGGCGCCGCCAACCCAGGCGAGGGCCTGCGTCTGGCTGAGACGGCATTGGCTGACGGGCGCGCCTGGTCCAAATTCCAGCGCATCTGCGAAGCCCAGGGCGGCATGCGCTCGCCGCCGACCGCAGCCCTCGCACGCCCGATCACCGCCCCCAGCGCGGGCCGGATCATGCAGATCAACAACCGGACTGTGGCGCGACTGGCCAAGCTCGCCGGCGCCCCGGACGACAAGGCGGCCGGCGTCGATCTCCATGTGCGCCTCGGCGATGAGGTGGCGCGTGGCCAGCCTCTGGTCTCCGTCCACGCAGAGACGCCCGGCGAGCTGGACTATGCCCTCGACTACGCTGCAGCGAATCCCGAGATGATCGAGCTGGAGGCCTGAGCATGCGACTGATCCTGCCGCTGCCCGGCAACGAAGCCTTCGCCAGCCAACTCGCCCGGGCCGTCGGCGGCGACCTCGGCGAGTTGGAGACGCGCCGCTTCCCCGATGGCGAGCACTACGTGCGTCTTAGGTCGGATCCCGCGGGGCGGACCGTCGATCTCGTCTGCACCCTGGCGCGGATCGACGAAGTGTTTCTGAGTCTGATCTTTGCGGCGGACGCGGCGCGGGGTCTAGGCGCGCGCGAGGTGAACCTGATCGCGCCCTATCTGGGCTATATGCGGCAGGACAGTCGCTTCCAGCCTGGGGAAGCCGTGACGTCGACGTCGATCGCGCGCTTGCTCTCGGGCAGCTTCGATCGGTTGGTCACGGTGGATCCCCACCTGCATCGCTATGCGAGCCTGAACGAAGTCTACGCGATCCCGAGCTTGGCCTTGCACGCCGCCCCGCTGCTCGGTCGCTGGATCCGGGAATCGGTGACCGATCCGCTGGTCATCGGGCCGGACGCGGAGAGCGAGCAATGGGCGGCCGCGGTCGCCGCGGCAGCTGGGGCGCCGCACCTGGTGTTGAGCAAGACGCGCCTCGGAGATCATGATGTGCGCATCACCCTTCCGGACCTGAGCCGCCACCGCGGACGCCAACCGGTTCTGATCGACGACATCGCCTCGTCCGGACACACGCTCCTGGCTGCGGCCCAGCAACTTGTTGCGGTGGGCTTTCCAGCGCCCGATTGTGCGGTGGTGCACGCGATCTTCGGCGGTGACGCCTTCGCCCAGGTATCAGCGGTGGCGGGGCGGGTGGTCTCCACCGACTCGGTCGCGCATCCTTCCAACGCCTTGCCCCTCGCGCCGCTGATTGCGCAGGCGCTTGCCGCCGCCCAGCCCGCTCCGGAATAGTAGGAGGCCACCATACGCATTGCCGTTTTCGAGGTGGAAGAGTGGGAACAGGCAGCTTGCCGACGACTGGCCGCCGGCCACGACCTACGCTGCACTTCACAGCCGTTGAATCTCCAAGGCGCCGCCGGTTTCGCCGACGCGGAGGTCATCACCACTTTCATCCGCTCGCAGCTCGACGCCGCCACTCTGGCGGCCCTTCCGGCGCTCAAGCTGATCGCTACCCGCTCGACTGGGTTCGACCACATCGATCTGGCTTACTGCCGCCAGGCGGGGATCGCCGTGAGCAACGTGCCGGACTATGGCGACCCGACGGTCGCTGAGCATACCTTCGCGCTGCTGCTCGCTGTCTCGCGCCGTGTCGTCGAGGCCGCCGACCGCACCCGCAAAGGCGATTTCGCGATGGAAGGCCTGCGAGGCTTCGATCTTGCGGGGCGGACCCTCGGCGTTATCGGGGCCGGTCGGATCGGTCGGCGGGTCATCCGCATCGCGCGGGGGTTCGCCATGCACGTGCTGGCGGTGGACGCCCGGCCCGATCCGGCGGCCGCTGCGGAACTCGGCTTCGACTACGCTTCCTTGGAGGACCTGCTGCGTCAGGCCGATGTCATCAGCCTGCATGTGCCGGGCAGCCCCGACACCCGTGACCTGATCACCGACGCGCAGTTCGCCGCGATGAAACCCGGCGCCGTGCTGGTCAATACGGCTCGCGGCGGCGTCGTCAACGCCGCGGCCCTGGTACGTGCCCTGACCAGCGGCAAGCTTGCCGGGGCCGGGCTTGACGTGTTCGCCGACGAGCCACTGCTACGGGAGGAGGCCGAGGTGTTCCGCGCCGGCCGCGAACTCCCATCCGAGCAACTGCGGTCTCTGCTCGCCACCAACACCTTGCTGCGGCTCCCCAACGTCGTGATGACGCCGCACATCGCCTACGACACCTTCGAGGCGGTGCACCGCATCCTCGAGATCACCCTACGCAACATCGAAGCCTTCGCGGCGGGGACCCCGCAGAACCTGGTGAGCGCGCCGGCATGAAACGCCATCGCGAGGCCAACACGCTGGTGAGCGCGGAAGCTTCGGCTCTGTTCGAGCGGCTCGACGACCAGACCCGCCTTGCCGAACATATGGGCCAGTCGTCGCTGATGATGGGCGGCGGCCACATGACCTACGACTTCGATGAGGGGCTGGGGCAGACCGTTGGGTCGCGGATTCGCATGGGCGGCGAAGCCTTTGGCCTGTCGCTCTTTGTCGAAGAGATCGTCGTCGAGCGCGCACCGCCGCGCCGTAAGGTCTGGCGCACCGTCGGTGCGCCACGGCTGATCATCATTGGACCGTATGAAATGGGGTTCGAGATCACGCCGGCGGAAGAGGACGTCTGCCGGTTGCGGGTCTGGATCGACTACGAGGCGCCGGCCAGGGGCCTCGGGCGGCGGACGCCCCGGCTCGCGGCCTTCTACGCGCGATGGTGCGTGCAGAGGATGGTCGGCGACGCCGCGCGCCATTTCGGGCACCCGGCTAGAGCTTGACGCGCCGCAACCGCAGCGCGTTGCCGACGACGCTGACGCTGGACAGCGCCATTGCGCCGGCGGCGATGGCCGGCGAGAGCAGCCACCCGAAGATCGGATAGAGGACGCCCGCGGCGATCGGGATGCCCGCCACGTTGTAGGCGAAGGCAAAAAAGAGGTTCTCCCGGATATTGCGCATCACCGCGCGCGACAGCTTCCGCGCCTTCACGATCCCCTGAAGGTCGCCCTTGAGCAAGGTAACGCCGGCGCTCTCGATCGCGACGTCGGCGCCCGCGCCCATGGCGATCCCGACCTCGGCGGCCGCGAGGGCGGGGGCGTCGTTGACGCCGTCTCCGGCCATGGCGACCTTGCGCCCCTCGCGGAGAAATTTCTCGACGACGGCCGCCTTGTCCTGCGGCAGCACATCGGCCTCTACCTCGTCGATCCCGAGCTTGCGGGCGACGGCGAGCGCGGTCGTGCGGTTGTCGCCGGTCATCATCACCAGGCGCACGCCTTCGGCCTTCAGCGCGGCGACGGCCTGAGCCGTGGTGGGCTTGATCGGGTCGGCGATGGCGAAGATCGCCGCCGCATGGCCATCGACGGCCATGAAGATGGCGGTCGCGCCGTCAGCGCGCAAAGCGTCGGCCTCCGCGTCCAGGGCGGCGGTGTCGACGCCTTGCTCCTTGAGGAACTTGCCGGACCCGAGGACGAGGCGCCTGCCGTCGACCACGCCCAGCACGCCCTTTCCGACCGGCGAGTCGAACTCGGCGGGCTGCGACAGGGGGAGCCGCCGGTCGTTGGCGGCGCGGACGATGGCGTCGGCGAGCGGATGTTCGCTACCGCGTTCCAAGCTCGCGGCGAGGCGGAGCACCTCGGTTTCCTCGAACCCGGCCGCCGGTCGAATGCTTGTTACGGCTGGCCGGCCTTCCGTAAGCGTGCCCGTCTTGTCGATCACCAGGGTGTCGATCTTCTCGAGGCGCTCGAGCGCCTCGGCGTTCTTGATCAGCACGCCGGCCTGGGCGCCGCGGCCGACACCCACCATGATTGAGATCGGTGTCGCCAGACCGAGCGCGCAAGGGCAGGCGATGATCAGCACCGACACCGCGGCGACGAGCCCGAAGGCCAAGCGCGGCTCCGGCCCGACCAGGGCCCAGACAGCGAAAGCCGCCACCGCCACGGCGATCACGGCAGGTACGAACCAGCCCGAGACCAGATCGGCCATGCGCTGGATCGGCGCACGGCTGCGCTGAGCCTGGGCCACCATCTGCACGATCTGCGCAAGCAGGGTGTCGGCGCCGATTTTCTCCGCGCGCATGACGAATGAGCCGGTCTTGTTGATCGAGCCCCCCACCACCTTGGCGCCGGGCTCCTTGGTCACTGGCATGGATTCGCCGGTTACCATCGACTCGTCGATCGAGACGCGGCCTTCCAGCAACTCCCCGTCCACCGGGACTTTCTCGCCCGGACGGACACGAAGACGATCTCCGACAGCGATGAGGTCCAGGGTGACCTCCTCGTCGGAGCCGTCCTCACGGACCCGCCGGGCGGTCTTGGGGGCGAGGTCCAGCAGAGCCTTGATGGCGCCTGACGTCTGTTCACGCGCGCGCAGCTCCAGCACCTGACCGAGCAGGACAAGCACGGTGATCACCGCAGCGGCTTCGAAATAGACAGCGACTGAGCCGTCTGGCTCCCGGAAGGCGGGCGGGAAGATGTGCGGCGTCAAGGTGGCGACTAGGCTGTAGAGCCACGCCACGCCGACGCCCATGGCGATCAGCGTAAACATGTTGAGGCTGCGGTTGACCAGCGAGCGGGCGCCGCGATCGAAGAAGGGCCAGCCGGACCAGAGCACGACCGGCGTGGCGAGGGCGAGCTGGATCCAGGCGGATGTTCGGCCGTCCATGAGCATCATGAGACCGGTCAGGTGTCCGCCCATCTCCAAGGCGAACACGGGGACGGTCAGGACCAGGCCGATCCAGAACCGGCGCGTCATATCCTTGAGCTCGGGATTGGGGCCGCTGTCGGCGGTGACCAGCTCGGGCTCGAGCGCCATGCCGCAGATTGGGCAATTCCCTGGCCCGACCTGGCGGACTTGCGGGTGCATGGGACAGGTGTAGATCGCGCCGGCAGGCGCGCTGGGCGCGGGCTGCGAGGCCCTCATGGCATAGCGGTCCGGCTCTCTCTGGAACTTGGCTGCGCACCCTTCAGAACAGAAAAAGACTTCAGAGCCCTTATGGGTCGCCTTGTGAGGCGTCGACGCCGGATCGACGATCATCCCGCACACAGGATCCTTCACCTGGGCGCGAGAGCCCAGCGAAGGCTCGCTGGGGGCGGAGCCGTACTGACCGTGATGGTGATTGTGCGAGCCGGGCGCCGGCGCCAGCCCAGGGGCTTGGTTGTCCGGTGCGGGCTTGCTGCGGTCTACGGGCATGAGCGAAGACTCCACGGAGCGGGCGAGGACGACCCACTTTGTCGGGGCGCATGCCGCCAAAGGAAACCCTCGACTAGGGCGTTATCCTGCTCACCGCGTTGACGCATCGCAAGGTAGTGCGGCTCCGAATGCGCTCCAGTGGAGCATCATCAGGAGAACGACCATGCGCCCTCTAATGTTCGCCGCCGCCGCCGCCTTGTTGCTCGCGGGGCCGGCTTTCGCTCAGCAAGATCACACAGCACATCACCCAGACGCTCGCGCCGCCGCGACCGCCAGCGAAGCCACGCCGACCCACGAGATGTGCAAGTCGGTGATGGGGAGGAAAATGGACGGCAAGCCGGTCCATGACCACGGCCGCGACAAGACAGGCGCCGTCACGTGGCCAAACGGCAAGCCGCTTAGCACCGCGGAGATGGAGAAGATGCACAAGACCTGCGCTGAAAAGATGCAGAAGGCGGATGCGCCGTCGGCGAATAAGTAGCACCCAATCGAGCCCCGCCTAAGGCGGCAGGATCGGGCCGAATGTGAGGATGTGGAGGCGACCAGCATGGTCATCGGCCCGACAGCCAGCCGCGGCGCCAGGATGCTGTGCACGGCCCTGGGGCCAGACATCGCGGCCTGGCTGGACGATCCGTCCGTCGTCGAGGTCATGCTCAGTCCCGACGACCGGCTCTGGGTCGATCGGCTGACGGGCGATCTCGCCGACACCGGTTGTCGGATGACCCCGGCCGACGGGGAGCGCGTCATCCGGCTGGTGGCGCATCATGTCGGGGCCGAGGTCTGATCCGATTGTCCGGGGGTCTCGGCCGAATTGCCGGGAAGCGGTGACCGGTTCGAGGGACTGTTGCCGCGCGTTGTGGCCGAAGTCCGATCCCGACCGAACGGCCCAAGAGCATCCCGAACTTCCGCGGCGTCATTCCCACCTGCAGGCGCACGCGGCGGCGAGCCTGCGCCATGACCATGAGTTCGTCATCGACGACTTTCATCCAAACTGGCCCCAGCCCCAGCCGTGATGTCGCGCGAGCCTGCCTTGCGGATCGATGTCCTGCGGGCTACAGAGCGAACGTTGGGAGCCCACCCCTAGTGTTTGATCGCCTCCACAGCCGGACGCGCACGATCCTCGTCATGTGTTGCATGGCGTTGATGGCGGTGCTTGCGGCGCAGGGCGCGATCACCAATGTGGACCGCACCCAGCACGCACTTGGCGTCAATCACGCCGCGATCCCGATGGCCGGCGCCGTTCATTACGACCATGACGACCATCATGAGGGCGGCCCCGGTGACGTCCCCGCATCCGCCGATCCGACCCCGGACGACGACGATGGCCGCCCGGCCCATCACCATTACGCCGAGGGCCCGCAACTGGCCGCGCTTTCCGCCGATCGGCTACCCGGGCACGTGCTCACACGCTTGGCGGTTGTGGCGGTTCCGCGCCTGGACAGCCCCGCGCTGTTGGTGACCGCCCGGCTCGAACGCCCCCCCAAGGCCGCCGCGACGAGCCTCGCCTAACGCGCTGCGGCGATCAGGCCGTGCGCGCCTGATCCTTGGTCTTCGAGAGACAACATGCCCATCTTCCATCGGAGCCGCGCCTTCGCGCGGCTCGCCCTGGCGTCGCATAGCGCGGCGTTGGTCCTGGCCCTGGTAGCGCCCGGAGCGGCGCAGGCGCAGGCCAAGCCCGCCCCTCTCACCCTGTCCGAAGCGATCGGACGCGCCAGCGCCGCCGACCCGGCCGCCGCCGCCGCGGAGGCCAGGCTGGAAGCGGCCCGAGCGGATCTTCGCCAGGCCGGCATCCGCCCCAATCCCTCGATCGGCCTGGAGCTGGAGAATTTCGCAGGATCCGGCGCCTATTCGCTGCTCGATCGCAGTGAGGCGACAGCCAGCTACCAGCAGACCTTCGAGCGGGGCGGAAAACGCGCCGCGCGGACGGACGCGGCCGCCGCCGAGATCGAGGCGGTGCGTCTGCGCCAGGCGGTGCGGCGGCTCGATCTCATCAAGGCCGTTCAGGTCGCCTATGCCGAGGCGCTCGCCGCGCAGGCCGACCTGCTGATCGCCGAGGCGCGCCTGATCGCCGCCCATCGCTCCCAGGCCGATATCTCCCGTCGAGTTCGCAGCGCACGCGATCCGCTCTTCGCCGGAACCCGCGCCGAGACTCTGACCGCTCAAGCCGACATCGCCCGCGACCAGGCCCGTCAAGCCGCGATCGACGCCCGCGCCGAACTGGCGCGCCACTGGGGCGGCGCTCCAGATTTCACTCTCGACCTCGAGACTTTCTTCAAGGCTTCAGAGGCGCAGACCGCGCCCGCGCAGGAGACCACGGACCTAGCCCTCTTGGTCGCGGTGCGCGATGTCACCGAGGCGCGCGTCCGGGTGGAGCGGGCCCGCCAGGTCGCCGATCCCACCTTGAAGGCCGGCCTGCGCTACTTCGGCGACGGCTCGGAGGTCGCCTTCGTCGTCGGCGGTACATTTCCGTTGCAGCGCTACGACACCAACAAGGCGGGCGTCGAACGCGCGCTGGCCGAGCGTAACGCCGCCGAGGCCGACATCGCCGCGGCGCGGCTGGCCCGAGAGCGCGAGATCACCCGCCTGACCGCCCGCATCGTGGCCTCGGCGCTCGAGTCCGAACGCATCCGCGCCGAGGTGATCCCGGCCGCGATCCGCACCGTCGAGTTGGTGCGGGACGGCTTCAACCGCGGCGGCTTCCAGTATTTCGACGTCACCGAGGCCGAGCGGGCGCTCGCTGACGCCCGCGCCCGCCGCGTGAGCGTCCTAAGGCAACATCACCTCGATCAGGCGGCCCTCGACCGCCTGTCGGACCGCCACGCCGGTCTCATTCCCACACCAGTCGCGGAGCGCCGCTGATGATCCCCGCCCAATGCTGGCGCCTGGCGCCGCTCGCCCTGCTGTTCACCGCAAGCCTCTTGGCCGGATGCGGTAAGGGCGCCGAGGCTCCTGCGGCCGAGCCGGGCCATGCCGTCGCGGCCGCCGACTACGAGCGCGGCCCGCACCGCGGCCGGATGCTGCGCGACGGCGACTTCGCCCTTGAGATGACCATCTTCGAGGACGGCGTCCCGCCGGAGTTCCATGTCTACGCCTACCGCAAGGACAAGCCGATCGATCCCAAGGCGGTGCAGGTCACCGTCGAACTGATCCGGCTGGGCGGCAAGGTCGACCGCTTCGCCTTCGCGCCCCGGCAGGACTACCTGCGCGGCGCGGGCACGGTCGTCGAACCGCACTCCTTCGACGTGAAGGTCCGGGCGAGTGAAGGCGGCCGCACCCATCAATGGAGCTACGCTTCCTATGAAGGCCGCACGACCATCGCGGCCGAGGCCGCTCGGGCCGGCGGCGTCGCCACCGAGAAGGCCGGTCCCGCCATTGTCGGCGATCTGGTCGACATGGCGGGCCGGGTCGAGGTGACCCCCGAGGGCCAGGGCGAGGTGCGGGCCTGGTATCCCGGCCGCATCATGGCGATGAACGCCGGCCTGGGTCAGGCGGTCCGTCGCGGCCAGGTGCTGGCGCGGGTTGAATCCAGCAACAGCCTGCAGACCTACTCGATCCCCGCGCCGATCGGCGGGGTGATCGTCCAGAAGAACGCCAATGTCGGCGATGTGGCCGACAGCCAAGCGCTCTATGTCATCGCCGATCCGACCAAGCTGCATGCGGAGTTCTTCGTCTATCCGCGCGACGCCGAGAAGATCCGGGTCGGCCAGCCGGTGGAGGTGCGCTCGCTCTCCGGCGAGACCCGCCTGCGGGCCGCCGTCGAAGCCATCCTGCCGACCGCCGACGTGTCCAGCCAGACCCTGATGGCCCACGTCCACCTCCCGCCGGGCGCGGCGGCCAGCTTCCGACCCGGCATGGGCGTGGAAGGGTCCTTCCAGGTGTCGGCCAAGTCGGTTCCGCTAGCCGTCCGCACTAAGGCCCTGCAGCGCTTCCGCGACTTCACGGTGGTTTTCGCCAAGGTGGGCGACACCTACGAAGTCCGCATGCTGGAACTCGGCGCGCAGACGCCGGAGTGGACCGAGGTGCTGGGCGGACTTGAGTCCGGAACCGAATACGTCACCGACGGCGCCTTCCTGATCCGCGCCGACATCGAGAAGTCGGGGGCCAGCCATGACCACTGAAGGTTCGCCGCCGATCGTCGCACGGCCCGCCTTGCTTGAACGGGTTGTCGCGCTCTCGATCCGCTTTCGATGGGGGGTCTTCGCCCTCGTCCTGCTCTCAGCAGCCATCGGCGTCTGGAGTTTCCAGCGCCTGCCGATCGACGCCACCCCCGACATCACCAATGTCCAGGTGCAGATCAACACCGAGGCGCCCGGCTTCTCGCCGCTCGAAGCCGAGCAGCGCATCACCTTTCCCGTGGAGACCGCCATCGCCGGCGTCCCAGGGCTGCAGTACACCCGCTCAGTCTCCCGCTACGGGCTCTCCCAGGTCACGGCCGTCTTCGAGGACGGAACGGACATCTATTTCGCCCGCCAGCTCGTCAATGAGCGGCTGCAGGTCGCCCGCGGCCAACTGCCGGCCGATATCGCCCCGGAGATGGGTCCCATCGCCACCGGCCTGGGCGAAATCTTCATGTACACCGTCGAGGCCAAGCCCGGCGCGCGGCGACCGGACGGGAGGCTTTATACGCCCGAAGACCTGCGCACCCTGCAGGACTGGGTGATCCGCCCACAACTGCGTAACACCCGCGGCGTCACCGAGGTCAACACCATCGGCGGCTTTGAGCGGCAGTATCACGTGAACCCTCTGCCGGAGCGGCTGTCGGCCTATGGCCTGACCATGACCGATGTCATCGAGGCCCTGGAGTCCAACAGTGCCAATGTGGGGGCCGGCTATGTCGAACGGTTCGGGGAGCAGTATCTGGTTCGCGTGCCGGGCCAGGCCACCGGCCTCGAGGATCTAAAGGGCGTCATCGTCAGCAATCGCGGCGGCGTGCCGATCCGTATCGGCGACGTGGCCGATCTCGCCATGGGCGAGGAGCTGCGCACCGGGGCGGCCACCGAGAACGGCCGCGAGGTGGTGCTGGGCACGGTCTTCATGTTGGTGGGCGAGAACAGCCGCACGGTCGCGCGCGCCGCGGCCGCCAAACTCGAGGAGGCCGCCAAGGCCCTGCCGCCTGGCGTCATGGCCGTCCCGATCTATGACCGCACCGACTTGGTCGACCGCACCATCAAGACCGTGGCGACCAACCTCCTGGAAGGCGCGCTGCTGGTCATCGTGGTGCTCTTCCTGCTGCTCGGCAACATCCGGGCCGCGGTGATCACCGCAGCGATCATCCCGCTCTCCATGCTGCTGACCATCACCGGCATGGTGCAATCCAAGGTCTCGGGAAATCTCATGAGCCTGGGGGCGCTGGACTTCGGTCTGATCGTCGACGGCGCGGTGATCATCGTCGAAAATTGCCTGCGAAGGTTCGGCGAGGCCCAACACCGGTTGGGCCGGGTCTTGACCCAAGACGAGCGCTTCAGCCTGGCGACGAGCGCCACCGACGAGGTGATCCGTCCCTCGATGTTCGGGGTGCTGATCATCACCCTGGTCTATGTGCCGATCTTCGCCCTGACCGGGGTCGAGGGGAAGATGTTCCACCCGATGGCGATCACCGTGGTCATGGCCCTGACCGCGGCCATGCTGCTGTCGCTCACCTTCGTCCCGGCCGCCGTGGCGCTCTTCGTCACCGGCAAGGTCGAGGAGAAGGAGAGCCCGGTCATGCGCGGCGCGCGCGGGCTCTATCAGCCGGCGCTCGACACCGCGCTTCGGCTGCGCACCGCCTTCGTGACCGGCGCCGTGGTGCTGGTGGCGGTGGCGGGTTTCGCCGCGAGCCGCATGGGCTCGGAGTTCATCCCGAACCTCGACGAGGGCGACATCGCCATGCACGCCCTGCGCATCCCCGGCACCAGCCTCAGCCAGGCCATCAAGATGCAGACGGCGCTCGAAGCCCGCATCAAAGCTTTTCCTGAGGTCGAACGCGTAGTGGCCAAGATCGGCACCGCCGAGGTGGCCACCGACCCCATGCCGCCGTCCGTCGCCGACACCTTCATCATCCTCAAGGATCGCGAGGACTGGCCCGATCCCCGCAAGCCTCGGGCCAAGCTGGTGGCCGAACTGCAGGCCGCCGTCGCCCAGATCCCGGGCAACAACTACGAGTTCACTCAGCCCATCCAGATGCGGTTCAACGAACTGCTGTCGGGGGTGCGCGCCGACGTGGCCGTCAAGGTGTTCGGCGACGACCTCGACCGGCTCCTGGAGATCGGCAACGCGTTGAAAGACGTCGTGGAGGGCATCGACGGCGCGGCCGATTTGGGCGTGGAGCAGGTGACGGGCCTGCCGGTGCTGCAGATCACGCCCGACCGGGCTGCGCTCGCGCGGCTGGGCCTCAATGTCCAGGACGTCCAGGACGTGCTGGCTACCTCCTTGGGCGGCGCTGTCGCCGGCCAGGTCTTCGAAGGCGACCGGCGCTTCGACATCGTCGTGCGGCTGCCTGAGGCCATCCGGCGCAATGTCGACGAGATCGGTCGGCTGCGCATTCCGCTCGCCGCGGGCGGGGAGGGGCCGCGTGGCTTCGTGCCGCTTGCCGATGTCGCCAAGATCGAGGTCGAAATCGGGCCCAACCAGATCAGCCGCGAGAACGGCAAGCGCCGCGTCGTGGTCACCGCCAATGTGCGCGGCCGCGATCTGGGATCCTTCATCGCCGAGGTGCAGCAGAAGGTCGGGGCCGAGGTCGAGGTTCCAAGCGGCTACTGGGTCACCTATGGCGGCACCTTCGAGCAGCTGATTTCCGCGGCCAAGCGCCTGCAGCTCGTGGTGCCCCTGGTCCTGCTGTTGATCTTCGGTCTGCTCTACGCCCTGTTCCGCTCGATCAAGGACGCCGCGATCGTCTTCTCCGGCGTGCCCCTGGCGCTCACCGGCGGGGTGGCGGCCCTGCTGCTGCGCGGCCTACCGCTGTCGATTTCGGCCGGGATCGGCTTCATCGCCCTTTCGGGCGTGGCGGTGCTGAACGGCGTGGTCATGGTCAGCTTCATCCGCAACCTCATCGCCGACGGCCGGCCCCTCGACGAGGCGATCCGCGAGGGCGCTCTGACCCGGCTTCGGCCGGTGCTAATGACCGCCCTGGTCGCCAGTCTCGGCTTCGTGCCCATGGCCTTCAATGTGGGCGCCGGCGCCGAGGTGCAACGGCCGCTCGCCACCGTCGTGATCGGCGGGCTCATCTCCTCGACGATCCTGACCCTTCTGGTGCTGCCGGCGCTCTACAGCCTCGTGCATCAGCATTTCGGCCGCGGAGCTCCGCAGGTCGTCGAGGCGGTCGCCTGATGTCCGGCTTTCGCCTTCGCCGGCGCTCCAGCCTTCGGGCTTTATCAGCGTCAGGTCCTGCCTGCGATCAGCGTGGCGCTCGTCCACGCGCTGCGCGCCCGGGCCAGCGGCAAACCCAGCAGAGCCCTTCGAGCGAACCCGGTTGGGCTGAACCCCGGCGAATCGCCCCTCGACCCCGCTCTGGGCGCCAACTCATGACCTACGACTTTCAGGGATCTTCCATGCCGTCTACCCCGCTGCCGACACGCCCCCGCGCTCGATTGACAGGACTGGGCAAGCCCAGCCACCTGACTCTGCATCCCTTCAACCGCGCGCGATCCTGAAGCATGGCGACTTCACGCTCTATGAGACGGCCGCCATATTCGGGACCCTCCGACGAGCGCTTCCAGGCCCTGCGCGGCGTGATGGAAGACGAATGGACACCGGGCTTGGCGGACTTGCTCGGGAGTCAGCCGTCGGATCTGCCGTTGATATGGGGCGCCGACTTCCCGCTCGGACCCAAGACTTCAGACGGCGCGGACAGCTATGTGCTCTGCGAGATCAATGTGAGCTCGGTCTTTCCCATTCCGGACGAGGCGCCGGACGCCCTGGCCGAGACCCTGCTCAAGCGGCTCCAAGCAGCGCGGCGAGCGCGCGCCATCAACGCCTGAACGACCGCACCCAAGCCCCACCGGAGCGCCACATGAGCCGACCTTCCATCGACCGCCGCCTGTTGCTGGGCGGGCTGGCCATCGCCGGCGCCGCAGCGAGCACGGCCACGGCCACGGCCCAAGCGCCCGCGACGGCCCCCGCCGGCTTCACGCCGAGGCCGCTGCCGTTCGATCCCAAGGCCGTGCCGGGCCTGTCGGAGAAGCTGTTGGTCAGCCACCATGACAACAACTATGTCGGCGTCGTAAAGCGCTTGGGGTCCATTCGCGGCGAGCTCGGTAAGCTCGATTGGGCGTCGTCGCCGGGCTACCTGGTCAACGGCCTGAAACGCGAAGAGCTGATCGCGTGGAACTCGATGATCCTGCACGAGATCTATTTCGCGGGTTTCGGTCCGGCCGCGTCGGCGAGCCCGTCCTTGGCCCAGGCGATCGAGCGAGACTTCGGCAGCCGCGACCGCTGGACCGCCGAATTCGCCGCCATGGGCAAGGCGCTGGGCGGCGGGTCCGGTTGGGTGATCCTGACCTGGAGCCGCCATGACGGTCGGCTGGTGAACACCTGGGCAGCCGATCATACCATGACACTCGCCGATGGCGCGCCGCTGCTCGTGCTCGACATGTACGAGCACGCCTATCACCTGGACTACGGCGCCAAGGCCGGAGCCTATGTGGACGCCTTCATGAAGGCCTTCAGCTGGCATGGCGCCAACGAACGGTTCGCCAAGGCGGCGGCCTAGACGCGGCGATCTGGTTCGGGCTGCACATGATTTTTCGCGAGGTTCGGGAAGTGCGCACGTTCGGCCTGAACTTCGACGTACCGATGCTCTCGAGCGTGAATCTCGCCTCTCTGGTCCTGACGCTTGCCGCCACGATCGCCGTATTCCGTTTCAAGGCCGGGGTCATTCCGGTGCTCTTGACCACCCTCGGCGATCGGTGTGCTGCTGCACCTTACCCAACCAGGCTTGGTTCCGCATTGAACGAGGCGAGTGTCCTCAGTGGACGGGCGGCGCATGCATGCGCAGTAGCAGTCCCACCAAATCCATGGCGTGGGCCGTGTAGAGGAGCCCCACCACGGCGGCCACCACCACCAGTCCGATCACGATCCCACGTCTCATGTCTTCGCGCCTTTGCTGCAGCATCAAATTCGTCCGCCGTCGCCCGATGTCACTCGTAGGCGAGCGCCTCGCGCACGACCAAGCGTGCGGCGCGCGACGCCGGCGCCGCGCTGGCTGCCACGGCGATGACCAGCGCCAGCGCAAGCCAGGCCGCTGCGGCGAAGACCGAAACGGTGAACGGCAACGGCGCGCCGAACATCCCGGCGGCGATCAGGCCGACGGCCCGCGTCAGCGGCAAGGACACCAGCAGAGCCAGGAACCAGCTGATCGCGGCGATGAGCACGCCCTCAGTGACGATGACCTTGAGAACGACCGCCGGCGTGGCGCCGAGCGCCTTCATGACACCGAGCTCGCGGGTGCGTTCGAGGACGTTGACCGTCATCATGGAAGCCAGGCCGAGCCCGCCTATCGTGGCGAGAAGCACCGAGGCGGCGACCAGCATGGCCACTGGAACCTCCACATGGCCGATCATGGCGGTGTGCAGTCGCTCAAGCGGCATGCTTCGCTCCACGCTGATCGCCGCCGAATCGAGGGCCTGTTCGGCCGCTCGGACGACGCGGGCGCGTTCCTGCGCCGTGCCCGCTCGGGCGATCACGCGAATGTCGCTGCCCATTCCTTCGGAGCCTGACGCCTTGGCGTAGCCTGCGCGGCTGACATAGGCGCCGCCGCCGCCGACCTCGAGGACGAGGCCGACAATCCGCCACGCGGTCGGCCGCCCAGCGATCGAAAGCAGGACCCGGTCGCCGATCTTGGCCGCCGGGATCTGGGCCAGCATTTTCGGGGTCAGGACGACGGCGTCGATATCGTCGTTGGCCAGCCAGCGTCCCTGCATCACCGGGAACCGGATCATCTTGGTTTGCGGCGGCACGCCGAACAGCGTGAAGCCACCGTGCCCGCGATCGGGATAGGTCCGCATGACGTCGATACGGCCTTGTTGCGCGAACGCCGTCTGGCTGTATCCCCAGACCTCGACCTTATCGATACCCTCGACCGCGGCGAGCGCGGCTTCGATCCGGCTGATGGGGACCGCTTCGCTCAGCAGGAAATCGGCGTCGTAGAAGCGGTCGGTCGTGACGTGGTCGGCCATGGCCCGCCAGCCGTCGCGGACGTTCAACGCCGTGATGAACACACCACCGCCGGCCGAGAGCAGCACTAGGGCGAGGACGAGGCGGCCGCGCCGGCGGAACATGTTGCGGATCGCCAGGAGATAGGGCGGTGGGACGCCGCCGAACCTCGCCAGCACTTGATCGAAACGTCGCGCGCCGAACGATCCGCCCGCCCCGAAGCTGCCCAGCGCCTCGCGCACGGTCTTGCGGCTCGCCCCCACGATGGTGGGCAGGGAAACCAGCAGCGGCAGGAGCAGGCCCGCGCCGATCAGCACCGCGTAGACCCATCCGGGAATGGCCGAGCTGGTCACGGTGAAGTTCATCGTGTCGGCCATTTTTTGGGCGAGGCCCTTCGCGGCGGCGATCCCCAACGGCAGGCCGACGGCGAGCGACGCGCCGCCGAGGACGAGCAGCAGCACGCCATACATCGCGCCGATCTGTCGGCTCCGCGCGCCGATCGCCTTCATGATCGCGATCTCACGAACCTGGCGCGCCAGGATGGCGCTCAGGACTGCGGCGGCGAGGATCGCCGACAACAGCAGCGCCAGGGTTGCGAAGGTCAGGAACATGCCCAGGCTGATCAGGATCTGGCCCTGGTGCGGATGCTGCCCCGGGGGCGGGACCTTGACGCTGTGGACCTCGACGCCTTGCGTCTGAAGCGCTTTGGCGAGTTCCAGCGCCTTGGCGTCGGTGACGGCCGTGCTCATCGGATCGCCATCGAGCAGGACCCGAAGTTCATCGAGGACGGGCGGTTCCCCAAGGCCGGCGAGCGTAGCGCGCGTGATGTAGCCGTAGCCGGTCTGCTCCTGCCAGGCCGGCGCAAGCGTGGTGTCATGAACGACGCCGGAGACAGGCGCCGTCCGCAGTGAACCGTGGGGCATCCGCAGCGTCACCACGCCGCCTTCACGCACTTTCAGGAAACCGATGGCCTGCCGCTCGATCAGCATGCCCCCGGTCGGCGGCGGCCAGGCGCCGGAGTCGCGAGTGAAGACATTGAGGCGCATCGCGTCGAAGTCGTCCACGACGAAGAGAAGCATGCGCATCCATTCGTCGCCGACCTTGGCGCGGGCCTCGACCACCGCTCGTGGCTCCGCCGCGGCAATGCCCGGGAAAGCCTTCGCGGTTGCGAGGACGGCTGGCGTGACCGCGTCGACTTCGATCGTCGCCGACGCCGGGTTGGTCGTGGCGTAGTTGACCACGATCTCGCGGCTGACGACGCCGTACGCGCCGAGCATCGTGGCGACCGTGAAGATGCCAACCGACAGCGCGATGAGGAGCGCCAGCGCGCGTCCGCCATAGCCGGTGAGGTCGCGCCGCGTCTTCGTCCATCTCGTGTCCATTCTCAGGCCTCCGCGGACTGCGGAACGGCCCGCGCGCGAGCGCTGGCGGTGTCGCTCGCGATCCGCCCATCGACGAGGACGATCGTGCGGTCGACGATCGCTGCAACGTCGCGTTCATGGCTGACGATGACTACGGTGGTCCCGCCCGCCGCCAGCCGGGAGAACAGCGCGAGGATTTCGTCGGCGGTATGAGAATCGAGATTTCCGGTCGGCTCATCGGCGACGAGGAGTGGCGGGTCGTTGGCGAGCGCGCGCGCGATCGCCGCGCGCTGCTGCTGACCGCCCGACAGCGTCGCGGGGAGCTTGTCGGCTTGGTCGGCGATGCCGACCTGGCTGAGCAGATCGAGCGCCCGGGGCCGACGTTCGCGCACCGGATAGGTGGCGCAGAAATCCATGGGCAGGATGACGTTCTCCGCGATGGTCAGGGTCGGCAGCAATTGGAAGAACTGGAAGACAAGGCCGACGGTCTTGCCGCGCCACGCCGCGAGCTGCGTCTCGCTCATGGCGACAACCGCGTCGCCGGCGACGTCGATGCTCCCCGACGTGGGCCGATCGATACCGGTCAGGAGGTTGATCAGCGTGGTTTTTCCGCTGCCGGACTTGCCCACCACCGCGACGAAGTCGCCGCGCGCCAGGGTGAGCTCGATGTCGGCCAGGGCCGCGAATGTCCCGGCCGGAGTCTCATAGGTCTTACCCACCTGCCGCATCGTAATGAGCGGATCGTCCCGATTGGCGCCGGGGCCTCTCGAAAGAGGGGCAAGCTGGCTCGGCTTGGCGTGCACCATGGCATTCAATGACTCCTGGACGACTGCGTGATAGTGGACAGGTGTCTGGTAAGCGCAACGAACAGCGGAGCCGCAAATGTCGGTTACGAGACGGATGGGCCGGAATGACCGGGAAAAGTCGGCGGACCGCCGTGAAGCGGCCGGGAGCACGGGCGACCGGCGCGCCCTACGGACGAGAACCGCCCTGCATCGCGCGCTCATTGGCCTGATTGTCGAGCGCGACTACGACGAGATCAGCATCGCCGACATCACCGAGGCCGCCGATGTCGGCCGCTCGACCTTCTATGCGCACTTCACCGACAAGGACGATCTCCTGCGCCGCGGCCTCGGCCACCTGCGCGGCCACCTCCTCGAGGCGCGCGATAGCGCGGGCGGGGGAGAGGGCGCGGCATCGCGCACCCTTTGGTTCAGCCGCTTCATGACCGAACACCTCAAGGAGCAGCACCAGCTCTACCGTGCGCTGATGCGAGGCCGGGCCGGGCCGATCATCATCGACAAGATCAAGGAGCTGCTCTCCGAGCTCGTGCGGACCGAGTTGGCGGCGCGGGAAAACGGGTCCGGCGCCCAGGCCGCGCCCCCCGAGATCGCCGTGCGGTTCGTGGTCGGCGCCTATATGTCGGTGGTGACCTGGTGGCTCGACCGCGGCGCCCGGGAAACGCCGGAAGAGATCGACCAGGCGTTCCGTGAGTTGGCGTTGGGCGGTCTTGGAACGCTACTCCGATCCTAGCCCAGTCCGCTTCTGGATCGATCTCGAAGGCTCTCTCGGTGCGAGCCGTGGAGAAGCAAGCGAACGCGGTGACGCCTGCTGAAACGAATTCCGACAGTCTGGCGACGCCGCGCTCATGTAGTAGGGCCAGCCGCCGGCCCCCCTGCGGTCTGATCTATTTCCTTGGATAGAATGATCCATCATCTGAGGAAGCAGACCAGTAGGCGCCCTTCACTACCGGGACGCTCGCCTCTCTAAGGGCCAATTGGCTATGCGAACCCGAGATCGCCCATCCACGATCATGATCGGCCCATGGCTATGAGCACGGTCGCTCGCGGGTCGAAGGGAGTCCGCAAGCCCTTCTTCCCTCTCTCGTGCCGGAAACTCTGAGCACCACCGGCCCCGCGTGCGGCGGCGGACTGATCCAGAGGGTAAGTTGGCGTTTTCTTGCGTAGTATAGAGTGTTCTGGAATGCGCATTCGCGGCCAGATTATCTACGATGGGCTATCTATGCTCTATGAAGAACCGTCCGTTGTCTCGGAAGATTATGTAGAAACATCAATAGTCTAACATTTAGACTGAAATCGTGACGGTATTTGAAATATTCGTGATCAGAGATATGCAAAAAAACAAATGGTTACTTACCTCGTAGACGATCGAGTGGGAGTGAGGGAGAGGCTTTCCGCAAGCTTCTCGGCCTATCCGCAGATATCTGGATGCGCGGGATAACGCGACCTCGCCCCAGGAGATCGCAGAGGCGGCGGCCTTCATCCCGAGAAGCTAGCCGGTCGTGGTTGTGGTGGCGCGGGCGCCTTCGAGGAATCGCCTTCTGGTCAGGCGACCTTCGCCTCGCCACCGCTCGCCGCCTGCCCGTCAGGGGCCGCCAACCGGGCGATGGTCGCTATGAGGTTGGTCGGATTGATCGGCTTCGGTTCGACCGCATTGAAGCCGTGGGCCAACAGCTGTTCGTCCACGCCCGCCATGGCGTCGGCCGTCAGGGCGACGACCGGCTGATCCCTGCGGCCGGCGCCTCCCTCACGGATCCGGTTCAGCGCTTCCAGGCCGTCCATCCCGGGCATGTGAATGTCCATGAGGACGACATCGATCGCTATCGTCCTCAGGCAATCCAGGGCCGCCGCGCCATCACCCGCCGTGATTACGGCAACGCCGAACGCCTCGAGGATCGCGCGGGCGACCGCCTGATTGATGGCGTTGTCGTCAGCTACCAGGACCGTCAGCCCATCGATGTTCATTGGCGCTTCTTCCTGGGCGGGCTCGTCGAGCGCCTCGCTTTCGATCAGGGGAAGAGTGACCGTGAAGGTCGAACCCTCGCCAGGGCGGCTCTCCAGCGAGATGTCGCCCCCCATCAGGGTCGCCAGGTTCTTGCAGATGGCCAGGCCAAGGCCCGTGCCGCCGAACTTCCGCGTCGTCGACGCGTCCGCCTGCGCAAAGGACTGGAACAACCTTGCCTTCTGCTCCTCGCTGATCCCCAGGCCGGTGTCTGAAACGCTGATTAAGACGAGCGGACCTCCCGCCTCGGACGGATCTGAGCGAAGCCCCAGCCGCACCTCGCCATGGGTGGTGAACTTCAAGGCGTTCGAGATCAGGTTGATCATGATCTGCCTTAGGCGTGTCGGGTCTCCAAGAACCCAGCGCGGCGAGGTCTCATCGACATCGAGCACGAGCCGCACGCCTTTGGCGCTGGCGGTTTCCGTCCAGAGTTCATGGACCCGTCGACCCAGGTCCTCGAGATCAAACGGGATCGATTCCAGTTCGAGCTTGCCCGCCTCAATCTTCGATGTGTCTAGCAGGTCGTTGAGGATCGACATCAGCCCCCCACCGGAACGCAAAAGCATATCCACGTGGCCAGCCTGCCGGCTGTCGAGATTTGTGTGTGTGAGGGCATGGGCCATGCCCAGGACGCCGTTCATTGGCGTGCGCAGTTCGTGGCTCATCATCGCGAGGAAGGCGGTCTTGGCGCGGTTCGCGGCGACAGCGCGTTCCGTCTGCTCTTCGAGCGCATGCTGGCGCGCGATGAGCTCGGCCTGGGTGTCACGAAGTGTCGTGGCGTTGAGGACATTGCGGCGAATATCGAGGACGAGATAGATAATCCCCAGAAGAAGAACCACAACCAGGGTCAGCAGATATTTCCCTCGTGAGAGGAACGAGACAAAAGGCAGGATCAGGAGCGTGAGTGTCGGTATCGATCCGAATGCCAGTGTAGTGGCGGCGGAATGAAACGACATGGTCTGGGCGATGACCAGCAGGCTGAAGAGCAGCGCGACCGCGACGATCTGAAGTTCAGAAACGCCCGTCGACCAATAGGCGACTGGCATTGATGTCCAGACAAGGCTCGTTGCCGTGATGGCCGCCAGGCGCAACATTCGATGGCGGCGCAGAGGCGCCAGGACGCCGCGAGGATAGGACAGCAGAGCCCAGACCTCCGCGATAACCAGGGCGCCGAACCAGGCGATTGCGGCGAGCCAGGAGAAGTTCAGGGCCAGCAGAATCGCGAACACGGCGGCGATCGACAGCCTGAGCAGCAGTGTCTGACGGCCCTCGCGGGCTTGGACGTCAATTCCCGCATCGAGCTCGAGGCGCAGCATAGCGCGTACTCCAATCCGAATTCCCAGCACCGTGTGGAGGCAAGTTCTACCTGGCGGTTAAGCGACCACGTTCCGTGTCGCGGCATGGCGTCGCAGCGCCCCCATGCGGAAGGCATAGCGCTAGAGACGCCGAAGCACATCCGGGCCATCCGCTAGCGCGGCCGCGGCGCCCCGAGGGGGCCTACTGTGCAGCCACCGACCGGCCTGCGACGCCGCTGACCGCCTGGGCGGTGAGCAGATCGAGCTGAGCCTCGACGGCGACCGATGAGCAGACGCCTTCGGGGGGCGAAGCTCACCTCCGCTGTATTGATCGCGACGCCCAGCCTCGCACCGCGTGCGCGATGGCGCGCGGTGCGTACAACGTCGTGACGCATCCCTGCCACCCGCCGCCGGTGGCGATGCATCCTATCGGCAATCCATCGAGGTAGGGGCGGTCGTCGCTCCGCAGGTTCTCGATGTGACCGAGAGCGTTCTGGAATCCGGGGACACTATACCGATTTCGCCGCCTTGGCCGCGGGCGCCTGATCGCGCGACGGCTATGACGGCGCGGCCGACCGACCGGGCCGCCCTACCGCACGTGCAGGCGCAGGGGCTTGGTGTTCTCACGGACGATCAGGCCCTTGGCCTCCAGATCTAGTTGCACGCCCTTCAGCCACCAGCCGGCCGTGGCGCCGCCTGGAAACTGCGCCTCCGGCAAGAGGGGCAGCAGCCGTGCCTTGGCCTCCGCCACCGTCAGGCCGGGAGCCGCCGCGGGCAGCACCGCCAGGATCGCCTTGCGCATGGCGTTGTACTTGTCGGCGTCGATCCGCACCGGACGATCCGGGCTGTTGGGGTTCTCCATCAGGACCTTGTCGGACTGAGCGGTCATGCGGGCACGCCCTCGACCTTGGGGATGCGGAAGCCCATCGCCACCCACGCCTTCATCAGCCGCCACATGAACCTGCCGGAGTGGCTCGGATAGCTGGGGAGGCCGCCCAGCAGCTCGACGCCCTCCGGCTTCTCGGCGGTCATGGTCCGTTCGTCCACCGGCGGCGCGCGCCCCGGCAGGCGGTCCCGATAGACACTCAGCCAATGGCCGCCCTTGAACTCGAGGGCCATCGGCGAGTTGCGCGGGCCCGCCACGTCGAACGCGACCTGGCCGTATCGGCACGACGCGGTCCGGCGTTCCTGGCGCATCGTGTTCATCGACACTCTCCATCTCCAGTCTTGAATAGAACTGGACGGTCCAGTACTAGAAGTCAATCGAGGCTGGCGAAGGACGATGGTGAAGGCGAGTATCCCTTTGGAGCGTGAGGAACCGGGGAGGGAACCGGGCCGCTCCGAGCGCAAGCGCGCGGCGATCCTCGACGCCGCCACGGAGATTTTCCTTCGGCACGGCTATCTCGGCGCCAGCATGGACGAGGTCGCCGCCCAGGCCGAGGTGTCCAAGCAGACCGTCTACAAGCAGTTCGAGAGCAAGGAGGCGCTGTTCGTCGAAATCGTCGGCGGCATGACCGGCGCCGCGGGCGACAAGGTCCAACGCGAGATCGCCGATCTGGGCGAGCAGGACGATCCCGAGAAACAGCTATTGGCCTACGCCGAGCGCCAGCTCACGGTCGTGCTGACACCTCGGCTGATGCAACTTCGCCGCCTGGTGATCGGCGAGGCCAACCGTTTCCCGGCGCTGGGGCGGGCGCTCTATGACGGTGGCCCCGGCCGCTCCGTCGCCGGCCTGGCGGCGGCGTTCGCGCGCTGGACCGAGCGGGGCCTGCTTGGAATCGAAGACCCGCGCGCCGCGGCGTCCCATTTCAACTGGCTGGTCATGGGCGAGCCCGTGAACAGCGCGATGCTGCTGGGCGATGAATCCATCCCAGAGCCGGAGGCGCTGCGTCGTCACGCCGTCGACAGCGTTCGCGTTTTCCTTGCGGCCTATGGATCGCGAGCGCCGAGCGCCTGAAAGGGGCAGGGCCTCGACACCGCCAGCGCCGCCGTCCCGGCCCGCCCGATGATCTCAACCACGCAGAAGTCTCCGCTGATGGAGATATTTGAAGGTTAAATTATCTGGGATTGACAACGATACCAATTCGCGTTGACATCGTTATCAGCTGCTGTGGGCAAGGGCGCTAGAAGCCACCCACATCGCGGGACCAACGTGTCGGAGGGGGACGAAATGAACGGTGTCAGGGCTTCACTATGGGCCACGGCTTGCCTGGCGGCGCTGAGCGTCGCGAGCGGGGCCCATGCGCAGAAGGCGGGCGACGGCGCTCAGTCGGTCGCCTTGGACGAGATCGTCGTCACCGCGAACCGCACGGAATCGCTGGCCTCGAAGACGCCCATCGCGCTCTCGGCGGTCAGCCCGGACGTGCTGCGCGACTCCGGCGTCACCAACCCGCTGAACCTGTCCGACGTGGTGCCCAACCTGTCCATCGACCGGGCGTTCGTCGGCATCCAGATCACGATCCGCGGGATCACCAGCACCGACACCACGGAGAAGGGCGATCCTTCGGTCGCCTTCCTTCAGGACGGCGTCTATATCGCCCGGCCGCAGGCGCAGGAGGTCAGTTTCTTCGACCTCGAACGCGTCGAGGTGCTGCGCGGGCCGCAAGGCACCCTGTACGGCCGCAACACCACGGCGGGCGTGATCAACGTGATCTCCGCCAAGCCCAAGCACGAATTCCAGGCTTCGGCCGACGGGGCCTATGGCAATTTCGGGACGGTGCAGGCGAGCGGCATGGTCAATGTGCCGGTCAACGACGCCATCGCGCTGCGCGCGGCGGTGAACCTGGAACGCCGCGACAACTACATCCGCAAGGGCGTCGCATCGCCGTTCGGCATAAGCCCGTTCAAGGACAATCTCTCGGGCCGGCTCTCGGCGATGATCGACATCACGCCGTCGATCAACCTGGTCGTTCGCGGCGACTATTCCCGCATGACCGGAACCGGCTTCAGCTCTGTCCGCCTCAGCAACTTCTTCACCGGCCCGTTCGTGGCGGGCCAGGCCCCGCTCCATGTCGACCTGGACTCGAAGGCCGCGCGCACCCTGACCTACGCGCCCGGCGTCGACACCGACAGCGACAACGACACCTGGGGCGTGACGGCCGACCTCACCTGGGACATGGGCCCGGTGGTGATGTCCTATCTCGGGTCCTATCGCGAACTCAGCCAGCACAACGACCTGCAGGCCGACCTCGGCGCCCCGGTCTCCACGCCGGTGCGGTTCGACGGCGAGTACTGGCAGAACTCCCAGGAACTGCGCTTCGCCTATGACGACGGTGGCCGCATCACCGCCCAGGCGGGGGGCTACTATTTCAAGGAACGGTCCGGGATCGCGGCATTCATCCTGCAGCCGCCGTTCATCCCCGGAGCCCTGGCCTTCGGGTTCCCGCAGGACCCGACCATAGCGGTGTCGAAGGGCGTGTTCGGGCAGGCGAACTTCGAAGTCATTCCCGGCCTCAAGCTGACCGCCGGGATCCGCTATTCCAGCGACGAGAAGTCGAGAGTGGGCCAGACCGTCATCATCTTCCCCGCGCCGGTCGGGACCATTCCCACCCAGCAGAACAACGCCGAGCGGAGTTTCGAGAAGGTCATCTGGCGATTGGGCGCGGACTACGATTTCGGCGCGACGATGATCTATGGCGTCGTCTCCACCGGCTACAAGGCGGGCGGCTTCAACGACGGCTGCGAGATCGGCACAGGCCCGTTCTGCGGGTTCACCGCCGACGTCCTCTACTACGCGCCGGAAACGGTGACGGCCTACGAGGCCGGTATCAAGACGCGGTTCGCCGACAACCGCGTGCGCCTGAACGCCTCGATTTTCCACTATGACTACAAGGGCTTGCAGCTCAGCTCGACGTCGAACATCTGCGGCGGACCCTGCCAGGTCACCACCAACGCCGGCGCCGCCAAGATCGACGGGCTGGAGCTCGAGGCGAACATCCAGCCGAACGAGAACCACCGCATCGACCTGGCCTTCAACTACCTGGACGCCCGCTATTCGCGGTTCCTGCCGACGCCGGGTGTCGACTTTGCCGGCCGGCCGCTCGACCGCTCGCCCAAGGTCACCGCCTCGGCCGGATACAACTTCACCTATCCACTGGAGAACGGCGGCCGCCTCGAGGCTTCTGCCCGCGTCCGGCTGAGCCAGTCCTATGTGCTGACCGACTTCACCTCGGTGGTGCAGTTCCGCCAGCCGAGCTTCCACAAGACCGACCTGACGCTGACTTACACGGCGCCGCAGGACCGCTACTACGTCCAGGGCTATCTCAAGAACATCGAGGACGAGATCACCCTGGGATCGGTTTCGACGAGTTTCGCCGGCACCGCGATCTTCGCCGATCCGCGCACCTACGGCGTCCGGGTCGGGGCCAAGTTCTGATGAAGCGTCAAAACACCCTCGCGCTGGCCTCGATCGCTGGCGTGGCGCTGCTCGCGTCGTCCCCCGGCCTGGCCGCGGGCGCGCAGCGTGACCTCGTGCGGGTCGACACGGGCGAGCTCAAGGGTTCCGTCGATCGCGATGTCGTCGCGTTCAAGGGCATACCCTTCGCCGCGCCGCCGGTCGGCGACCTACGCTGGCGCCCGCCGCAGCCCGCGGCGGCCTGGAGCGGCGTGCACGCCGCCGACCAGTTTGGCGCCATCTGTCAGCAGCCGGCCGACACCAAGGACAATGGTGTCGGTCGCGGGCCCATCAGCGAGGACTGCCTGACGCTCAACGTCTGGGCGCCGGCCGAGCGATCGGCGCGTCCCTTGCCGGTGATGGTGTGGATCTATGGCGGCGGCTACGTGGCCGGCTCAAGCAGCGCGCCGCTCTATGACGGCGGCCACTTGGCGCGGCAGGGCGTGGTGCTGGTGACGCTGAACTACCGGCTGGGCCGGCTCGGCTTTTTCGCCCATCCGGCCCTGACCGCCGAGGCGGGCGGCGAGTTGGTGGGCAACTACGCTCTGATGGATCAGATTGCCGCGCTCAAATGGGTCCAGCGGAATATCCGCGCCTTCGGCGGTGATCCGAAGAACGTCACGATCTTCGGTGAGTCCGCCGGCGGGGCGGCGGTCAATCACCTGATGATCTCGCCGATGACGCGCGGGCTGTTTCACCGGGCGATCTCCCAGTCCGGGATCGGCCGGGAAAGATCGAGCCGTCTGCAGAGCGTCAACGCCGACGGCGTTCCCTCGGCGGAGACCCAGGGCCAGGCCTTCATGGAATCCTTGGGCGTGAAGACCGACAGCGCCGCGGCGCTGAGGGCCGTTCCCGCCGAGCGGATCATCGCCGCCGGCGCCGCGAATCCTTTGGTGGACGGCGGCCCGATCATCGACGGCAGGCTCCAGACCATGGATGTCGACGAGGCCTTCGAGAAGGGCGCGGAGGCCAAGATCCCTTACCTGGTCGGTTACAACAGCCTCGAGATCCCCTTCCAGGCGCCCATGTTCGACGACGTGCGCACCCGCGCGACCAAGGCGCAGCCGGAGAGGATGGCGCGCGTCAAGGTGGCCTATGGCGACGACGCGGCGTTCGAGCTTCGCGCGGTCAGCGATCTGGTGTTCAGCGAACCGGCCCGGTATCTCGCCGCGCGGCATGCGCAGAACGGCTACCCGACCTACCTCTATCGCTTCTCGTTCCAGTCCGCGTCGATCCGCGAACGGTTCAAGGGCGCCCCCCACGCCTCGGAGCGCCAGTATGTGTTCGGCAACCTGAACGCCTCCAACTGGCCTACCGGGGAGGAGGACAGGCCCGTCGCCGCGGCGATGAGCGCCTATTGGTCGGACTTCGCCCGGCGCGGCGATCCGAACGGCGGCGGGCGACTGAAGTGGCCGTCCTATTCGGCGGCCAAGGACGTACTGCTGGACTTCACGGCGGCCGGCCCGGTGGTCTTGCCGGCCCCCTTCAGCCCCGCTCTCGATGCGATCGCCACGATCTATCGGATAGACTGAGGCCCGGTTGGCGTCGGCTGGGAGATAAATTAGGCTGGACTAATCAATTAGCACTGACTAATGTGTTGGCATGATCGAAGCCGCCACCGTCAACACCGTCATGCGCACGCTCGCCGATCCCACGCGGCGCGCGGTGTTCGAACGCGTCGCGGGTTCCGCCGAAATCACGGTGGCCGAACTGACGCGGGGAAGCGGCGTCACCCAGGGCGCCATCTCCCAGCACCTCAAGTCCTTGAAGCAGGCGGGCCTGGTGGCCGAGCGCCCCGAGGGCCGCAACGTCTATTACCGCGCCCAGCCTGAGGGCCTCGCGCCGCTCGTCGATTGGATGAGCCACTACGCCGTGTTCTGGCGCGGCCGTCTCGACAACCTCAGAGACCTCCTGGAGGAGATTGATCCATGAACGACGCCGCGACCATGGCCGGCAGCCGCGAGATTGTTGTCGACGAGGTGTTTCCCCACGCCCCTGCGGTGGTGTGGAAGACCCTCACCCTGCCGGGAATGATGGGCCGATGGCTGAAGATGCAGCCCATCGGCTTCCAGCCCGCGGTCGGGACGCGTTTCACCTACCAGACCTCGCCGGCCGGGGCGTGGGATGGCGTCATTCACTGCGAGGTGTTGGAGGTGACGCCGCACGAACGCCTCTCCTACGCCTGGAAGGGCGGACACGACGGGAATGTCGGATACGGCTCGCGGCTGGACACCATCGTGACCTTCGTCCTTTCCGCCGTGGAGAATGGGACCCGCCTTCGCCTCGTCCACTCCGGCTTCGTGCTCCCGAGGAACGAGTCGGCCTTCAAGAACATGAGCGAGGGCTGGACCAAGGTCGTCCGGACCATCGACGCCATCTCGGCGGAGCAGGCCTGAGCCGCCATGAGGAGCACAACGATGAACACCCCGCCGATCGTCTCTCAGGAGGCGTGGGAGGCCGCGCGCGAGCAGTTGCTCGTGAAGGAGAAGGCCCAAACCCGCGCCCGAGACGCCCTGGCCGCTGAGCGTCGGCGGATGCCGTGGATGGCCGTGGAGAAAGCGTACGTGTTCGACGGGCCTGAGGGCAGGGCGAGCCTGCTCGACTTGTTCGACGGCCGCCGCCAACTGATCGTCTATCGCGCCTTCTTCGAGCCCGGCGTGTTCGGGTGGCCTGAGCACGCCTGCCGGGGCTGCTCCATGGTGGCCGACCAGGTCGCCCACGTCGCCCATCTGAACGCCCGCGACACCACGCTCGCCTTCGTCTCCCGCGCGCCTCAGGCCGACATCGCGCGGCTGAAGACACGGATGGGCTGGGATATCCCCTGGTACACCGTGACGGACAGCTTCGACGCCGACTTCGGCGTGGACGAGTGGCACGGCACGAACGTGTTCATTCGCGACGGCGACCGCGTGTTCCGCACCTACTTCATCAACTCCCGCGGCGACGAGGCGATGGGGAGCACCTGGAACTATCTCGACATCACGCCGCTCGGCCGGCAGGAGCCTTGGGAAGACTCGCCGGAAGGCTATCCCCAGACGCCGGCGTACAAGTGGTGGAACTGGAACGACAGCTACGCTGCTGAGACCTCCCCCAGTCCCAAGTGGGTCGAGGTGTCGGACGCCGGCGAAGCCGCGTTCAAGACCGCCGAAACATAGCTCCCACCCGCCCCTATTGCAGGAGAGACGGCATGAGCGAGGCTCGTTCCGACGAACCCGCGCGCGCCCTCGACGCGGCCGGTTGGCTGGGCTTCGCGGCCGCGCCGACCTTCGCGACCATGGCGCTGCTCACGGCCTGGGGCGGCGGGCCAGCCGACATGCTCTGCTCGGCCGAGGCTGCGTCACCGCTGACGGGAATGATCCCGATGCACCTGCTGATGAGCGTCTTCCACGCGGCGCCTTGGCTCAAGCTGATCTCAAACCGACGAACAGGAGTAAAGACGTGAACCAGGCCTATGCGGGCGGATGCGCCTGCGGCGCGATCCGCTATGAGATCACCGACGAACCGATATTTTCGAACGACTGCCAGTGCCGCGACTGCCAGCGCAAGAGCGGAACGGGGCACGGGTCCTACATGACCTTCCCCGACAGGGGGCGTGTGAAGCTCGAAGGCGACGCGACCCATTGGGACATCGTCGCCGACAGCGGCGGCGCCAAGACACGGGCCTTCTGTCCCACCTGCGGGTCGCCGGTCTACCTGACGTTCGCCGCCATGCCGGACTTCTTCACGATCCACGCCGCCAGTCTTGACGATCCCGGCCGTTACAAGCCGCAGGTGGTCACCTACGTCGTGCGCGGTCACGCCTGGGACCACCTGGATTCCGCCCTGCCGAAGTTCGAGACGATGCCGCCGGCTTGATCGGCTCGCCATCGGTGTTCTATATTTGTTCACATGCATGGCGTGAGGGGGCGTGGAGGTGGGGCGAGGGCGGGAGGTCTTGTATTTCGCCGTCCTACCGGACCCACAGGCCGCCGCTGCGATCGCCGACCTGGAAGGTGATCTGGGGCGCCGCCTCGCGCGGCGGTGGCGAGCCTGCGCGCCGGCGAGGCTCCACCTCTCCCTGCTCGGCGTGGCCTCCGATCCCATAGCCCGCGACACGGTGATCTCCACCGCGCGGCGGATCGGCGCGGCGGTCGCCTTCCCGCCGTTCGAGGTCGTGCTCACCGGCGCGGCCAGCTTCGGCGGCGCCTCGGTGGTCCTTGGCTGCAGCGAGGGCTCGGCCGCAGCCCTGACCGGACTGCGCGATCGGCTGAAGCACGCCGCCGAGGATATCGGCCTGAGCTTTGGCGCGCGCGCTTTCGTTCCCCATCTCACCTTCGCCTATGACCAGGACGCCATCCCGGAGACAATGCTCGACCCGCCGATCGCCTGGCGCGCGCGGGAGATCGTCCTGGTGTCGAGCGAGCAGGGTAGAGGCCGTCACACCCATCTGGGGCGCTGGCCGCTGGCCGCTTGACTTCGATGGGCCGCCATCCGAAGCAGCAGTCGGCCCGTCCCGGGAGCTTTGAGTGCATGCGGATCCCCGGCCGGACCTGAGGAAAGCAGCGCGATGACCATCACCATCTACGGCATCAAGGCCTGCGACACGATGAAGAAGGCCCGGACTTGGCTGGACGGGCGCGGGGTCGCCTACGCCTTCCACGACTACAAGGCCGTGGGGATCGACCGGCCCCGGCTGGAGGCCTGGGCCGCGCAGGTCGGGTGGCAGGTGCTGCTCAACCGCGCGGGAACCACCTTCCGCAAGCTGCCGGAGGCCGACAAGGCGCCGCTCGACGAGGCCAAGGCCATCGCCCTGATGCTGGCCCAGCCCTCGATGATCAAGCGCCCGGTGCTGGACCTGGGCGGCCGCCTGCTGGTCGGCTTCAAGCCGGAGGTCTACGCCGCCGCCCTGGGCTAGGACGAAATAGTTTCGCGACCCGCATCCAATCCCGGCCGCGGCGGCGACTAGGGGGTGAAGGAGCGGGGAGACGGCTTTCCGTTCCAAGAGAGGGGCTGACGCTCATGGAAGACCTGTTTCGCGGTTTCTGGTGGTTGCTGTTCCCGCTGGCCGCCTTCGCGTTCGGGGCCTGGGACCGCTGGCTGGCCTATCGCCGCTCGCAGGAGCAGCTGGATCTGATCAAGACCTTCGCCACCCAGGGCAAGGAAGTGCCGCCCGAACTCCTGAAGCGCATCCAGGACGAGGAAGACGACGACGAGGAGAGCGACTGGAGCGGCCTGGGCCGGCGCCATCGCCGCAACCGTCTGCGGCGCTATCGCCATTCGCGCGGCGACGACATCCGCACGGTGATCTTCACCGGCGCGCTCGCCGGCGCGTTCTGGATCGCCTCGGAGGCCTCGCTGATCGATGGGACCGAGGGTCCCTTCCGGTTGGTGGCCCTGATCCTGACCTGTATCTCCGGCGCGACCCTGCTCTCGGTCCTCGTGTCGTCGCGCTTCCGTGACAAATGAACCCTGCCGCCTTGGACGCGAACCTGATCCGCGCCGCCCAGGGCGGCTCGGAGGAGGCCTTCGCGCGGCTGGTGGACCGTCACCAGCAGGCCCTGCGCGCCTTCCTGCGCCGGGCCTGCGGGGACTGGGCCCTGGCCGACGATCTGGCCCAGGAAGCCCTGCTGACCGCCTGGTCGCGGATCGAGCGCCTGGACGAGGGCGTCAATGTCCGAGCCTGGCTGTGCGGGATCGGGTACAACAAGTTGCTGACGCAACTACGGTCCGATCGCAGGGCCAGGCAGCGGGAAGCCGACTACCAGTCGGCCGACCATCGATCGTCTGGCGCCGCGCCGGAGGACCGGCTGGCCCTGGAACGGGCGATGGCCGCGCTACCGCTGGAACAGCGGGCCGTGGTGGCCCTCTGCCTTGCGGCTGAGTTCAGTCACGCCGATGCGGCCGATGCGCTCGGTCTGCCGCTCGGCACGGTGAAGTCCCATGTGGCCCGCGGACGCGCGCGGCTCATGGAAGCCTTGGGAGTGCGTGATGAGTGATGATGACGCCAGGCTCTCGGCCTTCTTCGCGGCCTCTGAGCCGCCGGCCCGCGATCCGGCCTTCTCGGCCGCGGTGATGGAGGCGGTCGCCCGCGACCGGTTCCGCTGGGAAATGGCCCAACTGGCCCTGTTCAGCCTGGTGGGCGGCTCGATCCTCTGGGCGGTGTGGCCCAGCCTGGCGCCTGCGATGGCGCAGATCGGCGGCGGGCTGGCGCCGGCCGGCGCGGCCCTGGTCGCGGCCGCCGCGGCCGTGCTGCTGGCCGACGGCCGGGCCTTGTCTCTTCTGGGGTTGAGATCATGACGAACATTTCATGCCGGTCCTTGCATCTGTACGCATATCCCGGCGCCTCTTTCCTTTCAGATACAGGGCGCTACGCCCGGAAATCCTGAAGAGGGGAAGACGAGATGGAAATTCTGATCCCAATCACGATGTTCGCCATGATCGCGGCGATCGTCATCGCGCCGCGTTACTTCAAGAGCATCGAACGCCAGAAGCTGCAGGACACCCTGCGCGCTTCGATCGAAAAGGGCGCCACGCTTCCGCCGGAAGTCATCGACGCCTTGACCAGCGACGTGAAGGCTCCGCCTTCGCCGTACAAGGACCTCCGTGCCGGGATCGTCTGGCTGGGCGTCGCCGTCGGCTTCGCGGCCCTGGGCTTCGCGGTCAGCTTCGAAGAACCCGACGCCTTCTATCCGCTGATCGGCATCGCGGCCTTCCCGGGCTTCATCGGCCTGGCGCTGATCGCACTGTCTTTCGTCACGCGCGGCAAGGTTTAACGCCCCGATAGGGGATGGGGAAAAGCCCAGATGTCGGGCGCTAACAACACAAGGCTGGCCAATCTCCACGACGTGGAGTTGGCCGCCCTGGCGGCGGCGGGAGACCGTGCGGCCTTCGGGGAACTGGTCCGCAGGCACGGCTCGGCCGTGCGCGGATTGCTGCGACGGATGGGATCGCCGGCGGCCGAGGCCGACGATGTCGCCCAGGACGCCTTTCTCATGGCCTTCGAGCGGATCACCGAGTTCCGCGGCGAGGGCGCTTTCGCAGGTTGGGTCAAGAAGATCGCCGCCCGCCTCTACCTCCGCCGCCTGCAGCGCGAGCGCCGGATAGCCGGGCTGGCGGCCGAAGCCGAGGAGACGTCGTCCGACGCCCACCAGCCGGATACGGCCGGACGCATCGATCTCGACGGAGCCTTGAAAACCTTGGGGGCGGCCGAACGGCTGTGCGTATCCATGTGCTATGGCGCGGGTCTTTCTCACGCCGAGACGGCCGAGGCCTTGAACCTGCCGCTTGGAACGGTCAAATCCCATGTCAAACGTGGTCTGGAGAAACTCAGAGCGCGACTGGCGCCTGAGGGCGCTCTACTTGAAGGGAGGCGTGGCAATGGCTGAAATCGAATTCGAACGTCGCCTCGAACGCCTCTTCGGCGAGGCTCCCGCCTTCTCCGACGAGAAGGCCTTCGCCGTTTCGGTCGAGCGCAAGCTTGATCGAGGCTGGACCCTGCGCCGCTGGCTGATCGGGGCCGCGGGCCTGGTCGGCGGCCTGGTGGGCGCCAGCCAGCTTATCCTGTCCAACTTCGTCGGCCAGGTTGAGGCCGCCTCGGCCGGCTCGACCCGCATGCTGCGCGAGGGCGTGGCCGAGTGGGCGCCGCGGGTGGAGCTGCTTTCGGCCCTGCCGGCGGGCGGATCGATGGTATGGCTCGCCAGCGGCCTTGCGGTCCTGGCCATGGGGTTCGTCCTGACCCGCGTCATCGAGGAGTTCTGATCCATGTCGGCCCAGCGTCAGGAGACCGTCAGGCGGCTCGCCGCCCCGGACATAACCGCGCGCAAGGGCGGCGTGCCGATCGTATGCCTGACGGCCTACACCGCGCCTGTGGCCGAGCTGCTGGATGAGCACTGCGACCTGATGCTGGTGGGCGATTCCGTCGGCATGGTGGTCCACGGCCTGCCCAACACCGTGGGCGTGACCCTGGAGATGATGATCCTGCACGGCCAGGCGGTGATGCGCACGGCCAAGCGGGCCATGGTGGTCGTCGACATGCCCTTCGGCTCGTACGAAGGCGCGCCGGAGATCGCCTACGCCAACGCCGCGCGGATCATGAAGGAGACCGGCTGCCAGGCGGTGAAGGTCGAGAGCGGCCCCACCGTGGTCGACACCATCGACTACCTGGTGAAGCGCGGCATCCCGGTCATGGGTCATGTGGGCCTGCGGCCCCAGGCGGTGCACGTGGACGGCGGCTTCAAGGCCAAGGGCAAGGGCGCCGACGAACGCGCCCGCATCCTCGCCGAAGCCAAGGCGACCGCTCAGGCCGGCGCCTTCGCCGTGGTCGTCGAGGGCGTGGCCGAGGGTCTGGCTCGCGAGATCACCGAGGCGATCGGCGTCCCCACCATCGGCATCGGCGCCTCCTCCGGCTGCGACGGCCAGATCCTGGTCACCGATGACATGCTGGGCCTGTTCGACTGGACGCCCAAGTTCGTCCGCCGCTACGCCGACCTGCGCGGCGAGATCTCCAAGGCCGTCGCCGGCTACGCCGAGGACGTGCGCGAGCGCCGCTTCCCCGGCCCCGCCGAGATCTACTTCGCCAAGGCGGGGTAGGGCGCGACGCCCTTGTGATCTCAGGTCACAGTGCGCCGCCAAACACATCGTTTGACCCTCTGTCGCCCAAACGCGACCGTCCCCGCGCGCCGACACGGGCGCAGGGGACCGACCAATGACGTTGAGACGCCTGCACTGGGCCGCGGCCATCGCCGCATTGCTGTTGGGGGTCGTGCATGTGGCCTACACGGCGCGGCTCCACCACGCCCTGACGCTCGACGCCCTCTGGTTCGCCGGCACGGGCCTCGCCTTGATCGCGATCGCCCTGCTGAACATCACGGCCCTTCGCGCCGAGGGGCGGGGCAGTCCCGGCCTGGTCCTGGCCGCCAACCTGGTGACCACCGGCTTCTTCGGCCTGATCTGGACCGTCCACAAGGCGCCTCAGGTCATGGCGGGGTTGGTGCTGTTCGTGGTGCTGACCAGGTGCGCTATGGTCCTGGTTCCCAAGCGGGCGCGACCTTCGCTCTAAGCGACTAGGCCGGGACGCCCATCTTGGTCCGCAGGTGGTCGATCACTTCGCGCATCTCGTCCTTCGGGCTGAACTCGATGGCGCGGTAGTCCTCGTCGACCCAGACCGTGTGGCCGGGCGGCCAGTAATAGACCTCGCCCTCGCTCACGGTCTCGGTGCGGCCGTCGGCGTAGCGCACGTTGATCGCGCCTTGCAGCACCATGCCCCAATGTGGGCACTGGCACAGGTTCTGCGGCAGGCCCTCCAGCAGCGGCGTGGCGTCCGCGCCCTTGGGAAAGTGGATGTGCGAGATGTTCAGTTCGCCCCAGTCGACCCCCTGAACCCGGACGCCGCCTGCATTCAGGTTGTCGGGCAGTTCCACGCAGGTCATCTTCATGGTTTCGCTCCCCGCCGCGACGATGGGAGTCCGCCGCTGGCGTCTCTTGGCCTGTTGCGTCCGACGATGTGTCGAACCTGTAGGCATCTTGTCCCGTCGCGAAACGTTCCGCTTGGAGATCATGTGGAGGTTTTTGGGAGAAGCGGGGCAGGTGGACGCCGATGATCTACCGTTTCGGGGCGTACGCGCTCGACACCGAGAAGCATGAACTCACAAGAGGCGCCGTTGCGGTTTCGCTTGAGCCACAGGTCTTCGCCCTTCTTCTCATGCTCATTGAGAACCGCGAGCGCCTGGTCGGCAAGGACGAGATCGTCGAGCGGATCTGGAAGGGCCGGATCGTCTCCGAGGCCGCCATCGCCAGCCGCGTGAAGTCGGCGCGACGGGCGATCGGCGACGACGGCGCGGTCCAGCGCCTGATCCGCACCATCCCCAAGCTGGGGTTCCGTTTCGTGGCCGAGGTGGAGGCGGTCTCGCGTCCGCCCGCGGCGACGGCCGGGCAGGGGCCGGCCCTCGACCCGCCCGCCACCCAGGAGCCGTCCGCGCGCCCGTCGATCGCCGTGCTGCCCTTCGACGTCATCGGCGCGGCGGCCGAAGCCTCGGCCATCGCCGACGCCCTGCCGCACGACCTCATCGCCGAGCTCTCCAGGCTGCGTTGGTTGTTCGTGATCGCCCGCGGCTCCTCGTTCCGGTTCCGTGGGGCCGATGCGGATATCGGGAAGGTCAGGGCGGCCCTCAAGGTCCGCTACTGCCTGTCGGGCTCAGTGGAGGCCGACGCCAGGTCCATGACCCTGACGGTCGAGCTCTGCGATACCCAGGACGGCGGCGTCGTCTGGAGCGAGCGCTTCCGCTGCGCCCGCGAGGCGGTGCACGATATCCGCGAGCAGATCGTGCAGGCGGTCATCGGCGCGTTGGAACTGCAGATCCCGATGAACGAGGCGCGGCTGGCGCGCCTGAAATCGCCGGAGAACCTGGACGCCTGGTCCGCCTATCACCTGGGCCTGCATCACATGTACAGGTTCAGCCGCGACGGAAACGCCCTGGCCGCCTCGCTGTTCGAACGCGCGATCGCCATGGAGCCGGGCTTCGCCCGCGCCCACGCGGGCCTGTCCTTCACCCATTTCGAAGGCGCCTTCCTGAACTTCTCCGACGACGCGGCGCGCGCGACGGCCCTGGCCGAACGCTTCGCCGAACAGGGCCTCGAGCACGATCCCATGGATCCCTTCTGCAACCTGGTCATGGGCCGCGCCTATTGGCTTCACGGCGACCTGGACGCCAGCCTGCCGTGGCTCGATCGCGCGATCCGGCTCAATCCCAGCTACGCTCAGGCGCGCTATTCCCGGGGCTGGACCGAGACCCTGCTGGGTCACGGAGCCGACGGCCAGGTCAATGTCGGAGCCGCGCTCCAGCTCAGCCCGCTCGATCCCCTGGCCTACGGCATGCACGGCGTGCGGGCCATGTCCCACATCGTGCTCGACGAGCCCGCCCAGGCCGCCGAGTGGGCCGAGCGCGCGGCGCGCTCGCCCGGCGCCCACGCCCTGATCGAGATGATCGCCGCTGTAGCCCACGGGATGAACGGCGACGAGGCGCGGGCGCGGGCCTGGGCCCAATCGGCGCGCCGTCGCAGTCCGGGCCTGAACTCGGACGACTTCCTTCGCGCATTTCCCTTCCGCGAGACCGCCATCCGCAGGCGCATCGCCGAAATGGTGGATCGCCTGCCAGTCTGACCTCGGGCCTTCTCCGGAAAATCTCCATGCGGCCTTCAAGCGGGCCGCCGCGCCGCACGGCAGTCTTGGCCATCCCCCGGCGTGGTCCGGGATCTGACAGCAAGGAGACCGGCCATGCCGCTCGTGACGATCGACGTTATCAAGGATGTCTTCACCCCGGCCCAGAAGCAGCAGCTCATCGAACGGGTGACCGAGGCGATGATCACGGTGGAGGGCGAGGCCCTTCGTGGCGTGACCTGGGTCCGCGTGCAGGAATTCGAGCAAGGTGACTGGGTCATTGGCGGAAAATCGCTGAGCGCCAGGGACGTCCACGCCCTCGCCGCGGCCTGAGCCATCCCGCCCGGCGTCCCAGGCGCCGGGTGGGTCTCCTGGCTTCGCACAGTCGGCGCAAAGGTATAGCTTGTCCGGGCGCTGGGGGCTTGCAGATGGGTGGTGTCAGTCGCAATCCAAACGGGCGAGGGCTCGATCGGCGTTCTGTCTTGACGGGGACCGTCGCCACGCTCGCCAACGCTGCCGCCCCGGGCGTCGCCACGGCGGCAGGCGTCTCCGATATCGTGATGCTGGGCGCCGTCCCGCTCGCCAGCGCGATCCGGTCCAGGCAAGTCTCCTGCGTCGAGGTGATGGGCGCCTATCTCGACCACATCGACAGGTTCAATCCCGAAGCGAACGCTATCGTCGCGCTGCAGGACCGTCAGGACCTGATCGGCCAGGCGCGGGATCGTGACGCGCAACTGGCCCGGCGCGAAGACATCGGCCGTCTTCATGGCTTTCCGCTCGCCGTGAAGGACCTTCAGCCGGTCAAGGGTATCCGGTTCACCCAAGGATCTCCGATCTTCAGGGACCGCGTGGCCTCCGCCGACAGCCTGCTGGCCCAGCGCATGCGCGCCGCCGGGGCGATCTTCCTCGGCAAGACCAACACACCGGAATTCGGCCTCGGCTCCAACACCTTCAATCCGGTCTACGGGATCACCCGCAACGCCTATCTCCCGTCGAAATCCGCCGGCGGAAGCAGCGGCGGGGCCGCGGTGGCGCTGGCCTTACGCATGGCGCCCGTGGCCGACGGCAGCGACTACGGCGGAAGCCTTCGAAACCCGGCGGGCTGGAACAATGTCTACGGCTTTCGCACCAGCTTCGGTCGCGTGCCCGCGATGGGGCGGGAAGACTGGCTCCCCTCGATGGGCGTCGCTGGCCCCATGGCCAGGAACGTCGCCGACCTGACCATGCTGCTGTCGGTCCAGGCCGGATATGATCCCCGCGCGCCCCTGTCGATGGAGAGCGGCGGCGATCAGTTCGTGGGTCCGCTCACCGCCGACCTCAGGGGCAAGAAGATCGCCTGGGCGGGTGATTTCGGGGGCTTCACGCCCTGCGAACCAGGCGTCCTTGACGTGTGCCGCGGCGCCCTGAAGACTTTCGAGGCGCTTGGGTGCGCCGTTGAGGACGCGTTTCCCGACTATCCCCTGGAAAAGGTCTGGCAGTCCTTCATCCGGCTGCGCGGGTGGCAGCAAGGCGGGTCTCTGCTCGAACACTACAATGACCCAGCCAGGCGCGCGTTGTTGAAGCCCGAAGCCGTCTTCGAGGTCGAGACCGGCCTGAGACTGTCGGCCTATGAGGTGACCGCCGATTCCGTCATTCGCAGCGCGTGGAGCCAGGCCGTGCGCCGGTTCTTCGAACGCTTCGACTATTTGGTCGTCCCGACCGCCCAGGTCTTCCCCTTCGCGGCCGATCAGACCTGGCCCCGGGAGATCGGCGGCCACCAAATGGCCACCTACCACGAGTGGATGAAGGCGGTTTGCCTTGTCACCATGTCGGGGTGCCCGTCTCTGGCGGCGCCTGCCGGGTTCGGACCTACCGGTCTGCCGATGGGAATCCAGATCATTGGGCCGGTCCATGCGGAAGCCGCTTGCCTGAAGATGGCCGCGGCCTACGAGGCGGCTGCGCCTGCGGACCTGAAGCGGTTGCCGGAGATCTTACGCCGCGCCTGAGGAGCGTCCCCGCGCCGGCCAAGTACGATAGAGATTATCAATCGGGACGATAAATTAAATCGATTTGGCCTATCCCGTAGTCGGTCCATACTCCCGCCGACGGCGAATTCGCGCACAGACCTTCAAGGTGCGCCACGCGGCAAGGGAGACGACCATGAGCCTCGCGACCAGCAAGACCCTGCAGAACCTGAAAGACGCCTTCGCGGGCGAGAGCCAGGCCAACCGGCGCTACCTCTACTTCGCGCAGAAGGCCGATGTGGAAGGCTATAACGACGTGGCCGCGGTGTTCCGCTCCACGGCCGAGGGCGAGACCGGTCACGCCCACGGGCACCTGGAATTCATGGAAGCGGTCGGCGACCCCGCCACCGGCCTGCCGATCGGTCCCACGGGCAATAACCTGAAGGCCGCCATCGCCGGCGAGACCCACGAATATACCGACATGTATCCGGGCATGGCGCGGACCGCGCGCGACGAGGGCTTCGACGAGATCGCCGACTGGTTCGAGACCCTGGCCAAGGCCGAGAAGTCCCACGCCGGCCGCTTCCAACGCGCCCTGGAAACCTTGGACGCCTGAGACCCGGAGGGCGGCGCGCCGGCGCCGCCTGCTTCTTCCTGACCCAGAGGTATCCGTGGCCGACAGTCCCGCCCGCGAGGGCAGCCTCGACGCGCCGTTCCGCCATCCCATCGCCTGGCAGGACGAGGCCTATTACGACCTGGCCGCCGTCGAGAAGGAGATGGAGCGGCAGTTCGACGTCTGTCACACCTGCCGCCGCTGCTTCAATCTGTGCGACAGCTTCCCGCGGCTGTTCGACCTGATCGACGAGTCCAAGACCGGCGAGCTCGATAGCGTGGCCAAGAGCGACTACGCCAAGGTCGATGAGGCCTGCACGCTCTGCGACATGTGCTTCCTCACCAAGTGCCCCTATGTCCCGCCGCACCCGTTCGACATCGACATCCCCCACCTGATTCTGCGCTACCGCGCCGCCAGGCGCCGGGCCGGCGAACGCCAGTTCGTCCGCGACCAGCTCGGCCAGACCGACCGCAACGGCAAGCTGGCCAAGCCCCTGGCCGGGCTCGCCAACTGGGCCACGGCGCGCAAGAACACCCCGTTGCGCAAGCTCCTGGACGCCATCGCCCAGATCGACGCCGAGGCCGAGCTGCCGCAGTACCACTCGAAAACCGCCACAGACCGCCTGAAGGTCCCCGTGCCGCCGAACCCCCAGGGCCCGGCGCTCGGCCTGCGCAAGGCGGTGCTCTATGCGACCTGCTTTGTCGACTACAACCAGCCCGACACCGCCGTCGCCGCCGCCCGCGTCCTGGCCCGGCAGGGCGTCCAGGCCGAACTGCTCTATCCGGAATGCTGCGGCATGCCCCAGCTCGAGGCCGGCGACCTGGCCGACGTGGCCGGCCGCGCCGAGCGGATCGCCAAGGCCTTCGCCCCCTATATCGACCAGGGCTACGAGGTGGTGGCCCTGACCGCCAGCTGCGGCCTGATGATGAAGTTCGAATGGCCGCTGCTGCTGCCGCAGAACCACGCGGTGCTGCGCCTGGCCGCCGCCACTCGCGACATCAGCGAATATGTGGTCGACATCGCCAAGACCCACGGCCTGGCGCCTGGCCTGTCCCCGGTCGAGGGCGGCGTCACCGTCCACCACGCCTGCCACGCTCGGGCCCAGAACATGGGTCAGAAGTCGGCCGAGATGCTGCGCCTGATCCCCGACACCCGCGTGGAGGTGGTCGAGCGCTGCTCCGGCCACGGCGGCACCTTCGGGGTGATGAAGAACACCCATCCCGTCGCCATGAAGGTCGGCAAGCCCGCCGCCCGCGCCGTGGCCAAGCAGGCGAGCGCCGAGCTCTGTTCCGACTGCCCGTTGGCCTGCAAGCACCTGGGCCAGATGCTGACCGTCGAGACGGGAAGCGAGCTCGCCCAGCCGCGCCAGTCCCATCCCATCGAAATCCTGGCCCGCGCCTATGGCGCGCTCTGACGAGGTCCCCATGCCGATCAATCTCCGCCTGGTGACCCCCGACGACCTGATGCCGGACGCCGACTTCGCCAAAGTCCGCGCCGAGCGCCGCGCCGCCCTGCTGCCGGCCAAGCGCCTGCGCCGCATCGCGCTCGGCCCCAGCTGCACGGTCTATTTCGAGTCCTTCGAGACCATGCTGTTCCAGATCCAGGAGATGCTGCTCACCGAGAAGGGCGGCGCGGCTCAGGTTCCGGATGAACTGTCCGCCTATAACCCATTGATCCCACAGGGTTCTGAACTGGTGGCGACCATCATGTTCGAGATCGACGACCCGGTCCGCCGCGCCGCCCTGCTGGCGCGCCTGGGCGGGGTGGAGGACCTGTTCTTCCTGCAGATCGGCGCCGACAAGGTCACGGGTGTTCCCGAGGGCGACGTGGAGCGCACCCGCGAGGACGGCAAGGCCTCCTCGGTCCACTTCGTTCGCTTCCCGCTGACCTCCGACCAGGTCGCTGTCTTCCGCGATCCGACACTCGCGATCCTGGTCGGCTGCGATCACGAGGCCTATGCGCACCTGGCGGTGCTCAGCCCCGCCACGCGGGCCGAACTGGGCCGGGATTTCGCTTAAGGTTTCGCGAGTCGAGCCAGGTCATCGCGATCCTTCTTCCCTTGCCGGAGAAGGACGAGAGGCCATCTTTCGTGCTCTTGCGCCGCAGCGCCGAAGCCGTCGCACGAAAACCGGTTTCCAAGGCCCGCGAACGCTCTAGGTTCGCGAAATGACCTCCTTCGCCTCTAGGCTCCGCGCCGCCGCCGGTCAGTCGACCCTGCGAATCCTCGCCAGCCTGGTGGTCGGCCTGATCCTGGGCGCGGCTCTGGTCGACGCCTGGTTCCTGGATAACATCCTGGCGGTGGCCGAGCCCGTGGGCGGCATCTGGCTGGACGCCCTGCGTATGACCATCGTGCCGCTGGTCTTCTCGCTGCTGGTGGTGGGCACAGCATCGGCGGCCGGCACCGCGGCGGCCGGCGGGACGGCGGCCAAGGCGCTGGCGATCTTCGGCCTGCTGCTGGTCGCTTCAGCGACCTTCTGCGCCCTGGCGCTCAGCGCCGTGCTCGCCGCCTGGCCCGCGCCCGTCGAGGCCGTGGCCGGCCTGCGCGCCGCCGCCGGGGCCTCGGCCGAGACGGTTCCGGAATTCCCGACCATGGGCGCCTGGCTGCGCGCCTTCGTGCCGACCAATCCCGTGGAGGCCGCCGCCAACGCCCAGATGGCCCCACTGGTCGTGTTCGCCCTGCTGTTCGGCCTGGCCGCCACCCGGATTCGGGGCGACCTCCAGACCAGCCTGCTGGCCTTCTTCCAGGCGGTGATGGATGTCATGCTGGTGCTGGTCCAGTGGGTGCTCTGGGTCGCCCCCATCGGCGTCCTGGCCCTGGCCTTCATCGTCGGCGCCAAGGCGGGCTTCGGCGCGGCCGGCGCGCTCGGGCACTACATCCTGCTGCTGTCGGGCGTCTGCATCGCCGTCACTCTGCTGGCCTACCTGATCGCGCTGGCCGCCCGCGTCCCGCTGTTCGCCTTCGCCCGGGCGGTGGCGCCGGCCCAGGTGGTGGCCTTCTCCACGCAATCGTCCATCGCCTCGCTTCCGGCGATGATCGCCGGCGCCGCCCAGCTCGGCACGACCGAGCGGGTGAGGGGCATGGTCCTGCCGCTGGCGGTCTCGCTGTTCCGCATCACCAGCCCGGCGGCCAATCTGGGCGTGGCGATCTACTGCGCTCATGTCTATGGCGTCGACCTGACCGCGGCCCTTCTGATCGCCGGCGTCGGGGTGGCCGCGGTGATCAGCCTGGCTTCGGTGGGCCTGCCCGGCCAGATCACCTTCTTCACCACCACCGGCCCGATCTGCCTGATCATGGGCGTGCCGCTGGAGCTGCTGCCGATCCTGCTGGCGGTGGAGACCATCCCCGACATCTTCCGCACCGTGGGCAATGTGACCGCCGACGTGGCCGTCACCTGCCTCGTCGAAAGGCGGCCCGGCGCATGACCGCACAGGCGCAGCGCCCCGTCGCGGCCCCGCGTGGCCGACGTCGGAAGGGGGAGGGGCCCGACCTGCGCGGGGCGATCCTCGACGCCGCCGAGTTGCTGTTCGCGGGCCACGGCTTCTACGGCGTCACCACCCGCCAAGTGGCGGCCGAGGCGGGTGTCGACACCGCCCTGATCCACTACTATTTCGGCTCCAAGCGCGACCTGTTCGACGCAGTCTTCGCGCGCCGCGCGGAGATCCTCAACGCCGAACGCCTGCAGGCCATGGCCGCCTACGAAGCCGCCCATCCAGGGACCATGACCGCCAGCGGTGTGATCGAGGCCTTCATCGGGCCGTTGATCGATCGTTCCCTCACCGCCGAGGCCGGCTGGAAGAACTATTTCCGCCTGGTGGCCCTGGTGAACAACACCCCGGCCTGGGGCGGCGAGACCATGCACCGCTACTTCGATCCTGTGGTTCACCGCTTCATCGACACCCTGAAGAAGGTCATGCCGGGGGCCGAGCTCGCCGACCTCTACTGGGGCTACCAGTTCCTCACCGGGTCGATGATGCTGGCCCTGTCGGAAACCGGCCGCATTGACCAACTCTCGGAAGGGCTCTGCCGCTCGACCGATCTGGACGCCGTCCGGGCGCGGCTGTTCGACTACTGCGCCGCCGGCTTCGAAGCGATCGTCGGGAAGCCGAAGCTCGGCTAGCGTCCCTGTGGCGCCAATTCATCACTTGATTAAAAAACGACCAAAACCGTCGCGGGACGGCTGGCGGCACACGCCAGAATAGTCTCAGTCTCCGCGAAATTCGTCTTCCGATGAATTTCAATGATCGCCGGCTGTCCAACGGCCGCGCCTGGGAGAGACAAGATGCACTACATGATGAAGGCGGCGCTCCTGGCGGGCGCGGCGTGGTCGGGCATGGCGACGATGGCGCTCGCCCAGGCGCCCGACGCCGACGGCGTGTCCGTCGAGGAACTGGTGGTGACCGCGCGTCGTCGCGACGAGAACCTCAAGGACGTGCCGGTCGCCGTCACCGCCGTCACAGCCGAACGGCTGGAACGCACCGGCGCGGTCGACCTGACCGTGATGCAGCAGACCACCCCCAACCTCACCGTCCAGGTGGCGCGGGGCTCCAACTCGACCCTGATCTCGTTCATCCGCGGCGTTGGCCAGCAGGATCCGCTGTGGGGCTTCGAACCGGGCGTTGGCCTCTATATCGACGACGTCTATGTCGCCCGGCCGCAGGCCGCCGTGCTGGACGTGTTCGACATCGAGCGCATCGAAGTGCTGCGCGGACCCCAGGGCACCCTCTACGGCCGCAACACCATCGGCGGCGCGATCAAGTACGTGACCGCCAAGATCCAGGGCGAGCCGGAGATGAAGTTCAAGGGCGCGTTCGGCTCCTACGGCCAGCGCGACTTCGTGGCCTCCGCCAAGGGCAAGGTCAGCGACACCCTGGGCCTTGGTCTGACCTGGGCCAAGTTTGACCGCGACGGCTATGGCTCCAACCTCAACACGGGCGCCGAGCACTACAACAAGGACGTCGGGGCCGCGCGCGCCACGGCCGAGTGGGAGCCGACAGAGAACCTGTTCTTCCGCCTGTCGGGAGACATCGTCCAGGACAAGTCCAATCCCCGCCACGGCCACCGCGAGACCCAGGCCCTGAGCGCCGCGGGCGTTCCCATCGCCGGCGGCGCCCCGCCGTCCGATGTCTACGACACCTACGCCGGCGCCGGCGACGTCAACCGGGTCGAGACCCGCGGCGTCTCGTTGCTGGGTCAGTGGAATGTCAGCGACGTGCTGACCTTCAAGTCGATCACCGCCTACCGCGCCGGCGAGACCCTGGGTCCCATCGACTTCGATGAGCTGCCCGCCAAGATCCTCGACATCCCGGCCCGCTACAGCGACCACCAGTTCAGCCAGGAACTGCAGATGCTCTATACCGGCGAGCGCCTGCAGGCCGTGGCCGGCCTGTTCTACCTGAACGCCACGGCGGCCGGCGCTTTCGACACGGTGCTGAGCCAGGCCAACCTGACCATCGCCACCGCCGGCCATGTCGACACCAAGAGCTGGTCGGCCTTCGCCGACGTCAGCTACGACCTCACCGATGCGCTCACCCTGTCCGTTGGCGGCCGCTGGACCAAGGACGAGAAGACGGGCCAGGTCTATCGGCAGAACTTCACCGGGCTGATCAGCCCGCAGTTCGGCAATCCGACCGCGATTCCGGGCCTGGTGCGATCGAACTACAGCAACACCAAGGACTTCGAAAAGTTCACTCCGCGCGTCTCGCTGCGCTACGAGTTCAATTCCGAACTCACCGGCTATGTCTCCTACAGCCAGGGCTTCAAGTCGGGCGGCTTCGACATGCGCTCCGACCTCGTCCTGACGCCGACCTCGATCAACGGCTACGAGCCCGAGACGGTCGACTCCTACGAGGCGGGTCTGAAGGGCTACTTCTTCGATCGCCGCCTGTCCTTGGCCAGCGCCGTCTTCTACGGCAAGTACCAGGACCAGCAGATCACCCAGCAGACCCCGGTCGGCGCCTCCATCGCCAGCCAGGTCCTGAACGTGGGCGAGAGCCACATGTCGGGCTTCGAGCTGGAAGGCGTCGCGGCCTTCACCTCCAACCTCAGCGCCAACTTCTCGCTGGGCTATATCAAGGCCGAGTTCGACGAATACAAAGCCCTCGACCTCACCGTCGCCCCGCCGGTGGTGCGCGATTTCTCCAACGCCCGGGTGTTCCAGAACACCCCGGAATGGAACGGCAGCTTCGGTCTGACCTACGTCCACGACCTGGGCGACCACGGCAAGCTCACCTTCTCGCCCAACGCCGCCTACCGCAGCGATTTCAACATGTTTGAAATCCCTTCGCCCCTGGACCAGAAGGCCTACTGGCTGACCAACGCCAGCCTGGTCTGGTCCTCGGTGGACGACCGTTACACGGTCGGCTTGCACGGCAAGAACCTGTCGGACGAGCGCTACCGCGTGGGCGGCTACAACTTCCCGCAATCGGCTGGCGTCCTGTTCGGCAACTCGGTGACCGCCTACTACGGCCCGCCGCGCACCGTGACCCTGTCGCTGGAAGCCAAGTTCTAGGCTTCTCCTTAGGGGGCGCGGAGCTTTCGGCTTCGCGCCCTTTCGATTCCTGTTAGGGCTTGACCATGGCCATGGCGAACGCGCGAGCGGCGGAGCAGGGCGGCGGCTACCGCTATGCGGTGTTGGCGCTGTTGATCATCGCCTACACCTTCAACTTCCTGGACCGTCAGATCCTCGGGATCCTGGCCGGCTCCATCAAGAAGGACCTCAACCTCACCGACAGCCAGCTCGGCCTGATGGGCGGCCTGGCCTTCGCCCTGTTCTATACGGGCCTGGGTATCCCGATCGCCTGGCTCGCCGACCGGTGGAGCCGCACCTGGATCATGACCGGGGCGCTGACCATCTGGAGCGGCTTCACGGCGCTCTGCGGCTTCGCCGGCGGTTTCTGGCCCCTCTTCCTCTGCCGCATGGGCGTCGGCGTGGGCGAGGCGGGCGGCGTGGCCCCGGCCTATTCCCTGATCTCCGACTATTTCCCCAAGGACCAGCGCGCCCGGGCGCTGGCGGCCTATTCCTTCGGCATTCCCGTGGGCAGCGCGCTCGGCATCCTGTTCGGCGGGCTGATCGCGGCGACCATCGACTGGCGCGCGGCCTTCATCATCGTCGGCGTCGCGGGCGTGCTGCTGGCGCCGATCTTCCGGCTCGTGGTGCGCGAGCCGCGCCGGGGTCTGGCCGACCTAGAGGCCGGCGCGCCGATCCCCGAGACCGAACCCGTCGCCCCACCCAAGGGCGCGATCGGCCTGCTGCTCCGCAAGCCGAGCTTCTGGCTGATCTCGCTGGCGGCCTCGGCCTCGTCGGTGTGCGGCTACGGCGTCGCCTTCTGGCTGCCGTCCTTCTTCGAGCGCAGCCTCGGCATGGGCCTGGTGGACCGTTCGCTGTTCCTGGGCACGATCACCCTGGTCGGCGGCGTGCTGGGCATCTGGGCCGGCGGCTGGCTGGGCGACCGGATGGGCGGACGCGACAAGCGCTTCTACCTGCTGATCCCGGCTGCGGCATTCACCCTGGCCCTGCCATGCTTCTTCTTCGCCATCGGCGCCAAGTCGATGGTCGTGGCCTTCCTGCTGTTCCTGATCCCCCAGGGCCTGAACCTGGCCTGGGTCGGTCCGGTGATCAACGCGGTCCAGCACCTGGTGCCGCCCGCCTCGCGATCCACCGCCAGCGCCTGCTTCCTGTTCGTCAACAACCTGATCGGGCTTGGCCTGGGCACCTACTATTTTGGCGCGGTCTCCGACCTCCTGACCCCGCGGTTCGGCGCCGAGGCCCTTCGCTACGCCATCTATTCGGGCCTGGGCTTCTACCTGCTGAGCGCGCTGCTCTTCGTGGCCGCTTCGAGCGTCATCAAGCGCGATTGGGTCGACCAATAGGGAGCGTTGCAGCGCACGCCCCGCCGCTATAGGTTCCCCCGCTCAAATCCCTAACGCCCTTTCGCGCGGAGTCCCCTTTCGTGGTTGATGTCTTTGAAGAGGTCGAGGAGCAGCTCCGCTCCGACCGCTACAAGGCGCTTGCGCTGAAATCCCTGCCGTGGGTCGGCGGGGTGCTGGCCCTGGCCTTGGTCGTCGCCCTGGCTGTCTGGGGCTATCAGACCTACCAGGCCAAGACCAACGCCCAGGCGTCTGACCAATACGCGTCTGCTGTCGAGGCCTTCAACGGCGGCCAGCGCGACGAGGCCGTGCGCCTCTGGGGCGAGGTCGCCAAGTCGCCGTCCAAGGCCTACAAGTCCCTGGCCCTCCAGCAGCTCGCCGGCCTGCAGCTCGCCGACGGCAAGGTCCCGGCGGCCGTGAAGCTGTTCGACGAGGCCGCCGAGGCCGCGCCGACCCCCATCCTGGGCGACATCGCCCGCCTCAAATCCGCCTTCGCCTTGCTCGACTCAAGCCCGTACAAGGACATGGAGGCGCGCCTGAAGCCGCTCACCGAAGAAGGCCGGCCCTATCGCGTCGAGGCGCGTGAAGCCCTGGCCTTCGCCAAGATCATGGCCGGCGACGCCACGGGCGCGCGCAGCGACTTCGTGGTGCTGTCGCTGATGGCCGATGCGGGCGAGGGCGTGGCCCAGCGCGCCCAGGCCGCCATCGCTCTGATCGACTCCAGTTCGGCCAAGGCCATCCCCGGCGCGGTGAAGGCCGCCATGGCCCTGCCGCCGCCCGTCACGCTGCCCCCGGGCGCCCTGCCGCCTGGACTCGCGCCCCAGCCCGCGCCGCAACAGCCAGCCCCCGGACCCCAATGACGCCTATGCGCCGTAACAGCCTGCTTGTTCTCCTTCTCGCTGCCAGCGTGACCGTGGGCGGCTGCTCGACGATCAGCAGACTGAACCCGTTCAAGGGTGGGGACGACGGCCCGCAGGAGACCGCCGCCGAGGGTGAACGGATCGCCATCGTCGCCGCCGACCAGACCCTGGAGGTCGCCGAGGCCCTGAAGGGCGCCGACTTCTTCCTGCCCGCCCCCGCGGCGGTCGCTGAATGGCCGCTGCCCGGCGGCAACGCCGAACAGTCCGTCGGCCATGCCGAGGCGGGTGGAAACCTGTCCATCGCCTGGAAGCGCGGCTTCGGCGAGGGCTCGGGCAAGGGCGCCTATGTCACCGCCCCGCCTGTTGCGGCCAACGGTAAGATCTTCGTCATGGACGGCGGCGCCAACGTCTCGGCCTTCGACGCCCAGTCGGGCTCGCAGGTCTGGAAGGTCAGCCTCCGCCCCGACAGCAAGCGCGACAAGGAAGGCTTCGGCGGCGGCCTCGCCGTGGCCGACGGCAAGCTCTATGTCAGCTCCGGCTACCGCTTCGTGGCCCAGCTCAACGCCGACACCGGCGCGGTGGCGTGGAAGACCACCACTGAACAGCCGCTGCACGCGGCCCCGACCGTCTCGGGCGGGCGCATGTTCGTGGTGGCGGTGGACAACACCCTGCTCACCTTCGACGCGGCCACTGGCGCCGACGGCTGGACCTATCAGGGGCTGTCGGAATCGGCGCGCATCCTGGCGGCCTCCTCGCCGGCGGTCTCGGGCGACACCGTGGTTGCGGCCTTCGGGTCGGGCGAACTGGTCGCCCTGCGCGCCGCCAACGGCAACGACCTGTGGAACGAGGCGCTCAGCCGCGCCAACCGCAACAACGCCCTGTCGGAAATCCGCGATATCCCCGGACGTCCGGTGATCTTCCAGGGCGACGTCTTCGCGGTCAGCCATTCGGGCGTGTTCGCCGCCACCGACCTGCGCACCGGCCAGGCGCGCTGGACCCTGCCGGTGACCGGCATCACCAGTCCCTGGCCCGCGGGCGACGTGGTCTATGTGGTGTCCAAGTCCGGCGAGGTGATTTGCGCGGCCCGCGAGAGCGGCCAGATCTACTGGATCCGCGACCTCGGAGTCGGTCGCGAGAAGCTGCGCGGCAGGGGGTTCATGGGCATGAGTTTCCTGGGCGGCAAGAAGAAGTATTCGACCCGCCCGATCTGGTCGAGCCCGGTGCTGGCGTCCAACCGCATCGTGGTGGCCGGGACCAGCGGCGAGCTGGTGGCGATCAACGCCAAGACCGGCGAGATCGAGAAGACCGTGAACCTCGGCGCCCCCACCCTGATCGGTCCGATCGCGGTGAACGGCACCATCTATGTCGTGACGGATGAGGCTCAACTCATCGCGCTGCGCTAACCCGGACGAAACGTGACGCCATGCCGATGCGGCTAGCTATTGTCGGGCGTCCCAATGTCGGGAAGTCGACGCTGTTCAACCGACTGGCGGGCAAGAAGCTCGCCATCGTCGACGACCAGCCGGGCGTCACCCGCGATCGGCGCTATGGCACCGGGCGGATCGGCGATCTTGAGCTGGAGCTGATCGACACCGCCGGGTTCGAGGACGTCACCGACGACAGCCTCGAGTCGCGGATGCGCCAGCAGACCGAGCTCGCCATCGCCGAGGCCGACGTGGCCCTGTTCGTCATCGACGCGCGCGACGGCGTGACCCCGATGGACGAGGTGTTCGCCGAGATCCTTCGCAAGTACGACAAGCCCGTAGTGGTCGCCGCCAACAAGGCCGAGAGCAAGGCCAGCGACGTCGGCGTCATGGAGGCCTTCGGCCTGGGTCTGGGCGAGCCCATCGCCATCTCCGCCGAGCACGGGGAGGGGATGGCCGATCTCTTCCAAGCCCTGTTGGCGGTCGAGCCCGAGGCCGACGACTCCGAGGCCGAGGAAGACGACAAGCCGATCCGCATCGCCATCGTCGGGCGCCCCAACGCCGGCAAGTCGACCCTGGTCAACAAGCTGATCGGCGAGGACCGGCTGCTGACCGGCCCGGAGGCCGGCATCACCCGCGACGCCATCTCGGTGGACTGGACCTGGGACGGTCAGGCCGTGCGCCTGGTCGACACCGCCGGCCTGCGCCGCAAGGCCAAGGTTCAGGAGAACCTGGAGAAGCTCTCCACCCACGACTCGATCCGGGCGATCACGTTCGCCGAGATCGTCATCCTGGTGATGGACGCCACCCACCCCTTCGAGATCCAGGACCTGCAGATCGCCGATCTTGTTGAACGAGAAGGACGTGGGCTCGTTTTCTGCCTGGCCAAGTGGGACTTGGTGGCCGACCAGGGCGCGACGTTGAAATACATCACCGAGGAGGCCGGTCGCCTGCTGCCGCAGCTTCGCGGCTCTCCCGTGGTCGCCCTGTCGGCGGAGACCGGCCGCCACCTCGACCGGCTGATGCCGGCGGTGTTCAAGGTCCACAAGGACTGGTCGACCAAGGTCAAGACCCGCGACCTCAACGACTGGCTGCACATGGCCATCGAGCGCCATCCCCCGCCGGCCGTGGGCGGGCGCCGCGTGCGGCCGAAATATATGGCCCAGACCAAGGCCCGGCCGCCGACCTTCGTGCTGTTCGCCACCCGCGCCGACCAGCTGCCCGACCACTATCGGCGCTACCTGATCAACTCGCTGCGTGAGAGCTTCGACATGCCTGGCGTGCCCATGCGGCTGACCGTCAAGTCGAACAAGAACCCCTATGCCGAGGGCGAGGACAAGGGCGGGCCCGCGCCCCGCTCCTCGGCCCCCAACTTCGCCCCCAAGATCGGCAAGAAGGCCGCCGCCCCCAAGGGCGTCGCGGCCACCCGCGCCCGGATCACCGCCGCGGCCGCAGCCGCCGAGGTCGAGGCGCCGGTCGTGAAGGCCAAGCCGAAGCCCAAGGTGAAGCCGAAGACCAAGCTCGCCTCGGTGGGCAAGTTCAAGATCGGCGCGGGCCCCACGCCCAAGGGACGCAAGGCCAAGCTGCTGCGCCCCGGCGTCAAGCCGAAGCGAGCTTCCCGGCCGCCGCCCAGTCGGAAAAGCGGACGTTGACCTTGGGCAGGCCGAGATCAGCCTGCGCCAGCTCTACGATCATCGGCCCGATCTCCGCCGGCTCGGGCAGGGTCATCGGATCCTCGCCCGGCATGGCCTCGGCGCGCATCTTGGTGCGCATGGTCCCCGGATCGACCAGCACCGCGCGGATGGGTGTGTTCTCCAGCTCGTCGGCCCAGGTGCGCACCAGATGCTCCAGGGCGGCCTTGGAGGCCCCGTAGGCCCCCCAGAATGCCTTGGGACGCTCCACGCGCCCGGTGGTGAAGAAAATGCCCCGCCCGGCCTCGGACTCGCGCAGCAGGCGCTCCGTCGAACGGATCAGCCGGTAGGTCGAGGTGACGTTGCTGGAGAACACCTTGTCCCAGGCCGGTGGATCGATGTGCGACACCGGGGTCAGGCCGCCCAGGATCGCGGCGGCATGGACCAGGATGTCCAGCTTGCCGAACCGCTGGTGGATCGCCAGGCCCAGGCCGTCGATGGCGTCGCCCTGCATCAGGTCCAAGGGCGCCAGGGTCGCGGCCTTGCCGGTGGCGGCCTTGATCTCGTCGTCCAAGGTCTCCAGCGCCCCCTGGGTGCGGCCGACCGCGACCACCTGGGCTCCGGCCTGGGCCAGCGCCAGGGCGCAGGCGCGGCCGATGCCGCGGGTGGCGCCGGTGACCAGGGCGATCTTGCCGTCGAGGGGAAGGGAGGCGGTCATGGAGAAACTCGTTTGGCGTAGCGCTGCGCCAGGGCGGCGCAGGTCATCAGTTGGAACTGGTGATAGAGCATCACCGGCAGGAGAATGAAGCCCACAGTGGCGGCGGGGAACAGCACCCCGGCCATGGGGACCCCGGCGGCGAGGCTCTTGTTGGAGCCCCCGAACACGATGGCGATCTCATCCTCGGTCGAGAAACCGCGAACCCGCGCCACCCAGATCATGAACCCGAGCGACATGGCCAGCAGGACCACGCAGATCAGCATGATCCTGGCGAGGTCCAGGGCCGAGACCTGGCTCCAGATCCCGGCCACGACCGCGCCGGAGAAGGCGTTGTAGACCACCAGCAGGATCGAGCCCCGGTCGGCCAGCCCGAACAGTTTGGCGTGGCGCTGGATGAAGCCGCCGACCCAGCGACGCAGGACCTGGCCCGCCACGAAGGGCGCCAGGAGCTGCAGCAGGATCGCCTGGAACGAGGCCAGCGACACGCCCTCGCCCTGGGCGCCCAGCAGGGCGCCCGCCATCACAGGGGTGACGATCATGCCCAGCAGGTTGGAGACCGAGGCTCCGCAGACCGCCGCCGCCACATTGCCGCGCCCGATGGCGGTGAACCCGATCGCCGACTGGATGGTCGAAGGCAGGCAGGCCAGGAACACCACGCCCGGCGTCAGGGCCGCGGGCAGGACCCAGCTCGGCAGAGCGGCCGCGCCCAGGCCGGTCAGCGGCCACAGAATGAAGGTGGTCACCATCACCAGGCCGTGCAGCCGCCAGTGCAGCAGGCCCTTGACCACCGCGTCGGGGCTGAGCTTGGCCCCGTGCAGGAAGAACACCAGGGCGATGCCGAACTTGGTGGCGGTGGCGACCACCGGCGCGGCCTCGCCCCGCGCAGGCAGGATCGAGGCCAGCACGACCATGCCGACGATGGCGGCGATATACCAATCCAGGCCCAGCGCTTTGCGCCAGGCCGCGATCCTTGAGATCACGCGTCGACCAGGAACGAGAGCTGGCGGTCGGCGCCGTCGTTGCGGCCTTCGGCGATCTCGCGGTCCAGCAGCCGCGTCGGATAGTCGCCGGTGAAGTAGTGGTCGGTGAACTGTGGGTTCACCGGGTCGCGCGGGTCGGCGTTCATGGCCGCATAGAGCCCGTCGACCGAGAGATAGCCCATGGAGTCGACCTCGAGGATCTTGGCGATCTCCTCGACCGACTTGTTGGCCGCCAGCAGGTGCTCGCGGTCGGGCATGTCGATGCCGTAGTAGTCCGGCCACTTGATGGGCGGAGAGGCCGAGCGCAGGTGCACCTCGGCGGCGCCAGCCTCGCGCACCATCCGCACCACGCGCACGGAGTTGGTGCCGCGCACGATGGAATCGTCGATCAGCATCACCCGCTTGCCGGCCAGCACGTTGCGGTTGGGCGAGAGCTTCATGCGCACACCCAGTTCGCGGGCGCCTTGCGTCGGCTGGATGAAGGTGCGGCCCACATAGTGGTTGCGGATGATGCCCATCTCGAAGGGCACGCCGGTCTCCTGGGCGTAGCCCAGGGCGGCGGGCACGCCGGAGTCGGGCACCGGCACGATCACGTCGACGGGGACATGGCTCTCCTGGGCCAGCCTGCGGCCCATGCGCTTGCGCACGTCATAGACCGAGCGGCCGTTCACCACGGAGTCGGGCCGGGCGAAATAGACGTATTCGAAGATGCAGGGCCGGGCGCGGGCGGCGGGGAAGGGCTTCAGGCTCTCGATGCCGTCGTGGTCGATGACCACCATCTCGCCGTGCTCGATGTCGCGCACGAACCGCGCGCCGATCATATCGAGCGCGCAGGTCTCAGAGGCGAGCACGTACTTGCCGTCGATCTCGCCCAGCACCAGCGGGCGGATGCCCAGCGGGTCGCGCACGCCCACCAGCTTCTTGTTGGTCAGCGCCACCAGGGCGTAGCCGCCCTCGATCCGCGACAGGGCGTCGATGAACCGGTCCACGAAGCGGGCCTTCCGGGAGCGGGCCAGCAGGTGGAGGATTACCTCGGAGTCCGAGGTCGACTGGAAGATCGCGCCTTCCGAGACCAGTTGTTCGCGCAGGGTCAGGAAGTTGGTCAGGTTGCCGTTGTGGGCCAGGGCCACGCCGCCGGCCTCGAGATCGGCGAACATCGGCTGGACGTTGCGGATGAAGCTGCCGCCGGCGGTGGAGTAGCGGGTGTGGCCGATGGCGCAGTGGCCGGGCAGGCGGTCGACCAGGTCGGCGCCGGCGAAGGCGTCGCCCACATGGCCCATATGGCGCTCGGTGTGGAAGCGGTGGCCGTCGAACACCGCGATGCCGCACGCTTCCTGGCCGCGATGCTGCAGGGCGTGGAGGCCGAGCGCGGTGATGGCGGCGGCGGCGTTGACGTCGAAGACCCCGAAGACCCCGCATTCGAGGCGGGGCGTGTCGTCGTCAGGATCCCGGTGTGGCGGCGCCGCAGGGCGCCATCGATCCAGATCCTGGGTCATCGGGATTTCTCCACCAGATCATCGAGCCCGCCGCGGTCGCGGGGGTCATAGCCCTGAGCGTCACGAGAGTCACCCCCAGCGGTCGTCGAACCGTCACGAACCGCCTCGCCCAGGGGCGCGCGCAGCTTGTCAGCCAGGTCCAAACCCTTGGGCATGAAGGCCTTCAGCGTGTCGGCGGCCGCGCGGGTCACGGGATAAAACGCCGCACCCCTCATCCACTGGGGCAGCCGATTCGGCGGCGTGGCGGCGTGGAACACCAGGTGGAAGGCGCCCAGCACCACCAGGGCGCGGATCAGGCCGAATCCCAGGCCCACGATCCGGTCCAGCATGCCCAGCACCTGGATGCCCTGGATCTTGCGCACCATGCCGGCTCCGGTGATCCGCAGCAGGGCGTAGACCGCCACGAACACCACCAGTCCGGCGGTCAGGGTCCCCAGCCAGTCGGGATCGATCAGGTCGCGTCCGATCGCGCCGGTGTAGCGCAGGCCGAACACTGCGATCACCGTGGCCAGGATCAAGGCCAGGGCCGTCACCATCTCGCGCGTGCCGCCGCGGATGAGGCCGGCGCCCGCCGAGACCAGCAGGATCAGGCCCACCACGATATCGAACCAGGGCAGGGGGCCTAGTCCCATTGGGCTTCGCCGATCCGGGCGACGGCGTCGGCCAGGCGCGCGGCCCCGTCGATCTTCATCCCGCCGCCGTCGATGTCCTTGGGGCCGAGCGCCCGGCGGAAGCCCAGTTTGGCGGCCTCCTTCAGGCGCGATTCCATGCGGCTGACCGGCCGGATGTCCCCTGACAGGCTGATCTCGCCGAACACCACGCAGTCCTGCGGCAGGGCGACGTCCAGCGCCGAGGAGGCCAGGGCCGCGGCGGCGGCGAGGTCGGCGGCCGGCTCATTGATCCGCAGGCCGCCGGCCACGTTCAGATAGACGTCGCGATTGCCCAGGGACAGGCCGCAGCGGGTCTCCAGCACGGCCAGGACCATGGCCAGGCGTCCTGAGTCCCAGCCCACCACCGCCCGGCGCGGCGTGCCGTAGGCCGAGGGCGCCACCAGGGCCTGGAACTCCACCAGCACGGGCCGCGAGCCCTCGATGCCCGCAAACACCGCCGCCCCGGCCGCGCGTTCGCCCGAGGTGTCCAGGAACAGGGCCGAGGGATTCTTCACCTCGCCCAGGCCTGAATCGCCCATCTCGAAGACGCCGATCTCGTCGGTGGCGCCGAAGCGGTTCTTCACCGCGCGCAGGATGCGGAACGGGTAGCCGCGCTCTCCCTCGAAGGCGAGGACCGCGTCGACCATGTGCTCGATCACCCGGGGCCCGGCGATTGTCCCCTCCTTGGTCACGTGGCCGACCAGGATCACCGCCACGCCCTGTTTCTTGGCCAGGCGCACCAACTCGCCGGTGGCGGCGCGCACCTGGGTGACGGAGCCCGGCGCGGCCTCGTGGACGTCACTCCACATCGTCTGGATGGAATCGATGACCACCAGGTCAAACTTCTCGCGCTTCAGGCTGTCGAGGATGTCGCGCAGGGCGGTCTCGGTGGCGAGCTTCACCGGTGCGTCGGCCAGGCCCATGCGCTGGGCGCGGCCCCGCACCTGGGCGAGGGATTCTTCGCCGGAGATGTAGCCGCAGTTGGCCCCGCGCCGCGCGGCGCTGGCCATCACCTGCATCAGCAGGGTCGACTTGCCGACCCCCGGGTCGCCGCCCAGCAGGATCGCCGAGCCCGGCACCACGCCGCCGCCACAGACCCGATCGAATTCTCCGACCCCCGTGATGATGCGCGGCGGGGAGGGGGTGTGCTCGTCCAGGCCCTGGAAGGTCAGGCCGCGGGTCTTGGAGGCGCGGCTGGGGGCCAGGGCGCCGGGCGGCCGCGACTGCACTTCCTCGACCAGGGTGTTCCAGGCGCCGCAGGCCGGGCATTGCCCAGCCCACTTGGTCTGCGTGGCCCCGCAGGACTGACAGACATAGACGGCGCCGTCGCGGGCCATACGGGCTCCCTGATTCGTTGAAGCCGCCAGCTTAGACGGGCCGGCCGTCCGCGTCCGTCGCGGATCGATCTCGGTTGCCGAAAGGGCGGCTTAGGCTAGGCTCCCCATGTGGGGATTGGACTGTCTGACTGGGAGGCCTCTATGAGCGCAGTTGAACCGGGCTCGGCGACGTCGGGGCTCGTCGAGCGGGTGAAAGCCATTCTGTTGCAGCCCACGGCGACGTGGGAGGTGATCGACGGGGAGCCGGCGACGATCGGCGGGCTCTACAAGGGCTACATCATCCCCTTGGCCCTGATCCCGGCCGTGGCCGGACTGCTGGGGGCGATCGTGTTCGGCTACGGCATGTTCGGCGTCAGCTACAAGCCGCCGATCCTCTGGGCGGTCTCCGGCGCGGTGGTGGGCTTCTGCGCCACCCTGATCGGCGTCTATGTGCTGGCCCTGATCATCGACGGCCTGGCGCCCAGCTTCGGCGGGACCAAGAACCAGATCCAGGCCTTCAAGGTCGCGACCTACGCCGGCACGGCCAGCTGGGTGGCCGGCGTGTTCCAGGTCTTCCCGCCCCTGAGCATCCTGGGCCTGCTCGGCCTCTACAGCCTGTTCCTGCTCTACAAGGGTCTGCCCAAGCTGATGAAGGCGCCCGAGGAAAAGGCCACGACCTACACCGTCGTGGTCGTCATCGCCGCCATCGTGCTGGCGATCATCGCCGGGGCCATCGTCAGTCCGATCATGGGCATGGGCCGCGGCTCGGGCCTGATGGCCGATCACGGCAGTTCGGCGGGCACGCTCACCGTCGGCGGCAACAAGGTCAATCTGGGCGAGCTGGAGGCCGCCTCGAAGAAGATGGAGGCCGCCGCCAAGCAGATGGAGAGCGGCAAGGGCCCGGCGCCCACCGATCCGTCCATCCTGAAGGCCTATCTGCCGGCCGACGTAGCCGGCATGGCACGCACCGAGGTCACCACGGGTTCCGGCGGCGCGGCCGGCATGAGCGGCTCCCAGGCCGAGGGCGTCTACACCAAGGGCGACGCCACCATCCGGCTCAGCGTCACCGACCTGGGCGCGGCCGGCGCCCTGGCCGGCATGGCCGGCGCCTTCAACGTCGAGTCCTCCAGCGAGAGCGACGGGCGCTATGAGAAGGTGGGCAAGGTCGATGGGCGGATGACGACGGAGTCCTACGACAGCTCCACCAAGCACGGCGAGTACAACGTCCTGGTCGGCGACCGCTTCATGGTCGCCGCCGACGGCCGCGGCGTCAGCGTCCAGGACCTCAAGGCCGCCGTCGCCGCCGTCGGCGTCGCGCGCCTGGAGGCCCTGGCCAAGAAGGGCTAGCGCTCGCCCAGATAGACCCGCTCGGCCCGCCCGCCCAGGCGCACCAGGCACTCGTGCGCCACGGTGCCGGCGGCGGCGGCAAGGTCGTCCAGCAGCACATTGGCGCCTAGCAGCTCGACCATGTCGCCGGGGTTCGCCTCGGCTTCGCCGATCTCGATGGCGATGAGGTCCATGGTGACAATCACCACCCTCCGCCGCGCCCCAGCGAACCAGGCGTAACTGGCGCCCATCGCCGCGCGGATCAGCCCGTCCGCATAGCCCGCGGCCAGCACCGCCACGCGGCTGTCGCGTTCGATCATGTTGCTGGAGCCGTAGCCGATCATCTGGCCCGCGGCCACGTCGCGGACATAGAGGATCGGCGCCTCGAAGGTCGCCACGGCGCGTAGGCGCGGATCGGGCCGTTCCTCCGGCCCGCCGCCATAGAGGCTGATCCCCGGCCGGACCATGTCGAACTGGTAGCCGGCGCCCAGCGCCATGCCCGCCGAGGCCGCGAAACTGGCGCGGGCCTGCGGGAACAGCGGCCGCACGGCGGCGAAGGCGGCGAGTTGGGCGGCGCTGCGCGGGTCGGCCGGATCGGTGGCGGAGCCCAGGTGGCTCATGATCACCTCGACCTTCAGGCCGGACGGCGTAGCGCCGGCCAGGGCGCGGGCCTCGGCCGGCGTCAGGCCCTGGCGGTTCATGCCGGTGTCGACCTGCAGGGCGACGCCCAGCGGCTCGCCAGCGGCGAAGGCGCCCGCGGCGTCCACCTGGGCCAGGCTGGACAGCACCGGGGTGAGATCGGCCGCGGCCAGGCGCGGTCCCGTCCCAGCCGTGAAGCCGTCCAGCACATAGATCGTCGCGGGGTGGCCCAGCCCGGCGCGCAGGGCCTCGCCTTCGCTCAGCCGCGCCACGAAGAAGGCCCGCGCACCCTCGGCCCACAGCCGCCGCGCCACCTGGACCGCGCCTAGGCCATAGCCGTCGGCCTTGACCACCGGGGCGGACTCCGCCCCCGGGGCCAGGGCGCGCAGCACCGCGAAATTGTGGGCGAGCGCGTCGAGATCGATGGTCAGGCGTGCGGAGGAGGAAGCAGGCATCGCCGCTCCCATAACCGGTTTAGTGCGCGTTGTAGAATCCCTCGCGCGCCAGGTTGCCGAACTTGGTGATGTCGGAGTTGAAGGACAGTTTCACCGTGCCGATCGGGCCGTGGCGCTGCTTGCCGATGATCACCTCGGCCATGCCCGCCACCTGGTCCATCTGCTCCTGCCAGGTCAGGTGCTCGGGCGTGCCTTCCCGCGGCTCGGTCCGCCCCAGATAGTACTCCTCGCGATAGACGAACATCACCATGTCGGCGTCCTGCTCGATGGAGCCGGACTCCCGCAGGTCGGAGAGCTGGGGCTTCTTGTCCTCGCGGTTCTCCACCTGACGCGAGAGCTGGCTGAGCGCGATGATCGGCACCGACAGCTCCTTGGCCAGGGACTTCATCGACTGGGTGATCATCGAGACTTCCTGCACCCGGTTGTCGTTCTTGCCGGTCCCGTCGCCGCCGGTGACCAGCTGCAGGTAGTCGATGACGATCAGGTCGAGGCCGCTGGTCCGCTTCAGCCGCCGAGCGCGGGCGGCCAGCTTAGCGATGGTGATGCCGCCGGTGGCGTCGATGAACAGCGGCGCGTCCTGGATCTCCAGCGCCGCGTCGCGCACGCGGCCGAACTCCACGGCGGTGATCTCGCCTTTGCGCAGCCGGTCACCCGAGACGCCGGAAACCTCGGCCAGCAGGCGCATGGCCAGCTGCTCGGCCGACATTTCCAGCGAAAAGAACGCCACGACCCCTCCGGACACGGTCTTCTTCGACCCGTCCGGCTGCGGCTCCCAGGCGAAGTGCCGGGCCACGTCGAAGGCGATATTACAGGCCAGCGCCGTCTTCCCCATCGAGGGGCGCCCGGCCAGGATCACCAAGTCGGAGGGGTGCAGGCCGCCCATCTTCTTGTCGAGGTCGATCAGGCCGGTGGAAATGCCGGCCAGGCCGCCGTCGCGGGCGTGGGCCTCTGCGGCCATGGTCACCGCCCCATGCAGGGCGTCGGCGAAGGGTATGAAGCCCTGGTTGACCGAGCCGGTCTCGGCCAGGCTGAACAGTTGCTGCTCGGCCGCTTCGATCTGGTCGCGGGCCGAACGCTCGGCGTCGGGCTGGGCCGCGGTGGTGGAGATGTCGCCGCCGATGCGGATCAGGTCGCGGCGCAGCGCCAGGTCGTAGATGGCCCGCGAATAGTCGTTGGCGTTGGCCGAGGGCGGGGCGCGGTCCACGAGGTCGGCCAGGTAGCGCACGCCGCCCAGCTCCTCGAACGCCGCGTCGCGGCTGAACAGCTCGGCCAGCAGGATCGGCTCGGCGAGCTGGCCCTTGCGCACCGCGGTTTCGACGGCCGTGAACAGGCGCTGGTGGAAGGGCTCGTAGAAGTGGCGCGCCTGCAGATAGTCGCCGACCCGCTCGAAGGCGGCGTTGTCGTAGAGCACGGCGCCCAGCAGGGCCTGTTCGGCCTCGATATTGGCCGGGGCGTGCGGGATCGCCGCGTCATTGTGGGCGGGGCGGAGGTCGAGGGCGGGAACGAGAGCCATGAGTTAACCGATATCCCGCCGCGAGCTCGGCGTGCACTGCGGCGCTTTGGCGGTCCACTGAAATCCGGGCGCCTGTGGACAAGCATCCGCCGTCCGCCACGCCAAAAACGGAAACGGCGCGGGAGATCTTGCTCCCGCGCCGCGTCAGTTTCGGACGTAGGTTCGCACGATCACCAGTTGATTGCGATCCGGCCGTAGACATAGCGGCCCGAGCGGCCGAACGGCGCGTAGTTTGAGAACGGCGTGTTCGAGGTGGTGTTGAGCGCCGGCGGGGTGGCCGTCGGATACTCGTCGAACAGATTGTCGGCTCCCAGCGAGAAGCGGACCCGCTCGCTGAGGTCCCAGCGGCCTTCCAGGTCGATGACCGTCGCCGCCTTCAGGGTCAGGTCCTGGGCCGCCGTGGTGCCGGGGCTGAGCACCTCGCCGTAGCGGGTGGCCCGCAGCGTCGCGCCGAGCGATCCCAGGCTCCAGTCCACCGAGCCCGAGATCTTGGAGTCCGGCGTGCCTTCCTCAAAAGTCAGCACGTTGATCCGGTCGAACAGCACCGGCGACGGGCTGAGGGCCGCCAGGGCGGCGGTGACCGGAACGCGCGTGACCTCGGTGGAGTTGAAGTTGGCGCCAAAGGTGAACCCGAAGGTTCCGATGACCTCGGCATCGACCTTGAAGTTGGCGATGATGTCGACGCCCTGGGTCTCGGTGTCGACGCCGTTGATGAAGAACCGGCCGCCGCCGACCGCCACGAAGCCACGCGACACCAGGAATGCCCGCACATTGGCCTGGGTCAGGTTCTCCGACAGCACGATCCGGTCTTCCAGCTCGATGCGATAGGCGTCGATCGTCAGGTTGACGCGGCCCAGGCGAAACACTGCGCCGATGGCGTAGTTGACCGACTTCTCGGCGTCGAGCGGCCGCGCGCCCAGGGCCGCGGCCACCGGGTCCGTCGCCGGGAAAGTGGTGATGTCGAACGGCACGCCGTTGATGAAGTTGGTCGAGGTGGTCGAGAAGAACTGTTGCTGCAGCGACGGCGCGCGGAAACCGTTCTGGACGGAGCCGCGGATCCCGAAGCTGTCATTGACGTCGTAGCGCGCCGCCAGCTTGCCGGTGACCGTCTCGCCGAAGTCGGAGTAGGACTCCGCTCGCAGGGCGCCGGAGACCAGGAACTGCTCGGTGAGGTTGGCTTCCAGGTCCAGGTAGACGCCGACCGAGGTGCGTTCCTCATCGAGCTCGTTCGAGGGCCGGAAGCCCGGGAAGACCTGTGCGCCCGAGGGGGTCGGCGCTCCGTTCAGCAGCACCCCGCCGTTGCGGTAGGAATCCGGCTCGCCGGCGTGGATCTGGTAGTTCTCGCGCCGCAGCTCGACGCCGGCCGCCACGTTCAGCGGCGAGGCCAGGCCCATGTCGTAGGTCCGCACGCCCGAGAGGTTGAAGACCAGCTGGTTGTACTCGAACCCGCCGGCGTCGAAGACCGTCTTGCTGGACGGGCCGATCGAGCGGTTGAGCGTGTCGCGGATCGTGAAGTCCATCGAGTTGGAGCCGTAGACCAGCGAGGTGTCCATATCCCAGTCGCCCAGCTTCCAGGTGACGCCGCCGGCCACTGAGCGGTCCTCCACGATCGGGTTGATCAGCGGCAGGAAGCCGTTCGGGTAGATGGAGGTGATGTTGCGGTCGTCCAGGGCGCGGCGGAAGAAGCCGGCCGAGGTGGCGTCGCGGTTCTGGTAGCTGGCCCAGCCATAGAGGCTGACGGCGTCGCTGACGTCGAAGCCGCCGTTGGCGAACAGCGTGTACTGCTTGACGCGTGGTTCGCCGTACCAGGCGTTGTAGCGGTCGAACGAGGCCTCGCGCGGATCGAAGGCGCCTGCGACCAGGGCGTATTGCGGGCGCCAGTCGGGCGCGGTGCGGATGGTCTTCTGCTGGTCGAGATACTCCGCCGCTAGGGTCAGGAAGCCGCCCTCGCCCACGGGCAGGCCGATCCAGCCGGCCAGGGTGGCGGTCTCGCCGTCGGTGCGCTCGTAGCTGGCCTTGTCGGCCACGGTCCAGTTGGCGCCGGTCGGCACGGGGGCGACCAGGGTGTCGACCGTGGTGAAGCGCGCGCCGTAGGTGGCGACGATGCCGCCGCCCTTGGAGGCTTCGCGCAGCCGCAGGTTCAGCACCCCGGCGATGGCGTCCGAGCCATACTGGGCCGAGGCGCCGTCCCGCAGCACTTCGATCGAGGACACCATGACCGAGGGGATGGTGTTCAGGTCCACGGCCGAGGCGCCGCGGCCGATCGTGCCGTTCACGTTCACCAGCGACGCCGAGTGCCTGCGCTTGGAGTTCACCAGCACCAGGGTCTGGTCGGGTGCGAGGCCGCGCAGGGTCGCCGGACGGATCGTGTCGGTGCCGTCGGCCAGGCCGGGGCGCGGGAAGTTGAACGAGGGCAGGGCGACCGAAAGGGCCTGGTTGAGCTCGGTCACACCAAGATTGCCCAGCTCCGCGGCGCTGATCACGTCGACCGGCACGGCGGTGTCCAGCACGGTGCGGTTGGCGGCGCGTGTGCCCGTGACGATGAATTCCTCGACCTCTGTCGGAGCCGCCGCCTGGGCCATCGCCTGGCCGGCGGTGAGCAGGGTCGCGGCCGAAGCCGTCGCGAGCAGAATGTGACGAGAGTTCATGTTTCCCCCAGGTATGCCCGCGGGCTCTTCGACCGCGCGTTGGCGTCTAGGGGTTTGAAGCTACTGGCGTTTGTCGCCAGCCGGTATGGCAAAACTGTCACAAAATTGCACAAACGCGATGTGTAGCTGCTCAGTTACTCGGCATCTACGGGCGAGTATCCGTTCCGCCCAAAGAAAACGGCGCGGAACCGGTGGGTTCCGCGCCGCTGTCGAAGGTCTCGAAGACGGGCCTTAGTGGTCGGCGCCGAAATCGACTTCGTGAGAACCGGCTCCGCCGGCCGCCATGTCGGCGGCGGCTTCCTCGTCGGCGATCCGGTCTTCCTCGAACTGCGAGGTGATGACGTTCTCGCCGCGGGCTTGGCGCTCGGCCTCGTCCTGGCTGCGGGCGATGTTGATGGTCACCGTCACGGCCACTTCGGCGTGCAGGCGGACCTTCACCGGGTGGACGCCCAGGGTCTTGATCGGCTTGTCGAGGGAGACCATCGACCGGTCGATCTTGCCGCCGGCGGCGTTGACGATGTCGGCCACGTCGCGACCCGAGACCGAGCCGTACAGTTGACCGGTTTCGCCCGCTTGCCGGATCAGGATGTAGGACGTGCCGTCCAGGGAATCCCCGGACTTGGCGGCCTGTTCCTTGGTCTTCAGGTTGCGCGCCTCGATCTCGGCGCGTTGGGCGTCGAAGACCTTCTTGTTGGCGCTGGTGGCGCGAAGCGCCTTGTGGCGGGGCAGCAGGTAGTTGCGCGCGTAGCCGTCCTTGACGGTGACTTCGTCGCCCAGCCCGCCACGGCCTTCGACTCGTTCGAGCAGAATGACTTTCATGTGCCTGGCTCCCTTACTTCACGACATAGGGGAGGAGGGCGAGGAAGCGGGCGCGCTTGATGGCCTTGGCCAGTTCGCGTTGCTTCTTGGCCGACACCGCGGTGATGCGCGAGGGCACGATCTTGCCGCGCTCGGAGACGTAACGCTGCAGCAGCTTCACGTCCTTGTAGTCGATCTTCGGAGCGCTGGCGCCGGAGAACGGGCAGACCTTGCGGCGGCGGAAGAACGGACGGCGCGCGGCGCCGGCGGCCGCGGGGGCCGTTGCGGTTTCGTCGGACATCAGAAGCCCCCTTCTTTCGGAACAAAGCCACCGTCTTTCGAACCGAAGTCGTCGCGGCGCGGTTCGCGCTCACGATCGCGGTCGCGACGGGCGAGAACCGGCGAAAGCTCCAGGTCGAGTTCGTCGACGCGGACGGTCAGGTGGCGCAGGACGTCTTCGTTCAACGACAGCTGGCGCTCCATCTCCTTCACCGCCGCGGCGGGCGCGTCGATGGAGAGCAGGGAGTAGTGGCCCTTGCGGTTCTTCTTGATGCGGTAGGTGAGGTTGCGAAGGCCCCAGTACTCGATCTTGGCGACGGATCCGCCGCCTTCTTCGATCAGGTGCTTCAGGGTGTCGTTGAGGGCTTCGGCCTGTTGCGGCGAAATATCCTGCCGCGAGATGACGACGTGCTCGTAGAGCGCCATGGTTTCCTTTTCCCATTTGGAGGGCGGCGCGTCCGGCGGCGGGTGACCGTCGGAAACGATGGATCTCAGGCGCGGCGACCGGGAGTTTCCCGACCCATTCGCGTTCCGGCTTGAGACCGCCTTCCGTGAAGAGGCGCGCTAGTACGGGAAAACCGCTGTTTGAGCAAGGGATTTCGCCGCTAGACCCGCCGCCCACTCCGTTCATCCCCGCGAAAGCGGGGACCCAGGCCTTTTTCGTTTCTTCCACGCCGTGGAGCGGGGCGCTGGTTCCCCGCCTTCGCGGGGACGATAGGCTTAGGGGCCTATCGCTTGGGATGCTTCACCCGCCAGGCCTTCACCGCGGCCATCGTCTCGTTGACGTGATCATTGGCGTTCAGGTTGGAATAGGCGTGCACCACCTCGCCCGAGGGGGAGATCACGTACGACGTGCGGTCCGACAGGCCTGGCCTGATCGCCAGCTTGGAGTCGTACTGGCCCGCGATCACCGCGTTGGGGTCGGCGGCGACCGGGAACTTGCCCGAGCACTTCTCGGTGTCAGCGGAGAAGGCGGCGAGCTTGTCCAGATTGCCCGATGTGACCCCAATCACCGTCGCGCCCTGGGCCTTGAAGCCGTCCGTGGCCTCGGCGAACAGCCGGGCTTCCAGGTTGCACCCGGCGGTGTCGGCGGCCGGGAAGAAGTAGAGCACCACTGGCCCCTTCTTGCGCGCCTCGGCCAGGGAGAAGGTGATCGGCTTGCCGGCCTTGTAGCCCGAGGCGGTGAAGTCCGGCGCCTTGGCGCCTTCCTTGAGCGCGGCGAGGGCCGGGGTGGCGGCGAGGGCTGCGATCGCGGCGGCGAGGACGAGGCGTTGCATGTGGAGGTCTCCCGATTGTCTCGATCATACGAGCGAGCCGGGGATTTGTCTTCGCCGCGGACCAACGGTTTTCCACGTCGCCGGACCGGGCGGAACTGGCGGTGTTAACCTTTATGAACGTTTACTTACTTCGTTGAGGTTATCGCAATCGCTGTCCTGCTAACCCTCTGAATGTACGAGGCATCCAGGGGCGGGCCGATGCGGGTTGTGACGATCGCGAGTTTGGGCGCCTCGGCCGCCCTCGGTCTCGGGGCCCTGCTGGTCGCCAAGGTGATGCTGCCGGCCAACGCCAATGTCGCCCAGGCGAGCAACTCGCCGGCGGCCAACGCCGTCGCCGTGGTGGTGGCCTCCCGCGACATCAAATACGGCGAACGGCTCGACGCTGCCCATCTCACCGTGGTGCGGGTGCCCAGGAACGCGGCGCCGGCCGGCGCCTTCACCGCTGTCGCCCAGGTGTTGGCCCAGGACCACGGCGGCGCTCCGGTGGCGCTGACCCCCATCGCCGCGCGCGAACCCGTGCTGCCGGCCAAGCTGTCCGGGCCCGGCGCGCGCAAGTCTGTCGCCGCCGAGATCGGCGCGGGGATGCGCGCCTATACGATCAAGGTCACCGATGTCTCCGGCGTCGGCGGCCATGCCCTGCCGGGCGACCGTGTCGATGTCGTGCTCATGCGCGATCTTTCGACCGACGACAGCAAGAAGGTCCTGCAGTCCGAAGTGGTGCTGCAGAACAGCCGTGTCCTCGGCGTGGACCTCAACGCCGACCCCACCTCCAACAAGCCGGCGAGCCCTAGCACCGCCACCCTCGAGGTGAGCGTCAAGGACGCCCAGAAACTGGCCGTGGCCGCCGACCTCGGTCAGTTGTCCCTGGCCCTGCGCGCTTCGGGTCAGGCCGAACTCGAGGCCCTGACGCCCCTGTCCGCCCACGATGTGGTGGGAGGGCCGGCCGTCAGCATCGCCGCGGGGCCGCCCCGGCCGCGCCGCGCCGCGCCCGGGAGCGCGCCGCGCCCCGTCATCCAGGTTGTTGAAGGAGAGGGCGTCTGATGTTCGCCTCGCGACCCAAGCCGCTGGCCGCCGGCGCGCTCTGCGCCGTGATCGCGACCCTGACTGCCGCGCCCGCTCCGGCCGCGGAGTCGTTCATCAGCGAGTCCGCCCGTAGCCGGGTGATCAATGTGCCGAAGAACAAGTCGCTGTCCTTCCGACTGGACAGTCCGGCCTCCCGCATCGTGGTGGCCCAGCCCGAGACCGCCCAGATCGTCGCCACGACGGACCGCAGCTTCTATGTGCGCGGCAAGGAGCTGGGTTCCACGAACCTGCTGATCTACGGCGGCAGCGGCCTGCTCCAGGAAGTCATCGACGTCCGCGTCGGTTATGACGCCGAGGCCCTGGAGGCCGACCTGACCGCCGCCCTGCCCGGCGAACGGGTGCGCGTCCGCAACCTCGGCGAGGGGCTGCTGCTGACCGGCGAGGTCTCCACCACCGCCGCCGCCGGCCGCGCCAAGACCCTAGCCGACCGGTTCGCGCCCGAGGCGGTGACCAGCGCGCTCACCGTGCGCGCCTCCCAGCAGGTCATGCTGGAGGTGCGCATCCTGGAGGCCAGCCGCGCGGCCCTGAAGGACGTCGGCTTCAACATCACCGCGGCCAACAACTCAACCTTCGCGCTCGCCACCGGCACGGGCCTGATCGGCAACACCGCGCCGCAGGGCGCGCTGCGGCTCTCCGGCTCGATCGGGACGGCCAGCATCGACGTGACCCTGGCCGCCCTGGAGGAGAAGGGCGTGATCCGCACCCTCGCCCGGCCGAACCTGGTGGCGCTGTCGGGCCAGAAGGCCAGTTTCCTGGCCGGCGGTGAATTCCCGTTCCCGGTGCCGTCGGGCCGCGACAGCGTCACGATCGAGTTTCGCGAGTTCGGCGTGAAGCTCGGCTTTCAGCCGACGGTGCAGGACAACGGCCTGATCCGGATGCAGGTGGCCCCCGAGGTCAGCCAGCTCGATCACAACAACAACCTGCGCATCCAGGGCTTCGAGATCCCCAGCCTGGTGGTCCGCCGCAGCGAGACCACCATCGAGCTGAAAGACGGCGAGGCCTTCGCCATCGCGGGTCTGTTCCAGCAGGACTACGTCAACCAAGTCCGCCAGCTTCCCGGCGTCGGCGAGGTGCCGATCCTCGGCGCCCTGTTCCGCTCGTCGCGCTGGCGGCGCGCCGAAACCGAGCTGGTGATCATCGTCACGCCGCGTCTCGCCACCGCCGCCGACCTCGCGCCCTCCAACCAACCCGATCCGTTCATGGGCCAGGAAGCCAGCGCCATCGACCTGATCCTGGACGGCAAATCCCTCGACCAGCCTATGGCCGCGCCGGTCAGCGGCAAGTCGCCTCGCGGATGAACCCCATGCAGCGCGCAGCGAGCCCTCCGCAATGACCCATTGGAGCCTGCTTGGCCGTCGCGTCCTGGCCATAGGGACGAGTCTGGCGCCCCTGGCCCGCGGGCCGCTGTTCGGCGCCGCCTTCGAGTTGGCCGACCTTGAGCGCCTGGCCGACCTGCAACCGGCGACCGTCGACCTGGTGCTGATCGACGCCGACGCCGTCGATTCCGGCGCCCTGGGCGAGGCCATCGTCGCCCTCGCGGCGATGGGCGCGCCGCCGCCGACCCTGATGGTCGGCCAGCGCTTGGCGACCGGCCTGGCCCGGGCGGTCATGCGGATGAAGCACGCCGACGTCCTGGAGGCCCCATTCACCGACGAGCAGCTGCAGGCAGCCATCTACAGTCTGCTGGACGGGGCGGCGTCGGAGCCGGCCGGGTCTAGTGGACAGGGGTCGCGGTGCTGGGCCGTGCTGGGCGCGGTCGGCGGCGCCGGCGCCACCACGATCGCGATCGAGATCGCCAACGCCCTGGCCGGCCGCACCACCAAGGAGCACGGGGTTTGCCTGATCGACCTGCACTTGGCCGATGGCGCGGCCTCGGCCTATCTCGCCGCGGCCCCGGCCATGGGCCTGGCCCAGTTCGGCCCCGCGGCCGAGCGGATGGACGCGGCCCTGCTCGCGGCCTTCACCACGCCGATCTCCAAGGGCTTCGATCTGCTGGCCTGTCCACGCGATCCGCTGGCCTTCGACCAGGTGTCCAAGGAGGCCGTGCTGCGCATCCTGGAGATCGCCTGCGAGGCCTATGAGTTCGTGATCATCGACATGCCGCGCCATCGCAGGCCCTGGACCCTGGAGGTCTTGTCCGGCGCCGACGAGGTGCTGGTGATCTCCGAGCTCACCGTGCCGGCGCTGCTGGCTGCGCGCGCGCTGTCGGAAGAGATCGAGACCGCCCTGCCGGTGGGCCGCAAGACCCGCATCGTGCTGAACCGCCTGGCCAGCCGCATGTTCGGGCCCACGCCCTCGACGGCGGAGGCTGAGCGGGCGCTGGAACGCAAGACCGAAGCCAGCATCAGTTCCGACTGGGAGGCCGCCGCGGCCTCCGTCAACCTGGGCGGCCCGATCAGTCAGTATCGGCCCAAGTCCAAGATCGTGCGCGATGTTGCGGTCCTGATCGACCGCGTGCTGGGCGTCGCCGATCGGCGCGCCGGCTGGTCCCGGAGGGCCGCCTGATGGGCCGTTTCAACCTCACCCGCCCCGCCGCGCCGGTCCCGGTCGACGACGCAGAACCGCCGCGCCCGTCGGAGGCTGCGCCCTCCCGCCACCAGCCGCAGGTCGAGCCCTCCGCCCAGCGGGTGTCGGAAAACAAGATGCTGGACGTGAAGATGAAGATTCACGCTCGGCTGATCGAGGAGCTCGACCTCTCCAAGCTGGAGAAGCTGGCCGACGGCGAGCTGCGCCGCCAGGTGATGTCCCTGGTCGCCGACTTCGCCCGCGACGAGCGCCTGGTGCTCAACACCAACGAACTGGAAGAGCTGGGCGCCTCGGTGCACGACGAGATGGTCGGCCTTGGTCCCATCGAGCCGCTGCTCAAGGACGACACCGTCAACGACATCCTGATCAACGGCCCATTCCAGGTCTATGTCGAGCGGCGCGGGGAGCTTGAGCCGACCCCGGTCAGGTTCCGCGACAACGACCACCTGCTGCGCATCGTCAACCGCATCGTCGCCGGCGTTGGCCGCCGCATCGACGAGAGCCAGCCCATGGTCGACGCCCGCCTGCCCGACGGCAGCCGCGTCAACGCCGCCATCGCCCCCGTCGCCATCGACGGCGCCTGCGTCTCGATCCGGAAGTTCTCCAAGAAGCCATACACCCTGGAGAAGCTGGTCGATGTGGGCGCCATGCCCCAGTGCGTCGCCGACTTCCTGCACGGGGCGATCAAGGCGCGCGTCTCGACCGTGATCTCAGGCGGCACCGGCTCGGGCAAGACCACCATGCTCAATGCGCTGTCCGCCGCCATCAGCCACGGCGAGCGCCTGATCACCATCGAGGACGCCGCCGAGCTGCAGATGCAGCAGCCCCACGTCGTGCGCATGGAGACCCGGCCGCCGAACATCGAAGGCAAGGGCGAGATCCGCCAGCGCGAGCTGGTCAAGAACGCCCTGCGGATGCGGCCCGATCGCGTGATCCTGGGTGAGGTTCGCGGCGAGGAAGCCTTCGACATGCTCCAGGCCATGAACACCGGCCACGAAGGCTCGATGGCCACTATCCACGCCAACACCCCGCGCGACGCCATCACCCGCCTGGAGCAGATGGTGGCCATGTCGGGCATGCGCCTGACCCCGGAAAGCATGCGCGGCCAGATCGCCTCGGCCATCGGCATGATCGTCCAGGTGATGCGCCTGTCGGACGGCAAGCGGAAGGTGATGAGCGTCACCGAGATCACCGGCATGGAGGGCCAGGTGGTCCAGATGCAGGAGATCTTCGCCTTCCATCGCAGCCACACCACCGCCGACGGCGCGGTGCACGGCGAGTTCCGCGCCACCGGCCTGCGCCCCAAGTGCCTGGACGAGATGATGCGCCGGGGCATCGCCTATGACGTCGCCCACTTCGACCCGTCCCGGGCGCTCGCCTGATGCCGGTCGATGTCTCCACCGTCTATCTGATCCTGGTGTTCGCCGCGGTGTTCGCCGCGGCCCAGGCGGCCATCGGCCTCGGCCGAACGGCCCAGCAGAAGCGCAAGGTGAACCGCCGCCTGGTCCTGGCCGAACGCACCAACGGCATCGCCGAACTTGTGGTCGAGCTGCGCAAGCAGCGCGGCCTCAACGCCGCCGGAGACGCCAAGGGCGGCTGGGCCTGGCTCAGCGCCCTGATCGTCCGCTCGGGCGTGCCCTATGACGCCCGCCGCTGGCTGCTGGCGATCACGGGCGCCGCCGTGGTCGGCGGAGGCCTGGGCTTCCTGGTCGCCAAAACGATTGTCGCCGTGCCCATCGCCGCGGTGATCGCCGCCGTGGGCGCACCGATCTTCTATCTCAAGTTCATGGCCGCCCGCCGCGCTAAGGCGCTGGGCAATCAGCTCCCTCAGGGCCTGGAGATCATTGTCCGCAGCCTGGAGGCCGGTCACCCGGTGCCCACCGCCATCGCCCTGGTCGGACGCGAAATGGCCGATCCTATCGGCTCGGAATTCGGCATGGCCGCCGACGAGATCGCCTATGGCGCCACCCTGGAGCAGGCGGTCGAGCGGATGTCGCTGCGCTGCCAGCATCCCGACGTCGACCTGTTCGCGGCCACGGTGCGCCTGCAGGAGCGGGCCGGCGGCAACCTGACCGGCCTCTTGAAACTCAACGCCAACACCGTGCGCGAACGCCAGCGGATGCGGCTGAAGATCAAGGCCGCCTCGTCCGAGGGGCGGGTCTCGGCCACCATCCTCAGCTCCGCGCCGCTGGTCGCCGCCGGCGCCATCACCATCATGGCGCCCGACTTCTACGGCGAAGTGATCCACGAGCCGTTCATCCAGATGGGCCTGGGCGGCTTCGCTGTCTGGATCGTTATCGGCAACCTGATCATGCGCAAGATGGTCGCCATGCGGATCTGATGTGATGGACCCCGTTCAGCTTCAGAATCTCGTCACCGGCCTCGCCGTGGTCCTGCTCTCCGTGGCCGCCATCGGCGGAGCCGTGGTCCTGGTGGGGGAGGCGAGGGTGCGCTCCCAGCGCCGCGCCCGCTTCACGGCCCCCGGCGGCGGCGACAACCCGATCGCCGCGCGCGGCGAGGTGCGGATCTTCGGTCACGCCGTCGCGGGCCTGAAACGCCTGGGCCAGCAGGCCGCGGTCAGCGACCCGTCCAAGGTCTCCGACGTGCGGATGCGCCTGATGCGCGCCGGCTTCTTCAACCGCGACGCGGCCGTCTACTATCTGGGCGCCCGGGCCATCTCCCTGGCCCTGGCCACCATCGGCACGGTCCTACTGCTGCCCTTCGCACTGAAGGGCGGCGGCATGGGGCCCATCACGCTGGCCATGACCCTGGCGCTGATCGCCCTGCTCGGCCCCGACCGGGTGCTGGCCATGCGCCAGAAGGACCGGGAGCTGGAATATACCGACGGCTTCCCCGACCTGCTGGACCTGCTGGTCGCCTCGGTGGAGGCGGGTCTGTCCCTCGACGCGGCGGTGTCGCGGGTCTGCGAGGAGCTCGCGCGGCGCTATCCGCGCCTGACCATCCACCTGCGGATGCTGACCCTGGAGCTGCGGGCCGGCAAGTCGCGCAAGGACGCCTGGTCGACCTTCGCCGACCGCCTGGGCATCGACGACGCCCGCGCGCTCGCCACCATGCTGCGTCAGGCCGAGGACATGGGCACCAGCCTGGGCGAGACGCTGAGCATCTTCTCCAACGACATGCGCCAGAAGCGGATGCTGCGGGCCGAGGAGAAAGCCCTGGCCCTGCCGGTCAAGCTGACCCTGCCGTTGATCCTGTTCATCTTCCCCTGCCTGTTGGGCGTGCTGCTGCTGCCCGCCGTCTTCCGCCTGATGCAGACCTTCAGCGGCGCCGGCCCCGCCGGCTAGGATGGCGGTCGCCCTGGCAGGTAGGGCTTGGCGCGGAGGCTGCCCCGGACGATAAGCTCGCGCCATGGATTCCTCGCCCCTGCGCCACGTCCTTCGCGACGCCGTCATCCCCGAGTTGCCCAACGCCTATTTCGGCAAGGTGCGGGATAATTACGACCTGCCGGACGGGCGGCGGATCATCATCGCCTCGGACCGGCTGAGCGCCTTCGACGCGATCCTGGCGGCGATCCCCTACAAGGGCCAGGTCCTGACCCAGACCGCGCGGTTCTGGTTCGAGAACACCGCCGACATCTGTCCCAACCACGTGCTCAGCTATCCCGATCCCAATGTGGTGGTGGGCCAGCGGCTCGACATCCTGCCGGTCGAGATCGTGGTGCGCGACTACCTGGCCGGCACGACCGGAACCTCGATCCTGACGCTCTACAAGCAGGGCCAGCGCGAGATGTACGGCCACGTCTTCCCCGACGGCCTGGCCGACAATCAGAAGCTGCCCACCCCGATCATCACCCCCACCTCGAAGGCGTTCGACGGCGGCCACGACCTGCCGCTGACGCCGGAGGAGATCGTCCAGCAGGGGCTGCTGACCCGGCCCCAGTGGGACCGGCTCGCCGCCTATGCCCTGGCTCTGTTCGCGCGCGGCCAGCAGATCGCCGCCAAGCGCGGCCTGATCCTGGTCGACACCAAGTACGAGTTCGGGACCGACGCCGACGGGACCATCATCCTGGCCGACGAGATCCACACGCCGGACTCCAGCCGCTACTGGATCGCCGACACGTATGCCCAACGCTTCGCCGCCGGCCAGCGGCCCGACAGCTTCGACAAGGACTTCGTCCGCGCCTGGGTGGCGGAGCGCTGCGATCCCTACAACGACCCCATTCCGGAAATTCCGGCGGAGATGATCCTGGAGACCTCGGCGGTCTATATCCGCGCCTTCGAGACCATCACCGGCCTCAAGTTCGAGCCCCCGGTCGGCGAAGAACCCGTCCTGGAACGGATCCGCCGCAACCTCGCCCAGTTCTTCTAGAGAGCTTCTTCCTCCCCCGCCCCCGTAAACGGGGGAGGAAAATCCCCTAGAAGCTCTTCCGCACGGTGACGCCCACGGTGCGCGGCTGGTTGGTCTGGTAGCCGTAGCGGGCCCGCAGGCCGCGCTCTCGGTCGATGGAGAGCTTGGCCCGTTCATCGGTCAGGTTGTTGACGAACAGCGTCGCGTCCCAGCTCTCGTTGCGCACGCCGACCCGCAGGTTGGCCACGTCATAGGCAGGCAGCTCCAGCGGGAAGGAAAGGGACGAGACCGTGGTCGCCCCGATGTTGGTGAACAGGCTGACGGTCCGCGGATCGTTCTCCTGGTCCGAGATCTGGGTGATGCGGTCGCCCACATACTGCCAGGTCAGGTTGCTGTACGCGGTGAAGCCGTTCTCCATTTCGCGGAGATAGTTGATGCTGAAGGCGGCCTGGAACTCCGGCACCGTCGGCAGGCGGTTGCCGTCGCGCAGGCCCTGGATCGGCGAGCCGGTCGCGTCACGTACGCTGGAGGTCAGCTCGGCGCTGTTCCACGAGGCCGAGGCGGCGACGTCGAAATTGTCGCTGAGCCGCATGGAGAACTCGGCCTCGACGCCGCTGGACTTGGCCTTCGGCACGTTGACGATGACTCGCGACGAGCAACTGCCGGCGTCGAGGGTCGCCTGCAGGTTCTCGATGTCCGCGTAGAAGGCCGCCAGGGTCAGCGAGCCGCGCCCTTCCGCCAGCCGGGCCTTCAGGCCGGCTTCGTAGTTCCACACCGTCTCGTTGTCGAAGCTGGGCTTGGAGAGCGCGTTGAACGTGGCGAAGTCGGAGGCGCTGCAGAGGGGCCGGTTCAGCGGGTCGTTGATGCCGCCCAGCCGGAAGCCCTTGGAGGCCTGGGCGTTGACGGTGACGTTGTCGGTGGCCTTGTAGGAGACGATGACCCGCGGGGCGAAGTCGTCGGCCTCTGTGCCGCCCGGCACGCCGATGGTGGTGTCGGCGAAGATGCCGTCGAAGGTCAGGACCCGGTTTTCCTCATAGCTGGCGTAGCGCAGGCCCGCGGTGACGTCCAAGCGCTCGCTGAGCTCCCAGGTGCCTTCGCCGAACACCGCGTACTGGGTCTGGGTGTAGGGCACGGTGGAGAAGTAGAGCGCGTCCACCGGGGCCCGCGCGCCGGCGGTCGGGATGCCGGTCAGGGCCTGGAAGCCGCGCACGTCCAGCACCTGGGCGTAGTCGCGGTCCACGTCGGAATAGAAGACGCCGACCACCCACTGGAAGGGGCCGTCGTCGTTCGAACCCAGGCGGACTTCCTGGGTGAAGGACTTGAGGTCGGTGGTGTCGGCCAGCGGCGCGTTCAGGGTGTAGACGGCCGGCGATAGGCCGATCGAGCCGCCGGTGATCGAGCCGGTCAGGGCCGTCGCGTCGCGCAGCACCAGGACCTCGCGGTCGCTGTAGCTGGAGATCGAGGTCAGGGCGAGGTCGCCCATCTCGTACTGGATGGTCAGGTCGCCCAGCAGGAAGTCGTCGGTGAACTTCTCGGTGAGCTGGGTGAACTGCTGCAGGTCGCCCAGGGTCACCGCCGGACGGGTGGTGGTGTACTGGTTGCCCAGGATGTTGAACACGTCGACGCGGTTGAAGCCGTCCACGTCGATGGTCTGGTAGAGGATGCGCGGCGTGATCGTCAGGTTGTCGGTCGGCCGGAACAGCAGGCTGGCCCGGATGCCGGTGCGCGTGCCGCCGTTGACGTCCTCGTTTACTCGCCCGCCCGGTTGGACGGCGTCGATGAAGCCCGGGAACTTGGTCGTATAGGCCGCGATCCGCAAGGCCGCGGTGTCACCCAGGGGCAGGTTGATGACGCCCTTCAGGTCGCCGCCCATCTCGCCGTCGGCGACCGAATTGACCGTGGCCTCGATCGACCCCTCGACGCCCTCGGTATTAGGCTGGTTGGTGATGTAGCGCACCGTGCCCGACAGCGAGCCCGAGCCGTAGAGGGTACCTTGCGGCCCGCGCAGCACCTCGACCCGGTTCAGGTCGAACAGGTCGATGTCCGGGGTGAACAGCGACATCGAGATCACGGATTCGTCGAGATAGACGCCGACCTGCTCCTTCACGCCCGGCTGGTCGCGGACGATCTGGCCCGCGGAGATGCCGCGGATGGCCACCTGGCTCTGGCCGGGGCCGAGGTTCTGCACCGTGAAGCCGGCGATGTTGCGCGACAGGTCCTCGATATTGGTCGCGCCGCGCTCGCGCATCTTGCTTTCGCTGAGGGCGTTGATCGAGAACGGGACGTCGATCAGGGCCTCGTCGCGTTTCCGCGCGGTGACCACCAGTTCGTCGAGTTCGGTTTGGGCCATGGCGGCGCTTGCCGGCATGGCCATGATGATCGCAAGCAGGCTCGCCTGAGCCGCCGCGCGCGCGCGGTTGTACGCCATGGACGTCTTCTCCCTCGTTCACCCTTGTCTCGGCGCAGCCTTGCGGCCGCACGGCATGGGTGTTGTGTGACGCGAGGTAATCCTGCTGCGACGGGGGCTGTCCAGCTTGATCACGCGCCACGCGTCACGCCGAAAAATCGTCCGTGAAGCGATTTTTGTGCTGTCGATTACGCCTGCAAGGCTTTGTTGCGGCAGGGGTTTTGACGGCCCTCTCTAGGGCTGGGGACCGGGCCGCGCCTGTGTGGCGCCAAAGCCCCATTCCGCCGCCATCAACCGGTGAAGCCCAGCATGATCACCGCCAGCAGGAACAGGCTGAGCGCCACGGCGCAGAAGTTCAGCAGCATGAAGGTGCGCCACAGGGCCGAGAAGGTCCGCAGGCTGTATGCGCCCTTCACCTGGGCGAACATGTGCGCCGGGATGATGAACGGCACGCCCAGCGCCACCGCCGAGGCGCCGGCCGATCCGCCCCAGCGCATCGCCGCGGCGGCGGCCATGCTCAGCATCGCCATGAAGGCCAGCGAATACAGCACGAACACCCCGTGGTCGTAGAAGGTGAAGCCGCGCTTCCACAGGAACAGCAGCGCCACGAAGGGCAGGGAGATCGGCACCAGCAGGAAGGAGAATTTGTAGAAGGTCTGCTGGATCTTGTAGAGCGCCAGGGCCGGGTTCTGAGCCTTCTTGTTCAGCTTCTCGTCGAGCTTCTTGTTGCCCGTGTTGGCCTTGAACTCGCCCGACAGGGCCTTAGCCCGCACCTCTTCCTCCCAGCCCCGGCCGCCGACCACCGAGAGCGGCGTCTTGTCCATCAGGGCGACCGCCTCCTCGGTGTCGGCCACCAGCTCGCGGGCGTCGGCGACGGCGCCTTCCAGGTCCTTGCGCCTGTCGGCCGCGGCCTCATCGTCGCTCTGCGGCGCCGCCGCCAGGGCCGCCTCGGCCTCGGCCAGGCTCTTCTTGTCGGCCGCCACACGATTGGCCATGGCCGTCCTCTGGATCGCTACGTCGACCGGCAGCTCCGCCTTCACCGGCATGAAGCTCAGCAGCATGAACATCACGAAGACGGTGAACAGGAACATGGCCAGGGGTGAGACATAGCGCGTGCGTTTGCCGTGCACCCACTCGCGGGTCAGCTTGCCGGGATTGAAGACCAGCAGCGGCAGGGTGCGCCAGATACGGCTGTCGAAGTGCATCACGCCGTGCAGCAGCTCCTCGCCCAGGTGCAGCAGGGTGCGGTGGACGTGGGTCGGCTGGCCGCAGTTCTGGCAGAACCGGCCGGAAACCTCCGCGCCGCAGTCGCTGCAGACCTTGGAGTGTTCGCCGGCCTGGCCGGTCGGCCTTTCGATCGCCGCTCCGATCAGGCCGCCCGTGGCCGCGCCGCCGACAGCATCAAGTTCCATGGGCGACCCCCGTCACGAAAACGGGGGATTGTTACAGGCGTTCGCCCTGCGGGCCAACGGGCGTAGGATGCCGGAAAGCCGGTGAGGGGAGGATATCATGTACCATCAAGGCAATCGCGACCTTCAGGACGCCTTCGGAAGCCGCGCCCTGGCCGACCGCCTGGAGGCGACCCTGCGCCGGACCGAGTTCAACGAGGCCGACGGCGTGTTCGTGGCCGCCCAGAGCTTCTTCTTCCTGGCCACGGCCGACGCCGAGGGCCGGCCCGACTGCTCGTTCAAGGGCGGCCCCCCGGGCTTCGCCCAGGTCGTCGCGCCGGACGAGCTGATCTTCCCGGACTATGACGGCAACGGCATGTTCAAGAGCCTGGGCAACATCGCCGCCAACCCCAATGTCGGCCTGCTGTTCATCGCCATGGGCGAGAAGCCGCAACGCCTGCGGGTCAACGGGACGGCCAGGGTCTTAAGGGATGATCCGCGCATCGCCGCCATTCCCGGCGCCCAGCTTCTGATCAGCGTCAGGCCCGCCGACATCTTCCCCAACTGCCCGCGCTACATCCCGTCGCTGCAGATCGTCGAGCCGTCGATCTACATGCCCAAGGCCGACACGCCGCCGGTGGAGCCCGCCTGGAAAGGCTTCGCCGCCTTCGCTGACGTCGTCCCGCCGCGGGTGCGTTAAGTCGGGCCTATTGTGGGGAATTCTCCTCCTCGCCCCTTTCGAGGGGAGAGGGTAGGGTGAGGGGACGCGGCGCGAAGCGGCGCTCTGCGGTCTACCCGCCAACTCGGTGCGACGGCGAAGCCCCTCTCACCCTACCCTCTCCCCCCGGAAGACGGGTGGAGAGGAGGAGATATCGGCGGCCTCGCGGTCAATCGCGGCGTTAGGCGCCCAAGTCCAGCATGCTGACGTCGACGCCGCCGGTGACGACCTTGACCTGCAGCAGGCGCATCTCGCCGCCCGCGAAGCTCAGGTCCTCGACAGCGATGCGGTTGTCGCGGCGGATGTTGGAGGCGTCGCGCAGGGTCAGGCGCAGGGTCATGGCGTCACGAGCCGTGCCCGCCAGCTCCGCGGCCTCGATGGCCTTGCGGAAGGTCTCGGCCATCGACTTCGGCGCCACGAAGGCGGGGCGCTGAAGGGGAACGTCTTGGCTCATGGTCTCGCTCATCGGGCTGGTCTCGGTTGAAGGTTGCGGTTCAGGCGGCGGCGAAGAAGCCGTGCTCGCCGGTCACGCGGACCTGGCACGGCCGGCCGGCGTCCTGCGCGGCGCGCGCGCGCCGATTGGCGGCCGCCTTGGCCTCTTCCTTGTCGATGGAGTGATCGAAGTACTGGCCCTCGTGCTCGACCGCCCACTTGTCGTCATGACGCGCCACAGTGAAGACGGCTCGGATGAAAGCATCGCGGGTGGCCATGGGGGCGGCTCCTTATCTGGGGGCGAGCCTGTGGAATAGGTGCGGCGCCGGTGGGCAAGCGACCGGCGCGAGAATCCACAGACCTCGATGTGTGACAAGTTATCTACAGGCAATGGGCCCAAATGTCCGCGTTATTCGGAAATTCGCTCATTTTTCCGAAACCTACGGTGCGTCCGAAGGCCGGATTTCGGACTGTAGATGACCCTGGGTCGTGGAAGACTCGGACCCACGAAGACTCCAATGCTGGCGATGGAACGTCGCAGGAACTTCCGCTCCAGGCGAGCTCTTGGCCGCGGTGGCCTTCAACTATTCCCGGCGTATTGGAAAACACCTGACTCAAATCCTCCGCCAGCGCGCAGCGCGACCATGGGGAGGTGGCGCGTCGCCCTCTTCGGCGACGTGACGGAGCGGGTTGCAGGCCCCCTCTAGCTCGCCAGTTCTTTTTCCACCTGGCCCAGGCGTTCCCTACCGAAGAACATCTCCTCGCCGACGAAGAGGGTCGGGATGCCGAAGGCGCTGCGGGCGGCGGCGGCTTCGGTGTTTGCCATCAGCTCGGCCTTGACCTCGGGGTCCTGGGTCGCCTCCAGCAGGGCCCACAGCGTCGAGACCCATCCCGGTCCTGGGGCCCGGTCCGAATAGGCACCGGGATGGGCGTCGCCGCGTGCTAGGGTGGCCGTGGCGGTCATGGAGACGGGCGCTCGCTCCGCGAGCCCGAGGCCGCCCTGGAGGCCCACGTGGCCGAAGCCTACAATCGGATGATCGGCGCCGTGAGCCTGGCCGGCGCGCTGATCGACACCTCGCCTGTGCCGCTGCTGTTGTTCGACGGAGCCGGACTGGTGGTGCATGCCAGTCCCTCCTTCTGCACGGTGTTCGAAATCCTGGCCTCCGGCGCCGAGGGTTCCACCCTGGCCGACCTGGGCGAGGGCGAGTGGGACATCGCCCAGCTCCACGTCCTGCTGGCCAACGCGCTGGCCGATGGCCCCGACCTGGCCGACTACGAGACCGATCTCGTCCGAGAGGGTGTTCCGCCGCGCCGGCTGGTCGTCAATGTCCAGAACCTGAACTATGTGGGCGCCGAGCGCCACCGTGTGCTGATGGTCGTCCACGACGTCACCGACCTCCGGCGCGTGGAACACCTGAACGTGGCGCTGCTGCTGGAGAAGGACACGCTGCTGCGGGAACGCGAGGTGCTGCTGCAGGAAATGCAGCACCGGGTCGCCAACAGCCTGCAGATCATCGCCAGCGTGCTGCTGCTCAAGGCCCGGACCGTGAAGTCCGAGGAGACCCGCCAGCACCTGCGCGACGCTCATGACCGCGTCATGTCGGTGGCCGCCGTCCAGCAGCATCTGCAGGCGAGCCTCGGTAATGTCGAGGTCAGGCCCTATCTCACCAAGCTGTGCGAGAGCCTCGCGTCGTCGATGATCCGCGAGTCCCGGCCTGTGACCCTGGACGTGCGCGCCGACGAGGCCACGGTCAGTTCGCAGGAAGCGGTCAGTCTGGGCCTGATCGTCACTGAGCTGGTGATCAATGCCCTGAAGCACGCCTTTCCTGTCGACCGCGATGGGGCGGTGGTCGTCGCCTATAGGCTCACCCAGCCGGGATGGACCCTGTCGGTCACCGACGACGGCGTCGGACGGCCGCCGCCGTCGGCGGCCGTCCGCGTCGGCCTGGGAACCAGCGTCGTCGAGGCGCTGGGCAAGCAGCTCGGCGCTAAGGTGGTGATCTCCGACGCCGCGCCCGGAACCCGGGTCGAGCTGGTGAATGTCGAACCCGCGGCGGTTCTGGAAGCGGCCTGAATTGACCCGCCGGGCGCGCCCTCAGTCCATCAGCTGCTGGCTGAGATAGGTGTATTCCAGCGCCTGGCGCTTGGCGGTCTCGTTGAGATTGGCCGCCGCGGCGTGGCCGCCGTCGATGTTCTCGTAATAGAGGTAGTCGTAACCCAGCTCCTTGAGCCGCGCGGCGGCCTTGCGGGCGTGGGCCGGATGGACCCGGTCGTCCTTGGTCGAGGTCTCCAGGAACACCTTCGGATAGGGCTTGCCCTTGGCCAGCATCTGGTAGGGCGAGTAGGTGTCGATGACCTTGCGCTCCTCGGGATTGGCGGGGTCGCCATACTCGCCGACCCACGACGCGCCGGCGCCGATGTGGGTGTAGCCGACCATGTCGAACAGCGGCACCTGGACCACAACGGCCTTGTATAGCTCCGGCCGCAGGGTGAGCGCCACGCCCATCAGCAGGCCGCCGTTCGAGCCGCCCATGATGCCGAGCTTGGCGGGGCTGGTGATCTTGCGCGCGATCAGGTCCTCGGAGACGGCGAAGAAGTCGTCATAGACCCGCATGCGGTTGAGCTTCAGCCCGGCCTCGTGCCAGCGCGGTCCGAACTCGCCGCCGCCCCGGATGTTGGCGATCACATAGACCCCGCCGCGCTCCAGCCACAGCTTGCCCACTGAGGCGGCGTAGCCCGGCGTCTGCGACACCTGGAAGCCGCCATAGGCGTAGAGCAGGGTCGGCGCCGAACCGTCCGGCTTCAGGGCCTTCGGACGGACCACGAAATAGGGGACCTTGGTCCCGTCCTTCGAGATCGCCCAGTGCTGTTCGACCAGAAGCTTGGAGGCGTCGAAGCGCGCGGGCAGGGTGCGCAGGGTCTCGGTGGTTCCGCTGGCCGCGTCGGCCAGGACCTGGGTCGAGGGCATGAGGAAGCTCGCCACTCCCAGCAGCAGCTTGTCGTCGCGATCGGAGGCCGAGGCGATGCCTACCGAGACATCCTTCGGCAGGGAGAGCTTGGTGGAGGTCCAGCCCTTGGGCCCGTGCTTGAAGCTCAGCACGCCGCCCTTCACGTTGTCGTAAAGCGCCACCACAAGGCGATTGCGGGTGGTCGCGACCTGTTCGATGGCCTGGCTCTGGGTGGGTCGCAGAACCAGGGTCGGATGGGTGTTGGCCGCGTCCGTCTTCAGCTTGCCGAGCTCGAGCGCCAGGAGGTCGCCCGACTTCACGCCGTGCTCGGTCCAATCCTGCTCCAGGGTCAGCAGCATCTGGCCGTCGATCAGGCCCTGGATGGAGGACTTGAGCGGGACCGGGAGCTTCTGGGGACCGGAATTGCCGAGCAGGTGGTGCTCGGCGTTGAAGGTGTCCAGGGGGCGGAAGGCGATCAGCGCCTGCAGCTTGCCGTCGGCGTCGCGCAAGGCGATGGGCGAAACGCCATAGCCGCCGTCATCGGCCTTGCCACGGAACACCTCGACAGCCGCGGCGAGCGGCTGACCGCGCTTCAACAGCTTGATGATGAAGGGGTAGCCCGAGGTGGTGACATCGCCCTTGTTCCACTCCGTCGCCACGGCCAGCGTGTCGGCGTCGACCCAGGCCAGGCGATGCTTGCCCTGCGCCAGGAAGAAGCCGTCCTTCACGAACTGGCCGGTCTGAGCGTCGAACTCGCGGACCTCGACGGCGTCCTTGCCGCCGTCGGACAGCGAGACCAGGCAGATGCGGTCGTCCGGCGCCAGGCAGGCAGCGCCCTTCCAGACCCAGTTCTTGCCCTCGGCCTTCGACAGGGCGTCGAGGTCGAGGATGGTGCGCCACTCCGGCTTGCCGGTGCGGTAGCTCTCCAGGCTGGTCGCGCGCCAGATCCCGCGCACATGCTCGGCGTCCTGCCAGTAGTTGCGCAGGGATCCGTCGCCGGCGAAGCCCAGGCCGGGGATGCGGTCCTTGGCCGTGGCGATGGCCAGGGCGTCGGCATAGAGCTTGGAATAGCGCGGGTCGTCCTGCAGCAGGGGCAGGGACCGGGCGTTCTCGGCGCGGGCGAATTCCATGGCTCGCGCGCCCTCGATCTCCTCCATATAGACATAGGGGTCGTTGGGATCGGGCAGAGCGGCGGCGGGGAGGGCGGACATGCTGCTCAACATGGCGCCTGCGGCCAACTTTCCAAGGAACGAGAAACGCATGGGGATCCGGGGCTGAAAATCACGGTCCGCGACCTTAGGCTGAGCAGAACGAGCCGCGCAAATCATGACCGACGAAATGAATCTCATCGCCTGGAGCCTCGAAGAGGTCGCTGAACGCCATGGCGATCCGACGGCGGCGGTCTATGACCGGCTGTTCGCCCAGAACCCCGAAATGGCCGAGCTGTTCATCGGCGACAAGACCGGCGCCGCGCGGGGCGAGATGCTGGCCGTGGTGTTCCAGACCCTGCTCGACTTTTCCGGCGACGGCGCTTACGGCGCCAACATGATCCGCGCCGAGGTCGTCAATCACGAGAACCTGGGCGTGCCGCCCGGCGTGTTCGCGACCTTCTTCCGCACGGTGATGGAGACCCTGCGCGAGATGCTGGGCGCCGACTGGACCCCGCAGGTCGCCGCGGCCTGGGACGAAATGCTGGCCGGTCTTGACGCCGCAATTCATCGCGAGGCGGCGGTCTAGTTCCCCAGCCGGGAATCCGTCATGGTCCCGCGCCATGACAAACGAACCTTTTTTCAGACGGGACGGTGAATATTACGTCCCAACCCCCGCCGGCCGAGGCCCCTGGAACCCCAACTCCCTGCACGGCCGGGTCATCGTCGGCCTGCTGGGCTTCGAGCTCGAACGCAAGCATGGCGATCCGGACTTCCTGCCGGCCCGCCTGACCGTCGACATGTACCGGTTGCCGGGCTTCGACCCGGTCGAGGTGACGACCCGCCTGATCCGCGAAGGCGGCCGTATCCGCGTCGCGGAAGCGGAGTTCATCTCCGGCGGCGTCAGCATGGCCAAGGCGACCTGCCAGTTCCTGCGGCGCACCGAGAACCCCGAAGGCAATGTCTGGAAGGCGGCGGAGTGGGATGCCCCCAAGCCGGCCGACATCCCGCCGCCGGACCCCATGGCCGGTCCCATGGGCCGCATGTGGGCCACGCGGCCGATCAGCGGCGGCTTCGGCCAGGGCGGCCAGCGGCGCATATGGATGAGCGAGATCCGCGACATCGTCGAGGGTGAGCCGCTCACCCCGTTCCAGCGTGTCGCCGTCGCCGCCGACTTCGCCAGCCCCGCGGCTCACGCCTCCGACCAGGGTCTGGCCTTCATCAATTCCGACGTCACCGTCTATCTGCACCGCATGCCGCGCACCGAGTGGATCGGCTTCGAGAGCGCCTATCATGATGCCACCGACGGCGTGGCGGTGGGCGAATGCCGGCTTTATGACGAAGAAGGCTCCATCGGCTTCGCCTCCTGCGCGGCCCTGGCCCAGAAGCGGCCCGCGCGGCCCGCCCCGGCCGAGGAGGCGGAGGCGTGATCCTCTTCGTCACCCATCCCGAGGTGGTGATCGATCCGGCCGTTCCGGTGCCCGAGTGGCCCTTGTCGGAGGTCGGCCGCGGGCGGATGGAAGCCTTCGCCAAAATTCTGGCCGGAGGGCCGACGCCGGTCGTGGCCGTCTGGTCCAGCGGAGAGCAGAAGGCGCGGGATGGCGCGGAGATCGTGGCCGGACGCCTGGGCCTGACCGCGCGGGTTGAGCCGGACCTCCACGAGAACGACCGCGCGGCCACCGGCTACGTCGCTCCGCCGGAGTTCTGGGAGATCGTCGAACAGTTCTTCGCCCGGCCATACGAGAGCGTCCGCGGCTGGGAGACCGCCGCCCACGCCCAGGCGAGGATCGTGGCCGCGGTGGGTCGCGTGGCGGCGGCCCAGACCGCGCCCGGCCTGGTCGTCATCGTGTCGCACGGCGGGGTCGGCCGCCTGCTGATGGCCCATCTCCAGGGCGTCGCGATCGGCCAGGAGGACCGTCCCGCCCATCCCGGCGGTGGGTGCTGGATCGCCATCCGGCGCGAAGGCCTCACGGTCCAGGGCGGCTGGCGAAACGTCGAGGACTACGGGCGCTAGGCTGGGTTAGATAGGCCGATGGCCGCCGAATCCCCGATCCTGTCGCTGCGTTCCCTGGCCAAGTCGGTCCCAGGCGGCCGAATCCTCTTCGAGGGCCTGGACCTGGAGCTGGCGGCCGGCGAGTTCGTGGCGGTGATGGGGGAGTCCGGGGTGGGGAAGTCCACCCTGCTCAACCTGATCGCCGGCCTCGACACCGCCGACGCCGGCCAGGTGGCGATCGACGGCGTGGGGCTGGAGACCCTGGACGACGACGCCCGCACCGGCCTGCGGCGCGACCGGATCGGCTTCGTGTTCCAGGCCTTCCACATCCTGCCGCACCTGACCCTGGCCCAGAACGTGGCCTTGCCGCTGGTCCTGCAGCGCGCGCCGGGCGCCCAGGCGCTGGAGCGGGCCGGGGCCATGCTGGACGCCGTGGGCCTGCCGGGGCGGGCGGGGGACTTCCCCCACCAGCTTTCGGGCGGGGAGATGCAACGGGTGGCCATCGCCCGGGCCCTGGTCCATCGGCCGGGCCTGATACTCGCCGACGAACCCACGGGCAACCTCGACCCGGAGACTGCCGGGCGGGTGTTGGCCCTGTTCGCCGACCAGGTCCGCCAGTCCGGCGCTGCGGCCCTGCTGGTCACCCATTCCGACGTGGCCGCCAGCGCCGCCGACCGCATCCTGACCCTGACCCGCCGGGGCCTGGTCGAGCGTCATGGATCCTGACCGCAAGCCCCGGACCCTGGCCGCGCGCTGGATGATCCTGGGCGAGTGGCGCGCCCATCCCATGCGGGCGATCACCGCCGCCGTGGCCATCGCCGTCGGCGTGGCGCTCGGCCTGGCGGTGCACCTGGTCAACGCCTCGGCGCTGAGCGAATTCTCCCGCGCGGTCTCCACCGTCAACGGCGACGCCGAGCTTCAGGTGCGGGCCGTTTCGCCCACCGGCTTCGACGAGGCGCTCTATCCCCGGCTCGCCCGACTGCCGGGGGTGGCGGCGGCCAGTCCGGTGGTCGAGCTCAGGGCCCGGGCCAAGGGCGCGGACCTCACCCTGATCGGTCTGGACGTTCTCCGGGCCGCCCATGTGACTCCCAGCCTGCTGGGCCGCCCCTCTGGCGACGCCGCCGCGCATGGCCCGACCAGCGAGGCCGCCTTCGACGACGGCGCGGTGATGCTCTCCCAAGCCGCCCTTGAGGCCCTAGGCGTCCGGTCCGGCGAGCACCTCGATCTCACCGCCGCTGGCCGCACGGTCCGGCTGCGGGTGGCGGGCGTCCTGCCAGGCGTCGCCGAGGGCCAGCAGATCGCGGTGATCGACATCGCCGCGGCCCAGTGGCGGTTCGGCCAGGTGGGCAAGCTGCAACGCCTCGACCTACGCCTCGCCCAAGGCGCCGACGCGGGCCGCGTGCGGACCGCCATCGCCAAGGTCCTGCCCGCCGACGCCCAGCTGGTCAGCCGTGAGAGCGAGGCGCGGCGCAGCGACGCGCTCAGCCGCGCCTATCGGGTCAATCTCGACATGCTGGCCCTGATGGCCCTGCTGACCGGCGGCTTCCTGGTCTATTCGGCCCAGTCCCTGGCGGTGGCGAGGCGACGGTCGCAGTTCGCCCTGCTGCGGGTGCTGGGGGTGCGCCGCCGCGCCCTGCTGGGCCAGGTGCTGGCGGAGGGCGCGGTGGTCGGCCTAGCGGGGGGCGTCGTCGGTCTGGGCCTGGGCCTCGCCCTGGCGGCGGGGGCCATGACGGTGCTGGGCGGCGATCTTGGGGGCGGCTATTTCGGCGGCGTGCAGCCCGAGCTGGTCTTCGCACCGGGCGCGGCCCTGATGTTCCTGGCGCTGGGCCTGCTGACGGCCATGGGCGGCAGTCTGATCCCGGCGCGGGAGGCGGCCCGGGCCCAGCCGGCGGTGGCTCTCAAGAACGTCGGCGACGCCGTGGATCCTCACCATGCGCCCAATGTCTGGCCGGCGCTCGTCCTGCTGGCGGCGGGCGCGGCGGCGGCCTTTGTCCCGGCGGTGGGCGGCATTCCGCTGTTCGGCTACGGCGCCATGGCCCTGCTGCTGGCCGGGGGCGTGGTGGCCATGCCCTGGATCGCCCGGACCCTGCTGACGCCTCTGCAGCGCGTACAGGTGGCGGGGGCGGCGGTGGACCTGGCCTTCAAGCGGCTGTGGGGCGCGCCCTCGCAGGCCGCCGTGGCCCTGTGCGGGATCGTGGCCAGCACCAGCCTGATGGTGGCCATGGCGGTGATGGTGTCGAGCTTCCGGGGCTCGGTGGACGACTGGCTGGGCCAGGTCCTGGCCGACGACCTCTATGTCCGCGCCGAGGCCTCCGCCGCGGGCGGCGGCTTCGACCCCGCGACCCAGGCGGCGCTGGCCGCGACACCCGGCGTGGCGAAGATCGTCTTCCAGAAATCCACCAGCCTCCGCCTCTCCCCCGACCAGCCGCCGCTGGCGGTGCTGATCCGTCCTTTCGATGAGGACCGGATGCCGATGATCGCCCGCGCCGTTCCACCGCCGGGCGCCACGCGCGTCTGGGTCTCCGAGCCCGCGGCCTGGCTCTATGGCTGGAAGCCGGGCGACCGGATCGACCTGCCCCTGGGCGGCAAGGCCGCGCCGTTCTTCGTGGCCGGGATCTGGCGCGACTATTCCCGCCAGCACGGGGCCGTGGCCCTGGACTCCGCCGACTACACCCACTTGACCGGAGACGCCTGGCGCACCGAGGCCGCAGTGGACGTGGCGGCCGGCGCCAAACCCCAGGCGGTGATCGCCGCCTTGCAGGCGCGGATGCCGCCCGGCCTCACGGCGGACTTCGCCGAGCCCAAGACCCTGCGCGCCTTCGCCCTGCGCCTGTTCGACCGCAGCTTCGCGGTGACCTACGGCCTGGAGGCCATAGCCATCCTGGTGGGGCTGGCCGGCGTGGCCGCCACGGTCTCGGCCCAGACCCTGGCTCGGACCAAGGAGTTCGGCATGCTGCGCCACCTGGGCGTCACCAGGTCCCAGATCGTCGCCATGCTGGCCACCGAGGGCGCGGTGCTGGGGGCTGTGGGCGTGCTGGCGGGCATCGGGCTCGGCCTCGTCATGAGCCAGGTGCTGATCCATGTGGTTAATCCGCAGTCCTTCCACTGGACCATGGAGACCAAGCTGCCCTGGGCTCTGCTGGCCAGCGTGGCGGCCGCCCTCGTCGCCGCTGCGGCGGGCACGGCCCTGCTTGCCGGCCGCCGGGCGCTCTCGGCCGACGCTGTGCGCGCCGTGCGGGAGGACTGGTGATGGGGCGGCTGCTCGCCATTCTCGCCGCCGTGCTGGTGCTGGCGAGCCCCGCGGCGACCCAGACCGGCCCGGTCCTGCCGCTATATCCGCAGGTGAAGCCGGGCGCGGGTTTGAGCTTCCCCGCCGACCACGGGGCGCACCCGGCGTTCCGCACCGAGTGGTGGTATGTCACCGGCTGGCTGAAGACCGCCGACGGCCAGGACCTGGGCTTCCAGGTCACCTTCTTTCGCTCCCGGCCCAGCGTGGACCAGCGCAACCCCAGCGCCTTCGCCGCCAAGCAGATCCTGTTCGCCCACGCCGCCCTGTCCGACCCCAAGCTCGGCAAGCTGCTGCACGACCAGCGCATGGCCCGCGCCGGCTTCGGCCTCGCCGAGGCGGCGGTGGGCGACGCCAACCTGGTCATCGACGACTGGACGATGCGCCGCGCCGCCGATGGGCGGTTCCTGACCAAGGTCGGCGGCAAGGCCTTCACCCTCGACCTGGCCTTCCGCCCCACGCAGCCGCCTCTGGCGCAGGGGGAGGGCGGCTACAGCCGCAAGGGCCCGCAGCCCAGCCAGGCGAGCCACTATTACAGCCTGCCGCAGATGGCCCTGTCGGGGACGGTGACGCGGGGCGGCAAGGCGGTGCGGGTCACCGGCTCGGCCTGGCTCGACCGCGAATGGTCCTCGACCCTGCTCGACCCCAAGGCGGTCGGCTGGGACTGGGTCGGCCTCAACCTCGACGACGGCGGCGCGCTCATGGCCTTCCAGGTCCGCGACGCGGCCGGCAAGGCGCTCTGGGCGGGCGGTTCGCTGCGGGGCAAGGACGGGGCGGTGACCAGGTTCACCCCGGACATGGTGAGGTTCGGCGCGGAGCGCCTCTGGCGCTCCCCCAGGACCGGCGGTCGTTATCCGGTGGAACGCTCGTTGTCGGTGCGCCTGCCGCAGGGCGAGCGGAGATGGATGCTCAAGCCCCTGTTCGACGACCAGGAACTCGACAGCCGCGCCGCGGGCGGACCCATCTACTGGGAAGGCGCGGTGACGACGCAGGGCGGGCGGGGGTACCTGGAGCTGACGGGATATGTGAGCCCGATGAAACTGTAGGCCGCTAGTGCGATAGATTCGCTATGTCTGAAGCGGGCTCGTGGCCGATATCAGGTTCAGAGTGGTAGAGGGATGGACGCTGTGAGTGAAGCTCGTCGACGAGTGCTTCAGGACCTGCTGATGTGGTCCCAGCCTCTAGACAATATCGCAACGCGGCTGCAGCAATTTCCCTGGGATTGGGACGGAGACGCGCTCGTGACGCTCCGGAGAGACGACGTTCGAGCCATCCTGTCAAAGTTCCGTAGCGGGGATGTCAGTTCAGCCAGTGTGGAGTCTTGGGCGAACCTTATTGAGCTTCGCGACGCCATCGACTTTGAAGGGGGCGACGAGGGGCCGGTCCGCGACGTAATTCACGTCCTCGCCAATCCAGCGCTCGAGGGCGAGCTCACGATCGAAGCGGCGTTGCAGCTCGAAGCTGAACTCTTGAACGGCCGCTAAGCGCCGGCGGCCAGCAAGGGCTAACGCCCAGGCTCCACCAAAATCTTCACGTGCGCTTCCGGGTCGCCCAGCGTGCGGAACGCCTCGGCCACCCCGCCTAGCCCCACCTTGCCCGTCACCACGCCGCTGACGTCGATTACGCCCTGCGCGATGTCGTGTAGCGTCTGGGCGAATTCTTCCGGCGTGTAGCCAAACACGAACGTGAGCTCGATCTCCTTCGTAATGGCGATGGCGGGCTCGATCTTGTCGGTCTCCATGCAGACCCCGGCCACCACGATCTGGGCGCCGGCGGGGGCGGCCTCGATCAGGCTCTGGACGATGCCCGGCGAGCCGACGCATTCGAACACCACCGGTCGGCCGAAGCTGCCGCCCATCATCTTGATCATGCTCTGGGCGGCCCGCGCCGTCGGCACGCCGAAGGCCTCCCAGCGCGCGTGGGGGCTTTCCTTGGCGGGGTCGATGACCACGTCGGCGCCCAGCATCTCGGCGGCGGCGCGGCGGCGGGGGGAGTAGTCGGCGGCGATGACCGGGCCGTGGCCGCGCGCCTTCAGCCCCGCGATCACCGCCAGGCCGACGGGGCCGCAGCCGATCACCAGGCAGACGCTGTTGGGGTCGAGCCGCGCCTTGGCCACCGCATGGGCGCCGACCGCGAAGGGCTCGGTGAGCGCGGCCTGGTCGGTGGGCAGGCCGTTGGGCACCTCCAGCAGCAGGGCCTCCGACAGGATCATCCGCTCGGCGAACCCGCCGGGCAGGTTGTTGGAAAAGCCCAGCATTTCCGCCCCGCCGGCCGGGGTCAGGGTGACAGGCAGGGAGACGATGCGGGTCCCGGCCTTCAGCAGGCCTTGCGTGCCGGGGCCGTGTTCCAGGACCTCGGCGCAGAACTCGTGGCCGAACACGGTGTCGGCGCGGGGATCGAAGCCGTTGGTCATGCCGCCGCTGGCCCGGCTGGTCAGCTCGATCATGTGCTCCATGTGGTGCAGGGCGTGCAGGTCCGAGCCGCAGATGCCGCAGGCCAGGGTCTTGACCAGCACCTGGCCCGTGTCGGGCTTCAGGTCCTCGATCTCGTCGCAGACCAGGGCCTTGTTCCGCCGAATGACCGCCCGCATGTTTCTCTCCCGCCGCTGAACCTCCGGCAAGATCCGGAGCGTATGGGTCCCGGTCTTGCTTCGCAAACCGGGATGACAGCAGGGAAGGTATGACCCCAAGGAAGGGAAGACCTCTTCTGAGCGCCTTGCCGCCGCTGGGCATATCCCCTAACCCTCCCGGCTCGGAATCGTTAAGAGCGCGACAGCGCCGAAAGACGGGAGAGCCCCATGAGCCTCGCCTTCCTATTCCCCGGCCAGGGCAGCCAGGCGCTCGGCATGGGCGCCGATTTGGCGGAGGCCTTCGGGTCGGCCCGCGAGGTGTTCCAGGAGGTCGACGACGCGCTCGGCCAGAAGCTGTTCAAGCTGATGCGGGAGGGGCCGGAGGACCAACTCACCCTCACCGAGAACGCCCAGCCGGCCCTGATGGCGGTGTCCCTGGCGGTGATGCGCACCCTGGAGCGGGAGTTCGCCATCTCGATCGAGCGCGCCGCCTTCGTGGCCGGCCACAGCCTCGGTGAGTATTCGGCGCTCGCCGCCGCCGGCGCGATCAGCCTGGCCGACACCGCTCGCCTGCTCAAGCTGCGCGGCCAGGCCATGCAGCGCGCCGTGCCGGTGGGCGAGGGGGCCATGGCCTCCCTGATCGGGCCCAAGTCGGACGTGGCCCTGGCCGAAGCCGCCGCCGAGGCGGGCTCCGCCGTCGGCGTCTGCGTCGTGGCCAACGACAACAACAACGGCAATGTGGTGATCTCCGGCGCCAAGGCCGCCGTGGACCTGGCCATCGAGAAGGCCAAGGAGCTGGGCGCGCGGGCCATCCCGCTGAACGTCTCGGCGCCCTTCCACTGCCCGCTGATGCAGCCTGCCGCCGACGAGATGGCCGAGGCGCTGGGCAAGGCGACGATCCTCGCCCCCCGCGCGCCGCTGGTGGCCAATATCACCGCCAGGCCGACCCTCGACCCCGAGGAGATCCGCCGCCTGCTGGTGGACCAGGTCACCGGCCGGGTGCGCTGGCGCGAGAGCATGATGTGGCTGGCGAGCGAAGGCGGGATATCCCGTTTCGCCGAGGCCGGATCGGGTAAGGTGCTGTCGGGCATGGCCAAGCGGATCGCCCCGGACGCCGAGGCCACGCCGCTCAATACCCCCGCCGACCTCGAAGCCTTTGCGAAGAGCCTCTGACATGTTCGACCTGACCGGAAAGACCGCCCTCGTCACCGGCGCCACGGGCGGCATCGGCGGCGCCATCGCCAGGGCCCTGCATGCGTCGGGCGCCCACGTGGTGCTGTCAGGCACCCGCGAGGCCGTGCTGGCCGAGCTGGCCAAGGAACTGGGCGACCGCACCTCCATCGCCGCGGCCAACCTCGCCGACGCCGAATCGGTGGACGGCCTGATCGGCCGCGCCGAGGAAGCCGCCGGAAACGGCCTCGATATCCTGGTGGCCAACGCCGGCATCACCAAGGACGGCCTGCTGATGCGCATGAAGGACGAGGACTGGGAGTCCGTCCTCAAGATCAATCTCGAGAGCTACTTCCGCCTCAGCCGCGCGGCGATGCGCGGCATGATGAAGCGGCGGGCCGGCCGAATCATCGGCATCACCTCGGTGGTGGGGGTCATGGGCAATCCCGGCCAGGCCAATTACGCGGCCTCCAAGGCCGGAATGATCGGGTTTTCCAAGGCCTTGGCCCAGGAAGTCGCAACCCGGGGCATCACCGTCAACTGCGTCGCCCCCGGTTTCATCGAAAGCCCGATGACCGAAGCGCTGAACGACGCTCAGAAGGCCCAGATCCTCGGGACCATTCCCGCCGGCCGCCTTGGCCTGGGAAGCGATGTCGCCGGCGCCTGCGTCTATCTGGCCAGCGACGAGGCCGGCTACATGACGGGCCAGACCCTGCACGTGAACGGCGGCATGGCCATGATCTGACCGGTTGGCATGGGCGTGGCGATCATGCTACGGCGACGCCCGAACCGGCGAGGCGAAGGTCTCGAAGCCCAGTTCCGTTGCGGTTGACAACTCGTCGGCCGTCACGGATGGATCAGTTGAACAACAGGGACTTAAGCGAATGTCCGACATCCTCGAGCGCGTGCGCAAGATCGTCATCGAACACCTCGACGCCGATCCGGAGAAGGTCACCGAGAAGGCGAGCTTTATCGACGACCTGGGCGCTGACAGCCTCGACAACGTCGAACTCGTCATGGCCTTTGAAGAAGAGTTCGATATCGAAATTCCCGACGACGCGGCGGAGCACATCCAGACCGTTGGCGACGCGGTGAAGTTCATCGGTGAACGTCTGGGCGCCTAAGCTCGGAAATCATTGAAGTTTCGGCCGCCGCGTCGCTCCTCGGAGCTCGCGGCGGTCTGCGTTTGGAGACCCGCTCATGCGTCGCGTCGTCGTCACCGGTATCGGTCTTCTGACCCCTCTCGGTCAGGGCGTCGACCTGACCTGGGCCGCGATCCTGGCCGGAAAGTCCGGCGCGGGACGCATCACCACCTTCGATCCGGAAGACTATGCCTGCCAGGTGGCCTGCGAAGTGCCGCGGGTGGACGGCCGGGGCGGGGGCGGTCCCGATGTGCCGGGCTCCTTTGATCCCGACCTGACCATGGCGCCCAAGGACCAGCGCCGGGTCGACGACTTCATCCTCTACGCCATGGCCGCGGCCGACGAGGCCGTGAAGGATTCGGGCTGGGTTCCGGAGACCGACGAGGACAAGGAACGCTCCGGCGTCATCATCGGCTCGGGGATCGGCGGGCTCGCCACCATCGAGAAGACCTCCGTGGAGCTCTTCCAGAAGGGCCCGCGGCGGATCAGCCCGTTCTTCATCCCCTCGGCCCTGATCAACCTGGCCTCGGGCCAGGTGTCGATCCGCTATGGGTTCAAGGGTCCGAATCACTCGGTGGTCACCGCCTGCGCCACCGGCGCCCATGCGGTCGGCGACGCCGCGCGGATGATCAAGTACGGCGACGCCGACGTGATGATCGCCGGCGGGGCCGAGGCGGCCATCTGTCCTGTGGGTGTCGCGGGCTTCATCGCCTGCCGCGCCATGTCGACCCATTTCAACGAGACCCCCGAGAAGGCCAGCCGTCCCTATGACAAGGACCGCGACGGCTTCGTCATGGGTGAGGGCGCCGGCGTCCTGGTGCTGGAAGAGTACGAGCACGCCAAGGCGCGCGGGGCCAAGATCTACGCCGAGGTGCTGGGCTACGGCCTGGCCGGCGACGCCTACCACATCACCGCCCCGGCCGAGGACGGCGACGGCGGCTTCCGGGCGATGAGGGCGGCCATCAAGGACGCCGGCATCGATCCGTCGGAGATCGACTACATCAACGCCCACGGCACCTCGACGCCGCTCGGCGACGAGATCGAGCTGGGCGCCGTCACCCGCATCCTGGGCGACGCCGCCAGGACCGTGACCATGTCCTCGACCAAGTCGGCCACCGGCCACCTGCTAGGCGCCGCCGGCGCCATCGAGGCGGTGTTCTCCTGCCTGGCCATCCGCGACCAGATCGCGCCGCCGACCATCAATCTGGACAATCCGTCGGTGGTCACCGAGATCGACCTGGTGCCCAACAAGGCCAAGCCGATGGCGATCGAGGTGGTGCTCTCCAACAGCTTCGGCTTTGGCGGCACCAACGCCTCGGTGGTGTTCAAGAAGGTCTCGTGAGCCGCTCAGCCCGTCGCGGCGGTCTGTCGCCCACGCGCCGCCTGATCATCGTGCTGGCCAGCGCCGCGGCCACCCTGGCGGCCGCCGTCATCCTGCTGTTCGTCTGGGCGCTCTGGTCCTACCAGGGCCCCGGCCCCGAGGCGAAGAGCGGCGAAACCACCCAGGTCCTGCTGCGCAAGGGCGCCGGCGTCTCGGAGATCGCCTCGACCCTGGAACGCGCCGGCGTTGTGCGCTCCGACGCCATCTTCGCCGCCGCCGCCCAGATCACCGGCTCGGCCCGCTCGCTCAAGGCCGGCGAGTACGAGTTCAAGAGCCGCGCCTCCATGGCCAGCATCCTGGACGACATTCGCGACGGCCGCATCGTCGTCCACCAGATCACCGTGCCCGAGGGCATGACCTCCGAGGCCGTGGTCGAGGCCCTGGCCGCCAAGCCCGAGCTGACCGGCGACGCGCCCGCGCCGCCCGAGGGCTCGATCCTGCCCGAGACCTACCAGTTCGAACGCGGCGAGGACCGCGCAGCGGTGCTGAAGCGGATGATGGACGCCCGCGAGGAGCTGCTGGGCATGTTGTGGTCCAAGCGCCAGCCCGGCCTGCCGATCTCCACGCCGGAGGAAGCGGTGACGCTGGCCTCCATCGTGGAGAAGGAGACCGGCGTCGCGTCCGAACGGCCGAGAGTGGCCTCGGTGTTCGTCAACCGCCTGCGCGTTGGGATGCGGCTGGAGAGCGACCCGACCATCATCTACGGCCTGACCGGCGGCAAGCCGCTGGGCCGGGGTCTTCGCGCCTCGGAGCTCGCCGCGCCCAACCCCTATAACACCTACCAGATCGACGGCCTGCCCCCGACGCCCATCGCCAATCCGGGCCGCGCGGCCCTTGCCGCCGTGCTGGACCCGCCCAAGTCCGACGCGCTGTTCTTCGTCGCCGACGGCACGGGCGGCCATGTCTTCGCCGCCACCTATGACGAGCACCTGAAGAACGTCGAGCGCTGGCGGGCCATTGAGCGCAAGCGCGAGGTCGAGGCGCTGAAGGACCGGGCCAAGGCCCTGAAGGACCGCTAGCCATGTCGCTGAATGGAATGACCGGCTTTGGCCGGGCCGAGGGCGCGGCGGAGGACTGGAGCTGGTCGGTGGAGGCCCGCTCGGTCAACGGCCGCAACCTGGAGATCCGGTTCCGAGGTCCCCCCGGCTTCGACACGCTGGAACGGGTCGCCCGCGAGGGGACCCAGGCCCGCTTCGCTCGAGGTCAGGTGACCATCGGTGTCCAGGCCAAGCGCGGCGAGAGCGGCGCTCAGGTCCGGATCAATCTCGACCAGATCGAACGCTATCTGGAGGCCGGCTCGGCCCTGGTGGCGGCCGGCAAGGTGGCGCCGCCCAGCCTCGATGGCCTATTGGCCCTGCGCGGCGTCGTGGAAGCCGCCGAAACCGTCGACGATCCCGAGGCGCAGAGCGCCATCGAGGCCGCCATGGCCCTGTCGCTGGGCGCGGCGCTGGAAGGCCTGGCCGAGGCCCGCCGGGAAGAGGGCGTCGCCCTGACCGGCGTCCTGACCACCCTCGTCGACCGTATCGACATCCTGGTGCGCCAGGCCGGTGACGTCGCCGGCGGCCAGCCGGCCGCGCTCAAGGCCCGCTTCGAGACCCGGATGTCGGAGCTGCTGGGCGAGGCCGCGCCTGTCGAGCGGATCGTCACCGAGGCCGCCGCCATGGCGGTGAAGGCCGATGTCCGCGAAGAGCTCGATCGCCTGGCCGGGCACATCGATGGCGCGCGGTCGCTGATCGCCGGCGAGGGGCCTTCGGGCCGCCGGCTGGACTTCCTCACGCAGGAATTCATGCGTGAGGCCAACACCCTGTGTTCGAAGTCAGCTCTGTCGGCCCTGACCACTGTCGGCCTGGACCTCAAGGCCACGATCGAGCAATTCCGTGAGCAGGTGCAGAATGTCGAGTGATGGGGACGCCAAGCCTTGGGAGACCCAGCGGCGCGGCCTGCTGTTGCTGGTGTCCAGCCCGGCCGGCGCGGGCAAGACCTCGCTGTCGCGCCGACTGGTGGCCGACCACGCTGACATGACCCTGTCGATCTCCTGGACCACGCGGGCGGCGCGGCCGGGCGAGGAGGAGGGGCGGGAGTACTTCTTCGCCGACCGCGCGGCCTTCGAGGCCAAGATCGCCGAGGGCGGGTTCCTGGAATGGGCCGAGGTCAACGGCAACCTCTATGGCACCCCCGGCGCCGCCGTGATGGAGGCCTTGCTGGAAGGCAAGGATGTCCTGTTCGACATCGACTGGCAGGGAGCCAAGCAGATCGCCGAGAAGGCGCCCGACGACAGCGTCCGCGTCTTCATCCTGCCCCCCTCATGGGAGGACCTGTCGCGCCGGCTGCACGCCCGCGCCCAGGACAGCGAAGAGGTGATCGCCCAGCGCCTTTTGCTCGGCAAGGAAGAGATCGCCCACTGGGGCCTCTACGACTACGTGATCGTGAACAAGAACTTCGACCGCGCCTATGCGGACCTCGGACACATCTACCGCGCCGAGCGGATGAAGCCCGGCCGCAATACCTGGCTCCCGGAATTCGTCGAGGGTCTGCTGGGCGAATAGGTCGGTAAGGCCTTCGCAACCAATCCGACACACCTTCCCCGTGTGTTCGCCAAGGTCTAGCTTGGCGCCGTGGGGAGGAAACCATGAGACACCTGATCTTCGCCGCCGCGGTCCTCGTCGCGACTCCGGCGCTCGCCGCCCCGATCAGGATCAACCTGGTCGAGACGATGGGAGCGCCGGTCGAGTACCGCCAGGGCAGGGCGGGCGCGATGTCCAGCCTTGCACGGACCGAGGCCGCGATCCTCATCGACCGCGCCACCCTCGATGAGCGCGACTATCCGTCCGTGCGCCTGGGCGTGAAGAACAAGGGGCCGACCTCGATCACCTTGCTGCCCGACAATGTGCAGGTCACGACGCAGACGGGCGAGATGCTGACCCTCTGGACGCGCGATGAGATCGTGGCGGCCGTCGAGGCTGACGCCATCAAGCGCGAGAAGAGCGCGCGCCGCTGGGCCGCCATCGGCGCCATGGGCGCGGCCATGCGCGACAATCCAACCCGGCCGGACCCAAGCGGTGAACGCGGAATCCTGGAAGCACAGATCGCCGGGGCGGCGGCCATCGAAGCCGCATCGAATGTCGGCTTTCTCGCCCAGACCATCCGGCCTGGAGAGGAGCATATGACCGATCTGGGGCTTGGGGCGTTGCCCAAGGACGTCACGTCCATCACCGTGAAGGTCACGTTCGGCGTCGAAGCCCACACGTTCCCCATAACGGTGACCCGCTAACCCATGCACAGCATCCGCACCGAGGCCCTGATTCCCGCCAGTCCCGAGCAGGTTTGGGCGGTGCTGGCCGACTTCGCGCGCTATTCCGAGTGGAATCCGCTGAACCTCGAAGCCAGGGGCGAAGCCCGGCTGGGCGCGCGGGTGGCGATGGTGTTTCGCAACCTCGCCGGGGCCCCGGGCGGCGTCATTCGCCAGACCGTCCGCATCGTCGCCGCCGAACCCGGGCGCGAACTGGCCTGGGCCGGAAACGTGCCGCTGATCTTCAAGGGCCGCCACAGCTTCCTGCTGACGCTGGAACACGCCGCCACGCGGCTTGTCCACACCGAGGTGCTCTCCGGCCTGCTGCCGGCGACGTGGAGCGCCGAGCGCATCGCTCGGGATTTCACGCCGGCCTATGAGGCGGTCAACACCGCGCTCGCCGCCCGCGTCGCCAGCCGCGGTTGAAATCGCAGTTGCGGGTCTTTCGCAACTTGCGTTTCTCGTAGAGGGTCGGACGGCATGTCGCGAACCCTGTTCCTGCTCCTCGGCCTCTCCTTCATGGCGCTCGGCGTCGTGGGCGCCTTCGTGCCGCTGCTGCCCACCACCGTGTTCCTCATCCTCGCGGCGGGCTGCTTCGCGCGGTCCTCACCGCGCCTGGAGGCCTGGCTGATGAACCATAATCGGTTCGGCCCCACCCTGCGGGCATGGCGCGAGCACGGCGTCATCCCCCGTCCGGCCAAGGTCATGGCCTGCGCCGGCATGGTCTTCGGTTTCGCGGTGTTCTTCGCAGCGGCCCATCCCCAGCCCTGGCTGGCGGTGGCGGTGGCCGCAGCCCTGGCGGCCTGCGCGGCTTTCGTGCTCAGCCGGCCGAGCGTTTCGCGATGAGGGCCTCGAGCCCATCCAACACCCGGTCCAGGCCGAAGGCGAAGGCGCGCTCGGGATCGCCCACCGCCTCATAGGCCTCGCCCGCCGCGGCCCCGACCCTGGCGGCGGTGGGAAACTGCGTGGGATCGAACACCTTCTCCAGCAACGGCCCGCTGATCTCCCACCACTGGGCGTCGCTGATGCCGGTGCGGCTCTCGGCCTGCATGGCCTCGACGGCGCTGCGCGCCGCGCCGTGCACATAGTTGGAGATCAGGCTGATCACATGGTCCATCTCCAGGTCGCGCAACCCCTGGCCGTCGATGGCCCGCAGCTCGAAATCGAACTTGGCGATCATGTTGGGACCAAGCACCGGTCGGTGCATCACCACCTGCAGCATCCACGGATGGCGGTGATAGAGATCCCAGTTGTCCCGGGCGACCTGCTCCAGGCGGGCGCGCCAGCTGGAGCCCGGCGCATAGGCCTTGGGCGTCTCGCCATAGACCCGGTCCAGCATCACGTCGATCAGCTCGGCCTTGGACGGCACGTAGGTGTAGAGCGACATGGTGGCGACCTTCAGCCGGTCGGCGACCCGGCGCATGGAGAGCGCCGACAGGCCCTCGGCGTCGGCCAGCTCGATGGCGGCGACCGCGATCTGCTCGACGCTGTGGCGCGGGCGCGGCCCGCGGCGGCGGACGGGGGCGAGTCCCCAGAGCAGCTCGAGGCTGCGTCTGGGATCGCCAGCGGAGGACGAGTCGGCGGTCATGGCGTTCGACCTAAACATAGGAAACGCCGCACGTCGTACGATAACGGCGGCGCGCGGAAATCGAGGCCGGAATCGGGCTAGACCCGGCGGGCAGGAGACGATCATGGCTGAACCCAAGGGCAAGCGGGACTTCCGCGACAATCCCCGCATCGACATCCGCGAGCGCCACGAGGTGGCGTTCTGGGCCAAGCGCTGGGGCGTGACGGCCGACCAGATCGCCGCCGCCCACAAGAAGGTCGGCCACAACGTCAAGGACATCGCCACCGAACTGGGCAAGCGCCGGTGACCGCGTGACGGTCGCTGACCTGCCGATCCTTACCGATCCGCTCTTCTATCTGGTGGCCGTCCCTGCGGTGATCCTCCTGGGCCTGGCCAAGGGCGGGTTCTCCGGCATGGGGGTGATCGCCGTGCCGCTGATGGCGCTGGCGATCTCGCCAGTGCTGGCGGCGTCCATCACCCTGCCGATCCTGATCGTCCAGGACGTGATCAGCGTCTCGGCCTTCCGCAAGACCTGGGACAAGGGCGTGCTGATCCTCATGCTGCCCAGCGCCGCGGCGGGCATCGGGCTGGGCTATGCCCTGGCCGCATTCGTCAGGCCGGGCGCTGTGGAGCTGGCGGTCGGCGCGATCGCGGTGGTCTTCTCCCTCCAGCGACTGTGGCTGGATCGGGCAGGCGCGCCGGTCGCGGAGCCGCGGCGTGAGAGACTCCCCTGGCGGGGTGTTCTGGCGGGCGTTGCGGCGGGCTTCACCAGCCAGCTCGCCCATGCCGGCGGGCCCCCGTTCCAGATTTACGTCATGCCCAAGCGCCTGCCCCGCGACGTGTTCGTGGGCACCAGCGCGATCTTCTTCGCCGTGGTCAACTGGATGAAGGTTCCGGCCTATTGGGCCCTGGGTCAATTCACGCCCCAGGCCTTGGGCACGGCGGCTGTCCTGCTGCCGCTGGCCATCGCCTCGACCTGGGCCGGGGTCTGGCTTGTGCGCCGGGTCCCCGCCGAGCGGTTCTACCAAATCGTGTATGGCCTGCTGGTGATCGTCGGCGCCAAACTCGCCTGGGACGGGGCCGCGGCCCTGGCGGGGGGCATGTAATGTCGACTGGAATCGTCAAGGTGCTAGGGGCCGTCTTGTGCGGCGTCGGTGTCATCTGGATCCTGCAGGGGATCGGCTTCCTGCCGGGCAGCTTCATGAGCGGCCAGATGGTGTGGGCCGCCATCGGTGTCGTCGCCGTGATCGTAGGCCTGGCGATGCTGGGTGTCGTCCGTCGACGGCGCGGAAGAGGCTCGTCGGGGGGCGGCAGCGACTGGGACGGCGACTACGGCGACTCGGATGGCGGTGGAGGCGGTGGCGGCGACTAACCTCGCCAGGCGTCGGCGAGCGCCAGGAATCCTTCTACGGAAATCGTCTCCGCCCGCGCTTCCGGCGCGATCCCGACCTTGGCGCACAGGGCGTCGCCGCCCAGCACCTTCAGGCTCGAGCGCAGCATCTTCCGGCGCTGGCCGAACGCCGCGGCGGTGATCGCCTGCAGGGCGGCCAGCCGTTCGGGCGCGGGACGGTCGACGCGCGGGGTCAGGTGGATGACCGCCGACGAGACCTTGGGCGGCGGGGTGAAGGCGCGGGGCCCGACATCCATGACCAGAGCCGCGTGGGCCGTGGCCTGGGCCAGGACCGACAAGCGGCCATAGGCGTCGTCGCCTGGCAGGGCGACCACGCGCTCGGCCACTTCCTTCTGGAACATCAAGGTCATGGAGGCGGGGGTGAATGTCCCGGTCAGCCACTTGATCAAGAGCGCCGTGCCAACATTGTAGGGCAGGTTGGACACCACATGGGCCGGCGCGCCCTGGGCCAGAGCCGTCTCGTCGGCGCCGAGCGCATCCTCCACCCGGATCGCCAGGGCCCCGCCAGCCACCGTCGCCAAGTCCTCCAGCAGGGGCAGGAAACGCGGGTCCTTCTCGATGGCCGTGACCCTCGCGCCGGTCTCCAGCAGAGCGCGGGTCAGGCCGCCCGGTCCGGGGCCGACCTCGATCACGTGATCGCCTTGGCCCACCTGGGCCAGCCGGGCGATCTTGCGGGTGATGTTGAGGTCCAGCAGGAAATGCTGGCCGAAGCTCTTCTTGGCCATCAGGCCGTGCTCGGCCAGGGTCTCGCGGAGCGGGGGTAGGTCAGCCAGGGTCTGTGTCACCCCCCTCCCTAGCACCGGAATATCAAGTCCTTAAGCCCCGCTTCACTCCGCGATTCTATGATCCCGGCGGATTTAACCTGGCAGGCCCGTCGTGACGATCGCACCGATCACGGGCGTATCGCAGCCCAACCTGACCATTCCGGTGACGCCGGTCCGCGCCGTCGCCGCGACCGTGCACGTCTCGACACCGCTGCCGGAACTCAATCCCGCCCAGATCCAGGCTCTGGCCGTGGCTGAAGTCACCCAGACCGCCGCAGCGCGCCAGGGCGGCCTCGCGCCGCTGATCGCCGACCTCGCCCAGGCGGCCGAGGACCAGATCCTTCCGGGCCCAGTGCGCGACGCCGCCGTCCGGGTCTTGGCTTACGCCCCGCCGCTGACCAGCCAGGTCGGCGCCCCGGCGGTGGCCAAGGCCATGGCCCGCTCGGGCCTGTTCCTGGAAGCCAATCTCGCCGCCGCGCCGTTCGCCTCGCCCGTCGGCCAGGATCTCAAGGCCGGCCTGCTGATCCTGCGCCAGGCCCTGTCGACCTGGATCGGCGCGGCGCCCCCCGCCCAGGGCCGCAAGAGCGCCGCCCCGCCGCCGCCCTATCGCGCGGGCGGAACCCGCGTCCAGCCGCCGGCGGTCAGCAAGCTGTCGCCGGGCGGCTCTCCGGTCGCCGTCGGTCAGGAACTTCTTCAGGAGACCGAGGCCGCCCTCGGCCGTCAGCAGCTCCTGCAGATCGCCTCCCTGCCCGTGGAGTCGGGTCCCGAGGCCCAGGTGACCCGCTGGATGTTCGAAATGCCCTTCGTGACGCCCCAGGGCGCCGGGGCCGCCCAGTTCGAGGTCAGCCGAGACGCTCGTGGCGAGACCGGCGAACTCGAGCCCGTCTGGCGCGCGGCCTTTTCACTCGACGCCGAACCCCTGGGGCCGATCCACGCCCGTGTCAGCCTCACCGGCGCCCAGGCCGGCGTCAGCCTGTGGGCCGAGCGCGCAGAGGGCCTGGAACGGTTGCGCGCCGACCAGGACCTGCTGACCGCGGCCCTGGCCGCCGTGCAACTCCACGCCGAGGTCGCCGTCCATGCCGGGGCGCCGCCGACGCGCGCGCCCGAGGCCGGCCGGCTAGTGGACCAGACCTCGTGAACCAGCCCCTGAAGGACAGGCTGGCGGTCGCCCTGAAATACGAGGGGCAGGGTGCGCCGACTGTGGTCGCCACGGGGCGCGGCCTGGTCGGCCAGCGGATCGTCGAGGCGGCCGAAGCGCACGGCGTGCCCCTCGAGCGCAATGCGCCCCTCGCCCAGGCGCTTTCCACCATCGAATTGGACGCCGAGATCCCCGAACGGCTCTATGTGGCGGTGGCGGAGATCCTGGCCTTCGTGCTCCGCGCGGCCGAAGACCGGTCCTAGCCGACCTCCACCACTTCGACCTCGGCGCCGGCGACCATGGCGGTGTCGCCCACCGACTTGCCCAAGACGGCCTGGGCCAGCGGCGAGATGTAGGAGACCGAACCCTTGGCGGGATCGGCCTCGTCCTCGCCGACGATGGCGAAGGTCTGACGGCGGCCGTCCTCGCGCTCGAAGGTCACCCTGCGGCCAAACTGGACGGTGGTCGCTTCCGGGTCGGGCTCGACGAGCTGGGCGTTGCCGCGGCGGGCGGAATAGTAGCGCAGGTCGCGAGTGGCCCGCGCCATGGCGGTGCGGTCGGCCTGGACCTCGCCGACCGCCTGGGCGGCGGAATAGGCGGCACGCGCGGCGGCCAGCGCCTTTTCCAGCGCGGCCAGGCCCATGGCGGTGACCAGGTTCGGGTGGTGCGAGATCGGGCGGTCGGGCAGGTCCGCCGCGGCCGCCTCATGATCGCCTTCCTTGGTGAAGGCGACGCTCATCGGAATGTCCGTTCCATGTCCCAGGTCTCGCGCCTGTCCGCCATCATATGGGAACGCGAAGGGCTTGGCGCGGTTCGGTTCAGCCGGCCAGGGATTCCACCCAAGTCGCGATCGCCATCCAGCCGGCGGTGCCGGCGAAGGCCAGGGGCACGATCTCCTGCAGGAGCACTGCGCCGCCGCCCCAGACATAGACCGGGTGCGGCCGCCCGCGCGTGCGCCAGTCGTAGACCATGGCTGCGATCACCAGCAGGTTGACGAAAATGCTCGGCGGGATGGTGACCTGCACCGGCGGCGGGCCGACCGCGCCCGGCGGCGCCAGCAGGACCATGAACACCCGCGCGCTCGCTGCCTGCATCAGCGGGATCATGGCCAGCAGCATGAGTCGCTTATGCACGTCGGCCCGCCGATTATAAGCGATGGCCGTCCCGAACAGTCCGGCGAACAGCACCACCGCCGACAGCGAGACGATCGAGAACTGCCGCGCCTGGTCGCCCATGCCGATGGTCTCGGCGACCTTGATCGAGTTGATCGCCGCCAGCACCACCGTGAAGCTCATGGCCGTGGCGAGCGATATCCCGGCCAGGCCCCAGTTGCGGTGATCGGGGGTCCGCCCGAGCGCGATCAGCGAGGTCTGCGCCAGGTAGAACAACGTCCAGGTGAAGAAGATCGTCCCGTGGATGTGCAGGATCGGCGCGCCGCCGAACGTGCCCGTGGCCACCTTGGACCAATAGGTCGGGATGAAGCCGCCGAAGGCGATGACGACGAACACCATCGCCATGCCCACATAGAACCAGCGGGTCTCGGCGCGCTCGGCGCCCATCGTCGTCGCAACCATGCAAGCCCCATCGCATATCCGCGTATGAGGAGCCTGCCACGGGCCGGGACGGGTTCCCAGCAGGAGTTGTTTAGATCTAGCGGGTCAGCCGGCGGCGGTTGGCGCGGATCTTTCGGCGGTAGTGGGTGACGGCGCGGGCCGGCGCCAGGTGGCCGGTGCCCGACATCAGGGCGAGCGCCATGTCCGACTGCAGCGCCAGCATGGCCTCGGTCTTCTCCGAGATCATCAGTGCGGTCTCCTTGACCGCCGCCTCGCCGCCGAAGGCGACCTTGGTCAGCCGCAGGGCGATGACCTGCTGGGCTTCCAGGCCCATCTGCCAGGCGGAGAGTGATAGCGAGAGCCACGGGGGGCTGCGTGTCATGTGTGGGTTTCCAAGGGCATGCAAAAGCAACGCCGCGTTTGATCAATGGATGCGCCGGCGATGCAGATCAAGCGGCTAGGCGCTGGCGCGTCCAATCGTCCACCACCCGCTCCAGGACCGCCAGCGGCATGGCGCCGCCCAGCAGCACCAGGTCATGGAAGGCGGCGATGTCGAACTTCGCGCCCAGGGCGGTTCGCGCCTTGGTCCGAAGCCGGTCGATCTCGGTGTGGCCGATCTTGTAGCCGCAGGCTTGGCCCGGCCAGACGACATAGCGGTCGATCTCGTTTTCCGCCGCGCCCACAGGCAGGCCGACGGTGTCGATCATGTAGGCGACGGCCTTCTCGCGGCTCCAGCCCTGCGAATGCATCCCGGTGTCCAGCACGATCCGCGCGGCGCGATAGAGGAAGGACTGCAGGTAGCCGATCTTGCCGGCCGGATAGGCGTCATAGAGGCCAAGCTCGTCGCCGAGCTGTTCGGCGTAGAGGCCCCAGCCCTCCCCGTAGGCCGTGAAACCCATGGTCTTCAGCAGCAGTGGCGCGCCCGGCGCCTCCAGCAGCACCGCGCCCTGGAACAGATGGCCGGGAACGCTCTCGTGATAGGTCAGGCTCGGCAAGGACCATTTCGGCCAGTCGCTGGTGTTGCGCAGGTTGATGTAGAACGCGCCTGGCCGTGACCCGTCCAATGTGCCGCCCTCGGCGTAGCCGCGCGGCGCCCCCAGCTCGATGGCCGGGGGCACGCGGCGGATCTCCATTCCGGCCTTGGGCAGGGTGCGGAACACCTTCGGCGCGCGGGCGCGGACCGTCTCCATGGTGGTGTTCAAGTCGGCGAGCAGGCTCGCGCGGCCGGCGTCAGTGTTCGGATAGAGTTGGCTCGGGTCCTTGCCGAACGCCGTGAGCCGCGCCCCCACCGTGCCCGCGGTCAACCCCTGAGCCCGCAATAGCAGATCGGCGCGGGCCGACAGCTCGGCCACCTGGGCCAGGCCCACCCTGTGCGCGTCGGCCGGGCTGAGATTGGTCGTGGTGTGGTAGCGCAGGCCAAGATCATAGTAGTGCGCGCCGTCGGGTAGGCGGCTCACCCCGGCCTCGTGGACGGCGGTACGGCGCTGCTCGTTCAGCAGGGCGATCTGATCGGCAAGGGCGGCGGCCAGGGGGCCGTCCACGATGGGCGCGGCCTTGGCCGCCCAGTCGGTCCCCAGGTCCTTCTCGGCGGCGCGGCGACCCAGTGAGGCCGCCAGGCCCGAGCCCTCGCCCTTCTGGCTGGCCAGGGACTTCAGCTGGGTCAGGGCCTTGTCGAGCACGAAGTCGGGCGCCGCGACGCCGCGGGCCGCGTCGGCCCGGACCCGGCCGGTCTCGTCGCGGATGTTCTGGGCGAAGGCCATGAGGCGGGCGAGATAGGCCTCGGCGTCGGCCCTGGTCTCGATGACATGCTTGGAGTCGAGGAAGTCGGGGATCTTCTGATAGGCGCCGGTCAGTTGGCTGACCACGTAGGGCACCGGATAGTCGTAGGAATCGACACCGCCATACGGGAAGGCGACGGCCTCGGCGTCGCGGTCGGCGAGCCAGGCAACGGTGTCGTACTCGCTGGCCTCCCGGCCGGAGAGCGCCTTGCGGTCGATGGTCGCGAGCCTGGGCCGTGCATCGATCAGCGGTTGGAAGACGCTCATTCGTCCGGCTGGCGAGCGATCGTCCAGCCGCGACTTCAGCGCCGCCCGCGCGCCGGTGTCGAAGCCAAGGCCGGAGGCGGTGGTCGGAGAAACCCGCAGGATCGATTCAAAGATGTCGTCATAGAGCGCGCGCGCCTTGGCCGCCTCCGGGCCCGTCTTGGCGTGGGCGGCTCCGGCGCCGAGGGTCAGGACGCCGACAGCTGCGGCCAGGACGTCACGACGGTTCAACATGGAAAGGTCCTAGGCTGCCCTGCGCGTGGCGATCTCGTTGGCCAGGCGGATGGCGGCGATGAGGCTGTCGGGGCGGGCTTGGCCGCGGCCGGCGATGTCGAAGGCGGTGCCGTGATCGGGCGAGGTGCGCACGATGGGTAGGCCGAGCGTCACGTTCACACCGCCCCAGAAGTCCAGCATCTTGACCGGGATCAGGGCCTGGTCGTGATACATGCAGACGGCCGCGTCATAGCGGCTGCGCGCCGCCTCGTGGAACAGGCTGTCGGCCGGGGTCGGGCCCACGGCGTCGACGCCCAGCTCGCGCAGGGAGCGGATCGCCGGGGCGACAAATTCCACCTCCTCGCGGCCGATGGCGCCGTCCTCGCCGGCATGCGGATTGAAGGCGGCCACCGCGATGCGTGGCGCGGCGATCCCGAAGTCGCCCCGCAGCGCCTGGGCGGTCACCAGGCCGGCGTTGACGATCTTCTCGATGCTCAGCTTGCCGCTGACCTTGGCCAGAGGCTCATGCACGGTGACCAGGCTGGTGCGCAGGCCGGCGACCGTCAGCATCATGATCGGCCCGCGCGCGCCGTCGAACCGTTCGCTGGCGGTCAGCTCGCCCAGGAATTCCGTGTGGCCGGGGAAGGGGAAGCCCGCCTCGTAGAGCGGCGCCTTGGCGATGGGGGCGGTGACCAGACCGCGCACGGCGCCCGAAAGGGCAAGGCCGACACCGGTCTCGATCCATTGGATGATCGCCCGCGCCGCGGTGGACGAGGGTTGACCCGCCACCACCGGGCTGCGCAACGGCAGGTCGATGACGGGAAGGGCCTCGCCGAAGATACGGCCGCCCTCGCTGGGCGTGGTGACCCGCCGCACGGCCGTGGCGCCGGACGCCGAGGCCAGGGATTGGAAGTCGCCGACGACCACGAACTCGGGCCCCGTGGCCCGGAGCTGGCTCCAGGCCTTGACGATGATCTCCGGACCGATCCCCGCGGGGTCGCCCAAGGTCAGCGCGAGGGGTCCGTTCTTCACCGCGTCTCGATCGTGGCCGATGTTCTCAAGTCGCGCATATAGCGACGGGCGATCATACTCAGTTGTTGGCCATACAGTCGATTTTCGATCTGTTCGGCCGACAGGTTTTCCGCGCCGCTGGCGCGTTTGGAGCACACCGCCAGGATGTGGAGCCCTGCGGCAGTGCGGATCGGGTCGGAAAGCTGGCCAGGTTGCAGGGTCTCGGCCGCGCTGCGGAAGGCTGGCGCCAAGTCCTTGATCTCGGCCTCGCCCAGATCGCCCGCCACCACGCCGTTCACCGTGGCGGCCTTGGCCTCCAGGTCGCCGCAGCCGGTCACCTGGCTGCGCAGGGTCATGAGGGTGGCGCTGGCGGCCGCGAACTGCGTGGCCGAGGCGTCCTGGGGCAGCGCCACGGCGGCCTGCTTGAGGTTGACGACGGACGCGCCGGCGCCCGAACGCTTGTCGCGCAGATAGATGATGTAGACGCCGTCGCGCACCTGGATGGGCCGCGACAGCTGGCCTGGGCGCATCTGCTCAAGAGCCGCGTCGATCTCCGGCGCCATCTCTCCGGCCGAGATCCAGCCGGCGTCGCCGCCGGCCGCGGCGGTCGCCGAGGCCGAGAACTGCCGCGCCACGGCCTGGAACGGCGCGCCTTGCTGCATTTGGGTGATCAGCTGGGTCGCGCCCGTGACAGCGGTCTCCATGCCGCCGACCCGGTTGGCGTCGAGGAAGACCTCGCTGATCTGGTACTGGGGCTTGGAGGCCGAGGCCGCCAGGCGCTGCTGCTGCGCCTTGACCTGGTCTTCGCCGATGCGCAGGCGCGAGCCGTAGCGCCCGCGGATCCAGCGCTGCCAGCTGGTCTGAGCGCGGATCTGCTCCATCAGCGTGGCGACGCCGATACCCTGGTTCTCCAGCGAGGCCACGAACTGCTGAGCGTTCATGTTGTTGTTCTTCGCCATGTCGGCGATCTCGCCGTTGAGCTCCTCGTCGGTGGCGACGATCTCGATCTTCTGCTCCTTCTCCTGGTGGCGGAGTTCCTGGAGCTGAAGGCGTTCGTCGACTAAGGAAACCAGCGCTTCGCGTTGAAATTGCGCGATATTCTGTTGGGTCGGCTGGATGCCCGAGGTGGCGATCAGCAGACGCATCCGCTGGGCCAGGTCATAGGTCGAGATGATGTCGTCATTGACGACGGCGGCGACGGACTCGCTCAGGCCTTGCGGCGCGGCCGGCGGGGCGTCGGCGGGGGCCTCGGCGGCCGGGGGCGCGGGGGTCTGGGCCCAGGCGATCGGCGGGGCTCCGGCCGCGGCCAAGGCGGCGGCCAAGGCGACGCCGCGCGCCGCGAGGCCCGTGACTTTACGCGCGGGGGTCATGGGTGAGGTCTTCCTTAGCGTAGCGCCGTAGCGTGCGGCTCCGGGGCCGCGGTTGTCAGTTGCCATATAACGGTTCGCCCAATGTGGCGAGGGTTAGGCGGAAGGTGAAGGACTCCGACGGGCCCAGGCGGCCGATGATCGTGTCTTCCTTGCGATAGATGAAGTCGAGCCGGGTGCATTCGTCGCGGTAGACCACGCCCAGGTCGCGGATCACCCAGGCCTTCTGCACGAGGTCACGGTTGCCGTAGGCGGTCACGCCCCAAGTCTTGGTCAGATAGATCTCGCCGCCCAGGTCGAGGTTCTCGACCTTGCGCCCGTTGGGGTCGGCTCGGTCGCGCAGGTAGCGGACATAGCCGTAACCCCACTTTGAATTGACGTTGGCGCCGGTCTCGGCGCGCTGGACGGTGAAGTCGTCGGCGTCGAAGCGCGCGCGGCCGAAGAAGCTGACGCCCGGCAACGGCTCGGCGCTGGCCGTAACGATCCAGTCCGAGGCTTTTGGCCGCAGCCCGCTCTGGGCGCCGAACACCTCGTTGCGTTCGGTGCGCAGGGAACGCCCGATCAGCAGGCTGGCGCGCCGTCCGTCGTCCCAGAACACCGAAGCCCGGGCGCCGACATTGGCGCGCAGGCCGTCCTCGTAGAGGTCGTAGCCGGGGAATTTGTTGGCCCGGAAAAGGTTGGTCTCGTCGAACTCGAAGGCGATGGAGTCCTCGTTCAGATAGACGGGCTCCCCAAGCGCGTTGCGGCCCAGCTCGACCTGCTTGAGTTCGGGCGACAACGCGATCTGCGCGATCGGTTCAAGAATGACCGAGAAATCTTTGAATTGACGTATAAATGGCCAAGATATGTCCGCGCCGGCGACGGCCAGGCCCCGCGACAGGGTCTTGGACCTCGGCCCCACCCCGACCACGCCGATGAAGTTGTCGTCCAGGCTGTAGGCGTCGAGCCGCGCCTCCAGATAGGGCGCGATCCGCAGGCCGGCGTTCGTCGTGTAGACCGCGCGCCAGTCGACCTCGCCGGTGGCGCGGCGGCTGTCGAGGCCGTCCAGGCGTAGGGGCGGGGCGTTGAGCGGCGACTGCTCGCGGGTGAGCGCCACGGCGCTGGCCCGGAACCGCAGGCGACCGCCGGCGATCTTCGAGTCTGGCTCCCAGCGCGACTCGATCAGCGGCCCTACGAGCGGGAACGTCCGCTCGTTGTCGCCCGGCCGCAGCCCCTGGATCGTGAAGGCGGCGGCGGAGAAGTAGGAATTGCGGGTCTCGCGGGTGGCGTAGACCTGCGAGATCAGCCGTCGGTCGTCGGCCACATAGGGTCCGCGGTTCTCGTAGACGCCGCCGATCTCGTACTTGTCGAACAGCAGGTCGTCGGACGTGCGCTCGGCGGTGAAGCCCCAACGCCACTTGTCGTTGATGGCGAAGGCGCCGGAGGCCAGGACGTAGCTGCGCGAGGTGGCGTCGCCGAACTTGTCGCCGTTGCCGTCGAAGTCCTCGTCGTAGGTGTAGCCGAACCGCGCATCCACGGCGCCGGAATAGAACCGCTTGCGGTACTGACCGTTGACGAATGGATTAACTTTCGTGTTGATTTGAGGGCTTAGCGTCAAATCTGAATGTGGCGAGAGCACCAGCAGATACGGTTGCTCGTACGACAGGCCGCGGCGGTCGGAGGCCGAGGCCTCCGGCGGCAGGAAGCCCGACTTGCGAACCGCCTGGGGATCGGGGTGCCAGAACACCGGCAGATAGACCAGCGGCACGCCGAAGATCTGGATCACGGCGTTGCGGTAGTAGACGAGCTGGCGGTCCTTATCCTGGACCACCCGCTCGGCCTTGATCGACCAGGTCGGCGTCTTGGGCGTGGTCCCGTCCTCGGCGCAGACGTCGCAGGGGGTGTAGATCGCGCGGTTCAGTTCGCTGACCCGGTCGGACCGGCGCACGGCGCTGGCCGCGGCGATCTTGACGTTCTGCGGCAGGCGCGCGGAGAAGCCGGTGGCCACGCCGGCCTTCATGGCGTCGTCCAGCACGATCTCGTCAGCGTACTCGACCGAGCCGTCGGCGTTGAGAATGGAGGTCTGACCGCGGGCGCGCATGACACCCTTGGTCTCGTCATAGACCAACTCCTGGGCGCGCAGGGTGCGGCCCTGGTAGCGGACCTCGATATCGCCCTTGGCGGTCGTGACCTTGTTCTTGTCGTCGCGGACGACGAGGTCGGCTTCCATGTACAGCTGACCCTCGGCTAGGCCGTCCGGCGCGGGGCCGGTCTTCGGCGCCTGGGCGTGGGCGTGCGCCGCCGACAGCACCAGAAGCGCCACGCCCGCGAGCAGGCCGCGCTTGGCCGAGGCTGAACGCCTGCGCAAACTCATGAAGCCAAGGATCCCCTCAACGCGGTGTGACCGGATGCATAGCCGGGAACGCCGACGATTCAACCGTCTTCGGTGTAGCAGAGCAGGGCGAGGCCCGACAGCAGGGCCACAACCGGCGGCGCCCAGGCCGCCGCGAACAGCGGAATGATGTCGGCGTCAGCCAGGGCCCCTGAGAACTCGTTGAAGAAGAAGACGACGAAACCAAGGCCGACGCCCGCGCCCGCCAGCCCTGCAAGGCCTCCAAGACGGGCCAGGCGAAGGGAAAACGCCGCCGCCAGGATCGACATGGCGGCGAACAGCACCGGCGTGGCCAGCAGCTGCTGGTGGCGCAGCCGGTAGCCGCCAGCCGAGAAACCCGCCTGTTCGGTCATGCGGATCGCGGCGGGCAGACGCCAGAAGGCCACCGACTCCGGCGCGGCGAACCGCTCCATGGCTGATTCGGCGTCCAGGGTGGACCGAATCGACAGCGAGTCGGAGCGCACAGAATTCTCGCCGGCCGACGCCTCTCGGACATTGGTCAGGCGCCAGTAGCCGGGCAGCAGCCGCGCCTCGGCGGCCTCCAGCCGGCGCTTGAACTCCGGTACGCCCTGCTTGTTCTTCTGGTAGACGAACAGCGACACGTCCTTCAGGCGCACCGTCCCCTGGACCGTGTCGCGGGACTTGGCGTGGATCACCATCTGGGTCCGATCGTCCCCCTGGCGCAGCCACACCTCCTGGGGCGCGTCGGTGAGGTAGTTCTCCATCAGGTCGGCTCGGTCGGATTCGTAGCGGGCGCTGAAGGCCGCGGCGAGCGGGTTGAACACCAGCACCGTAACGACGCCGATCAGGAAGGCGGCGCCCGCCGAGGGCAGGATGAAGCGCCAGGCCGAGATCCCGGCGGCCCGCATGGCCACCAGCTCGGAGCTTCGGTTCAGCCCCACATAGGAGGCGATCCCGCCGAACAGGAAGACGAAGGGCAGCAGCAGCAGGATGGTGGACGGCGCCTGCAACAGGGTCAGGCCGAAGAGCTGGGTCACCCCCACATCGGCCCGCACCGCCACCTCCCGCGAGAGGTTGACGAAGGAGACCAGCAGAATGACCGCGGAGATCACCGCCAGCGCCGCCCCGACCCCAGCCAGGGTGCGGCTCATCACATAGCGTTCAAGCTGGCCCATGCCGATCATGCCGCCGCTCCCGCCGCCCGCCGCGAGATCCGCGAGGGCTTCAGCTGCATGTCGATGAAGCGCGAGACCTTCTGCCGGAAGACGCTGCGCAGGGCGAACCAGGTCGCGACCATCGGAACGGCGTATTGCAGCAGGTTCAGCCACGCCGCCGACTCCGCCCCCGCCTGGACGACGAAGCCCAGGATGCGCACCCCGACCGCCGCCCCGCCGATCGTGGCGATGCGCTTCCCGTAGCCCATGCGCGAGAAGCCGCCGCCGATGATCGCCGACAGGGCCATGGCCATCAGGGCGATGTTGTAGAGCGGGCTGGCCAGCCGATTGTGGCCCTCGGCCATCAGCTTGAGGCGGTTGCGCTGTTCCCAGGACTGCTGGAGGTCGGGGAACAGCAGTTCATGCAAATAGCGGTCGGAGGGCTTGTAGTGGATCATCTCGCCGGTCGCCATGAACGGCGATAGGTCGAAGATATACTCGTCGAAGGACAGGTAGTTCAGCACGCCGGCGTCGCTGAATTCCTGGTTGGAGCCCTTCTGCATCACCAGAACGGGCTTGTCGCCGCGCTTGGCCAGGCGGCCGGTGTCGGCGGTGTAGGTGGTGGCGCCGCCGCCGTCCTTCTCCTGGTGGATGAATAGGTTGTGGATCAGCCCGGTCCCGTCGACGGTCTGGGCGTAGACGGTCAGCCCCGGCGCGGGCGCGGTGAACTCGCCCTCGCGGATCAGGGTCGAGGCGAGGTCCGTGCGCACGTTGAACAGGGTCTGGCGCATCTCGCGTGAAGCGGCGGGCTGGATCCAGAGGTTCATGGCCAGGGCCAGCACGGTGATGATCGAGGCCAGCCGCAGCGCCGGCGAGATCACCCGCCATCGGCTCATGCCGCCGGCGAAGCAGACCACGATCTCCTGCTCGGTGTGCAGCCGGTTCAGGGCCACCAAGCCCGCCACGAACACGGCGATCGGCAGCACCATGTTCAGGAGTTGGGGCAGGGCCAGCAGGGTGACCTTGGCGAAAACCAGGGCGCTCTGACGCTGGCTGACGATGATGTCGAGGGCCGAGAGGCTCTGGCTCAGCAAGGCCACGGCCGTGAGCGCCGCCGTGGCCAGCACGGTCGGTCCCAGGAGCTGGCGGAACAGATAGCGGTCGATCAGCGGCATGGAAGAAAAGTCGGCCTCGGCGGGGATTTTGCGCGCCCCCACGCGGAAGCTGTTCTAAATCATGCGTCGCCGCGCCACACAACCGCCGCAGGAACGCTCCCGGTAGTTGAGCCCACGGGCGCAGGCCCCATCGTCTGGAGTTTGAGGGACTTATGGAGATCGAGTTCGTCGCGGCGAAAGCCGCTTTGGCGGAGAAGACGGCCCTGGCCGTCATCGTGTTCGAGGGCGACGTCCTGGCCGGCGCGGCTGGCGAGCTCGACACCCAGGCTGGAGGCGCGCTGAGCCGCGCCGTGGCCGGCGGCCGGTTCACCGGCGCCAAGGGCCAGGTCCTGGACGTGCAGGGCGCCTCCGGCGCCGCCGCGCGCATCGTGCTGGTGGGCGCGGGCAAGGCTGACGCCTTCGACGACCTCGCCGTCGAGCATGCCGCCGCCAGCGCCTATGGCGCGGTCAAGGCTTCGGGCCTGACGGTCCTTCGCGTGGTCCTGCCCAAGGACGGCGCCGACACCGCCGTCCGCGCGGCCCTGGGCGTGCGCCTGGCCGCCTACCGCTTCGACCGCTACCGCACCAAGGAACCGGCGGACAAGAAGCCCACGGTCATCAAGACCCAGATCGTCACCAGCGAGGCCGACGCGGCCCTGGCGGCCTTCCCGCCTTACGCCGCGCTCGCCGACGCTGTGGCCTTCTCCCGCGACCTGGTCTCCGAGCCGCCGAACGTCCTCTATCCGGAAGAGTTCGCCCGCCGGGTGAAGGCGCTGGAGAGCCTCGGCCTCGAGGTTGAGATCCTGGGTGAGGCCGAGATGGCCAAGCTGGGCATGGGCAGCCTGCTGGGCGTCGGCCAGGGCAGCATCCGCGAAAGCCAGCTCGCCGTCATCAAGTGGTACGGCGCGAAGGACAAGAAGGCCCAGCCCGTCGCTTTCGTTGGCAAGGGCGTCTGCTTCGACACCGGCGGCATCAGTCTGAAGCCCGCCGACGGCATGGAAGACATGAAGTGGGACATGGGCGGCGCCGGCGCCGTCGCGGGCCTGATGCACGTGCTGGCCGGCCGCAAGGCCAAGGTCAACGCCATCGGCATCCTGGGCCTGGTGGAGAACATGCCCGACGGGAACGCCCAGCGTCCCGGCGACGTGGTCACCTCCATGTCCGGCCAAACCATCGAGATCATCAACACCGACGCCGAGGGCCGTCTCGTCCTGGCCGACGCCGTCTGGTACTGCCAGCAGCGGTTCAAGCCGAAGTTCATGGTCGACCTGGCGACGCTGACCGGGGCGATCATCATCGCCCTGGGCAACGACTATGCCGGCCTGTTTTCCAACAATGACGAGCTGTCGGCCAACCTGCTGGCGGCGTCGGGCGCGGAGGGCGAGCCCCTGTGGCGGCTGCCGCTGCCGCCGCAGTACGACAAGAACATCGACTCGATGATCGCCGACATGAAGAACACCGGCGGCCGGCCGGGCGGCTCGATCACCGCGGCCCTGTTCATCCAGCGCTTCGCCAACGGCCTGCCCTGGGCGCACCTGGATATCGCCTCGACCGCCTGGAAGAAGCCCTCCAGCGTTCCGACCATCCCGGAAGGCGCGACCGGCTTCGGCGTGCGCCTGCTGAACCGGATGGTCGCCGACAAGTACGAAGGCTGACGGCGGAGCGGGCGTGCGGCTGATCCTGGTCCACAGCCCGCTGGTCGGCCCCGCCTCGTGGGGCGAGGTTCCGGCCGAACTCGCCGCGCGGGGCTACGCCGCCCAGGTCGCGACCCTGCCGGGTTGGTTGGGGGTCGCCAGGCCCTACTACCCGGCGCTCGCCGCGGCGCTGGCCCAGGCCGTCGAACCGGGCGACCTGCTGGTGCTCCATTCCGGCGCGGGGGGACTGGCGGCGTCCGTCGCGGCCCTGGCCGAAAGCCGGCTGGCGGGGATGGTGTTCGTCGACGCCATCCTGCCCCATCCCGGCCGATCCTGGTTCGACACCGCCGCGGCTCCGCTGGGCGAAGCCCTTCGCGCCGCGGCGAGCGACGGCCTGCTGCCATCCTGGGACCAGTGGTTTCCGCCCGGCGCCATCGCCGCGCTCGCTCCTGAAGGACGTATCCGCGAAGCCTTCCTCGCCGAACTGCGGCCGGCCCCGCTAGGCTATTTCGACGAACCTGCCCCCGCCCTGGAGATGCCGCTGGGCGTCGGCTGGAGCTATCTGCGACTCTCCAAGGCCTATGAGGCCGAGGCCGCCCAGGCCCGCGCCCTGGGACGGCCCACCCTGCGACTGGAGCTTTCGCACTTGGCCATGATGAGTCACCCTGCCGAGGTGGCGTCGTCCCTGGTGCGACTGGTCCGGAGAGCTCCCTGATGGCCGCCCCCTGCGAGGTCTGGTTCTATCACCTGGAGCGATCGGGCCTGGAAGACGTCTTGCCCGAACTGCTGGAGAAGACCCTGGCGCGGGGCTGGAAGGCCGTGGTTCGCGCCCGCGAGGCCGAGCGGGTGGAGCGCCTGGACGGCTGGCTCTGGACCTATCGCGACGAGAGCTTCCTGCCCCACGCGCCGGCCGATGAACCGGGCGCGGCGCGCCAGCCGGTGCTGCTCACCACCGTCTTCGAGAACCCGAACGGCGCCGACGCCCTGTTCCTTGTCGACGGCGCCGATCCCGGCGAACTGGAGGCCTATGAGCGCTGCATCGTGCTGTTCGACGGGCGCGATGAGACGCAGTTGGCCGTAGCGCGCAGCCAGTGGAGCGCGCTCAAGGCCAAGGGGCACCCGGCTTCGTACTGGAAGCAACAGGCTCGCGGTTGGGAGAAACAGGCATGAGGACCACGATCCTGATGGCCGTAGGCCTCTTAGCGCTCGCGGCCTGCGCGGAACCGCCGCCGCCCGCGCCACCGGCTCCGCCGCCACGGCCCGCTCCGGCGCCCGCCCCATACCAGCCGCGGCCCTCGGCCGACCAGTGCGGCGCCGTCGAGGCCCAAAGGTTCGTCGGCCGGTCGCGCTCCGATATCCCGGTTCCTGTGCAGCCCGCCTTGCAGCGGGTGGCCTGCACCACCTGCCCTGTGACCATGGACTTCAATCCACGCCGGCTGAACTTCTTCTACGACGCGGCGACCGGCGTCGTGAAAGAGGTGAGGTGCGGGTAGGGCCCTAGTTCGCGGCCGGCGGCGGTGACACGAAGGAGCCCGCCGGGCCCGGGAAGACCACGGGGCTCTCCGAGCCGTCGGCCGCCACCGATGAGACCCCGAAGAACCAGTCGTCGATCACCACGCCCTTGAGCGTTTCGGCGGTGGCGGCGGTGTTGCGCGAATGGCTCCATTGCGGCTCGGTGGTGGCGCGCCAGTGGACGCGGTAGCCCACGGCGCCGGGAACCGCAGTCCAGCTCAGCTTAGTGTCGGGCGAAACCGCGCCCTCGATCTTGACGCCCTCCGGCGGGGCCGGCGCCCTGGCGAGCGCGGCCATGGCCATGGTGTTCAGCCGGGTGACGCGGGCGAGGTAGGGGAAATCCACCCCGTCGATGGTGTCGCCATAGACCCGGCCACTCTCGGTGCGCAGGTCCTGGTGCTGGCGGTCATAGTGCTCGGCGGCCTCGGTGACGCGGACGGCGGGGAAGCCCGCGGCCAGCATCTCCACCTGGTCGCCGCCACGGCCGTAGCGGTCGGTGCGGTAGACCATCATCACGTCCAGCTTGCCGAGGTCGGCGGTTTGCCGCGCGGCCAGAGCATCGACGAAGCGGGCGAGATTGCGCGAGGGGCTGTCGACCTCACCGCCGTTGTAGCGCCGCTGGTTGGCCTGTTCCGGCGTCTCTACGCTCTTGGTGCCCTCGGCGAACACCCTGACCCGGTCGCGGACCACCTCGCCGCCTGCGCCGCGTGTGTTGCCGACGATGTCGTTGTTGAGGTTGGCCTCGACGCGCCAGCCGCGCTGCTTGGCGAAGGCGGCCAGCACCTTGCCTCCGTAGAGGCCCTGTTCCTCGCCCTCCAGCGCCGCATAGACCAGGGTGGCGGGGAACTTGTGCTTCGACAGCACGCGGGCGGCCTCCATCACCGCAGCCACGCCCGATGCGTCGTCGTTGGCGCCCGGCGCGTCGCTGGTCGCGTTCATCGGGTCGGTGACCCGGCTGTCGATATGGCCGGAGATGACGATCACCCGGTCCGGATCGGTGGTCCCCTTCTGGATCGCCAGGATCGCGCCGATCTCGGTGGGGTTGGGCACGCGCCGGCCGGTGAAGGTTTGTTTGGGGACGACAACCTCCAGGCAGCCGCCGCAGGCCTTCGACATGGCCTCGAACTCCGAGGCCGCCCAGCGCTCCGCCGCCCCGATACCGCGGGTGTTCGAGACCCGGTCCGACAGGGTGTGGCGGGTGCCGAAGCCCACCAGCTTCTCGATCGTGCTCCGCAGCCGCGCCTCGCTGACGTCCTCGGCGACACTGGAGAGCTGGAGGTCCGGCTTCGGCGTGGCCAGGGCCGGAGTGGCGACGAGGAGAGCGGCGGCGAGGATGGCGCGCATGGGAAGGTCCTGACTGATCGTAGGGATCAGTACGATGCGTCGGGCGTCGACCTCAACAAGCTCGCGCGGTCAGCCCAACCAGAACAGGCGCTCGTCAGTGGTCCAGCCGGCCAGCAGATGTGAGGCGTAGGGCTTCCTGAGGACCCGGTAGCGAACCATCTCGCCGCCTGAGACCGAGTAGGATTCCACCGGGGCCATGTCCTCGATGTTGTCGAGTTTGGGCAGGTTCAAGCCACCGTGCGCGGCCAACTCAGGCGCGAACAACCCAGCGTCAGCAGCGCCGTCTCCGCGCTGGAGATATGTCCGAAGGCGGGCTGTGCGGCTGTCCCCGCCACTGGCCATCCAAAGGCTCAGATAGGTGGTCTCCGGCGCAAGCGACTCGGCCAGGGTCAGCGCCATGATCCGTAGCGGCGGCAAAGTCTTCGCCCAGGTGTTCGTGGCCGCCAGGACGGAGAGGCCGGAGTCCGGAAAGGTGATCCAGAACGACACGAAGCCTGGCGCGCCGCCCGAGTGGTGAAGCACCTCCTTGCCGTGCACGCGATCCAGGAAGTGGCCGAAGCCGTAAGGCGCGAAGCGGCCCGTCGTCAGGGGTGCTCGCGACTCAGCCGCGATCTTTCCGGCCGCCGAGATCAGCTTCCCTCCGTCAACCGCCGCGCGCCACGGCGCGAGGTCCGAGGCCGAGAACAGCACGCCACCGTCGGCCGCTTGCGACACGCCGGTCTCCATGCGCGGTGCGTGTCGGAAAGCGCCGCCCTCGAACTCGTAGGGTTCGGCACGGCCCAGGATCGGCGTGCCGCCCGCGTCAGCGCGAGCGCGGGGCAGGCCGGCCGGCTTGAACAGGAAGCGGTCGAGGTAGTCGGCGTACCCAATTCCTGAGACCTCTTCGATCAGCCACCCGAGGACGAGATAGTTCGTGTTGCTGTACGACCACGATGCGCCCGGTTGGAACAAGACCGGCTCGCCCCCCATCCTGTCGATCACCTTGGCGCGACCTTGAGGACGATCCCACTCACCAAGGATTTCAAGATAGTCGGGGAGGCCTGAGGTCTGGTGAAGCAGTTGGCTGAGCCGCACGGCGGCCCAACTCGCCGGCAAGCTCTTCAGATGGTCGCCCAGTCGGTCATCCAGCTTGATCCTACCGGCCTCAGCCAACTGCTGGACCGCCAGCGCCGTGAACTGCTTGCCGCAGGAGGCAATGTGGAAGAGCGTCTGCGGCGTCACCGGTTGCTGAAAGGGCAGGGAGGCGGAGCCCCAGTCGTAAAAGGCGATCATCCGCCCGCCTCGTGCCGCTGCGACGAACCCACCAGCGCTCGTCGTGTTCGCGACTATCGCGTCGAGAGTCGCCTTGGCAAACGAGGGGACCGGCGAAATCCGGGCCAACGCAGGGTCAAACGCCCCCGATCCGAACGCGGCTAACGCTCCCGCCAGCACTGATCGACGATGCATTCGACGCCCCCTGTTGGATGCAGCCTAGGCGTGTGAGCCCATCGGGGCAAACGCTTGGTCAGGCTCAATCGCGCTTGCGGAAAATGCGGCGCAGGGCGGCGAAGCCCGCCGGGGCCAGTAGGACCAGGACCAGGAGTAGATAGACGATGCGGGCTTCGTCGGGCATGGCGCGAGCCTAGCCGCAGAGGTTGCACGATGGAAAGGGTTAGGCGTCGCTCTTGACCGCCTCATAGGCCTCGTTGGCCTCCAGCCATTCCAGTTCGGCGGCGTCGAGGGTCGCCTGGGCCTGGTCGCGCCGGCGGCCCAGGTCGGCGGCCTTGGCGGGGTCCTGGGCGAAAACCTTGGGGTCGGTGAGCGCCTTGTCGATCTCGGCGAGGGCCTGCGTGGCGCGGCCCAGCGCGGCCTCGGCGGCTTCGGCGCGGCGGCGGGCGGTTCCGGTGGGAACCTTGGCCTTCGGCGCGATGACGGGTTTCGGCGGCGCAGTCGGCTCAGGGGCCTTCACCTGGCTCGGGGCCTTGCCGGCCTGCTTGGCCCGGTCGATAACGAACTTGGCGTAGTCGTCCATGTCCCCGTCGAAGGGCTCGATGCTGCCGTCCGCGGCCAGCCACAGACGGTCGGCGACCAGCTCCATCAGTGAGCGGTCGTGGGTGATCAGGATCACCGCGCCCTCATAGTCGTTGAGCGCGTCCAACAAGGCGCGGCGACTGTCGATGTCCAGGTGGTTGGTCGGTTCGTCCAGGATCAGGAGGTGCGGCGCCTCCATGGCCACCAGGTTGAGCAGCAGTCGCGCCCGCTCCCCGCCCGACAGGTTGTCGACGGTCGTGTCGACCTTCTGGTGCCCCAGGCCGTACTGCGCCAGGCGGGCGCGGCGGCTGGCCTCGGAGGCCTCGGGCATCACCGTGCGGATGATGTCGAGTGGGGTGTCGCTGGGGTCCAGGGCTTCGATCTGGTGCTGGTGGAACCAGCCGACCTTGAGCCGGGGCGAGCGCTTCAACTCGCCGGCCTGGGGCTGGAGCGCGCCGGCGACCAGCTTGGCGAAGGTCGACTTGCCCGCCCCGTTGACGCCCAGCAGCCCGATGCGGTCGTCCAGGTCGAGCCGCAGGTTCATGTGCTTGAGGATCGGCGTCTCGTCATAGCCGGCCGACACGCCTTCCAGCCGCAGCAGCGGCGGGGCGAGCGCGCGCGCCGGGGAGGGCAGGACGAAGGGCGCGACGTGCTCGGCCACCACCGAGGAGACCGGCGGCAGCTTCTGCAGCATCTTGAGTCGCGACTGGGCCTGGGTCGCCTTGGACGCCTTGGCGCGGAAGCGGTCGACGAAGGCCTGGAGGTGGGCGCGCTGGGCGTCGACCTTGGCCTTGTTCGCCTCTTGCAGGCGCGCCTTCTCCTCGCGCTGGCGCTCGAAGCTGTCGTAGCCGCCCGCGTAGAGGGTCAGTTTGCCGTCGGCGAGATGCAGGATGTGGTCGCAGCTGTTGTTCAGAATCTCGCGGTCGTGGCTGATGATCACCGCCGTGTGCGGGTATTTCTTCAGCCGCGACTCCAGCCAGAGCGCGCCTTCCAGGTCGAGATAGTTGGTCGGTTCGTCCAGCAGCAGCAGGTCGGGCTCGGCGAACAGGGCCGCGGCCAGGGCCACGCGCATCCGCCAGCCGCCGGAGAACTCCGACATCGGCCGCGCCAAGTCGGCGTTGGAGAAACCCAGGCCCGACAGGATCTCGGCGGCGCGCGACGGCGCGCGATCGGCGCCAATCTCGGCCAGGCGGGCGTAGATCTCGCCCAGGTGCTCGGGCTCGGCGGTGTCCAGTTCGGCGGTTAGCCGTTCGCGCTCCTCGTCGGCGGCGAGCACGGTGTCCAGCAGCGTCACCGGGGTCGCCGGGTGCTCCTGGTCCACCGAGGCGATGCGCGCGGACTTCGGATAGCCGATCTCGCCGTCGCCGGCATGCAGTTCGTCCAGGATCAGCTTGAACAGCGTGGTCTTGCCCACACCGTTGCGGCCTACGAGCCCCACCATGGCGCCCACAGGGAGACTGACGCTCGCGTGGTCGAAAAACCGGCGGCCCCAGGCGTCGAAGGTCAGATCATTGATTTGCAGCATGGCGAGGGCGGGGCCTTAGCAGAGGTCGCGCCCCGTGGCGACCGCTGTGCTTGGCGATGTCACATCGTGCGGCTATAAGCCCGCCACCCCGCGCGGGCTGACCCGCGCCTCCCCAATAAGAAGACAAGTCCAAGACCATGACCGAACGCACCTTCTCGATCATCAAGCCCGACGCGACCAAGCGGAACCTGACCGGCAAGGTCAATGCGGTGATCGAGGACGCCGGCCTGCGCATCGTCGCCCAACGCCGCATCCAGATGACCGAGGCCCAGGCCAAGGCGTTCTACGAGGTCCACAAGGAGCGTCCGTTCTACGGAGAACTGGTCGCGACCATGACTTCGGCCCCGGTGGTCGTGCAGGTGCTGGAAGGCGACAACGCCGTCGCCCGCTATCGCGAAGTCATGGGCGCCACCAACCCGGAACAGGCGGCCGACGGCACCATCCGCAAGCTGTTCGCCCTCAATGTCGGCGAGAACTCGGTCCACGGCTCCGACAGCCAGGACAACGCCAAGATCGAGATCGCGCAGTTCTTCACTGAAGATCAGATCGTCGGCTGATTTTCTTGGGAACGGCTTGGCCGTGGGCGCGTTGATGTAACGCGCGGCGTCGAGCCCCACCCGGTCCCAGCGGACCCGCCGCGAAAAACAGGCCCCGTTCGGCTTCCCCGCCGGGCGGGGCTTGATTGTCTCTGGAGGAGCCCGTCATCCGTAAGAACCCACCGCCAGTTACAGCCGGGGTCGGCGAGCTTCGATTCCAGACCTTTAGCGGTACGGTCGACTACGAGATCACCGGTCAGATGAAGACGCTGGCCTCGGCCTACAGCCCGCTGCGCGGGCTGCTGCGCACGGCGCCTGAGATCGCCGACGACCTGTTCCGCGCGGGAGATGCGGTCCTGAAGCTGGATGACGGTCGCGATTGCCGCATCAAGGTCCTGGCCTACAGCGCCGGCAGCGACACGGCCTATTTCGAGATCAGAATCTGAGCGGCCAGCCTATTTCGGCCGGGTGACCAGGCTGTCGCGCAGGTGAGGGGAATACATCCGATCGTAATCCACGGGCGGCTTAAGGCCCATGGCCGCGTCCAGCAGGCGAGCGCCTTTCAAGCCGCGCGGCGGCGGCTCTGAACTTAGTGCCTTCCAGAGGCCTAGGGCCTCCTTTTGTAAGCGTTGCTCACGGTCCATAGTCAACCCGTCCATGGTGCTCGAACAGTTCCGCACCCGCGAAGTTCCATCAGAACATGGTTGAAATTCAGTAACCTTGGATTCGGTTTGCCCTTACGCGCCGGTTTGATTGACGTACGGTTACGTCTGATCTGGCCGTTTCCCTGGCGCGCGCGGCGCGCTAGCTGAACCACAGGCGAGGAGGAAATGCGTGAGCGCTGCGGCCGGCGAAAGCTTCCCTGAAATCCGCGAGGCGGTGCGCAGGCTGTGCGCCCAGTTCCCGGGCGAGTACTGGCGCGCGCTCGATCGCGAGCGGACCTATCCGACCGACTTCGTCACGGCCCTGACCGAGGCGGGCTTCCTCTCGGTCCTGATCCCCGAAGAATATGGCGGCTCGGGCCTGGGCCTGTCGGCGGCCACCGCGGTGCTGGAGGAGATCCATCGTTCGGGCTGCAACGGCGGAGCCTGTCACGCCCAGATGTACACCATGGGCACGGTGTTGAAGCACGGCAGCCAGGCGCAGAAGGAAGCCTATCTTCCCAAGGTCGCCACCGGCGAGCTGCGTCTCCAGGCCTTCGGGGTCACCGAACCCGGCGCCGGCACCGACACAACCCGCATCTCCACCTTCGCCCGTCGCGACGGCGACAAGTACGTGGTCCGCGGCCAGAAGATCTGGATCAGCCGGGCCGAGCACTCCGACCTGATGGTGCTGCTGGTGCGCACGACGCCCCGGGAGGAGGCCGCGCGCGCTTCGGACGGGATGAGCGTGCTGCTGGTCGACCTGCGCACGGCGGTCGGCAATGGGCTGACCATCCGTCCGGTGCGGACCATGCTCAACCACGCCACCACCGAGCTCTTCTTCGACGACCTGGAGGTTCCCGCCGAGAACCTGGTGGGCGAGGAGGGCAAGGGCTTCCGTTACATCCTGGACGGCATGAACGCCGAACGGATCCTGATCGCCGCCGAATGCATCGGCGACGGTAAGTTCTTCATCGACCGGGCCAGCGCCTACGCCACCGAGCGCCAAGTGTTCGGCCGGGCGATCGGTGAGAACCAGGGCGTGCAGTTCCCGATCGCCCGCGCCCACGTCCAGGTCAGCGCCGCCGAACTGATGGTGCAGAAGGCGGCTGGCCTGTTCGAGGCGGGTCAGCCCTGCGGCACTGAGGCCAACATGGCCAAACTTCTCGCTTCCGAAGCGTCCTGGTTCGCGGGCGACACCTGTCTCCAGACCCACGGCGGCTTCGGCTTCGCCGAGGAGTACGACATCGAGCGGAAGTTCCGCGAAACCCGCCTCTACCAGGTGGCGCCGATTTCCACGAACCTGATCCTCAGCCATGTGGGCACCCACGTGCTGGGCATGCCCAAGAGCTTCTGAATGTACGACCTCCTGAAGGGCCTGCGGGTCGTCGAGGGTTCGGCCTTCGTGGCGGGGCCGACCTGCGGTCTCTACCTGGCGCAGTTGGGCGCCGAGGTGATCCGCTTCGACAATATCGGCGGTGGCCCGGACTTCCGGCGCTGGCCGCTGACCCCGGGCGGCGACAGCCTCTACTGGGAGGGGTTGAACAAGTCGAAGAAGTCCGTCGCCATCGACCTTTCGCGCCCCGAGGGCCGGGACCTGGCGGCGCGCCTGGCCTCCGCGCCGGGCGATGAGGGCGGGGTGTTCGTGACCAACTTCCCGGTCGAGGGCTTCCTGTCCTACGAAAAGCTCGCCGCCCTGCGGCCCGACTTGATCTGCGCACGGGTCATGGGCTGGGCCGACGGCGGACCGGCGGTGGACTACACGGTCAACAGCGCCGTGGGCGTGCCATTGATGACCGGCCATCCCGACGATCTGAGACCGGTGAACCACGTCCTGCCGGCCTGGGACCTGCTGACCGGCGCCTACGCCGCCTTCGCCCTGGTGGCGGCGGTGAGCGCGCGGGCCAAGGACGGCAAGGGGCGCGAGATCCGTATCCCGCTGTCGGATATCGCCGGCTCCACAATGGCCAATCTCGGCTATCTGGCCGAGTCCCTGGCCGGCTCGGACCGGCCGCGGATGGGCAACGACCTCTACGGCGCCTTCGGCCGCGACTTCGTGTTGAAGGATGGCCGCCGGATCATGCTGGTGGCGATCACTGCCCGCCAGTGGAAGGGTTTGCTGCAGGTCCTTGAGATCGAGGCGCCGGTCGCGGCGCTGGAAGCCGAGCTGGCCTTGAGCTTCGCCGCCGACGAGGGACTGCGCTTCGATCACCGGGCCCGACTGCTGCCGATCTTCGAGGCCGCCTTCGCCCGCAAGACCCTCACCGATCTGCTTCCGGCCTTCGAGCGGGAAGGGGTCTGCTGGGGGCCCTACCAGCCGATGAGCCAGGCCGCCGAGGATCCGCGCCTGTTCAAGGGCAACCCCGTCTATGCCGACATCGTCCATCCCAGCGGGCGGACCTATCCTGCGGCGGGCTTTGCCGGGACCATACCGCAGGAGGCGCGAGCGCCGGCCCGGCCGGCCTCACGATTGGGACAACATACCGACGAGGTGCTCAGCGAGGTGCTGGGGCTCTCGGGCGTGGAGATCGCGCGGCTGCACGACGCAGGGCTGGTCGCCGGACCGGAGGAGACATGAAACTCAAGACGATCACGGTTGGCGAGGCCGGCGAGGGCGTCCGGCTGGTGACGCTCTCGCGACCCGACGCCGCCAACGCGCTCAGCACTGCCATGGGCGAAGAGCTGCTGGCGCTGTGGAAGGCCATGGCCAAGGACCCCAAGGTCCGGGTCGCGGTGCTGACCGGGGCGGGGCGGTTCTTCTGCGCCGGGGCCGACCTCAAGGAGCGCGACGGCATGACCGACGCCGCCTGGGGCGAGCAGCATGTGATGTTCGAGGCGATGATCCGCGCCCAGCTCTCCTGTCCATTCCCGATCATCGCGGCGGTCAACGGCGCAGCCATGGGCGGAGGCTGCGAGATGGCCCTGGCCTGCGACTTCGCCTGGGGCTCCGACACCGCGCGTCTGGGTCTGCCCGAGGTGGGGCTCGGCATTATCCCGGGCCTTGGCGGCACCCAGTACATCGTCCGCGCCGCCGGCGCGCGGCGCGCCTCGGAGCTCTTGATGTCGGGCCTGCCGATCGATGCGACCCAGGCGCTGGATTTCGGCCTGCTCAACCGGGTGGTTCCCGCCGACGAGTTGATGCCCCAGGTTCTGGAGCGCGCGCGGGTGATCGCGTCGAAGGCGCCTTTGTCGGTCAGGGCGCTGAAGGCCGTGGTCCAGGGCGGCGCGGCGCTTCGGTTGGACAAGGCCATGGCGCTGGAGCTCGTCCAGTACAACCGCCTGTTCAAGACCAAAGACCGCCGCGAAGGCGTCGCCGCGTTCAATCAGAAGCGGACGGCGGTGTTTCGGGGGGAGTAGTCAGGTCGCCGCCAGCTCGCCGCAGACGAAGGCCTCTTCGCCGGCGCCCAGCAGGCCGTCCAGCGCGTCGGCCAGATGCTCGGGCGCGACGATCAGCACCATGCCGACCCCGCAGTTGAAGGTGCGGCGCAGCTCGTGTTCGGATATCCCGCCCACCTCGGCCAGCCATTGGAACACCGGGGGCAAGGCCCAGGCGTCCCAGTCGAACTTGGCCACCAGGCCGTCGGCGATGGCGCGCGGCGGGTTTTCGATCAAGCCGCCGCCGGTGATGTGGGCCGCGCCCTTGATGCGGCCGGCCTTGATCTGCGGCAGGACGCTCTTGATATAGATGCGGGTGGGGGCCATCAGCGCCTCGGCCAGGGTCTTGCCCTTGGCGAACGGGGCGGGGGCGTCCCAGGCCAGGCCCGAGCGCTCGACCACCCGGCGGACCAGGGAATAGCCGTTGGAGTGCGGGCCGCTGGAGCCGAGCGCGATCAGCACGTCGCCGGCCTTTTGCGTGCCTAGGGTCGGAAGCACCGCCCCGCGTTCGACCGCGCCGACCGAAAACCCTGCCAGGTCGTAGTCGCCGTCGGAATACATGCCCGGCATCTCGGCGGTCTCGCCGCCCACCAGGGCGCAGCCGGCCTGCTTGCAGCCTTCGGCGATGCCGCCGACCACCCGCGTCGCTTCCTCGACGTTCAGCTTGCCGGTCGCGAAATAGTCCAGGAACAGCAGGGGCTCGGCGCCCTGGGCCAACAGGTCGTTGACGCACATGGCCACCAGGTCGATCCCCACGGTGTCGTGCTGGCCGGTTTCGATGGCGATCTTCAGCTTGGTGCCGACGCCGTCGGTGGTGGAGACCAGCAGGGGATCGGAATAGCCGGCCGCCTTCAGGTCGAACAACGCGCCGAACCCCCCCAGAGCGGCGTCCGCCCCCGGTCGCCGCGTGGCCTTGGCCAAGGGCTTGATGCGCTCGATCAGGTCGTTCCCGGCGTCGATGTCGACGCCGGCCTGGGCGTAGGTGAGGCCATTGGGCCGGTCGGTCATGTGACGCCTTTAGGACTCTGGGCAGGTAAGAAATTGGCCTCCGCGCGCATCCGGCGCTTGCAGACTCGGCCACTCGCGAGCGTATAGCTACTTGATGACGCCGATTACAACCACCGCCGAGCTCCAGGCGTTCTGCGACAAAATCAAAGGCCAGCCCTTC
>NZ_JAUYNW010000045.1 GCF_030698145.1 Phenylobacterium sp. | reverse complement strand
CAAAGCTCGCCCTCACCGCCTGCATGCGACGGCTCCTCGTCACCCTCAACGCCATGATCCGCGACAACACAGACTGGAGACATGCGCCAGCCTAACTACGGTTGCTCCCCCAAATCGCGCTGCGCGCTGGGGGAGGATCTAAAAGACGCGCCCTAAGTGATCCGCTTGACACTCAGCGGGTCGCTGGAGGGGAAGCTCTCTTCCAGGCCCTCATCCAGCAGGGCTTCCTGGCGGTCCTCCGCCAGGGCCGCCTTGTCGGCGAGCTGGTCGTGCTTCTCGCCCTCGGGCAGGGGCTTCACCCTGCGGGCATGGGGCATGAAGCTCCGGTGGTCGCCGAGCTGGGGCTTGCCCTCGACGGCGGCGTCCGCGGCCCCGCCGCCCTGGCCCTTCATCGGATCGCGCGGCTTGCCCTTCGGCGTTTCGCGGTTGAACACAGGCATGGTCGGTCCTCCAACTGAGCCATAGGAACTCCTCGGCCAGGCGGGGGTTGCAGCCCTCCGCGTTGCTCCGAAAGCCTTTTGCCTGTAGTCAGCCCGCCACCGTCCTTCGCAAAAGCTGACCTCCCCACATGCCCGAGCTCTACGACGTCGCCGCCATCGGCAACGCCATCGTCGACGTGATCGCCCCGGCCACCGACGAATTCCTCCGCGAGCAGGCGATGGACAAGGGCGCGATGATGCTGGTCGACGAGACCCGCAGCGCCGCCCTCTACGCGGCCATGGCCCCGGGAATGGAGGCCTCAGGCGGGTCGGCGGGCAACACCATCGCCGGCGTCGCCTCGTTCGGCGGCCGCGCGGCCTATCTCGGCAAGGTCGCCGACGACCAGCTCGGCGGCGTCTTCACCCACGACATGCGCGCCATCGGCGCCCACTTCGACACCCCGCCCCTGGTGGGCGGCAAGGCCACCGCCGTCTCGATGATCAATGTCACGCCCGACGGCGAACGGACCATGTCGACCTTTCTCGGCGCCTCCGTCGAGTTCACGGCCGACGACGTCGACGCCGCGGTGATCGAGGGCGCCAGGATCGTTTATCTGGAAGGCTACCTGTTCGACGCCGAGCCCGCCCGTCGCGCCTTCGCCAAGGCCGCGGGCCTGGCGCGCGCCTCGGGCCGGATGATCGCCATCACCCTCTCCGACGGTTTCGTGGTCGAGCGCCACCGTCAGGCCCTGCTGGGCTTCCTGGAGACCCAGGTCGACCTGGTGTTCGCCAACGACACCGAGGTCATGGCCCTGTTCCAGACCGAAGACTTCGACGACGCCGTCGAGCAACTGCGCGGCAAGGTGAAGATCGCCGCCGTCACCCGCGGCGCCCAGGGCTCGGTGATCACCGCCGGCGGCGAAACCTTCACTGTTCCGGTGTTTCCGGTGGAGAAAGTCGTGGACACGACCGGCGCTGGCGACCAATACGCAGCCGGGTTCATGTTCGGCCTCGCGACCGGCCGGCCGCTCAATGTCTGCGGCCAGCTGGGTTCGCTCGCGGCCGCCGAGGTGATCTCGCACTACGGCCCGCGTCCGCTTGTGTCCCTGAAGGACCTGGCGGCGTCGAAAGGACTCTAGATGGCCCGCACCGCGGAAGTCGCCCGCAACACCAAAGAGACCCAGATCACGGTTCGCGTCGATCTGGGCGGCTCTGGCGTGTCCGATGTCGAGACCGGCGTCGGCTTTTTCGACCACATGCTGGACGGTCTCGCGCGATTCAGCGGGATCGACCTCTATGTCCGCGCCAAGGGCGACCTGCACATCGACTTCCACCACGCCGTGGAAGACACCGGCATCGTCATCGGCCAGGCGATCAAGCAGGCGCTGGACGGCTTCAAGGGCATCCGCCGCTTCGGCCACGCCTATGTCCCGATGGACGAAACGCTGACCCGCTGCGCCCTCGACCTCTGCAACCGCCCCTATCTGATCTGGAAGGTCGCCTTCAAGACCCCGAAGATCGGCGAGATGGATACCGAGCTGTTCAAGGAGTTCCATCAGGCGTTCGCGATGAACTGCGGCGCCTGCGTGCACCTCGAGACCCTCTACGGCGACAACAGCCACCACATCGCCGAAAGCGGTTTCAAGGCCCTGGGCCTCGCCCTGCGCGCGGCCATCGAGCTCGACCCCAAGACCCATGGTCACGCGCCGTCGACCAAGGGCGTGCTCTAGGATCAAACCTATGCAGAGCGTCGCCCTGATCGACTACGGGTCGGGCAATCTCCGCTCGGCCGAAAAGGCCCTCGTCCGCGCCGCGGACGGGACCGCGGAGATCGTTGTCACCTGTGATCCGGCCGCCATCCTGGCCGCCGACCGCATCGTACTGCCGGGCGTCGGCGCCTTCGCGGCCTGCATGCGCGCTTTCCAGGCGCGGCCGGGCCTGGAGGAGGCGCTGACCGAGGCGGTGCGGGTGAAGCAGCGGCCCTTCCTCGGCATCTGCGTCGGCATGCAGCTTACGGCCACGCGCGGCCTGGAGTTCGGCGAGACCAAGGGCCTGGGCTGGATCGCCGGCGACGTGCGCCGCATCGAACCCTCCGATCCGGCGGCCAAGGTCCCGCACATGGGCTGGCATGAGCTGGTCGACCCGCGCGGCCCCCCGCTCATCGCCGGGATCGGGACGGCGCCGATGTACTTCACCCACTCGTTCGCCTTCTATCCGGATGACCCCGCCGACGTGGCGGCCTATGTCGACCACGGGGGAAAGTTCCCCGCCGCAGTCGCCAAGGCCAATGTGGCGGGCGTACAATTCCACCCTGAAAAGTCGCAGAGCGCCGGGCTTGCCCTCCTGGCGCGATTCCTGGAGTGGCGACCGTGATTCTCTATCCCGCCATCGATCTCAAGGACGGCCACTGCGTGCGCGTCCTGCACGGCGACCTCAACACCGCCACCGTGTTCAACACCTCGCCGGCGGCCCAGGCCGCCAGCTTCGTGGAGAGCGGATTCCACTGGGTGCACGTGGTCGACCTGAACGGCGCGGTCCAGGGCCGGGCGATCAACGAGAAGGCGGTCGAGGCGATCCTCGAGGCCGTCTCCATCCCCATCCAGCTCGGCGGCGGCATCCGCAGCCTGAAGGACATCGAGCGCTGGATCGAGGCCGGGGTCAGCCGGGTGATCCTCGGCACCGTCGCCGTCACCAAGCCCGAACTGGTCAAGGAAGCCGCCCTGCTCTGGCCCGAGCAGATCGCCGTCTCAGTCGACGTCCGCGCCGGCAAGGTGGCGACCCAGGGCTGGACCGAAAGCTCCGACCTCGACGCCGTCACCGTCGCGCGCCGCTTCGAGGACGCCGGCGTCGGCGCCCTGATCATCACCGACATCGACCGCGACGGCACGGTCATGGGCTTCAATGTCGAGGCCTTCGGCGCCATCGCCGACGCCGTGGCCATCCCCGTGATCGCCGCCGGCGGCCTGGCCAGCGTCGACGACATCGTACGGCTGAAGGCCCGCAAAGGCGTGCCGATCGCCGGCGCGGTGCTGGGCCGGGCGCTCTACAACGGCGCCATCTCGCCCGAGGAAGCCCTTAAGGTCGCCGCCTGATGCTGAAAGCCCCCCTATGCTGAAGGTGCGCGTCATTCCCTGCCTGGACGTCAAGGACGGCCGCGTGGTGAAGGGCGTGAAGTTCGTGTCCCTGCGCGACGCCGGCGATCCGGTCGAGCAGGCCACGGCCTATGACGCGGCCGGCGCCGACGAGCTGATGTTCCTGGACATCACCGCTAGCCACGAGCGCCGCGGCGCCATCCTCGACG
>NZ_JAUYNW010000043.1 GCF_030698145.1 Phenylobacterium sp. | reverse complement strand
GCTGCGCAAAGCCGCCGAACGCACCGTCGAGGCCACCTGGCGGCGCATCGGCGATCTGCTCGGCCAATTCAGCCCAGCAGAATGCGCCAACTACCTCGTCAACTCAGGATACGCTCCAAGCTGAAACGGTCAGGCTCTAGAACTTGCGCTCGGAGTAGAGCACTTCGGCCATGTCCCAGTTCTTGTTCACCGAAGCGCCGTCCGGCTTCTTCAGCTGCATGAACACCAGGCCGATCGATTCGTGGTCGGTCAGATATTCCCAGGTGTTGGTGACGCGCTTGTATTCCGGGCTCGGGGTGTAGTCGTTGCGCTGCTGCAGCAGCTCGGGCTGGTGCAGGAACGAGAAGATGTTGAGGCCCACGATGATCGGCGTCTCCGCGCCGATCTGGTAGTTGACCACCATGCGGCAGACGTCCTTGTTGGACCCGGTCGGCCAGATGGTCACGGTGTAGGGCTTGGCCACCAGGGTGGCGGTGTAGGTGCCGTCGCGGCGGTTCTTCTTGTAGCCGGGCATCCCCTTCATGAGCTGCTCGAGATTGCCGCCCTTCACCAGGGGTTTGCAGACCCGGTTCAGCACGTCGATGATCTGGCCTTCCGCCCCAGTGGTCGGGATGGTGTAGACCTTTTCCGGCGGCGGCGGGGGCGGAGCCTCGGCGGCGGGCGGCGCGGCGGGCGCCATGGTCGCGTCCGGCGCGGGCGTGACCACGGGAGGCGCGGCCTCGGGCGCCGGCGTCATCGTCGCGGCGGGGGGCGCGGCCGGCGGCGGCGCGGGTTCGGTCGGCGGAGTTTGCGCCATGGCGCCGGTGGCGACGCCGGCAATGGCGATCAGACTGACGATGGCGGTGCGCATGGCTGCGTTTTCCCTGACTTGATGGTGCATCACACTCAATGCGGCCGTCCCTCGCAAGTGCTGTAGTGGCGCTTTCCGGCGAGTTCGAGGCGCAGAAGTGTCAGCGACCCGCCTCGACGGCGTGTTCTGCGAGAATGGTCAGGCCCTCGGGGGTCACGTCGGCGAAGCCGCCCTGGACCTCGAACACCGTGAGCTGGCCGTCGTTATGGACCACGACCTGGCCTTCCTTGAGCGCCGTCATGAACGGCGCGTGGCCGGCCAGGACGCCGAAGCCGCCCTCGGACCCCTGCGCGTCGACCTGGTCGACCTCGCCGGAGAACAGTTCGCGCTCCGGCGAGACCAGGGAGAAGTGAAGCTTCTCGGCCATGTTTCTTAGGCTTCCGAGGCCAGACGCTCGGCCTTGGCCACCGCGTCTTCGATGGTGCCGACGTTGTAGAAGGCGGCTTCCGGCAGGTGGTCGTACTCACCGTCCACCACCGCCTTGAACGAGCGGATGGTGTCTTCCAGGCTGACGAACACGCCCGGCATGTTGGTGAACTGCTCGGCCACGTGGAACGGTTGGCTGAGGAACTTGGAGATCTTCCGCGCGCGGGCCACGGTCAGCTTGTCGTCTTCCGACAGCTCGTCCATCCCGAGGATGGCGATGATGTCCTTCAGCGACTTGTAGGCCTGCAGGGTCTCCTGGACGCGGCGGGCGACGTTGTAGTGCTCCTCGCCGATGACCAGGGGGTCCATGATCCGCGAGCTGGAGTCCAGCGGGTCCACGGCCGGGAAGATGGCCTGGGCGGCGATGTCGCGCGAGAGCACGGTGGTCGCGTCCAGGTGGGCGAAGGAGGCGGCGGGCGCCGGGTCGGTCAGGTCGTCGGCGGGCACGTAGATGGCCTGGA
>NZ_JAUYNW010000101.1 GCF_030698145.1 Phenylobacterium sp. | reverse complement strand
CACCACCATCGTCGACGGCGTCGGCGCCAAGGACGCGATCGAAGCCCGCATCGGCCAGATCAAGCGTCAGATCGAGGACACCACCTCGGACTACGACAAGGAAAAGCTGCAAGAGCGTCTGGCCAAGCTGGCCGGCGGCGTCGCTGTGATCCGTGTCGGCGGCGCCACCGAAGTCGAAGTGAAGGAAAAGAAGGACCGCGTCGATGACGCCCTGAACGCGACCCGCGCGGCCGTGGAGGAAGGCATCGTCCCCGGCGGCGGCGTCGCGCTCCTGAAGGCCTCGAAGGTTCTCGACGGCTTCAAGGGCGACAATGACGACCAGGAAGCCGGCGTGGCCATCGTGCGCCGCGCCCTGCAGGCCCCGATCCGTCAGATCTCGGAAAACGCCGGGGTCGAAGGCTCGATCATGGTCGGCAAGGTGCTGGAAAACCCGTCGCCGACCTTCGGCTTCAACGCCCAGACCGAGGAATATGTCGATCTGGTCGCGGCCGGCGTCATCGACCCTGCCAAGGTGGTTCGGACGGCTCTGCAGGACGCGGCCTCGGTCGCCGGCCTGCTGATCACCACCGAAGCCGCCATCGTCGAAGCCCCCAAGAAGGGCCGGGCGCGCCGCAGATGTCGGAGGGTGACATGGGCTTCCAGCTACGGCCTGCGTTCCCCATATCATTGGGGGCGTGGCGCTTGGCCGCATCCATGAGTTTCTGACCCGGCGCGATCGCGAACGGTGAGATTGAAGAAGAGACCGTCGGCGGAAATCATCGCGGCAAGGGCGGCCATCGAAATCGCCATCATCGAGAACGAGTTGGCCCGGTGCGATGGACCGTGACGATGGTGTGAAATTCAAGAATGACCAGGGCATCCCGGAAATCCGGATAGGGGCCAAGGCGTTCAAGTGCGCCGGCGCCTCCACACCCCACGACCACCCGCACATCTATCTCAACATGGGCGCGGCGGACACGGTCCTCTGCCCCTATTGCGCGACCTTGTTCCGCTATGATCCCCGCCGCGGTCCGCGTGAAGCCGACCCGCCGGACAGTTCCTTCATTGACGACCTGGGAAAATGAGGAGGAAGGCTTGTTGCCGAAGAACGTCGGGCGACGGCTCGTCAGGGACCCCTCGCCGAGGGTGCGACCCCTGAGGGCGCCGCGCCAGACGCCTTGGTCGCGGACGGCAACTCCCCGAACGCGCGTCGGTAGTCGGTCGCAAACCGGCCGACGTGCGGAAAGCCGCAACTGCGAGCCACTTCACCGATATTGGCCTGTGATCCCAGCCGGCGGAGCTCCGCGCGGGCTTTCTCCAGGCGCACGGCTCGCAGAGAGACCATGGGCGAAACATCCTTGAAGCGGCGAAAACCCTCTTCAAGAGATCGGATGCTGGTGTGGCTGGCGCTTTCGGGATGATCCGACCCCGCCAAATTTGCGCTGCGGACTTTTCAGCAGCATCCGCGCTTTTCTGCCAAGGGGCCGCAGCGTCGGATATCTGGAGTAGGCGCCGATCCAAGTCAGCCGGCGGAAGCGCTGGCTCGACGATCATCTGCAGATCGATGGACCGATGACGCGGAGCGACATCCGTGTTTTCGACGAAATCTTCCGCGAGCCGTGGGATTCGGTCGCCGGCGCTTTCGCAGCCTTGCCGGCAAGCGTATGTGAGAGCGCTCTACCATGGCGATAGTTTACGCGGGGCGATGACGGCGGGAGTGTCCGATGAAGGCGCCGAAGACTGGCCTCTCCTGGGAAGCTCTTTCCACGCGAGGCAAACGCGTCTGCGTGGTCATGACCTCTGTCCATGTCTTGAACGCGATCCTCGTGGGCGAAGTCGCCGCACAGGTCCGCCAGCCCAACGGCGTCGATGAAGTCATCGTCACCGCCCGTCGGCGCGAGGAGGCCCTGCAGCAGTCCCCGATGTCCATCGCGGCGCTCCCCCGCCAGGAGCTCGAACAGCGCGGCGCCTTGAACCTCGGAGACCTGCCCCTCGCCAACCTGTCGATCCGCGAGGGGGCCGGCGCGTCCGGGGCGGGCTTCGCGCCGGTCATG
>NZ_JAUYNW010000038.1 GCF_030698145.1 Phenylobacterium sp. | reverse complement strand
GCGAGCGCTGCGCCTCGACCTCCAACCGCAATTTCGAGGGCCGCCAGGGCCGCGGCGGTCGCACCCACCTGATGAGCCCGGCCATGGCCGCGGCGGCCGCCATCGCCGGCCACATCGTCGATGTCCGGGAGTTCCTCTGACATGAACTCGCGCGCCCAGTTCCTGACCTGGTGGGGTCTGCCCATCCTCTGCGTCGGCTTGGGCGCCGTGGCGGCCACCTATGCGGGCGACGGCGCGGGCTCTGGCTCGCAGGCGCCGAAGCTGATGCATCTCGGCCTGATCGGCGTCTATTTCGTCGCCGTGGGCTTCCTGGCGGTGATCTTCCGCATCCGCCAGAACCAGGTGGCCCTGGAGGACCGCAAGCGCTTCGAGAAGCCGGTCGAGGCCGCCTTGATCGCCATGTGCGCGCCCATCCTGGCCGCCGGCCTGTGGGTGTTCGCCACCGGCTTCATGGCCGACTTTGGACCCAGCCAGACCATTCGCGGCAAGCTGCAGGCGGTGGATCAGGTCGGAGCCTTCGGCCGCAGCTACGCCATCGATCTCGACACCACCGCCCATCCCCTGGTCCTCGAATGCCGCGTGCGGCGGAACTGCGGCAGCCCGACGCCGCTGCTTCGGCTCAAGTCCGGCGCCCCTGCCGAGGTCGAGATCCTCAACCGTCGCGTGCTCGGCATGAGCCTCGACGGGCGCCCTGTGGTCGATCCCGCCCGCCAGCGTTTCTGGCGGCTGATCTTCGGCGGCGCGGCCCTGGCTCTGATGGTGGTCTACACGGCCGCCTTCATCGGCGTGTCTATCCAGCTCCTGCTGATGGACGACGACGAGGCCGAACCCCTGGACAGCGACGGCGCCGCCGCGAGTTTCCAATGATCACCGCCCTGGACCATGTCGCGCTGGCCGTGAGCGACCTCGACGCCGCGGTGGCGGGCTACACCGCCTTGCTGGGCCGCCAGCCCAACTGGATCGGCGGCGACGGCGGCGCGCGCCACGCCTGGTTCCAGCTCGGCAACATGGCGCTCGATGTCATCGCCCCCGCCGGCGAAGGTCCCTTCGGCGCGACGATCGCCCGGCATATCGAAGCCCACGGCGAGGGGATCTGGGCCCTGGCCTTCACGGTGGAGGACGCCGAGGCCGCCCACGCCCTGGTGACCCGGCGCGGGATCGGGGCGGTCAAGCCGCACTCCACCCGCTCGACCCACGACGACGGACGCAAGCGCTACTGGACCAACTTCTCCCTCGACGCGGCCGACACCGGGGGCCTGAACATCCTGCTGGTGGGCCCCGCCCGCGACGGCTCCACCTGGCCCCTGTCGCAGGCGGTCGGCGACGAGGCCGCCGCCGTGCCCCTGCTCGATCATGTGGTGGTCCACACCGCCAATCCCGAGCGCGCCGTCGCGGTCTATGGCGGCCGGCTGGGCCTCGACCTGCGGCTGGACCGCTCCAACGCCGACTGGGGTGTGCGCCAGCTGTTCTTCCGCGCCGGCTCGGCTGTGGTGGAGATGGGCGCCAGCCTGAAGGCGCCGGTGTCCGACGCCCCCGACAGGTTCGGGGGCCTGGCTTGGCGTGTGACCGACGCCGACGCCGCCCGCGCCCGCATCGCCGCGGCCGGCTTCGACGTCTCCGAGGTCCGCGCCGGCCGCAAGCCGGGCACCAAGGTGTTCACCGTCCGCTCGGGCGTACCCGCCGCGCCGGCCCTGATGATCCAGCAAAACGCCGAGACCGCCGACCGATGAAAGCCTTCACCCGCCTCGACGCCAAGGTCGCGCCCCTGCCCCTGGCCAATATCGACACCGACCAGATCATCCCCAAGCAGTTCCTCAAGACGGTGGAGCGCGAGGGGCTGAGCAAGGGCCTGTTCTACGACCTGCGGTTCGACGAGCAGGGCCGGGAAAAGCCGGACTTCGTGCTGAACCGCCCGGAGTACAAGGGCGCGGGCGTGCTGGTGGCCGGCGACAATTTCGGCTGCGGCTCGAGCCGCGAGCACGCGCCCTGGGCCCTGATGGATTTCGGGATCGACTGCGTGATCTCGTCCAGCTTCGCCGACATCTTCTACAACAACTGCTTCCAGAACGGCCTGCTGCCCGTGGTGCTCAAGCCCGAGGAGGTCCAGGACCTCATGGAGGAGGCCAAGGGCGGCAACCACATGGTCACGGTGGACCTGCAGGCCCAGACCGTGGTCTCGCCCTCGGGCAAGACCTTCGCCTTCCAGATCGATCCTCAGCGCAAGGAGAAGATGCTGAAGGGCCTCGACGCCATCGGCGAGACCCTGCAGAAGGCGCCCTCGATCGACGTCTATGAAGGCCGCCGCGCCATCAGCCAGCCCTGGCTGGAACGGGCATGAGCATCATCATCGCCGGCACGGTCCGGGTCCCCTCCGAGAACCTCGAGCGGTTCAAGCCGCACATGCTGGCCATGCTCGCCGCCAGCCGCGCTGAGGAGGGTTGCATCGAATATTCCTACGCCGAGGACGTGGCCGAGCCCGGACTGGTTCGGGTCCACGAGGTCTGGCGCGACCAGGCCTGCCTCGACGCCCATTTCCAGACGCCGCACATGGCGACCTGGCGCGGCCTCTGGCCGGCGTTCGGCGTCGCCGACCGCAGGCTGTTCCTCTACGAAACCGCCTCGGCGCGGCCGCTGTAGCCCAGCAACAGGTTGGCGAGCCGTTCGGCCGAGCCGGGCGCCAGGCCCATCAGCAGATTGGGCTCAATGACCTCCAGCTCCATCAGCAGCGGCCCCGGGGCCGAGGGCACGATGTCGACCCGCGCGTAGGCGACGGGCTCGCCGACCGCTTCCAGCACCTGATGGCCGAAGGCTAGTTCCTGGTCGCTCGGCGGATGCGGAACCGAGGCGGAATAGTCGATCCCAAAAGGCGACTTGAGAAAGGCGTGGCTGAAGCCGCCGCCCAGGAAGACCAGGGAGCGCTCGCGCTCGGTCTCCACCGCGGCCAGATAGGGCTGGATCATCGCCTCGCGGGTCTCCGTCAGGCCCGCCAGATGGGCCGCGGCCTCGTTCGCGATCTGTCCTGTGGCGAAACGCTTGGTTCCGAAGGCGCCGCCCGAGATGGTCGGCTTGACCACCACCTCGCTCCAGCCCCGATCCGCGCAAAGCGCCGCCAGGTCCACGGTCTCGCCCTTTCGCACGAACAGAGTGGGGACCACCGGCACGCCGCGCACCTCGAGATCGGCGAGGTAGCGCTTGTCCATGTTCCAGCGCAGCACCCGGTGCGGGTTGACCAGACGGGTCTGGGAGGCCGCCAGGCCCAGCCAGGCGGCGAACTCGGCGACCCGGTGGAAATAGTCCCAGGTGGAGCGCAGGATCGTCACCGGCGAGGCGGACCAGTCGACCGAAGGGTCGCTCCAGACCGCGAACCGCGCCCGCGCGCCGGTGGCCGCCAGGGCCCGGGCCAGCAACTGATCGTCGTCTCCGCCGTCCGGCAGGCGCTCGTAGGTGACCAGGGTCACGTCGAAGGACATCGGCCATCTCCGGATATGACATAATGATATAAACATATCCTTATGTCATAATTGGTCAAGCCTTGTGCGCCCGCCGGGCTTCCCGTTCGGCGCGCCATCCCCTAGGAGACCCCTCGAAACGCCAGACGAGGGTTCCCGCCATGACCGACCTGCTTCTCCTGCCCGGCGACGGCATCGGCCCGGAAGTGACCGCCCAGGTGCGGCGCGTCGCCGAGGCCCTGACGCCATCGCTCTCCATCGAGGAGCGGCTGTTCGGCGGATCGAGCTATGACGCCCACGGCGTTCCTCTGACCGACGAGGCGCTTGACGCCGCCAAGTCCGCCAAGGCGGTGCTGATGGGCGCCGTCGGCGGCCCCAAGTGGGCCGGAACCCCCCGCGACAAGCGCCCGGAGGCGGGGCTGCTGAATCTGCGGGCCGGCATGGAGGTGTTCGCCAACCTGCGCCCGGCTCTGTGCTTCAACGCCCTGGCCGACGCCTCGACCCTCAAGCGCGAGGTGGTCGAGGGCTTGGACATGATGATCGTCCGCGAGCTGACAGGCGGCATCTATTTCGGCTCGCCGCGCTTCATCGAGGACCTGCCCGGCGGCGGCAAGCGCGCTGTCGACACCCAGGTCTATACGACCATGGAGATCGAGCGCGTCGCCCGGGTAGCCTTCGAACTAGCCCGCGGCCGGCGCAACAAGGTCCACTCGGCGGAGAAGTCCAATGTGATGGATTCCGGCCTGTTGTGGCGCGAGGTGGTCACCGACCTGCACCAGCGCGAGTTCGCTGACGTGCAGCTTGAGCACATCCTGGCCGACAACGCGGCCATGCAGATCGTCAAGAACCCCAAGCAGTTCGACGTCTTGGTCACCGACAACCTGTTCGGCGACATCCTGTCGGACGCCGCGGCCCAGCTCACGGGCTCCCTCGGCATGCTGCCCTCGGCGGCTTTGGGCCTGCCCGGCAAGCCCGGCCTTTATGAGCCGATCCATGGCTCGGCGCCGGATATTGCGGGCCAGGACCTGGCCAATCCCCTGGCCGCGATCCTGTCCTTCGAGATGGCCCTGCGCTGGTCGCTGGACCAGGCGGCGGCCGCCGACCGGCTCTACGCCGCGGTGGTCAAGGCCCTGGACGGCGGCGCCCGCACCCGCGATCTGGGCGGCGCGCTGTCGACCCGGCAGATGGGCGACGCGGTGCTGGCGGCGCTCTAGGTGCGCCTCATGAGGACGTGCATCGGCGCCACACGGCGGCGCGCGACGACGGAACGCACCCGGCAGCGGTTGCATTTTCGCGCCGGATGTCACATGTCAGCGCCCGCATGAGAGACTTGAAGAACAACCGTTTCGACGAACGCGCCGCCGCCTCCCTGGAGGCCAAGAAGGCCCTCCTGGCGAAGATGAAGGTCAAGCCGACCGTCACCGCCCCCGTCGCCCCTGACCGCGCCGCCCAAAAGGCCGCCGAGCTGGCCGAACTGCGCGCCAAGCGTGAAGCCGAGCGCAGTGAAAAGCGCCGGATCACCGCCGAGGCCGAGGCCCGCAAGGCCGAGATCGAGGCCTTCGACAGCGAGACCCGCGAGCTGGAGACGCGCGCCGCCCAAAAGGCCGCCCGCGACGCCCGCTACGCGGCGCGCAAGCAGAAGCGCCGGTAAGCTCCAGCTAGTCGGGGTGATCGGCCGCCGAGGCCGGCGCCACGTGCGGCGGGAAGGCCAAGGCCAGCGGCTCATAGCGCGCCCTGGCCGCCTCCAGCCGCGCCCGCATCTCCACGGCCGCATCCGGGTGATTGAGCGCGACGCTGTAGGTCTCGCCGGGATCCAGGTCCATGTCGAACAGCAGCGGATAGCGGTCGAGCGGGATGTCGTAGGTCCGGTAGTAGGACTGCGCCACGTACTTCCACCGCGCCGTGCGTACGGCCGCGACCTTGGCGTTGTTGAACAGCACGATCTCCTCGTGCGGCGATGTCGCCCCGGCGCGGAGCACGCCCGACAGGTCCTGCCCATCCAGCTCGCGGTCGTCCACCGGCGCGCGACCGGCCATGGCCAGCAGGGTCGGCAGCAGGTCGAGATTGCTGGCCAGGGCCGAGTTCACCGTCCCGGCGGGCAGGGTTCCCGGCTGGCGGGCGATGAACGGCACCCGGAAGCCGCCGTCCCAGGCGCCGCCGCCCTTGCGGTCGCGGAAGGGACCTGAGGAGCCCTCGAACCAGGGACCGTTGTCCGAGGTGAAGATCACCAGGGTGTCCTCGTCGAGGCCGAGCGCTTTCAGATGCGCCAGCAGCCGCCCGACATTGAGGTCGATCTCCTCGACCACCTCGCCATAGGCGCCGCCCGGCGAACCGGTCAGGTCGTCGGGATTGGGCTTCAGCGGGATGTGGGGCGCGGTCAGGGCCAGCAGGACGAAGAACGGGGTCTCGCGGTTCTGCTCCACGAAGGCCTCCGTCTGACCGAAGAACCATTCGGTGAGCTTGGCGAAGTCGGCCTTGCCCTCGCTCATCGGAGTCGTGGCGCTGTCGAAAATCGACAACGGTTTCATATCGTGACTGTAGGGCAGGCCGTAGAACCGGTCGAAGCCGTAGGCCATCGGTGGCCAGTGCGGGGCCGCGTGGCCCAGGTGCCACTTGCCGATCAGGGCCCGCGCATAATCCTCGCCCAAGGCCTTGGGGATGGTCAGGGCGTCCGGCGGCAGGCCGGTGGTGTCGGCGGGCTGGATCACCTCGTGGGCCAAGCCGTTGCGGATCGCGTACTGGCCGGTCAGCAACCCCGCCCGCGACGGCGTGCAGACATTGGCCGAGGCGTAGAAGTCGGTGAGCCGCACCCCTTCGGCCGCCATCCTGTCGAGGTTCGGGGTGCGGATCACCTTGCCCCCGTCACAGCCGAGATCGCCGTAGCCGAGGTCGTCGGCCAGGATGACGATGAAGTTGGGCGGCCTCATAGGCGGGGTCCTCTCGCGCGAACGCTCACCTCGCCCGGTCGACGCGGGGGCCGTCAAGCCTCCCCTAGAGCTTCAGGACCCAGGTCTCGCCGACCAGGTCGACGCCGATGGTGCGGTGGGGCGTGGAGTCGACGAGCTCGAACCCCGCGGCGGCGTAGATCTCGCGCGCGGCCGTCAGGATGCTCTGGGTCCACAGGGTGATCTCGCCGTAGCCCGCCTCACGGGCGAAGGCGACGCACTCCGCCACCAGCCGCTTGCCCAGCCCCAGGCCCCGGGCCGAGGGCTCGACCAGCAGCAGGCGCAGCTTGGCCTGGTCGCCCTCGCCCTTGACCAGGAAGATCGAGCCGACGATCTCCCCGCCCCGCTCGGCGATCCAGCAGCGCTCGCGAGCCGGATCGAAGTTTTGGATGAAGTCGGCGGCGATCCTGGCCACCAGGGCCTCGAAGGCGTCGCCCCAGCCGTACTCTCGGGCGTAGAAGACCGCGTGCCGCCAAGTGACCCAGCCCATGTCGCCGACCCGGTGCGGGCGCAGGATCACCTCGCCGGCCGGCGGCGCGCCCAGCAGGCCCTCGATCTCCCGCATGGCGTCGACCAGCCGCGCCCGCTCCGGGGTGGCGAGGCCGCCGAGGATCCCCTCGACCGCGCCCTCGGCCGTCTGGCGCAGGCCGTTATAGGCCTCGATGCCCGCCGAGGTCAGCCAGATGGAGACGCTGCGGCCATCCTTGCGGGAGGTCTCGCGGACCATCAGCCCCTCGCCCTCGAACCGCTTCAGGATGCGGCTGAGATAGCCGGCGTCCAGGCCCGACGCCGCGGCCAGGGCCTTGGGGGTCACCCCGGTCGGCGACTGGGCGACCTCGTACAGCACCCGGCCCTCGGCCAGGCTGTAGGGCGATCCCAGGTGGGCCTCGTCGAGGGCGCCGATGGCGCGGGTATAGAAGCGGTTGAACCGGCGCACGGCCGAGATCGGGTCCTGAAGCAGCATGGCCAGCCTCCCGATCCCAGTTGGCGCGAGTTAATTGACTGAGTCAACTATCATCGTCACACCTTGAATCCTCAGGCTTTTTTCGGCGCTGAGGCGCGCTGGCGCAGCAAGGTGAGCAATTCGGACCCGATCTCCAGCCAGGTCGGCGAAAGCCCTGCCGTCAAGCCCTCCGCCCAGACGGCGCGGCGGCGCTCGGCCTCCGCATGGGCCGTCTGTCCCGCCTGGGTGAGGTTCGCCAGCTTGGCGCGGGCATGGCCGGGATTGTCCTGGAAGGCGATGAGCCCGGCCGCCGCCAGGTCGTCGGCCAGCCGCTGGACGCCCTGGCGCGCGACGCCCAGGACCCGGGCGAGCTGCGACACCGTCCTGGCCGCGCCCTGGTCGGCCAGGGCCGCCAGGACCCGGGCCCGGGCGTGGCTGAGGCCAAGATCCGACAATAGCTTGTCATCTGCGCTCACCAGGGCGTCGTGAGCCCGATGGGTCGCCGCGATCAGCTTCGTGAGCGAGTCGTTCGACATGACAGGCGCACTCTGCGGCTTTGACACAGCATTGTCAAAAGGCCGACACTTGGCTCGGACCTGCCCGCGCCGCTACAGTCGAGCCCATGCAAGCCTTCCTCCTCCGCGCCGCCCATGACCGCATCGCCGATCGGCTGCCCGCCGCGGCCCCCGACCTGGACGTGGTGGTGCTGGAGCCGGACGGCGGGCTCACCCTGAACGGCGCGCCCTTCGATCCCGCCGATCTCAAGCCCGAGATCTGGTGGCTGAGCCTCGAGGCCTTCGGCGCCCAGCGGCAGGCCTATTTCGGGCGCCTTCGCGACAGCGAAGATGCGCGCTGGGTCCAGACGGTGTTCGCCGGGGTGGAGCATCCCAGCTTCAAGCCCCTGGCCCGCGGCGGACTGAAGGTGACCAACTCCAGCGCCCAGGCGCCGGCCATCGCCGAGTACGTGGCCATCCACGCGCTCAGCCTGCTGCATCCCATCGACGCCCAGGCCCGCCACCAGGCTGCGCGCGAATGGAAACCGGTGGACTTCCGCGAGGTGGGGCAGAGCCGCTGGCTGATCATCGGCTTCGGCAATATCGGCCGCGAGATCGCCGCCCGCGCCAAGGCGTTTGGCGCCCATGTGGAGGCCGTGCGCCGCTCGGCCGGCGCCGAGGGCCTGGCCGACGCGGTCTCCACGATCAAGGACCTGCCCTCGCGGCTGCCCCAGGCCGACGTGGTGGTCCTGGCCTGCGCGCTGAACGACGACACCCGTGACCTGGCGAACGCTGCGTTCTTCGCCGCCATGAAGCCCGGCTCGATCCTGATCAATATCGGCCGCGGCGGCCTGCTGGACGAAGACGCCCTGCGCCTGGCCCTGGACGCTGGCAAGCCGGCTCATGCGGTGCTCGACGTCTTCAAGACCGAGCCCCTGCCCGCAGATAGCTGGATCTGGGACCATCCCAAGATCCGCGTCACGCCCCACGCCTCCAACCGCGGCGCGCTCACCGGCGCGCGCGGCGAGGCGCTGTTCCTGGAGAACCTGGGCCGTTACGTGCGCGGCGAGCCGATGCTCAACGCAGTCAGCCCGGCCGACATCGGGGTGGGCTAACCCTCGACCGTCATCTGGGTCTGGAGCACCAGGCAAAGCAGTTTGCCGTCGGCGTCGGTGATCTTCGTCTGCCAGACGCTGGAGCGGCGGCCGATGTGCAGGGGCGTGGCCTCGCCCTCCACCGTGGTTCCGACCCTGGCCGAGCCCAGGAAGTTGGTCTTGGACTCCAGTGTCGTGGTCCGCGCGCCGGGCGCCAGGTTCAGGAAGCCGCCAATGGCGCCTAGCGCATCGGCGAAGGCCATGAAGGCCCCGCCGTGCAGGATGCCGCCCGAGGTGCAGAGGTCTTCACGGACCGTGAGCCGGCCGGTGACGCGCGCCTTGCTCCGTTCGACGATCTCCACGCCCATCAGGTTGGAGAAGGGCATGCCGGTTTCGGTGGTCATGGAGCGCTCCTGGGCCGTGATCAGGCGCTAGCGGAGGGCTCCAGCGGCGTGGGGTCAATGACCTCTTGGGTAACAGGATCGGTCGCGGTGTTCTCCGCGGTCTCGACCGGCAACACGACCGGCGGCGGCACAGGCGGCTCCTCGACCGGGGCCGGCGGCGCGGGCGGGGTTGCGCCCAGGGCGAGGGCGAGCTCGGCCATGGTCACCTTGCCGTCGCCGTCGCCGTCCAGGCGGTCGAAGGCGCGCTCCGCATGGGCGGCACGCCCCTTGGCCTGACCGGACTTGCCCGGCAGGGCGTCCTTCAGTTCCGTGAGCGAAAAGGCGCCGTCGTCGTCGCCGTCGATGGCCGCCACCAGCTTCTCGGCGATGCTCTCAGGGGTGGGGGCCGTCTGGTTCTTGATCAGGGCGTCGAGGGTCTTGGGACCGAAGCGGCGGGCGGCCGGCGGCTCGGCCGACATGGCCGCGGGCTCGGTCGAAGTCGCCTGGGCGGCAAGAATCGCCTGGGCGGGGCGACCATTCTTGCCGTGTCCGCCCTTTTCCAGCTTGGCGAGTTCCGAGACGCTCAAGGCGCCGTCGCCGTTGGCGTCCAGCTTGGCCGCGATCCGTTGCTGGGCCACGGCCGTGGGGTCCTCGGCCTTGGCGGGCTTGCGATCCAGCAGGGGCGCGATCTGCGCCACGGCGGGCTTTCCGTGCGATAGGCCGTTGACGGACATGGCGGTACTCCGGTTGACGTCGCAGGCTCAGACGCAACCCCCGTGCCAGGCGCCTTCGGGCGCACTATCTAGGTCCTTGGGCGCCATCGCCTTGCGCGCGGGAAGCACAGGGCGTAACGGGACGCTCCGCGACAAGTCATCTAGAGGAGACCGCCATGGGCTATCGGGTAGCCGTGGTCGGCGCCACGGGCAATGTGGGCCGCGAGATGCTGAACATCCTCGAGGAAGTGAACTTCCCCGTCGACAAGATCCACGCGATCGCCAGCCGCAAATCCATCGGGGTCGAGGTCTCCTTCGGCGACAAGATCGTCAAGTGCGAGGACGTCGAGCAGTTCGACTTCACCACCGTCGACCTGGTGCTGATGAGCGTCTCGGGCGCCTTCTCCAAGGAGTGGGCGCCGAAGATCGGCGCCCAGGGCCCCATCGTCATCGACAACTCCTCGGCCTGGCGGATGGACCCCGATGTGCCGCTGATCGTGCCGGAGGTGAACCCCGACGACGTCAGCTACGCGGCCAAGAAGAACATCATCGCCAATCCCAACTGCTCGACGGCCCAGCTCGTGGTGGCGTTGAAGCCCCTGCACGACCGGGCGCGGATCAAGCGCGTCGTCGTGGCGACCTACCAGTCGGTTTCCGGCGCGGGCAAGGAAGGCATGGACGAGCTCTGGGACCAGACCAAGGGCGTCTTCGTCCTGGGCGCGCCGGAGCCCAAGAAGTTCCCCAAGCAGATCGCCTTCAACGTCATCCCCTTCATCGGATCGTTCAACGAGGACGGCTACACCGACGAAGAGGCCAAGATGTGGAACGAGGTCCACAAGATGATCGACCCCTCGATCAAGCTGACGGTCACCTGCGTGCGCGTGCCGGTGATGGTGGGCCACTCCGAGGCGGTGAACATCGAATTCCATGACCCGCTGGACGCCGACGAGGCCCGCGACCTGCTGCGCGAGAGCCCGGGCCTGATCGTCATCGATCAGCAGCACGACAAGGGCTACATGACCCCCAAGGAGGCCCAGGGCGAATTCCCGGTCTTCGTAAGCCGCATCCGCAACGACACCACCGTGGAGCACGGCCTGAACCTGTGGGTCGTGGCCGACAACCTGCGCAAGGGCGCGGCGCTGAATGCGGTGCAGATCGCCGAACTGCTGCACGAGCGTGGCCTGATCAAGACGAAAGCCATCGCCTAGGCTGATCGGGTCGGAAATTGCGTGTCCGAAACCCGCTGATCGGGCGAGCCTTGGGGCTTGTCCGACGCGGCCTCGTCCATAGGTAAGACGCGCCAGGCGAGACTGGCCTCGCCCGGAAGGTTCCGCCTTGGCCAAGACGCCCGCCAACTCCGCGCTCACGGCCGGGCTCGCCTGCTATCTGATCTGGGGCTTCGTGCCCCTGGCCATCCAGGTGATCGGCGGGTTCGGGGTGGGGTCGTGGGAGATCCTGGCCCACCGCATCCTCTGGAGTGCTCCAACCGCGCTGATCTTCGTGCTGCTGGCCCACCAGTGGCGCCAGGTGGTCGCCGTCTTCCGCCAGCCCAGGGTGCTGGCCTGGCTCGCCCTCTCCTCGGCCCTGGTCACCGCCAACTGGATCGTGTTCATCTGGGCGGTGAACTCCGGCCGGGTGCTGGAAACCAGCCTCGGCTACTACATCAATCCCCTCGTCAACATGGCCTGCGGGGCGCTGCTGTTCCGCGAACGGATCGACAGGATCGGCAAGGCCGCCATCGCCTTGGCCGTGGTCGGCGTGACCGTCCAGGCCTTCGCCCTCGGCCATCTGCCGCTGGTCTCCCTGGCGCTGGCCCTCTCGTTCGGCGGCTATGGCGTGGTGCGTAAGCAGGTGGCGGCCGACGCCCAGACCGGCCTGTTCATCGAGTGCCTGATCCTGGGCCTGCCCAGCCTGGCCTTCATCCTGTGGCTGGAGCAGCAGGGCGGTGGGCACTTCTTCGGAGACCCGGCGGCGACGGCCTGGCTGCTGGCATCGGGACCGATCACCGCCGTGCCGCTGGTGCTGTTCTCCTGGGCGGCGCGGCGCCTGCCCCTGTCGGCCATCGGCTTCCTGCAGTTCATCGCGCCCACCATCAGCTTCTTCATCGGCGTCGCCCAGGGCGAGGCGTTCACGCCGCTGCGGGCGCTATCCTTCGTGTTCATCTGGGGCGGGGCTGCGGTCTTCGCCTACGGCGCGTGGCGGCGGACCCGCGCGCTCAGCCCCGCCAACTAGGAACGCCCTCGGCGGCCTGGGCCAACTTGGCGCGCTTAAAGCCGTCGCGGGTCTGGAGCCGCGCCCAGTAGGCGCTCACCGCCGGGCTGAAGCGGGCGTCGAGGCCCAGCGTCTGCGCCAGCAGCAGGGCGTAGCCCACCGAGATATCCGCCGCCGTGAACCGGCCCGCGCACAGGTGCTCGGCGTCCTGCAGGGCCGCGTCCACCGCCCGCAGCCGGGCCATGAACCAGCGGCCATAGTCCTCGGCCACCTGCGGGTTGCGGCGCTCCTTGGGCTCCAGCCGCGTATAGCGGAGCACCAGGGTCTGGGGAAAGGTGAGCGTCGCCTCGCCCAGATAGAGCCAGTTCAGCCAGGCGCCGTAAGCGGGATCGTCCGGCGTCACCAGCAGCGGCCCGCCGTGCCGGACCGCCAGGTACTGGACGATGGCGGAGGACTCCGTCATCCGCGTCGCCCCGTCCACCAGCAGGGGGATGGTCCCCAGCGGGTTCTGCTCCAGGTACTCCGGCGCCAGCACCCGCGGCGGGAAGGGCAGCAGCTTCAGCTCATAGGGGACCTCGAGCTCCTCCAGCGCCCACAGGGCCCGGAAGGAGCGCGCATCGGCGCAGTGATAAAGGGTGAGCATCCCGACTAGTCCGCATAGACGGCGGCGCGCTTCTGCATGTTCGACATCACCGCCTCGACCTGGTTGGGCGAGCCCATCAGTACGGTTTGCTCCTGGCTCTCCGCCAGCAGGATGGCGTGCTGATCGGCGTCCGGCGCCATGTCCAGCAGCCGCTTGGCGCCCCGGATGGCGTGCGGGCTCTTGGCCGCGATATCGGCCGCCAGGGCGAGGGCTTCGGCATAGGGGTCGGCGCAGACCCGGGTGGCGAAGCCCAGGGCGAGGGCCTCCTCGCCGTTGAACTGGCGGCCGGTATAGGTCAGCTCCCGGGCCACGTCGTCGCGCACCAGGCGCTTCATCAGCACCACGCCGGCCATGTCGGGCACCAGGCCCCACTTGATCTCCATGACCGACATCCGGGTGTCGGCGGTGACGAAGCGGATGTCGGCGCCGAGGGCCAGCTGGAACCCGCCGCCGAAGGCGACGCCGTGGATCGCGGCGATCACCGGCACGGTCTGTTCGCGCCAGACCATCACCGCGTGCTGGGCGCGGTTGGAGCCGCCGGGCGTGCGCTTGGTGTTGACCAGGGTCTCGCCCGTCGACGACTGGCCGCCCGACCGCTCACCGGAGGCCATCTTGCCGAAATTGCCCATGTCCAGCCCTGCGCAGAAGGCCCGGCCCTCGCCGGAGAGCACGATGGCGCGCACGCCCGGACGGGTCTTCAGCGCCTCGCCCGTGGCGATCAGGGCCGAGAACATGGCGTCGTCCAGGGCGTTCATCTTGTCGGCGCGGGTGAGGCGGACATCGGCCACGCCGTCCTTCAGCTCAACCTTGATGCGATCTTCCATGGGGCGGCTCCTTCAGGCCTTGCCGACCCGGTAGCCGGCGCGGGGGAAATGGATGTGGGTCCTGCCGAGCTCGGGTGTCAGTCGGGCGATGACCACGCGGTCGGGGGTGGCGGCGACCAGGGTCCCGGCCACGGCGTCGCGGCCATAGTCGTCGGCGGCGACGACCACCGCGGCCCCGGACGCCAGGGCTAGGGGATCGGCGTGGTCGTGGGTCGGCGGCTGGGCGGGCTCGGCGTCGTGGGCCGCCTGCAGGGCCTCGGCTCCGGTGATCTCCCGGCGGGTCCCGTGGCCGATGGCCGCCACCCGGTCGCGCCAGGCCTGGGTGCGCGGCAAGCCCGCCAGCAGGCCATAGGCGACGGTGGGCAGGCTGCGGCCCAGGAACCACAGGTTCATGTAGGCGGCGATGTCGCTGAGGCCGGCCGCCTCGCCGTCCAACCAGGCGCCGTGGGCCAGGCCTTCCTCGATCCAGGCGGCCTGGGCGCGCCATTGCGGCCGCATGACCCCGGCCGCGGCCTTCATGGCGGCGATGTCGAACGGCCGGCCCGACAGCTTCTCGCGGTCCTCGATGAACTCCCGCGAGGTGGCGTCGCCCAGTTCGCCGAAGATGATCGGGACCGTGACCCCGAAGAACAGCCGGTCGGCCCAGAAATTGACCGCCCAGGCTGCGCCGCGGACGGTGGGCGGCTTGGGCGCGCGGCGCTCGATCTCCGCGAGGATGACCTGTGTGTCGCAATAGATGTCGGCCCCGATCTGCAGCACCGGAATGCGCCGATAGCCGCCGGTCAGGGGGGTGAGCTCGGGCTTGGGCATGATCACCGGCGCCTGGACGGAGTCCCAGGCCAGCCCTTTCAGGCCGAACATCAGCCGCACCTTCTCGGAGAAGGGCGAGGTGTCGTAGTGGTGCAGGATCATCCCGGCCATCTTCGTTCCCCACGCACGCCTCTGGCGGGCGGCTAGCCTTACGCTGTCACGGAAACGGGCGCGAGAATACTCTGACGCGACGTCAGCCGGGCTTGCCGTCCTCGGCCAGGACGGCGATCGCCGACTGGGTGGTCAGGCTCTCCAGGATCGGCGCCTCGGCGTACTGGGCGTCGCGCGCGTCGAGCTGGCGGCGGATGTCGGCGTGACGCCCCGCGTCCAGCCGCCAGCCGATCACGCAGGCCCCGCCCAGCATCACGAAGACGATGGGTCCGAGGATGAAGGTGAACTCCAGGCTGCGGATCGCCGCCGGCGTATTGGTCGCCCCCTCGACGGCCACATAGCCCAGCCAGCCCAGCAGGGGGAAGGTGAGCACGATGGCGAAGGCCGCGGCGATCTTCGCCGCCAGGGTGTTCAGCGCGTAGATCAGGCTGATCTGCTCCTGGCCCTGGTCCAGCCGCACCTCGTCGCCGACGTCGGCCAGCATGGCGCGGACCATCAGGTCGAAGCCCGCAGCCATGAAGCCGCACCAGAACATCATCGGGACGCCCGCGGCCATGCTGGCCTTGGGCAGGAACAGGATCGTACAGAGGCCCAGCGAATAGGCGGTGGTCGTCACCATCAGGGTGCGGTGCTTGCCGAACCTCATGGCCAGGCGCGCGGTGGCCGGGGCGCCGGCGATGCCCGCCACCACATAGATCAGCAGCAGGATCGAGGCCTGTTCCGAGCTGTAGCCCCGGGCGTCGGTGAAGAAGAACAGGTAGAGCGCGCTCATCCAGCCAGGGCCGAGCGTCAACGCCATCTGGGCCAGGACCAGCCGCACTAGGTCGGGCTTGACCAGCAGGGCCCAGAGATCCCTCAGGTTCAGATGGGCGCCCTCCCGGACCGGGGCGATGTGCTCGGGCGTGCGCAGGCAGACCAGGGCGACCGAGGCCGGGACCAGCCAGAAGATGAACCAGCCCATGGCCTGCACCCCTTGCGCGTCCGAACGGCCGGTGGCGCTGGCGGCGATGGGGATCAGCAGCACGGCCACCGCGCCCACTACGCCCACGGTCGCCACCACCCCGAACACCCGAGAGCGTTGGTGGTACTCGGTTGCGAGCGTGGCGGCCCAGGCCAGGTGGCCCAGGGTGACGATCGAGATGCCCAGATAGAGCACGAACAGCCAGCCGATCAGGTAGGTGGCTCCGATGCCGGCCGGGGCCAGGAACAGGGCGTAGACCGAGGCCATCAGGATCGGCGCCCCGATCAGCAACCAGACGCGGTAACGGCCGATCCGCGTGCGGGTGCGGTCCATCACCATGCCCAGCGCCGGGTCGACGGCGATGTCCAGGAAGCGCACCACCGCCCAGGCCACCCCGATCACGCCGAGACTGACGCCCAGGTGACTGGCGAAATAGGCGGGCAGGTAGACGGCCACGGCCACCGACAGCGCCCAGAGGGGCAGGGCGGCGGCGGAGAACGAAAGCACGGTGGACGACGACAGCGGGCGGCCTGGCGAACTGGCGTCGTGGGTCAAGGCTTCGATCTCCGCAGGCGCCGCGCCGCTTGGGCCAGATGACCGGGTTCCCAAGGGGAAGATCAAGCGCCGATTTCCCCACAGGAGGTTTGCGCGCGCCGATCAAATCCGGCATGGTCACGTACAATGTAAATCGAAGGGGACCGCCATGAACCGCGACGCGGAGTTCGACATCATCGTCTACGGGGCGACCGGGTTCACCGGCCGGCTGGTGGCCGAGCACCTGGCCCAGCGCTACGGCGTCGGCGGCGAGGTCAAATGGGCCATGGCCGGCCGCAGCGCCGAGAAGTTGGCCGCGGTCCGCGACGAAATCGGCGCGCCCAAGGACACGCCCCTGGTGGTCGCCGACGCCGACGACGCCGCCTCGCTGAAGGCCATGGTCGGCCGGGCCAAGGCGATCGTGACCACCGTCGGCCCCTATCAGCTCTATGGCGACGCCCTGATCGCCGCCTGCGCCGAGGCCGGGACCGACTATCTGGACCTGTCGGGCGAGCCCAACTGGATGGCGTCGACCGTCGCCGCCCACCATGCGGCCGCCAAGGCCAGCGGCGCGCGGATCCTGCATTCGGCCGGCTTCGACTCCATCCCCTTCGAACTGGGCGTGCTCTTCGCCCAGGAGACGGCCAAGGCGAAACTCGGCGGGACTGTCCCGCGGGTGAAGGGCCGGGTGCGGTCCATGAAGGGCGGCCTCTCCGGCGGCACCGCCGCCAGCGGCCGCGCCACCATGGCGGCGATCATGAAGGATCCCAGCCTGATGATGCTGATGGCCAACCCCTTCGCGCTGACCCCGGGCTTCACCGGGCCGGAACAGCCGCGCGGCGACCAGCCCGAGCACGATCCGGACATGGACGCCCAGGTCGGCCCTTTCATGATGGCGGCGATCAACACCAAGAACGTCCACCGCTCCAACTTCCTGATGGGCCATCCGTACGGGACCGACTTCGTCTATGACGAGATGAGCGTGGTCGACCCCAAAGCCCCGGCCAGCTTCGCCATGGACGCCAATAGCGGCCCCAAGCCCGGCGAAGGCCCCAGCAAGCATGACCGCGACACCGGCTTCTACGACCTGGTGTTCATCGGCATCGCCAAGGACGGGCGCAAGGTGAAGGTCAGCGTCTATGGCGACCGTGACCCCGGCTACGGCTCGACCTCCAAGCTGATCGCCGAGACAGCCATCTGCCTGGTCAATTCGCCCGAGGTCGCTGGCGGGGTCCTGACCCCCGGCGCGGCCCTGGGGACCCGCCTGATCGAGCGCCTGCAAGAGAAGGCCGGCCTCAGCTTCAAGGTCGAGGCGGCCTAGGCTTCACGCCGCCGCGTCACCTGTGACGCGGCGGCGTCACTTAAGTAAATGTTATGTAACCAAGTTAATGAACTTCCTGTAATACTCTTAAATCTCTGTCATTACTCCGACTTAACAAGACTTCGTCACAGGCGGGGTCTATCTCGTTGGTCATCGGCCGCCCAGGGCGACCAGCAACGGGAGAAACAAGATGTTCAAGTCCACCCTCGCCGGCCTCGCCACCCTGGCCCTCGCCATCATCCCGGTCGCCGCCCTGGCGACCTCGGCCCACGCCGCGCCGGTCGCGGTCATCCAGGCCTCCGACATCGACACCCTCAGCCCCGAAGGCGCCCGGACCTTCCAGCAGCGCGCCGACGCCGCGACCCGCAAGTTCTGCCGCGCCGCCACCGCCGGCCAACCGGGCCTGCGCGAGAAGGCCGCCTGCAAGACCGCGGTCCGCGCCGAGATCGCCGAGAAGTTCGAAGCCCACAACATGGCCGTGGCCGCCAAGCGCCAAGCCAACACCCTGGCCAGCCGCTAAACGCGACTGACAGCCCCGTCCGGCTCCCAGCTCCCCCTGGATCGGACATCCCAAGGCCCGCCGCCCCACGGCGGGCCTTTTCTTGTCTGGACGACGGGCATTGAGCAGATGCTCCCCCTCTGGGGGAGCTGTCAGCGAAGCTGACTGAAGGGGACTTTGACTCTCGTTTGTGGGCTTCAGCCCCCTCCGCCACGTCGCCAAAGAGGGCGACGCGCCACCTCCCCTAACCGCGCTGCGCGCTGGGGGAGGATTTAAACCTACCGATACCGGATCAGGGCTTCCTGGGTGGCCGAGGCGACCAGCTTGCCGGCGCTGTTGAAGATCGAGCCACGGTTGAAGCCGCGCCCGCCCGAGGCCGAGGGGCTGTCCTGGACATAGAGGTGCCAGTCGGAAAAGTCGGTGGCCTCGTGGAACCACAGGGCGTGGTCGAGGCTCGCCACCTGCAGGCGGCCCTCGCTCCAGACCACCTCGTGCGGCCGCAGCGACGTGTCGAGCAAGGTCATGTCGGAGGCGTAGGCCAGGGCGCACTGGTTGATCGCCACGTCGGCGGGCAGGGGCTCGCGCGCCCGGAACCAGACCGACTGGGTCGGCTCCATCTTCGGAGCCTTGCCGTGCGGCATGGGATCGACGGGCCGCACCTCGATGGGCCAGGTGCGGCGGGGGCTCTCGTCGCCGGCCGCCTTGCGCAGCTCGTCCTCGTCCATCAGCCCGTCGGGGCCGGGCGGGACCGGCATCTCGATCTGATGCTCGAACCCTTTCTCCGGGACCTGGAACGAGGCGGCCAGGTTGAAGATCTGCTGGCCGTGCTGCAGGGCCACCACCCGGCGCACCGCGAAGCTGCCGCCGTCGCGCACCCGCTCCACCTTCAAGAGGATCGGAATCTTCGGATCGCCGGGGCGGATGAAATAGGCGTGCATCGAGTGGCAGTGCCGCCCGTCGATGGTTCGGTAGGCCGCGGTCAGGGCCTGGGCGATCACCTGGCCCCCATAGATCCGCCGGGTCTCGCCCTCGGGGGTGTGGCCCCGGAACATGTCGAGGTCGATGGGCTCGATGTCGAGGATGCGGACCAGTTCGCTCATCAGAAGGTCAGGCTCGGCATATCCTTGAGTCGCAGCGCGACGCGGTCGCGGTCGGACAGGATCGCCTCACCGCCGATCGGCCAGTCGATGCCCAGGTCAGGATCGTTCCAGAGCAGCGATCCCTCGGTCTGCGGCGCGTACGGGCCGTCGACCTTGTAGAAGAGCTCGCAATCGTCGGTCAGCGTGCAATACCCGTGGGCGAAACCGCGCGGCACCAGAAGTTGTTCGCCCCCCTCGGCGGTCAGCCTGGCGCCGACCCACTTGCCATAGGTGGGGGATCCGGCGCGCACATCGACGGCGACGTCATAGATCTCGCCACGCAGAACCCGGACCAGCTTGGCCTGGGGATGGGGCGCCTGCTGGAAGTGCAGGCCCCGCACGGTGCCGGCCTTGGCGTTGAAGGCCTGGTTGTCCTGCTCGAACGCATAGTCCAGGCCCGCATTGGCCAGGGCCTGGCGGTTCCACGTCTCGGCGAACCATCCCCGCGCATCGCCATGGCGCTTGGGCGTGATAAGCAGGACTTCGGGGATCGAGAGCGGCGTGATCGACGTCATGGCGGTCCGGGAGCTTTGGAAAACCGCCACCGCATGGACGACCCCGCGCAGGAAGACAAGGCCAAGGCCGATAAGCCGCTGATCACCGTCTGCGTGATCGCCTTCAATTCGGGCCCGACCCTGCGCACCTGCCTGGAGCATCTGGCGGCCCAGACCTTCACCGACTTCGAGACGCTGATCATCGACAACGCCTCGCCCGACCCCGGCGACCGGGCCATCGCGCGGGCGTTCCCGGCCATGCGGCTGATCGAGAATGCCGCCAATCTGGGCTTCTCCGGGGCCGGCAACCAGGGCGCCCGGCAGGGGCGCGGCAAGTGGCTGGCGTTCCTGAACCCCGACGCCTTCGCCGCCCCCGACTGGCTGGCGGAGCTGGTGGCGGCCTCGGCGCGCCATCCGCCCGTGCGCTCCTTCACCTCGCGCCAGTTGATGGACGAGGACCCGGCCCTGCTCGACGGCCTGGGCGACGTGATGAGCGGCTACGGCATCCCCTATCGCGGCGGCTACATGTCGCGCTGTCCGGACGAGGTGCCGGAGGGCGAGGTGTTCAGCCCCTGCGGCGCGGCCATGATGATCGACCGCCGGCTCTTCCTGGAGCAGGGCGGCTTCGACGAGTTCTTCTTCTGCTATTCCGAGGACGTCGACCTGGGCTACCGCCTGCAGCTCGCCGGGGAGCCGACGGTGCTGGCGCCCAAGGCGGTGATCCGCCACGTGGGTTCGGCCTCCACCGGGGGACGGAAGTCGGAGTTCGCGGTCTTCCACGGCACCCGCAACCGCTTCTACGGAATCTATAAGGACACGCCCTGGCCGCTGCTGCCGATCGTGGTGCCGCTGCACCTGCTGGCGGTGATCTACATTTCCTCGCGCCGTGAGAACCGGCCCCACGCCGGTATCGTCTGGCGGGCGTTCAAGGCGTCGTTGAAGGGCCTGCCGACCATCCTGAAGAGCCGGCGCGAGGTCCAGGCCCGCCGCCGCGTCTCGGCCTGGGCCATCGCCCGGGCCATGACCTGGAACCCCCGCGACCTCACCGGCCGCCGTCCGGTCATTCGCCGCGTGCGGCCCAATCGACCAGGCGAGCCATGAAGGCGGCCCCGCGCTCCATCTGCGAGCGCTCGACGAACTCGTTGGCCTGGTGGGCCTGGTCGATGCTGCCCGGGCCGCAGATCACCGTCGAGAACCCCGCCTGCTGGAACTGGCCGGCCTCGGCGGCGTAGGGCACCACCCGCGCCGGGCCGTTGTCGCCGGCCAGCCGCCGGGCGAAGGCCTCGGCCGCCCCGTCCTTCTCCACCGACATGGCCGGCGTGCCCGAGCGCCGGGAGATCTTCGCGCCGGCCTCCGGGAAGCGGGCCTTCATGGCGGCGTCCGTGGCGGCGACCTGGCCGAAGAAGGGCTCCAGGACCTCCAGCGGGTCCTGGCCGGGCGGACAGCGCAGGTCGAACTGGAAGCTGCATTCCCGCGCCAGGATGTTGCCGGCGGTGCCGCCATGCACCAGGCCGATGGTCAGGGTCGTATGCTTCGGCACGAAGGCCGAGGCGGGGTCGGCCTCGCGCTCCAGCCGGTCGGCCAGGTCCGACAGCGCGGCCATCAGCTTGACCGCCTCCATATTGGCCGAGACGCCCAGATGGGTCTGGCTGGAGTGGGCCTCCTTGCCGGTCACGGTGACCACGAAGCTGGAAATGCCCTTGTGACCCGACACCGCCACCATGTCGGTGGGTTCGCCCACCACCACCAGGGCCGGGCGCGGCAGCTCGCTCTCGATCAGGGCGATGAGGTCGGGCGCGCCCAGGCAGCCGATCTCCTCGTCATAGGAGAAGGCCAGGTGCACCGGCTTCTTGAGGTCCGCCGCCGCCAGGTCCGGCACGGCCGCCAGGGCCAGGGCCAGGAACCCCTTCATGTCGCAGGTCCCGCGCCCATAGATCCGACCGTCGTCCTTGGGCGTCAGCACGAAGGGATCGGTGACCCAGGCCTGGCCGTCCACCGGCACCACGTCGGTATGTCCCGACAGCACCACCCCGCCTTCGACGATGGGGCCGACGGTCGCCAGCAGGTTCGACTTGGTCCCGTCGTGGTTGGGCGCCCGCCGGTGGGCCACGCCGTGGCCGTCCAGATAGGCCTCGACCCACTCGATCAGCGCCAGGTTGGAGAGCCGCGAGGTGGTGTCGAACGCCACCAGGCTCGCAAGGATGTCGATGGCGCGGGGCGTCAGGGCTTCGGCTGAGGGCATGGCGCGGACCCTAGCCCCGGCGGCGCTCCGGCTCCAAGCGATGAGGTTGATCGGCGTCCGGAACTTGACGCCTCGCAGAATTTCGAGGCTTTGAGCGGCGCCATGATCCTGACCCTCTCCTGTCCCGACCAGCCGGGCATCGTCGCCCGTGTCTCGACCTTCCTCTATGAGCGTGGGGCCAACATCCTCGACGCCCAGCAATATGACGACGTCGAGACCGGCCATTTCTTCATGCGGGTGGTGTTCGCCGCCACCCCCGGCGCCGACCTCGGCGCCCTGCGCGCCGATTTCGGCGACCTGGCGGAAGGCTTCTCCATGCGCTGGAGCCTGCGCGACCCCAAGGTCCGCCAGAAGGTGATGATCCTGGCCAGCCAGCAGGACCACTGCCTGGCCGACCTGCTCTATCGCTGGCGCCGTGGTGAGCTGCCGATGGACATCTCCGCGGTGGTGTCCAACCACCCCATCGAGACCTACGCCAAGCTGGACATGACCGACGTGGACTTCCACCACCTGCCGGTGACCCGCGCCACCAAGCTGGAGCAGGAAGCGGCGATCTGGGCGCTGATCCAGCAGACCGGGACGGAGCTGGTGGTCCTCGCCCGCTACATGCAGGTGCTGTCCGAGGGGCTGTCGGCCAAGCTGGAAGAGCGCTGCATCAACATCCACCACTCGTTCCTGCCGGGCTTCAAGGGCGCGCGGCCCTATCACCAGGCCCACGAGCGCGGGGTGAAGGTGATCGGCGCCACGGCCCACTACGTCACCGCCAATCTCGACGAGGGCCCGATCATCGAGCAGGACGTCGAGCGCATCAGCCACCGCGACACGCCCGCCGCCCTGATCCGCAAGGGCCGCGACATCGAGCGCCGGGTCCTGGCCCGCGCCGTGCGCTGGAAGCTGGAGGATCGGGTGCTGCTGAACGGCGCCAAGACCGTGGTTTTCACGGACTAGGGAACGCCCTGGACTGCCGGGACGGCAGGCGCCTAGCCTCCCTCCAAAGTCCCGGGAGGACCCCATGGCCGACGACCTACTCATCGACGAGCCCGCGCCGCATGTGCGCCGCCTCACCTTGAACCGGCCAAACAAGCGCAATGCGTTGTCAAACGCCCTGCGGGCCGAAATCTACGCGGCGCTGGAGGCCGGCGACCGCGACCCCGAGGTGCGGGTGATGATCGTGCGCGGGGCAGGGACCTGCTTCTCCTCCGGCTATGACCTGGCGGGCCTGGGCGAGCAGCCCTGGCACACGGCGGGAAACCAGGGCCAGTGGGCGCGCCACGTGGTCGAGGGCTGTTTCAAGGTCTGGGACCTGGCCAAGCCGGTGATCGCCCAGGTGCACGGCTGGTGCCTGGCCGGGGGCTCGGAACTCGCGACCTCCTGCGACCTGGTCTATGTCGCCGAGGACGCCCAGATCGGCTACCCGGCCGTGCGCACCATGAGCCCCGCCGACAACCACTCCCACGCCTGGTTGATGGGCATGCGGGCGGCCATGGAGCAAATGCTGACCGGCGACTCGATCGATGGGAACGAGGCCGTGCGGCTGGGCTTCGCCAACCGCGCCTTCCCCGCCGACAAGCTTGAGGAGGAGGTCTTGGCCATGGCGATCCGTGTGGCCAAGGTCGACCCGGAACTGGCCCAACTCAACAAGCGCGCCGTCCACCGGCAGATGGAGGCCATGGGCATGCGCACCGGCATCCGGGCGGCCACCGACGTCCATGCCCTGGGCTGGCACACCAAGGCCTCGCGCGAATACATGGCCCAGATGCGGCAGGGCGTGACCCAGGCGCTCACCGCCCGCGACAGCGCGTTCGGCGACTACCGGACCGGCGACAAGGCTTAGTATTTACATCGTAAGCGAGTAAGGCGAATGTCGCGGCCTGTCCTGGGAGCGCCGCCGTGACCGACCTCGTCCTCGCCATCGCCCACCACCTGCTGGTCTTCGCCCTGTTCGCGATCCTGGCCGTAGAGCTGGTCATGATCCGCCCCGGCCTGGCCGGGAACGACCTGAAGCGGCTGGGGATCGTCGATCTCCATTATGGCCTGATCGCCGGCCTGATCCTGGCGGCGGGGTTCGCGCGCGTGTTCCTGGGCCTGAAGGGCCCCGACGCCTATCTCGGCAACTGGGTGTTCTGGGCCAAGATCGCCGCCTTCCTGGTGGTGGGCGTGCTGTCGGTGCAGCCGACCATCCGGATCGCCGTCTGGCGGCGGCAAGCCAAGGACGACCCCGCCTTCGCGCTCACCCCCGACCACGTGGCCTCGGTGCGCGGATTCCTGATCGCCGAGCTGGCCGTCTTCGCCCTGATCCCCGCCTTCGCCGCGGCGATGGCGCGGGGGTATGGGCTGTAGGGAGATCAGATCCTCCCCCAGCGCGCAGCGCGATTTGGGGGAGGTGGCTCGGAGCGAAGCGGCGAGACGGAGGGGGTTGAAGCGCGCCAAAGCGAGTCAAAGTCCCCCTCAGTCACCTGCGGTGACAGCTCCCCCAGAGGGGGAGCATCTGGAACGCGCGATCCTCCACCCCGCGGCCCTAGCCAATCCGGCTCGACATCCCGCCGTCGACCCACAGCACCACGCCGGTGATGAACCGCGCCTCGTCGCTGGCCAGGAACAGGGCGGCATAGGCCGTATCCCAGGCCGTGCCCATCTGGCCGCCCAGGGGGACCCGGGCGTTGCGGGCGTCGCGGACCGCCTGCTGTTCCTGGCCCGTGGACGAGGCGATGCCGGCCACCGCCATCGGCGTGTCCATCAGGCCCATGGCGATGGCGTTGCAGCGCACGCCCTTGGCCGCATTGGCCTGGGCCGTGGAGGTGGTCAGCCGGTTCACCGCGGCCTTGGAGACCTCGTAGGCCACCTGGTTCCCGCCGGCGATCGAGGCCAGGGACGAGATGTTGACGATCGAGCCGCCACCCTGCTCGCGCATCAGCGGCAGGGCCGCCTTGGTGGACAGCCAGGCGCCCTTCAGATTCACCGAGAGGATGCGATCGAAGGCGGCTTCCTCCGCCCGATGGGCCGGGCCGTCGCCGCCCCCGCCGATGCCGACATTGTTGACCAGGATGTCGACGCGATCCCAGCGGGCCTTGGCCGCCTCGATCATCGCCGCGCAATCGGCGGCCTTGGTGATGTCGGCGGCGAAGGCCGCGGCCTTGCCGCCCTCGGCCACGATCATCGAGGCGGTCTCCTCGGCGCGGTCGATCAGCCGGTCGACGCAGAGGACCTCCGCCCCCTCGCGGGCGAACAGCAGGGACATGGCCCGGCCGTTGCCAAGGGTCTCGCCCGGGGTCTGGCCGGCGCCGACGACAATGGCGGTCTTGCCCTGCAAGCGCACGGTCAGAAGCCCTTCAGGTCGGGATCGAGGGTCTGGCCGGCATCGAGCTGCACCCCAAAGGAATTCAGGATCATCGAGACCTGGGTGTACTGGCCGGCGGTGAACACCACGTCCATGCACTGCTTGTCGGAGAAATGGCGGGTGAGCGCGGCCCAGGTTCCGTCGGTGACGAACTGGTCGTTGTGCAGCTCGTCGGACGCCTTCAGCAGGGCGCGGTCGGCGGCGCTCCAGTTGGGGGCCTCGGCGCCGATCTTGATCGCCTCGATCTCGTCGGGGGTCAGGCCCTCGCGCACGCCGATGGCGTGGTGCTGGGTCCATTCATAGCCGGATTTGCAGAGGTAGCCGATGCGCAGGATGACGATCTCGCGCTCGCGGGCCGGCAGGTCGTTGCGCCGCGACAGCACATAGTTGCCCCAGGCGAGGAAGCCCTTCGCGGCCTTCGGGGCCTGGACCATGGTGCGGAAGATGTTCAGCACGCGGCCGCCCATCGGCTCCAGGATTTCCTTCTGGTCGGACGTCAGGTCGGCGTCCTGGACCGGCGCGATCCTCGGCTTGGTCAGTCTCATCCGTGCGTTTCCCCATGCTGATTTTGCGGGTCAACAAATAGCCGAGAGAGCCTGGGCGCAAGAGCGAACCGATCAGCCCTGGCCGATGCGCCCCGGGGCGGGCAGGACGTCGATCAGCTCGATGCGGAAGATCAGCACGCTGTTGGGCGGGATGGCGCCCTGGCCCTCGGCGCCGTAGCCCATCTCCGGCGGCACATAGAGCACCCATTCGTCCCCGGGCCGCATCTGCTGCAGGGCTTCTTTCCAGGCCGGGATCAGGGCCGGCAGGGGCATGGCGGCGGGCGCGCCGCGCTCGTAAGAGGAATCGAACACCGCGCCCGAGACAAGCTTGCCCTCGTAGTGGACCTTCACCTCGTCACTGGGGCCGGGCTTCAGGCCGGTGGCCGCGCCCGAGCGCACGATCTTGTACTGGACCCCCGACGGCAGGCTCTTGACCCCCTCGGCCCTGGCGTTGGTCGCCATGTAGGTCTTGGCCTCGGCCGCGGCCTTGGCGGCGTCCGCATCGCCCGCGCGGTTGCAGCCGGCGAGCGCCAGGACGGCGGCGAGGGCGACGATCAGACGTTTCATTTGCAAGACCTCAGACAGCGCGGGGCGGGTAGCCGCTATCGCGCAGGGCGTCCATGATTTCCTGGGTGTGCTGGGCGTCGCGGGTCTCGATCATGATGTCGAACTCCGCGCCCTTGGCGGGCACGTCCAGGGCCAAGCGGTTGTGGGCCACCTCGATGATGTTGCCGCCCATCTGGCCGATCACCGCCGAGACGGTGGCCAGCAGTCCGGGGCGGTCGTCGCCGATGATCCGTAGACTGACGAGCCGCTGGTCGCGGACCAGTTCACGGGTCAGGACCGAGGCCAGCAGGCGGGTGTCGATATTGCCGCCGGTAATGATCAGCCCGACCTTCTTGCCCTTGAACTGGTCGGGATAGGCCAGCAGGGCGGCCAGGGCCGCGGCGCCCGCGCCCTCCACCACCGTCTTCTCCACATTGCAGTAGAGCGCCACGGCCCGCTCGAAATGCGGCTCCTCGATCAGCAGCACCTGGTCGATCAGCGGCCGCGCGACGGCGTAGGACAGGTCGCCCACCTTCTTGACGGCGATGCCCTCGGCGATGGTCGCGCCACCGGTGATCCCGTTCACGCCGCGCATCTTGGCGGTGAAGGAGGGGTACATCGCCGGCTCTACCCCGATGATTTGGATCCTGGGATTGATCGACTTGGCCGCGGTGGCGCAGCCGGCGATCAGGCCGCCGCCGCCGATGGGGATTGGCAGGACCTCCAGGTCCGGCACGTCCTCCAGCATCTCCAGCGCTACGGTGCCCTGCCCGGCCATCACCTGCAGGTCGTTGAACGGATGGATGAAGGCCAGGTCGCGGGCCTTGCACAGGGTCATGGCCACCGCCGAGGCCTCGTCGTAGCTGTCGCCTTCGATCACCACCTCGGCGCCGTGGGCGCGGGTCTGCTGCACCTTCACGAACGGCGTGCCGCGCGGCATGACGATGGTGACGGGGATGCCCAGGCGCGCGGCATGGTAGGCCAGGCCCTGGCTGTGGTTACCGGCCGAGGCGGCGATGACCCCGCGCCCGCGCTCGTTGTCCGAAAGCTGCAACAGGGTGTTGAGCGCCCCGCGCTCCTTGTAGGCGGCGGTGAACTGCAGGTTCTCGAACTTCACCCAGACCTCGGCCCCGGTGATTTCCGACAGGGTGCGCGAGTGGCGGCAGGGAGTGCGTTCGATATGTCCGGCCAGCCGCCCGGCGGCGGCGCGGATATCGTCGATGGAAAGCGTCATGGCCTGGCCGATAGGGAGCGGGAGGTCACGTCTAGCGGCGGAGCCGCCAATCGGCAATGCGGCCGCGTCTAGACTTTCCGGGTGTAGGTCAGCCAGCAGAGCTGATCGCGGGCGGCCTGTTCGGCGGCGGCCAGGCTCTGGTGCAGGTCCGACAGCGCCCCGGACTTCCAGATCATCATGCCGTGTTCGCTCTGCTTGCAGTGCTCGATGTAGCGATAGAGGCCGTCCTCGCGCTCCGCGATCTCGAGGAACCGCGTCCCGTCCGCGCAGCTCACGGTCTTGACCACCCGCTGGGCGACCTGGTCGTCGCGCCGGGCGCCCATAAGCCGCCGAATATCCTGAAGAATCGCCATTACCGAATCCGCTACCGAAGCCCCCGCCATTGGTCCATGCGACGCATCGCCTTGCCGGGAAGTTCTGAAAACTGGCCCAAGGGCAGAGCTTCCGCTACCCGACGCACCCCATAGGCGACCGCCCGGCTGAGCGCCGCCGGCGACGGCGTGCCGACGAAGCCGTGGGTCACCCATTGGCCGTGATTGGCCAGGTCGCGCTTGAATCGATAGTCGCCCGGCCCGAGGTCGAGCCGGCAATAGGGGGTGTCGTCCATCCAGCGCAGGATGTGCTGGAACAGCAGCAGGCCCGGCGAGTAACGCTCGAACTCCGGATCGTGGGCGATGATCCAGCCGTGGATCGTGCGCCGGCCGCGCAGGTGCAGGTGAACGGCCGCGAGGCGATCGCCGAAATGCAGGGTGAACATCACCCCGCCGAAGTCCGGATCGCGGCTTTCGAAGGTCTCGCGCATCAGCTCGCGGGTCCAGCCGGTCTCGAAGATGTCGGTCTGGCCGGTGGCCTTGAGCTGGGCCCGCTTCCACTCCAGCAGCTTGTCGAAATCAGCGCTGGAGCGGGAAAAGGCCTGGAAGACGGCGGGGCCGACCTCGCGCTCGGCCTTGCGGCGTTTCTTGTCGCAGTCCTTGAGCACCGAGGTCCCGACCGCGCGGCGCTCGGCGTCATAGGCTTCGTAGCCGTCGCTAACGTCGATGACATGGGAGACGAACCGGCCGCGGGCGAAGCGCTTGAAGGCGGGTTGGCTCTCCAGCATGTGCGAGAAGTCGAGCCGGTGGACGCCGAGCGCCCCGACCATGGCCCGCGCGTCGATCACCGCGCCCGCCTCGGCCACCAGGCCCTGGTAGTCGCACATCGGCGCGCCGGCCGGCATGGCGGTGAAGGCGCCGACGCGCACGGGCATGAAGGCCACGTCCCGGCCGTCCTGGCGGGCCACGGCCACGCGGACATTGCGCGCGCCCTCGCCCTGGATGCGCTCCACCAGCCGCGCCCAGTCGGGCGCGAGGAAGGGCGTGTCCAGCTCGATGTCGGCCGCCTGGAGCTCGGCCCACCGCGCCACGCGCTCGGCCGAGAGATCCTGCGGACGAAGGACGTCGATTTGCAAAGGCGCGGTCCCCGGACCCGAAGCTTGAGCCGTCGAGGATAACGACCAAGTCTTTCCGGGACCTTGCCGGCTAGAGCAGGTCGGCGCGCCCCTTGGCCTTCAGCGCCTCGACCGCCGCGCGCACCGCGGCCGGCGCGTCGCGGCGGGTGACCAGGACCACACCGTTCTCGACCACCACCACCACGTCCTCCACGCCGGCCAGGACCACGGCGGGGCCGTCCGTGCGGGCGAGGGATCCCCGCGTCTCAACGGCCGTCACCTCCCCGTCGAGGGCGTTTCCGTCGGCGTCGCGGGGCGACAGCGTCCAGAGGGCGTCCCAGTTTCCCACGTCGGCCCAGCCGATGTCGGCGGCCACCACGCCCGCGCGGTCGGTCTTCTCCATCACCGCCACGTCGATGGCGATGCTGGGCGCCGACAGGAAGGCCTCGCCCAGGGTGATCAGATCCCCGGCCCGCGCGGCGTTCGCCACCGCGGCCTCGGCGGCGGCGGCCACGTCCGGCGCCAGGACGCGGGCGATCTCGAGGAAGGCGCCCGCCTTGAACAGGAACATGCCGCCGTTCCAGGAATAGTCGGGGTCGGCCACGAAGCGCCGGGCGGTGGCGAGGTCGGGTTTCTCGACGAACTGGGCGACCTTGCGGACCGGACCGGGGCCATCGGCGCGGATGTAGCCGTAAATGGTGGCCGGACCGGTGGGCGTCAGCCCGAACAGCACGATCTGGCCAGCTTCCGCCGCCGCGCGCCCAGCCTCGATGGCGGCGTGCAGGGCGGCGACGTCGGCCACCAGGTTGTCGGCGTGCAGCAGCACCATCAGGGCCTCGGGGTCGCGCTCGGCGCCGAAGGCGGCCACCGCGACGGAGGCCGGGGCCGTGTTGCGCGGCGCGGGCTCTGCGATCAGGGCCTGGGGCTTGACGCCGACCTCGGCGAGCTGGGCGCGGGCAAGGTCGGCATGGGCCGCGGCGCAAACCACGACGGGCGCCTCGAACAGCTCGCCCACGACCCGCAGGGCGGTGTCCTGGATCAGGCTGTGTTCGCCGCCGAGCCGGTGGAACTGTTTGGGCCGGGCCTGGCGCGACAGCGGCCACAGTCTCGTGCCCGCGCCGCCCGACATCAGGACGGGGATGATCTTGCGCGTCACTCAGGCGGCTCCGGCCGGCGGATCGTACTCGCTGACCAGATGACCGGGCGCGATCTCCTTCAGCTCCGGGATATAGACCTGGGCCAGGGGGTCGGCGCTGAGCCGCGAGGGCAGGAAGCGCAGGGCGCTGCGCGGATCGAGCGGGGAGGGCGGTTCGCCCACCAGCTTCACCCGGGCCCGGGCCCTTTCGCGGACCGGGTCGGGGATCGGCGCCGCCGAGAGCAGGGCCTTGGTGTAGGGGTGCTGCGGCGCCTCGTAGAGCCGCTGGCGGTCGGCCTGCTCCATCACCCGGCCCAGATAGAGCACCATGATCCGGTGGCTGATCTCGCGCACCACCGCCAGGTCATGGCTGATGAAGATCATCGCCAGGCCCATCTCCTTCTGCAGCTCGATCAGCAGGTCGATGATCTGGGCGCGGATGGAGACGTCCAGGGCCGAGACCGCCTCGTCGCAGATCACCAGCTTCGGCCGCAGGATCATGGCCCGGGCGATGCCGACCCGCTGGTTCTGGCCGCCGCTGAGTTCGTGCGGATAGCGGTTGATGAGCGCGGGCGAGAGGCCGGCGCGCAGCATCATCGCCTTCACCTCGGCCTCGCGCTCGGCGTGGTTCATCTTCGGCCGGAACACCTGCAGCGGCTCGGCGATGGAGTCGCCCACCGTCATCCGCGGATCGAGGCTGGCCAGCGGGTCCTGGAAGACGATCTGCAGGTCCTTGCGGGCCGCCCTCATGCTCTCGCGGTCGGCATGGGTGATGTCGCGGCCCATCAGGGTCACCGCCCCGGCGGTCGGCGGCAGCAGGTTCAGCACCGCGCGGCTCAGGGTCGACTTGCCGCAGCCGCTCTCGCCGACGACGCCCAGGGTCTCGCCCTGGCGCACCTGGAAGCTGACCCCATCGACCGCGCGCAGGGCAAGCTTGCCGCCGAACGCCCCCTGACGGACCGGGAACCAGACCTTGACGTCGTGACCCTCGACGATCACCGGGGCGTCCGGCGCCACGGGGGCCAGGGTCGGGCGACCGCCCCGGTCGGTGCGGTCCAGGCGCGGGATCGCGTCCAGCAGGGCGCGGGTGTAGTCGGACTTGGGCGCGCCAAAGATCTCCTCGGCCGAGCCCTCTTCCACATAGGCGCCGTCCTTCATCACGCAGACCCGGTCGGCGAGCCGGGCGATGACCCCCATGTCGTGGGTGATCAGCACCATGGCCGTCCCGGTCTCGCGGCCGAGCTCGGCCATCAGGTCCAGGATCTCGGCCTGGACGGTGACGTCCAGCGCGGTGGTCGGTTCGTCGGCGATCAGCAGGGCCGGGCCGCCGGCCATGGCCGCGGCGATCATCACCCGCTGGCGCATGCCGCCGGAAAGCTCGTGGGGATATTGCGACAGGCGCCGCGCCGCGTCGGGGATGCGGACCCGGCCGATCCAGTCCCGGGCGTGGGCCATGGCGTCCTTGGCGCTCATGCCCAGGTGCAGGCGCAGGGGTTCGGCGATCTGCTCGCCGATGCGCACATGCGGGGTGAGCGCCGTCAGCGGATCCTGGAAGATCATGGTCATCTTCGAGCCGCGGATCCTGTTGAGGGCTCCGGGCTTCAGGCCCAGGATCTCCTGGTCCAGGAACTTCACGGAGCCGCTCGCCCGGCCATTGGCGGCCAGCAGGCCCATGACCGCCATGAAGGTCTGGCTCTTGCCCGATCCGCTCTCGCCCACCACGCCCAGGGTCTCGCCGCGCTGGACGTTCAGGGAGACGCCGCGCACGGCGTTCACCAGCCCGTCGTGGGTGGTGAAGTCGACCTTCAGACTGTCGATGGAAAGGACGGGACCGGCCAAGGCGACCTCAAGCTCGAGAACTGCGAGGGCCGACCATAGCCTCGCGCCCGCCCATTGCGAAAGCGTAAGCCCCAAGGCGCGTCGGCCGCTGTATAGTGGTGCCCGTGAGCCTGCCCGACACCCAGACCCGCCCCGCCCTGTTCCTCGACCGCGACGGCGTGCTGAACGAAGACCCCGGCTATGTCCACCGCTGGGAGGACTTCCGTTGGATCCCCGGTGCGCGGGAGGCGGTCGCCGCCTTCAACCGCGCCGGATGGCTGGTGTTCGTGGTGACCAACCAGTCCGGCGTCGGACGCGGCTACTACGGCGAGGACGACGTCGTGACCCTGCACGCCAAGATGTCTGAGAGCCTGGCCGAGGCCGGCGCCCGCATCGACGCCTACTATTATTGCCCGCAGCATCCGGAGGCGACGGTCGAGGCCTATCGCCATCCCGACCCGCCCGACCGCAAGCCCAATCCCGGCATGATCCTGCGCGCCCTGCGCGAATGGCCCGTCGATGTGGCCCGCTCGATTATGGTGGGCGACAAGGACGCCGACGTGGAGGCCGCCCGGCGGGCGGGCATCCGCGGCCTGAAGTTCCCGAGCGACAACCTGATGGACTTCCTGAGGAAGGAACTGGTTCCCGCATGATCGAAGTCAAAGACGTCATCTACGACTACCCCTCGGCGCGGGCGCTGCACGGGGTGTCGTTCAAGGTCGAGGCCGGGGCGGTCCTGGCCATGGTCGGGCCCAACGGCGCGGGCAAGACCACCCTGCTGCGCTGCATGGCGGCGCTGGACAATCCCACCGAGGGGATCATCTCCATCACGGGGCTCGACACCCGCGACGACCCGCGCGGCGTCCACGGGGCGATCGGCTATCTGCCCGACTTCTTCGGCCTCTACGAGGACCTGTCGGTGCGGCAGGCCCTGACCTATGCCGCGCGCTCGCGCGGGGTCTCGGAAAGCGCCACTCCCGCCGCCGTCGAGGAGGCCGCCGCGCGCGTCCAGCTCACCGACCGGTTGGAGATGCGGGCGGGCGAACTGTCGCGCGGCCTGCGCCAGCGCCTGGCCATCGGCCAGACCATCGTCCACAAGCCCCGCGTCCTGCTGCTGGACGAGCCCGCCGCCGGCCTCGATCCCGAGGCGCGGCGCTCGCTCTCCGACCTGATCCTGCGCCTGGCGCGCGAGGGCATGACCATCGTGGTCTCCTCCCACATCCTGTCGGAGCTGGAGGACTATTCCACCCAAATGCTGATGATCCGCGACGGCAAGGTGTCCGGCGGGGGCGTCGTCGCAGCCGGGTCCGGCGTGCGTGACGGCGCCCGGATCAGCGTCACCTTCAACGGCCCACCCGCCGATCTCGCCGAACGTCTGGGCAAGCTCGACATCGCCCTGGAGCGCCGCGACGGCGACCAGGCCGTCCTGCTCGCCGCCGACGGCGAGGACGACGACGCCGTGCTGGCCAAGCTGATCGGCGCAGGGCTGAAGGTCTCGGCCTTCCAGCCCGCCCGCAAGACCCTGGAAGACGCTTACCTGGCCGAGGCCCGCCCGGAGATGCAGTCATGAACCCGGAATTCCAGCGCAATCTCTGGCTCGAGGCCGCGCCCCGCCGGGTGGCCTGGGCGGCTATCACCCTGGTGATGATCTACGGCGCGGCGATCATGGTCCTGCGCAACAATCCCTACGGCGCCCTGACCGGCCTGGCCGGCGTGGGCGCGGTGGTGTTCGTGGCCTGCGGCATGGTCTGGGGCGCACGGGCGGCGGGCAGTTCGATCCTCAATGAGATCGCCGACCGCACCTGGGACTTCCAACGCCTCTCGGCGCTCGATCCCTGGGCGATGACCTGGGGCAAGCTCGCGGGCGGAGCCAGCCTGGCCTGGATGTGCGCGCTCACCGGCCTGGTGCTGATGGCCGTGGCGGGATTGCAACGGGGCGACAGCGGCACGCTCTCGACCCTGACCTTCTTCGTGGCCCTGGCCGTGCTCCTGCAGGCGGTGTCCATGGCCGCGGCGCTGATCGGCGTACGCAAGGCCCGCGCCGAGGGCCGCACGGCCCGGGCCGGCGGGGTGTTGGGCGGACTGATCGTCGGCGGCGTCCTGCTGTCGTGGGTGGCGGGCTCGGCCGGCTTCCAACGCGGCGCGGGGCTGGAGGGCTTCAGCGCCATGCTGGGCGCCAAGGGCCTGATCGACTGGGGCGGGACCTACTGGCCCGCCGATGGCTTCCGCGCGGTCGCCGTCACCCTGTTCGCCGGCTGGGCGGTGATCGGGGCTTGGCGGCTGATGCGGCTGGAGCTGCAGATGCAGAACGCGCCGATCGTCTGGCCGGCCTTCCTGGTCTTCCTGGCGGTGTTCGCCGGCGGTTTCGTACTCCGGGACGGCGGCCTCGCCGGCGCACTCACCACCGGGGCCCTGGCCGTGGCGCTCAGCGCCTACGCCGCGGCCTTCGCCGAACCGGCCGACCGCGTGCGGATGCGTCAGTTCCGCCAGCACGTCCAGGCTCGCGACCTGGCCCGCGCCGCGCCGCTGGCGCCGGCCCCGCTCGCGCCGCTGATCCTCGCGACCCTGCTGGTGCTCCTGGCCTTCGCCGCCAGCGCGGGCGACTTCGTGGGTCCGGGCCTGGCCCAGGCCGGCGCCTTGATCGCCTTCCTGCTGCGCGACCTGGCCGTCATCGCCCTGTGCCGCCTGGGCGAGCGGCCGCAGCGCGGCGACTTCGCCGCGGTGGTGGCCCTGGCCGTGCTCTACGGCGTGGGTGGGATCGTCGGCTGGTCGGTGGACCGCGACACCGGCGCGGCCCTGTTCGCGCCGCTCGGCGCCGCGCCGCTGCTGAGCCTGGCCTCGGGTCTGGTGCAGGCGGCGATCGCCTGGGGGCTGGTGGCGCGCCGGCTGGGGCCTAGACCATTTTCCGCCGAAGTGGGCACCGGTTCGGCGAAGAAAATGGTCTAAATTCAAAGAGGCGTGAGCAGAATCCGATCCAATCAGATCGGATTTTGCTCTAGCGCCCCTCCATCCGCGCCAGCATCCGTTCCAGCGTCGTAAGCTCGTCGGCCTCCCCGGCCGGCTTGTCCCACCGGATGCGGCTGATGCGCGGGAAGCGCATGGCCACGCCCGACTTGTGCCGGGTCGAGCGCTGCAGCCCCTCGAAGGCCACCTCGAACACCAGGCCGAAATGGATGTCGGCCTTGACCGACCGCACCGGCCCGAACCGGTCGACGGTGTTGTCGCGGACGAACTTGTCGATCTGTTTCAGCTCCTCGTCGGTGAAGCCGAAATAGGCCTTGCCCACCGGAGTCAGCGCCCGCTTGCCGTCCGGCCCCTCCGTCCAGACCCCGAAGGTGTAGTCGGAATAGAAGCTGGAGCGTTTGCCGTGCCCGCGCTGGGCGTACATCAGCACCGCGTCGATCAGGAACGGGTCGCGCTTCCACTTGAACCACGGTCCCTTGGGCCGGCCGGCCTCGTAGATCGAGTCCCAGCGTTTGAGCATCAGACCCTCGGCGATCTGGGGATCGCCCGGCGGTGGCGCGCGGCGCAGGTCGGCGAGCTCGGCCCATGTCTCGAAGGGCTGCATGGGCGAGAGGTCGATCTGCGAGGTCTTCAGTCCGCCGACGAAGGCCTCCAGCCGCCTGCGACGCTCGGCGAAGGGCAGGACGCGGGTGTCCTCCTCGCCGTCGGCCAGCAGATCGTAGGCGCGGATCGCGGCGGGGAAGCTTTGCATCGTCTTCACGTCGACGGTCTTGCGGTTCAGCCGCTGCTGCAGGTCGCCGAAACTGGCGACCGCGCCGTCGCGCATCACCAGCAGTTCGCCGTCGATGGCGCCCTCGAACTCCAGGGCCTCGAGCACATCGGGGAAGGTCTTCGAAATGTCGTCGCCGTTGCGGGTGTAGAGCCGCCGCACCCCGGCCTCGTTCACCGCCTGGACCCGGATGCCGTCCCACTTCCATTCGGCGGCGTAGTCGGCGGGGTCGAGCTTGCCGAAGTCGACCGCCTCGTCGATGGCCTGGGCCAGCATCACCGGCCGGAAGCGCCCCGGGGCCACGGCCGAGGGCCGGTCCGAACGCCCCTCCAGCCAGGCGAACAGGTCCTCATAGGGCGGGTGCAGGGCGTGCCAGACCTCTTCGATCTCGGCGACCTCGACCTTGCCAAGGTCGGCCACGGCCTGCTTGGCCAGGCGCGAGGAGACGCCGACCCTCATGCCGCCGGTCATCAGCTTCAGCAGCGCCCAGCGGCCGGTGGTCTCCAGGCCGTCCAGCCAGGCCTCGATCAGCCGCTGGACCTCGGTCCGCGAGGCGCCCCGCAGGGCGTCGACCACCTCAGATAGCTCCGGCTCACGGTTGGCGCCCGGCCGCGCCGGCCAGACCAGGGCCACGGTCTCGGCGAGGTCGCCCACATAGTCGTAGGACCAGCGGAACAGGGTGGCGTCCATCCGCGCCTCCACCGCCTTGCGGATGAAGGCCGGCTTGGCGGCGTTGAAGGCGAGGTCACCGGTCAGCGCCGCCAGCGCCCAGCCCCGATCGGGGTCGGGCGTCTCGGCCAGGTAGTCGCGCACCAGGGTGAGCTTGGCGTTGCGCGACGCCGTCAGCGACAGTCGGTCCAGGAGCTCGGCGAAAGCGCGCATGGGCTGAGCTTAACGCGCCACGCCGAGCTTGGCCTCAACCCTCCCCGATCATGCCGCCTTCGCGGTTCGGCTCGCGTGGCGTGGGGGCGCCCTCGTCGATCATGCCGGTCTCGGCCGGGGGCGGCTTCTCGGTGGATTTCGGGCCGCCCTCGGCCTTGGGTTCGGGCGGCGGGACGGGCTTATTGCGGGGTTCGGTCATGGCGCGTCTCCTTCGCCGCCCCAACGCGGCGCGGGCCCCCGCGTTCCTAGTCCTCGGCCTCGTCGTCGTAGCCGACCAGGGCCAGGGCCCGGGCCTTGATCCCGTGCAGCTCGGCCCAGCGGGCCAGGGCCTCCTCCCGGCCGTGGGTGATCCAGAGCTCGCCCGGGCGGATCTCGTCCACCGTGGCGGTGAGCTCGTCCCAGTCAGCGTGGTCGGAGATCACCAGGGGCAGCTCGACGCCGCGCTGGCGCGCGCGGGCGCGGATCTGCATCCAGCCCGAGGCGAAGGCCGAGACCGGATCGGGGAAGCGCCGTGACCAGCGGTCGGCGAGCGCGGAGGGCGGGGCGATGATGATGGCGCCGGCGAAGGCCTGCTTGGTGTCCGAGGTGGCCGGCGCCAGCTGACCCAGCGGCACGCCGTGGGCCTCATAGAGCCGGTTCAGCCGCTCCAGGGCGCCATGCACATAGATGGTTTGATCCCATCCGGCCTCGCGCAGCAGGCGGATCACCCGCTGCGCCTTGCCGAGCGCATAGGCGCCGACCAGGTGGGCGCGCTCCGGGAACTGGGCGACCGAGCGCAGCAGGCGGGCGATCTCGAGCTTGTCGTCGGGATGGCGGAACACCGGCAGGCCGAAGGTGGCCTCGGAGATGAAGACGTCGCAGGGCACGGGCTCGAAGGCCGGGCAGGTCGGATCGCGCCGGCGCTTGTAGTCGCCGGAGACCACCATGGTCAGCCCCTTCCAGCGCACCACCGCCTGGGCCGAGCCCAGCACGTGGCCAGCCGGGACCAGGGTCACCTCGACCTCGTCGCGGACGATCTTCTCGCCATAGGCGGCGGCCTGGGTCTCATAGGCGAAGTCCTGACCATAGCGCTCGGCCATGATCGCCAGGGTCTCCGGCGTGGCCAGCACCCGCTCGTGACCCGCCCGCGCATGATCGGCGTGGCCATGGGTGATCACCGCGCGCGCGACTGGCCGGACGGGGTCGATGTAGAAATCGCCGGGCGCGCAATAGAGCCCCTCGGGCCGGGGGCAGAGCAGGGCTTCGGGCTTGATCATGCCTGGGGATATGGGCCTGGACCTGACTTAAGGAACATTACACAGTATTCATATTGTGAAAAAGGCGTCATGACCAAGACTTAACGAGTATTCGCGAGAGAAGTTTCATATACCCCTCTCATCGGGTTGCGGATGTCGCGGCCCACCAGAAAAGAGGGACACCACCATGCACAAGAGCTTCGCCTTCAACGGCCTCGCCAACCTCGTCCTCGCCGCCACCCCGCTGCTGGCCGTCGTGCTCGCCGTCTACACCCAAGCCTTCACCGCCGTCTGAGGTGGAGGCCTTGACCTTCCGTCACGTTGACCGATAGGCGGAGGCGCCTCACACCTGGGGAATGACCACATTCCCAGAGGCCCTTCGCGAGTTGGCTAGGAACATGGTGCAATCCGTGCCCCAGGCCTCCGCCCTCGGCTTCGAACTTGTAACCGTCGAGCCCGGACATGGCTCCATCTTCACCCCCTGGCGCGAAGACCTGGTCGGCGATCCCGACACCGGGGTCATCGCCGGAGGGGTGGTCACCGCCCTCCTCGACCACTGCTGCGGACTGGCGATAACCTCGTCCATGATGGGCAAGGTCACCGCCTTCTCCACCGCCACCCTGGACCTGCGCATCGACTATATGCGCCCCGCCGCGCCGCGCGCCGGCGTCACCGCCCAGGCCCATTGCTACAAGATCACCCGCTCCATCGCCTTCGTCCGCGCCCAGGCCTTCGACACCGACCCGGCCGACCCGATCGCCACGGCCCAGGCGGCCTTCGTGCTGAAGCGGCCTGAAGAACCGGCAAAGCCGTGAGCGATCCCGCCGAACGCCTGCAGGCCTTCCTCGCCCGCGTGCCCTATGTGCGCTTCCTCGGCATGCGCGCCGAGCTGGCCGGCGACGAGATGACCGCCATCCTGCCCTTCGCCCCGCACCTGATCGGCAACACGTTTATGCCCGCCCTGCACGGCGGGGTGATCGGCGCCTTCATGGAGATGGCGGCCCTGTCGCAGCTCTCGCTGACCGCCCAGAGCCCGCGGGTGCACAAGACGATTGACGTGACCATCGAGTACCTGCGCCCGGGCAAGGCCCAGACCACCTACGCCCGCGCCGACGTGCGCAAGATCGGCCGCCAGATCGCCAATGTGCATGTGGAGGCCTGGCAGGAAGCCCGCGCCAAGCCCATCGCCGCCCTGCGCGGCCATTTCCTGCTGGCGGGCGACACCTAATCCGCTAGGCCGCCGCCTGCGCGTTCTCGCGCTTGTTCATCGTCGCCTCCGCGGCCATGGCGATGTCGAGGATGGCGATGGCGGCGACGGTGACCAGGGCGGCGATCGCGTACTTCCGGCGCGGATTGCTGCGGTCCATGGCGCGGGCCAGGGCGGTGATGTCCATGACATCGCCGCCGACCCGCATCCAGAACCAGGGGCCGGGCTTGACCGGCGACAGCAGGCCTGCGCCCGACGCGATCTCCCGGGCCCCGAAGGCGCTCATCGCCCCGTCCTCGAACTTCAGCCCGAAGAACCGCGACACCCGCTCGGGCGAGGCGACGGCGATCACGCCCAGCCCGATGGAAAGCAGCCCCAGCGCGCGTTTGGCGATCAGCAGGTTCATGGCGGCGTCCTCTCCAGCTCGGAGCCCAGTTCGGAGAGAATGACGCCCAAGGTGGCGGTTGGGTTCCGGCCTAGAGCCCCAGCGCCTTCTTCTCGGCGGCGATCTTCGCGAGCTCGGCCTGCGCCGCCGCCGTGGCCGGGGCGTCGCCCTTGCGTTTGGCGAGGATGAGCTGGCCGGCGGCCTCCATCTCGCGCACCGGCAGCAGGTGGCTGTCGTCGGCGCGGACGAAGGGCTTGGTCTGGATGCGTTCGAGGATCTTGCGCTGGCGCACGGCCTCCGGGCCTTCGCCGACCCCGTAGCTGAACATGAAGGCGTCGATCTTGGCCTTGAGCGCCGGGTCCAGGTCCTTGCGGCGGACCATCGGATCCTCCGGAATTGTCGGCGAGGTCCAGATCACCTCGACGTTCTTGAGCGTGTTGCGGGCCATATCAGTCTCGATCATGCCCATCCGCTCCATGGAGGCGGTGTTGTTGGTGGCCGCGTCCAGCAGGCCTTGGGCCACCGAGAACAGGTTGGCCTCATGGTTGGCCGAGCGCAGGGTCTTGAAGCAGGCGTTGGGATCGACCCCGCGCGGCGAGAACAGGTAGGTCATGGGCGCCAGCGTGCCGGAGGTCGACTTGGCGTCGCCCATGCCGAAGTCCAGGCTCTTGTCGCAGGCCAGCAGCTTCTCCAGCGTGATCCCCGACCCCTTCTTGACGATGATCACCGCCTGGTAGCCGTCGGGCCCGTTGGGCTTCACCGTGCGAGCGAAGACCTCGCCATTGGCGCGGCGCACCGCCTCCAGCCCCGACTGGTTGGTGAACCAGCCCATATCGGTCTGCCGGAAGCGCATGGCCTCGATCAACGAGGTGTAGTTGGTCCCGAAGAACGGCTTCACCGGAATGCCGATCTGCTTTTCCATCTCGGCCAGGAAAGGACCCCAGTCGGCCATCATGGTCTGGCGGCCCTCGGTCGACATGATCGAGAAGTTGAGCACGGTCGGCGCGGCGGGCTTCTTCTCCGCCGGTTCGGCGCAGGCGGCGAGCGCCAGGGGAAGGGCCAGAACCGTGCGCCGTGCGATCATTCGTCGTCCCCATATGCGGCCAAGGCGCTAGTTTCGGCGGCGTCCGTGACAGGCTCGCGACGGAGATGAGCCGAAAAGTCCGCTTGAGGCGAGGGGCTTAGGGCGCTACGGCCCGCCCATGTCCGTGACCAACACCCTGCAAGGCCTCTCCCAGCAAGCCCGCGACGCTAAGAGCTGGCCCTTCGAACAGGCCCGCCTGCTGCTCGACCGCATCCTGCGCCTGCGCCTGACCGACGGCGAGCGCGACCTGGCCGCCAGCCTGATCGGCGAGGGCAAGGCCGCGCAGGCCGTCGCGACATTCCCGGCCCTGCTGAAGCCGGTGGTGTTCGAAACCGGTTATGGTCCCTCCGGCCTGCCGCACCTGGGCACCTTCGGCGAGGTGGCCCGCACCACCATGGTCCGCGTCGCCTTCCGAGGTCTGACCGACGATGCCATCCCCACCCGGCTGATCGCCTTCAGCGACGACATGGACGGCCTGCGCAAAATCCCGCCGAACCTGCCCAACGCCGACCTGCTGGCCGAGGACCTGGACAAGCCGCTGACCGTGGTCCGCGACCCCTACGGCACGCATGAGAGCTTCGGGGCGCACAACAACGCGCGGCTGCGGGCCTTCCTCGACGGCTTCGGCTTCGACTACGAGTTCGCCTCGGCCACCGACTGCTATCGTGACGGCCGGTTCGACGCGACCCTGCTGATCGCCCTGGAGCGCTTCGACGCCATCCAGAAGATCATGCTGCCGTCGCTGGGCGAGGAGCGGCGGGCGACCTATTCGCCCTTCATCCCGATCAGCCCCAAGACCGGGCGGGTGCTCTATGTGCCGACCCTCGAGCGACACCTGGACCGCGGGACCATCGTGTTCCGCGACGAGGACGGAAGCCTGGCCGAGGTCCCGGTGACCGGCGGCCACGTGAAGCTGCAATGGCGGCCGGACTGGGCCCTGCGCTGGACCGCGCTTGAGGTCGATTATGAGATGTCCGGCAAGGACCTGATCGACAGTGTCCGGCTGTCGAACCAGGTCTGCAAGGTGCTGGGCGGGACCCCGCCGGCCGGGTTCCACTACGAGCTCTTCATGGACGAGAACAACCAGAAGATCTCCAAGACCAAGGGCAATGGCCTGACCATGGAGGAGTGGCTGCGCTACGGCGCGCCCGAGAGCCTGGCCTATTACAACTACCAGTCGCCCAAGTCGGCCAAGCGGCTCTATTTCGACGTCATCCCCAAGGCGACCGACGAATATCTCCAGCAGCTGGACGCCTATAACCGCGCCCGGGCGGAGGGCGCCAACGGCCCTGCCATCGACAATCCGGCCTGGCACGTACACGGCGGCCAGCCGCCGGAAAAGGGCTCGCCGGTCAGCTTCTCCCTGCTCCTGAACCTGGTCTCGGCCGCGGACGCCTCGACCAAGGAGATCCTCTGGGGCTTCATCCGCAACTACATCCCCGGCGCCACGCCGCAGAGCGAGCCCCTGCTCGACCGGCTCTCCGACTTCGCGATCAACTACTACGAGGACTTCGTGAAGCCCTCGAAGCGGTTCCGTGAACCGGACGCCAAGGAGCGCGCCGCCATGGCCGACCTGGTCGCCCGCTTCAAGGCCCTGCCGGCCGGCGCCGACGCCGAGGCCATTCAGAACGAGGTGTTCGAGGCCGGCAAGGTCGCGGGCTTCGAGCCGCTGCGCGGCTGGTTCCAGGCGCTCTACGAGGTGCTGCTGGGCCAGAGCCAGGGACCACGCTTCGGCTCCTTCGCGGCCATCTTCGGCCTCGACCGCACCGTCGCCCTCATCGAGCGGGCCCTGGCCGGCGAGCTGGTGAGCTAGGGGTTCGCGAGCGGTCCGTGGTACGGGTCGCCATCAGCGGAGCCGACCCGATGCGACTGTTGCTCAACCTACTCTGGTTCATCCTCGGCGGCTGGATCTCCGGCACCCTGTGGCTGATCGCCGGGGCGATCCTGGCGATCACCATCATCGGCCTGCCGTGGACCCCGGCGGCCTTCCGCATCGCCGGCTTCAGCTATTGGCCGTTCGGCAAAACCATCGTCGACCGCGACACGGGCGCCGCCAGCTTGCTCCTGAACATCCTCTGGTTCGTCCTGGCCGGCTGGTGGCTGGCGCTGCACCACATCATCCTGGCCGCGGGATTGGCGGTGACCATCATCGGCATCCCCTTCGCCTGGCAGCACGTGAAGCTCGCCATTCTGTCTCTGACCCCCGTTGGCAAGGGCGTCGTCGAGACTTGACCGGCCGGCGCTCACGCTCAGGTTACCAACGATCACCTTGACGTAAACGGAAGCGTGCTTTTACACTGTCAGGAATAGAAACTTAAGCGTCCAGGGAGGACGCCCATGCCCGCAGACCTTCGCCGGCCGAACCGCACCTTCTCCATCCGCCAGCTCTGCCTGGAATTCAAATGCACGCCGCGCGCCCTGCGCTTCTATGAGGACAAGGGGCTGCTCGCCCCGGCCCGCGACGGCATGAACCGGGTCTATTCCTACAAGGATCGCGCGCGACTGCAGCTGATCCTGCGCGGCAAGCGCGTGGGCCTGGCCCTGGCCGAGATCGGCGAGATTCTCGACCTCTACGAACTGGACGACGGCGGGGCGGCCCAGAACGCCAAGTCGCTGACCAAGTTCCGCGAGCGGATCGTGGCGCTGGAGGCCCAGCGCCACGACATCGACCAGGCCATCAGCCAACTCCGCGCCGGTTGCGACGCCCTGGAGGCCCACCTGGCCGCCACGCGGCCCGACCTGCTGCCGCGCGCCGCCGACTACGACCAGGTGCTGCGCGAACGCCTGGGCGACTTGGAACACGCCAAGTAGACGAACAGGCCAAATAGGCTTCGGCGGCGTCGCGCCTCGCGCTATCTGAAGGGCTCGCGGCGCGCTGCGAGCCCTTCTTCGTCCCAATCGGAGCGGACATGCCCTACCAGCCCCCCGTACGCGATCACGTGTTCCTGCTCCGCGACGTCCTGCAGATCGCGAACTACGCCAACCTGCCGGGCTTCCAGGACGCCGCCATCGACGTGGTCGAGCAGATCATCGAGGAGGCCGGCCGCTTCACGGGCGAGGTGCTGGCCCCGCTCAACGCCATCGGCGACAAGCAGGGCTGCACCTGGAACCCCGACCACACGGTCACCACCCCCGCGGGCTTCAAGGACGCCTACGCCAAGCTGGTGGAAGGCGGCTGGCCCGCGCTCGGCGCCGAGCCCGCCTATGGCGGCCAGGGCCTGCCCCATGTGGTGAACCTGTCGTTCTCCGAGATGAGCTCCTCGGCCAACATGGCCTTCTCCATGTATCCGGGCCTGACCCACGGGGCCTATTCGGCGATCCTCAACGGCGGTTCGGACGCCCAGAAGGACCTCTACCTGCCCAAGCTCGCCTCGGGCCAATGGGGCGGGACCATGAACCTGACCGAGCCCCACTGCGGCACGGACCTCGGCCTGCTGCGCACCAAGGCGGTCCCGCAGGCCGACGGCAGCTACAGGATCTCGGGCGGAAAGATCTGGATCTCGGGCGGCGAGCATGACATGGCCGAGAACATCGTCCATCTCGTCCTGGCCCGCATCGAAGGCGCCCCGCAGGGGACCCGGGGCATCAGCCTGTTCATCGTGCCGAAGTTCATTCCGGACGCGGAGGGCAAGCCAGGCCAGCGCAACAGCGTCTATTGCGACGGCCTGGAAGAGAAGATGGGCATCCACGGCAACGCCACCTGCGTGATCCGCCACGAGGAGTCGACCGGCTGGCTGGTGGGCACGGAGAACCAGGGCCTGCGGCTGATGTTCGTGATGATGAACGAGGCCCGCATCGGGGTCGGCATGCAGGGCGTGGCCCAGGCCGAGGCCGCCTACCAGGCCGCCGCCAGCTTCGCCAAGGAACGCCTCCAGGGCCGCTCCCTGACCGGCCCGAAGAACCCCGACGGCCCCGCCGATCCGATCATCGTCCATCCCGACGTGCGGCGGATGCTGATGGACTCGCGCGCCATCATCGAGGGCGGCCGGGCCTTCCTGTTCTGGACCGCCCTGCACGGCGACCTGGCCCACGCGCACCCCGATGAGGCGGTGCGCCAGCGGGCGGGCGACTACATGGCGCTGATGACCCCGGTGGTGAAGGGCTACCTCACCGACAAGGGCCTCGATATCTGTTCCGACGCCGTGCAGATCCACGGCGGCTCGGGCTACACCGAGCACTTCCCGGTCAGCCAGTACATGCGCGACGTCCGCATCGCCCTGATCTACGAGGGCGCCAACGGGGTCCAGGCGCTCGACCTGGTGGGCCGCAAGCTGGCGGCCGACGGCGGCCGGGCGGTGATGAGCTTCTTCGCCGAGATCGACGCCTTCGTGGAGGCCAATGGCGACGACGAGGCCCTCAAGCCCTTCATCGCCGGCCTCGCCGAGGCCAAGGCCAAGCTGCAGGACGCCACCATGTGGTTGATGCAGAACGGCCTGATGAACCCCGACAACGCCGGCGCGGCCTCAACCGACTACATGCACCTCTTCGGCCTGACCGCACTTTCCTACATGTGGGCCCTGATCGCCAAGGCGGCGAACGCCAAGGTCGCAGCTGGCGACAGCGACCCGTTCTATTCGAACAAGCTGGTGGTCGGCCGCTACTTCGTCCAGCGCATCCTGCCCGAGGCCGACAGCCACCTGACCAAGCTGAAGACCGGCTCGGAGCTGATGATGGCCCTGCCGGCGGAGGCGTTCTGATGGCGACCTACACGGCCGATATCGAGTGGACGCTCAAGGAGGGCGAGGATTTCGCCAAGGGCCGCTACAGCCGCGGCCATACCTTAAGCTTCGACGGCGGGACCGTGGTCCCCGCCTCGGCCTCGCCGCACGTGGTGGGCAGGTGGGCGGTGGAGGCGGCGGTCGATCCGGAGGAGATGTTCATCGCCGCCCTCTCCAACTGCCATATGCTGACCTTCCTGCATAAGGCGCGGCTGGCGGGGTTCGTGGCGACCGCCTATCGCGACCACGCCTCCGGGATCATGGAGGAGATCGCCCCCGGTCGAATGGCGGTGACCAAGGTGACGCTGAACCCACAGATCGTGTGGGAGGGCGCGGCGCCCGACGCCGCGGCCTTGGCCCACCTGCATCACGAGGCCCACGAGGAATGCTTTATCGCCAATTCGGTGAACACCGAGGTGACGGTGGTCTAGCCCGGCCCGGCCAGGAGGTTCTCGATGACGTCGACCAAGCCGCATGACGGCGCCTGCGCCTGTGGCGGACTGCGGATCAGCCTGACCGGCCCGCCCGCCCTGGTCTCCTCCTGCCACTGCCTGGCCTGCCAGAGGCGGACCGGCGCCCTGTTCGGGTCCAGCGCCTTCTTCCCACGCGACCAGATCGTCTCGATCGCCGGCGACGAGCGCACGTTCCAGCGCCAGGGCGACAGCGGCGGCACGCTCACCTTCCACTTCTGCCCGACCTGCGGCTCGACCGTGTACTGGGACAATCCGCAGGTCCCCCATCTGGTCTGCGTCGCTGTCGGGGCCTTTGCCGACCCGTCGTTCCAGGCGCCGGCCCGCACCATCTGGACCGAGACGAAGCACGGCTGGCTCGACTTTCCCGCCGACACGCCGAGCTATCCCCGCGCCGCCGGCTGAGATCAGGCCAGCAGGGCCGCCAGCCGGTCGCGCAGCGCCGCCCCATCCTTCAGATCGCACTCCCAGATCGTCTCGACGCGCCAACCCTTGGCGGCCAGGGCCTCGGACGCGGCCACGTCGCGGGCCCGGTTGCCCGCCACCTTGCCGACCCAATAATCGCGGTTGGCCTTGGGCACTCGGGCGCCGCGCGCGCAGTCATGGCCGTGCCAGAAGCAACCGTGGACGAAGATCGCCAGCCTGCGGCCCGGCATGACGAGGTCCGGCGACCCCGGCAGATCCTTGCGGTTCAGGCGATAGCGCGCGCCGAGCGCGGTCAGCGCCTTGCGGACCTTGAGCTCGGGCGTGGTGCCCTTGCCCTTGACCCGGGCCATCACCGCCGAACGCTTCTGCGGCGAGTAGACGTCGGTCATCGGCCTAGAACCATCCCGCCGACTTGAGGACGGGCGCATGGCTGCGGCTGACCGGCACGCTGAGGCCGCCGGCCATGCGCGCCTCGCCCGCACCGCGGCGCCAGCGCACGGCCTCGATGGCGTCGGCGGCCACCCACCACGAGCGGTGGACCTGGAAGCCGTGGGCGCCCGCCAGCTCGGCCAAGGCGTCGGCGAAGCGCAGGGTGACCAGGTCCGGCCCGGCGTCGGTATGGACGCGGAGATAGTGGTCGTGGGCCTCGATGGCGATCAGCCGGGCCGCGCGGCGGCGCGCCGACAGCCTGCGCCGGAAGGCGGCCTCCGCCTCTGGCAGCGGCGGGGCGACGACGACCCGGGTCTCGACCACGGTGCGCGGCCGCCGCCAGACCAGGGCGCGCACCGACATCACCAGGGCGCTGATCACCAGCACCTGCCAAAGCAGGTCCCGCAGGTGCCAGGCCTCGAAGGGCGTGCCGTACATCTGGCCCGGGACCACGAGCACGTAGAGGGCGACGAGGGGGGTCATCAGCAGGCTGACCGCGGCGACCCGGCGCCAGAACGCGCCCAGGCGCAGGCCGACGATCTCGTCGATCGCGACGCCGATCACCCCGCCGCCGACGATGCAGGCCGTCCAGTAGGAATAGCGCGTGGCGCTCGGCATGGCGTCGCTGCCGAACGGTCCCACCGCGCCCATGAACAGGCCGAGCGCGACGAGCAGTGCGACGTCGGAAGCGACGCGCCGCCAGGGCGCCGGTTGGGCCAGGGGCTTCATGGTCAGGCGATCTGTTCCATTCACGCAGATTTGGCGCCGTTCGCGGACCTCGGCTAGCGCGGCCTGGAGACCGCGGCAATCTCGCCCCGAACCGGAGCGAACAGATGACCCGACCCCTGACCCGCACCCTTTGGAGCCTGGCCGCCTTCTTGAGCGTGGCCGTGGCGATCTTCTCCTATCGCTACCTGCCGCGCATGGGCCTGATGGACCCCGAGATCCTGGCGAACCTGTTCGCCCGGCCCTGGCTGGATGTCCATGTGGCGGGGGCCGCGACGGCCCTGCTGCTGGGCCCCTTCCAGTTCCTGCCCGGCCTGCGCGAGAAGCACTGGCGGCTGCATCGCTGGATGGGCCGCACCTATGTCATCGGCTGCATCGCCGGCGGGATCGGCGGCTTCATCATGGCGTTCGGCACGACGGCCGGACCCGTCGCCACCGTCGGGTTCGCCACCCTGGCGGTGTGCTGGATCACCGCCAATGCGCAGGCCTGGCGCATGGCCCTGGCGCGCCGCTTCGTCGAGCACCGCGAATGGATGGTCCGCTCCATCGCCATGACCTTCGCCGCGGTGATGCTGCGGATCGACCTGTTGGTGCTTCCGCTGCTCGGCCTGTCGCCGGACGACGCCTATGTGGCGACCGCCTATGTGAGCTGGATCCCCAACCTGATCCTGGCCGAGCTCTATCTCCGCGGCGCCTTCGCCCGGCGCCCCAACCCGAGGCGTATCGCCTACAGGCCGTCGAACAGCGCCGTCGACAGGTAGCGTTCGGCGAAGCTCGGGATGATCGCCACGATCAGCTTGCCCTTGAACTCGTCGCGCGAGGCCACGTCGAAGGCCGCGGTCAGGGCCGCGCCGGACGAGATGCCCACCGGAATCCCCTCCTCCTTGGCGACCCGGCGGGCCATGGCGAAGCTGTCGTCGTTGGAGACCTGGATGATCTCGTCGATGATCCCGCGGTCCAGGATCGAGGGCACGAAGCCCGCCCCGATCCCCTGGATCTTGTGCGGCGCGGGCTGGCCGCCCGACAGCACGGGCGAGGACTCAGGCTCCACGGCGACCATCCGCACCGATGGCTTGCGCGCCTTCAGCACCTGGCCGACGCCGGTGATGGTGCCGCCGGTGCCGACCCCGGAGATCACCGCGTCGACGCGGCCCTCGGTGTCGTTCCAGATCTCCTCGGCGGTGGAGACCCGGTGGATCAGCGGGTTGGCCTCGTTGTCGAACTGCTGGGGCATCACCGCGCCGGGCGTGGCCTCGACGATCTCCCTGGCGCGGGCCACCGCGCCGGCCATGCCGCGCTCGGCGGGGGTCAGTTCCAGCTTGGCGCCCAGGATGATCAGCATCTTGCGCCGTTCGATGGACATGCTCTCGGGCATGACCAGGGTGATCGGATAGCCCTTGGCCGCGGCGACGAAGGCCAGCGCGATGCCGGTGTTGCCGCTGGTCGGCTCGACGATGGAGCCGCCGGGCTTCAGGAGGCCCTTGGCCTCCAGCCACTCGATCATGGACACCCCGATCCGGTCCTTCACCGAGGCCAGCGGGTTGAAGAACTCCAGCTTGGCGACGACCTCGCCCTGCGGCTTCAGCGCTGCGTGCAGCCGCGGCAGGCGCACCAACGGGGTGTCGCCGATCAGGTCGAGGACGGAATCGAAGATCTTGCCGCGCCCGGAGCGCTTGTAGCGGGCGGCGTCCTTGGTGGTGGATCCGGCGTCGGCCATGGGATGTCTCTGGCTGCAAGGGTCGATTGCCGGAGAACTTAGGCCCGTGGCCGGGATTTGGAAGCGCACTTTCTCTGGGGGGTGGCGCTAGTTGGGCTATTCGGCGGCCAGCACGCTCTGCGTCGGCGTCAGCAGCGGTTCCAGGATCGCGGCGGCCAGCCAGCGCACGACGGGAACTACGACGCCGTCGCCCATCACGTGCAGGGCCGAGGTCGCCGAGGATGGAGTCTGATAGGTCTCGGGCAGCCCCATCAGCCGTGCGGCCTCGCGCGCCGTGACCAGGCGCGAACGGACGATCTGCCCCTCCGTCACGATCAGGGTCTGGCGCGAAGACCCCCCACGGGGCGTGCGCAGGCAGCCGGCCAGGCCATCGAACCGCGCCTCGGCCCGCTGGACCCGGACGCCGTCCTCCACCCGCATGCGTTTGAAGACCGCGCCGACCTGGCGGACACCGCTCGCCTGGGCCGCCGCCAGCCGCCTTTGGTGCAAAGGCGACATCAGCTCGATCAGCCGCGTCGTGCGCGCCGCGCTGTGCCAGGCGACCGCGTCGTCGGGTTCCAGCAGGCTGGCGAGGTCGGTGTTGCGCGTCGCCGGCGCCTCGCCCCTCCACCAGATCCAGCGCGCGGCGAGATCGGCGGGCAGGCGGGCCTGGGCCTCCCGGACCAGGCGGGTCTGGAACGGGCTGTCGCCGACCAACTGGTCAGGCGGCGGCGTACGGGTGGCGATGACGAACACCCGGGGCCGCGACTGGGGGACGAACCGGGCCGCGTCGATCTCGAGCGCGCCGAAGCTGTAGCCCTGGCCGGCCAGGGCCGCGCAGAGAGCGGTGAAGTCAGCCCCGCCGTGTGAGGTGAGCAGGCCGCTGACGTTCTCGATCACCACCGCCCGCGGCGCGTCCCGCCCCAAGGCCTCGATAAGCCGCCAGAAACCGAAGAAGGCCGAGGACTTGCCGCCGGCCAGTCCCGCCCGGCCGCCGGCCAGGCTGAAGTCCTGGCAGGGCGAGGAGGCCCAGGCCAGGTCGCCCCCCCTCGGCAGGTCGCCCGCGTCCAGGGCCCAGACGTCGCCAGCCCGCAGATGCTGCTCGGCGTCCTCGAAATTGGCGCGATAGGTCGCAACCTTGACCGGGTCGAAGTCGTTGGCGAAGGCGCAGGACCAGCCCGCGCCGAGCCCAAGGCGGGCCATGCCGCCGCCCGCGAAGAATTCCAGAAAACGAAGGGCTCTGTTCCGACTCATCTTGTGCGAGTCTAGCCTGCCCACGCCGCCGTGAAAGGATCGCCGATGCGACACGTTCTTCCGACGACTCTTTCCGCGAGCCTCGCCGGGGCCGTCGCGGTCCTGATGCTCGCCGCCTGCCAGCCCCAGGCCCCGGACGGCGAGCCCGCCCCGCCACCAGCCGACGCGGCCGACGTGCCCGCGCCGCCGGAGGAGCCCGAGGAGCCTGAGACGCCCAAGGAATTCACCGGCGACATCGACGCGCGCGGGACCGAGCCCTTCTGGGCCGTTCAGATCCGCGCCGACAAGATCGCCCTGACCCGCCCCGATCCGGAGCCCGCGGTCGTCGCCGCCAATCCCGGCGCCAATGACGATGGCCAGAAGGCGGTCTGGTCGACCACGGCGAACGGCAAGACCTTCATGGTCAGCCTGGCGCAGGAAGACTGTTCCGACGGCATGTCGAACCTCAACTACCCGTACCTCGCCGTGGTCACCCTGGGCGACCTGACCTTCCGCGGCTGCGCCAACAAGGTCGGGCAGCAGCCCCGCGAAGACGGCAAGTAACCTAAGGGCGCCCTTGACCTGACCCCACCGTCGGGCGGCTAATTCTTCCCAAGAGTATGGTCTTAGGGAGAGCGGCCATGGAAAAGGCCTGGGACCTCGTCATCCGGGGCGGGACCGTCGTGGACGGAACCGGCGGCGTTCCGTACCGCGCCGACGTGGCCGTGAAGAACGGCCTGATCGCAAAGGTCGGGGACATCGCGGGCCAAGGGGCCGAGGAGATCGACGCCTCGGGCAGGATCGTCACCCCGGGCTTCGTCGACATCCACACCCACTATGACGGCCAGGCCACCTGGGACCACCACATGCAGCCCTCAGCCTGGCACGGGGTGACCACGGTGGTGATGGGCAATTGCGGGGTCGGCTTCGCCCCTTGCAAGCCGCAGGACCACGACCGGCTGATCCGCCTGATGGAAGGCGTCGAGGACATCCCCTTCCCGGTGCTGACGCAGGGCCTGCCCTGGAACTGGGAGAGCTTCCCCGACTATCTGGACGCCCTAGACCAGCGCGCCTTCGACGTCGACATCGGGACCCAGCTCCCGCACGCGGCGCTTCGGGTCTTCGTCATGGGCGAGCGCGGGGCCAATCGCGAGGACGCCACGGAGGCCGACATCCACGCCATGGCCGCCGTCGCCAAACGGGCGGTGGAGGCCGGGGCCCTGGGATTTTCCACCTCACGCACGCTGAACCACCGCACCAGCGACGGCCAGCCGACGCCCACCCTGACGGCGTCGGAGGACGAACTCGGCGGCATCGCCATGGGCCTGGCCGCGGCCGGCAAGGGGACCCTGCAGTTCGTCTCCGACTTCGCCGATCCCGAGGCCGAGTTCGCCATGCTGCGCCGGCTGGTGGAGCGGTCGGGCCGGCCGCTGTCGTTCTCCCTGGTCCAGAGCCCGCGCGATCCCGACCAATGGAAGCTGCTGCTGGAACGCCTGGCCGACGCCAATGCGGCGGGACTGGAGATGCGCGCCCAGGTCTGCGGACGGCCGGTGGGGATCCTGTTCGGCTTCGAGCTGACCCTCAATCCGTTCAGCGCCTATCCGACCTATCGCGACATCGCCCAGCTGCCCCTGGCCGAGCGCCTGACCCATCTGCGTGACCTGGATTTCCGCGCTCGGCTCCTGGCCGACGGCGCGCCCGGCGGGCCGGGCTTCGCGGCCAACATGACCCGCAATTGGCACATCATGTTCCTGATGGGCGAGGCTCCCGACTACGAGCAGACCGCCGACCGCACCATCGCCGCCCTCGCGGCGGCCCAGGGCGTGACACCGGAAGAGCTGGCCCTGGACCACATGCTCTCCAACGACGGCAAGGGCATGCTCTACCTGCCGTTCCTCAACTATGCGAACGGCTCGCTGGACCCCAGCCACGCCATGCTGACCCATCCCAACACCGTGCCCGGCCTGTCAGACGGCGGGGCCCATGTGGGAATGATCTGCGACGGCTCCTTCCCGACCTCGAACCTGACCCACTGGACGCGGGACCGCACGCGGGGCCCAAGGCTCGACCTGCAGACCATGGTCCGTATGCAGACGAATGACACCGCCAGGGCGGTCGGGCTGCACGATCGCGGCCTGATCGCGCCGGGCTACCGCGCCGATCTCAACATCATCGACTACGAGAACCTGACCCTGAAGGCGCCGGCCGTGGCCCATGATCTCCCGGCCGGGGGACGGCGGCTGGTGCAGCGCGCCGACGGCTATGTGGCCACCATCGTCGCCGGCCAGGTCACCTATCGCGACGGCGAACCCACCGGCGCCTTGCCGGGCCGCCTGCTGCGGGGCGCGAAGCGCGGCCCCGTCGCCATGGCCGCGGAATAGGGGGGTCGCCATGACCCCGCACGTGCTGGAAGCCGCCTGCGAATGGACCGCCGACGATGTCGCCGATCCCGCCGCCTGGACCGAAGAGCTCACCGCTGGCGAGGTGGCCGAGCTGGAGGCGGCCATGGCGACGGCCCGGGCCAAGTCCGACGACTTCCTGGAGATCGAGAAGGCCGACTTCCCCCTGCCCACCCTGGCCGCGCGGCTGAAAGCTATCGAGCGCGAGCTGATGGACGGGCGCGGCTTCGTGCTGATCCGGGGCCTGCCTCGCGACCGCTGGACCAATGACGACATGTGCCTGGCCTATTGGGGGATTGGCGCGCATCTGGGCCGGCCCTGGCCGCAGAACGCCAAAGGCCACCTGCTGGGCGACGTCACCGACCACGGCAAGGCTCTGGACGACCCCACCGCGCGGGGCAACGAGCTGGGCCAGATCGGGCTCGACTATCACTGCGACGGTTCGGACCTGGTGGGCCTGCTGTGCCTGAGGACCGGAGCCTCGGGCGGGCTCTCGGCGGTTTGCAACTCAGTGTCGCTGCACAACCGGCTGGTCCGTGAGCGGCCCGACCTGGCGGCCGAACTCTACAAGCCCCAGCCTTTCGACTATCGCGGCGAGCAGGCGCCGGGGAAGCCCGGCTGGTACCTTATGCCGGTCTTCACCGAGCATGGCCGCCGCCTGTTCATCCGCCTGATCGCCCCCTACATCCTGGCCTCCCAGCGCCACGATGACGCCCCGACCCTCACCGACAAGGCCCGCGAGGCCCTGGACTGGATGAAGGCGGAGGCCGACTCCGGCCGCCACGCGGTGATCATGGATTTCCGCCCCGGCGACATGCAGTTCATCAACAACTACCACGTGCTCCACGGGCGCACGCCCTATGTGGACGACCGCCCCGCCGGCAAGATCCGCCACCTGAAGCGGCTGTGGCTGGAGACCGAGGTCCTGGCCGACCGGCCGGACATCTTCACCAACCGCATGGGCTCGCACTGGGCTCAGAAGCGGGTGATCAGCCGGCTCGACGCTGTGACCTGAGGCCGCTTTGCTGCGGAAATGCTGCGCAGCATGGACTGCAGCAAAACGCTGCCGCGTCGCATTGCCTCTTCGCCTGCCGGGCGGCGCACGCCATATAGCGCCCTATGCCAGCCTCTCGTTTAGATGAGGCGCGGGAGATCCTGCGCCGCACCTTCGGACATGCCGAATTCCGTGGCCGCCAGGCCGAGGTGATCGCCGAGATCCTGGGCGGGCGCAGCGCCATGGCCGTGCTGCCCACCGGCGGCGGCAAGAGCGTCTGCTACCAGATCCCCGCCATGATGCGGCCGGGCCTGGGCCTGGTGGTCTCGCCGCTGATCGCGCTGATGGCCGACCAGGTGGCTGGATTGCAGCAATCGGGCGTCTCGGCCGCGCGGCTGGATTCCACCGGCGAGGCCTGGGAGCGGGCCGACACCTGGGAGAAGATCGAGGCAGGGACGCTGGACCTGCTCTACATCTCCCCCGAAGGCCTGATGCAGCCCTCCATGCTGGAGCGGCTGTCGCGCACGCCGCTCGCCCTCATCGCCATCGACGAGGCCCACTGCGTCAGCCAGTGGGGCCACGACTTCCGGCCCGAATATCGGATGCTGGGGCGGTTGGCCGACATCTTTCCCAAGGTCCCGCGTCTGGCGGTGACCGCCACCGCCGACGCCCGGACCCGCGACGACATCCGCGCGGAGCTGAAGCTGGAGGAGTCAGCCGAGTTCGTGGCTTCATTCGCCCGGCCGGAACTGGCCCTGTTCGCCGAGCGCAAGCGGGGAAACGCCCACAAGCGGGTGGCCGAGCTGGTGGCCGCGCGGCCCGACCGCTCGGGCGTGATCTATGCCGGCTCCCGCGACGGCACCGAGAAGCTGGCCGAGCTGCTGCGCAGCGAGGGCGTCCCGGCCCACGCCTATCATGCGGGCCTGGAGAAGGGCCTGCGCGCCCAGCGGCTGGAGACCTTCCTGGAGGCCGACGCCGCGGTGATGGTGGCGACCATCGCCTTCGGCATGGGGGTCGACAAACCCGACGTCCGCTATGTGATCCACGCCGATCCGCCGGCCTCCATCGAGGCCTATTGGCAGGAGATCGGCCGCGCAGGGCGCGACGGCGATCCGGCCGAGGGCATCACCCTTTATGGCGCCTCCGACATGGCATGGGCCTATCGGCGGATCGACGGGCGCGAGGTCGACGACGGGGTCAAGCAGGTCCAGAGCCGCAAGGTGCGGCAGCTCTATACGATGCTGGACGGCACGACCTGCCGCGCCGCCGGGGTGCGGCGCTATTTCGGCGAGGAAGGCGTGGACGCCTGCGGCCAGTGCGATCTCTGCCTGGGAACCGTCGAAACGGTCGACGCCACCGAGGCGGCGCAGAAGGCCCTGTCGGCGGCCCACCGCATGGGGGGCCGGTTCGGGCGCGGCCGCCTGGTCGAGCACCTGCTGGGCAAGACCAAGGAGCCGTCCAGTTTCGAGGCCGGCCTCACCACCTTCGGCATCGGCAAGGAGTTCAGCCCCACCGGCTGGCGCGACCTGATCGACCAGCTGCTGTTCGACGGCCTGCTGCGCGAGGACCCCAATGACGGCCGCCCGCTGGTGGGCCTGGGCGACATCGAGGGGGTCAAGGCGGTCTATCGCGGCGAACGCCGCGTGGCCCTGCGTCAGGGGCTGGAGGAACACGATCCCACCACCCGCTCCGGCAAGCCGCGCAAGAAGACCCGCGCCTCCACCGCCGCCACGGCCATCGGCCCCCACGACCAGCCGCTGTTCGAAGCCCTGCGCGCCTGGCGCCGGGACGAGGCTCACCGCCAGCACCTGCCGCCCTATGTGATCTTCCACGACCGGACCCTGGCCGAGATCGCGGTCAAGAAGCCCGCGGGTCTCTCGGCGCTCGCCGCCATCAACGGCGTGGGCGAGGGCAAGCTGGAGCGCTACGGCGAGGCGGTGCTCGCCGTGCTGCGCGGGATGGACGCCTAGAGTTTAGGCGCGGGCCCGGGCCTGCATGGCCTGTTCGTCGGGCGCCGCCAGGGCCGAGGCGATCGCCTCGACCAGCTCGGCCACGTCCAGCGGCTTGCCGACGACCGCCTGCATGCCGGCGGCCAGATAGGCCTCACGTTCCCGGCGCATGACATTGGCGGTCAGGCCGACGATTGGGATGCACCCGACGGGGCCAGGCAGGGCGCGGATGCGGCGCGTGGCCTCCACCCCGTCCATGTTCGGCATCTGGACATCCATCAGCACCAGGTCGAAGCCCGCGGCCTGGACCGCCGCCACCCCCACGGCGCCGTCGTCGGCGGTTTCCACCACGGCGCCCATCTCTTCCAGGATCAGCTTGGCGACCAGGCGGTTGGTGGCGTTGTCCTCCACCACCAGGATGCGCGCGCCGTCCAGGTCGCCGACCTGGTTCTCGGCCGGACCCGTGGCCACGACGGCCGACGCGCTGAGCGTTAGCCAGAAGGTGGAGCCTTCGCCCTCGCGGCTCTCGAAGCCGACCTCGCCGTCCATCAGCTCGGCCAGGGCGCGGCTGATGGAGAGGCCCAGGCCCGAACCACCGAACCGGCGCGCCACGGCCTCGTCGGCCTGGGTGAAGCGCGAGAAGATCGCCGCCTGAGCCGCCTTGGAGATACCGACGCCGGTGTCGGCGATCTCCACCCGCAGCTCCCGCCGCCCCGCCCGGTCGGCATCTCCGAAGATCAGGCGCGCCTCCACGTGACCGGCCTGGGTGAACTTCACGGCGTTGCCCATCAGGTTGAGGACGATCTGGCCCAGGCGCAGCTCGTCCAGCACCATCCAGCCCGGAGCGCCGCGGGTGGTCAGCCGGACCTCGACGCCCTTGGCCTCGGCCAGCGGCCGCAGCAGGTCGACCACGCTGGCCACGGTCTGGGCCGGATCCATCGGGCGCGGGTCCAGGTCCAGGCGGCCCTCCTCGATCCGGCTGAGGTCGATCACGTCGTCGAGCAGACGCTGCAGCAGCTTGCCGCTGCGGATGGCGTCGTCCACCAGCCCCTGGGCCGAGGGATCGAGCCGCTTCTGGCTCAATACGTGCAGCAGCCCCAGCACGCCGTTCATCGGGGTGCGGATCTCGTGGCTGATATTGGCGACGAATTGCGACTTCATCTCGTTGGCGGCCTCGGCGGCCTCCTTGGCCACCCGGCTGTCGATAAGCTGCATTTCGACGCACCGCTTCTCCAGGGCGTTGCGGCGGAAGACGCCCAGCGCGCGGGCGAGCTCGCCGATCTCGTCATCCCGCGACATATAGGGAATGTGACCCTCCAGGTTGCCGTCGGCGACCAGGCGCATGCTTTCGGTGACCCGGATCACGGGCCGCACGACCCGGCCGACCACAAAGAGCGTCGCTGTAAGTCCGAAGCCCGCGGCCAGGCCGGCGAGCAGCACGGCCAGATAGAGATCCTGTCGCGCCTTGGCGGCGTCGGCGGCCGCGTACTGGGCCATGAGGTCGATCGCGGTGTTCGCGACATCCATCAGGCTCCGCAGACCCCGGGTCGACATCCGGTTCATGTCCTGGCGGCCGACCTTCGGCTGTCGTCCGGCGTCAAGGTCGGCGATCAAGGCGGCGCGAGCGGCGCGCGCCTCTCCGAAATAGACCGTCTGCGCCTTGTCCGCGGCCTGGCGCAGCCGCGGCGGCGCGCGGCCATGCATGATGGTTTCGGCCACCGGTCGCCAGGCCGTTGCGACCTGGCCATCGGCGTTCGCGAACGCCAGACGCTGGTCGAGTGTGAGCGGCTCCCCACGGGCGCGGGCCTCGCCAAGCAGCAGCAGGTCCGTGCCGGCGACGTCGCGCGTGATCCAGGCCGCCTGTTTGATCGCCATCATCTCGGTGACGAAGGGGTGCGAATAGTCGACCTGGGTGGCGAGCCCCTGGGACACGCGATCAAGCGACGCCGGCAGGGCCGTGCTCGCCTCAACCCAGGTCTCACGCAGTTCCGGCCGCCGCGCGGCGCCGGGGTGCGACAGGGCGGCGTCGGTCTCGCGCCGCATCCACTCCAGGCGCGCGCGTTTGGCGCGGATATCCAGCAGCGCCTCGTCCAGGCCGGGGATGTCATGCTCGCCGCCCGCCGTCTCGAGCTTGGAGACGGCCGCGTCGAGTCCTCTCGCCGCAATGGCGCGCATGACACTGAGCTGGCGCCGGGCAGCCTCAGAGGGCGGTTGGGGACTGGCCAGGGCGAAGCTCACGCCCGCGCGCTCGAGCCGCAACTGCTGCATGGCCGAGAACAGGTCGGCCGAGACGTCGGTGACGAAGGCCACACGATCGGCGGCCTGGCGCCGCTCCAACGCCGACTGCGCGAAGGCGACCGCCGCGGCCACCAACAGCAGCGACATCAGGCCGGTGATGATCGGCAGGATGAACCCAACCGACAGCAGTCTGCGCATGCGCGGGTGAGCCCCTGATTCTTGCCGCTTGATCGGCAACTTAGCAGCGCGGCCCAAGCGCCGCCTTAACGCGAACGCCGTTCTCTGCGACGGATTGGCGCATGCGCGTGCGCGCGGCCGGCGAAATGTGACGGGGAACTAAGCTGCGCCGGGGCGGGCCGGCGAATGGTTGGACGCGATCTTCGACCCTCCCGAACGGTCGCGGACGACGCCCTAGACGTCGACCTCGGCGTCGAGCGCGTTTTCCTGGATGAACTCGCGGCGCGGTTCGACAAGGTCGCCCATCAGGCGCGTGAACATGTCGTCGGCGTCGTCGGCGTGGTTGACCTTGACCTGCAGCAGGGTGCGGGCGTCGGCGTCCAGGGTGGTCTCCCAGAGCTGGTCGGGGTTCATCTCGCCCAGGCCCTTGTAGCGCTGGATCGACAGGCCCCGGCGACCCGCCTCCATGACCGCGGCGAACAGGTCGAGCGGTCCGCGCACCTTGGCTGAGCGGTCCTTGCGCGTGAAGGTCCCCACGCCCTGGAAGGTCTCGGCCATGGCGGCCGAGCGCTCCGACAGGCGCCGCGCGTCGGCGGCGTGCAGCAGCAGGTCGTCCAGCACCACGCGCTCCGACACGCCGCGGCGCACCCGCGAGAACGCGAAGCCGCCGGTGGCGGCGACCTCGCCGGTCCAGTTTCCGTCGCCTTCCTCTGCGTAGAGGTCCATGCGGGCCGCGGCCTTGGCCATGTCGCCGCCGCCCTCGTTCAACAGGCCCGCGAGCGCGGCCTGTTCGATGGCGATGGCCGGGGCCCTGCTGGACAGGCGTTCGATATTGGCCTTGGCGCCGCGCGCGCTCTGCACCAGCGCCAGCAGGTCGGCGCCCACCAGCCGCTCGCCGGATTCGAGGTCAAGGGTCGCGGCCTCGACACCCTCGTCGATCAGGTAGTTCTCGAGCTCGGCGTCGTCCTTGAGATAGCGGGACTGGCGGTTCTTGGTGGCCTTATAGAGGGGCGGCTGGGCGATATAGAGGAAGCCCCGCTCGATGATCTGCGGCATCTGCCGATAGAAGAAGGTCAGCAGCAGCGTGCGGATGTGGGCGCCGTCCACGTCGGCGTCCGTCATGATCACGATCTTGTGGTAGCGGACCTTTTCGATATCGAACTCGTCGCGGCCGATGCCGGCGCCCAGCGCCACGATCAGGGTGCCGATCTGCTCGGATGACAGCATCTTGTCAAACCGCGCCCGCTCGACGTTGAGGATCTTGCCGCGCAGCGGCAGGATCGCCTGGTTCTCGCGGTTGCGCGCCTGCTTGGCCGAGCCGCCGGCGGAGTCGCCCTCCACCAGGAAGATCTCCGACTTGGCCGGGTCCTTTTCCGAGCAGTCGGCGAGCTTGCCGGGCAGGGAGGTGATGTCGAGCGCCGACTTGCGCCGGGTCAGCTCGCGAGCCTTGCGCGCCGCCTCGCGGGCCATGGCCGCCTCGGCGATCTTCTGGACGATCAGCTTGGCTTCGCTGGGATGCTCCTCGAACCACTGGCCGATGCCCTCGGACACCAGGCCCTCGACCGCCGGGCGCACCTCGGAGGAGACCAGCTTGTCCTTGGTCTGCGAGGAGAACTTCGGGTCCGGCACCTTGACCGACAGCACGCAGGTCAGGCCCTCGCGGGCGTCCTCGCCCGACAGCGAGACCTTCTCGCGCTTGGTGGCGCCCGAGCTTTCGGCATAGCCGGTGATGATCCGGGTCAGCGCCGAGCGGAAGGCGGCCAGGTGGGTGCCGCCGTCCTTCTGCGGGATGTTGTTGGTGAAGCAGAGGACGTTCTCGTGATAGCCGTCGTTCCACCAGAGCGACATATCGAGCTCGACGTTCTCCTTCTTGCCCCGGACGACGATGGGGGTCTTGAGCAGCGGCGTCTTGGCCTTGTCCAGGTGGCGCACGAAGGCCTCGATGCCGCCCTCATAGTGCAGCAGCTCGACGAAGGGCTCGGCCTCGCGGTTGTCCTTCAGCCAGATGGTGACGCCGGAATTGAGGAAGGCCAGCTCGCGCAGGCGGTGCTCCAGGGTCTTCCGGTCGTAGTCGATGAAGGCGAAGGTGTCGGTGGAGGCCATGAAGGTGACCTCGGTGCCCGACAGGAACTCGCCGTTCTCGCGCAGGGGCGCGTCGCCGGTGACGATCAGGGGCGAGACCGCGTCGCCGCGGCGGAACTCCATCTCGTAGGCCTTGCCGCCACGATAGATCTTCAAGCGAAGCCAGTCGGAGAGCGCATTGACCACCGAAACGCCGACCCCATGCAGGCCGCCGGAGACCTTGTAGGAGTTCTGGTCGAATTTCCCGCCGGCGTGGAGCTGGGTCATGATGACCTCGGCCGCCGAGACGCCCTCGCCCTCGTGGATGTCGGTGGGGATGCCGCGGCCGTCGTCGGTGACCGTGACCGAGCCGTCGGCGTTGAGGATCACCTCCACCCGCGTCGCCCAGCCGGCCAGGGTCTCGTCGATGGCGTTGTCGACCACCTCGTAGACCATGTGGTGCAGGCCCGAGCCGTCGTCGGTGTCGCCGATGTACATGCCCGGGCGCTTGCGCACCGCGTCCAGGCCCTTGAGCACCTTGATGGACTCGGCGCCGTACTCGGCCTGGCCGTTGTTCTCGGGCGTGTTGTCGGGAATCTGCGTCTCGTCGGTCATACGGTGTCCAGAATCGCCAGGTTCGAGCCGTCCACATGGACGCCCTGGGCCCGGCCCTTCAAATCCTCGAAGAGAAGCTCGTCCGTGCCGGTCAGGAACGCCTGCAGCTCGAGCGCCTCGATTTCGTCGAACAGCGCGGCCCGCCTGCGGCGGTCCAGATGCGCTGCGACC
>NZ_JAUYNW010000035.1 GCF_030698145.1 Phenylobacterium sp. | reverse complement strand
GCCGGGTGAGGGGGACTAAAATGCCCTTCAACGGAGGTTCGACCGGTCTGAGCAGGAGTCAAAGTCCCCCTCAGGCCCTTCGGGCCAGCTCCCCCAGAGGGGGAGCATCTAAGCTCCGCCGCATATGCGATAGCCCTGCCCTCTGGGGGAGCTGTCAGCGAAGCCGACTGAGGGGGACTTTGACTCTTGTTTGGGGCTTCAACCCCCTCCACCGCTTCGCGGTCCCCCTCCCCCAAATCGCGCTGCGCGCTGGGGGAGGATCTAAGAGAGCCTACTTCTTGAGCAGCCTATCGCGCGCGGCGTTGAGCTGCGCGGCCAGGCCGCTGGTGCCGCCCTTGTCAGGGTGAGCCATGCGCATCAGCCGCGAATAGGCCGCCTGGATCTCCTCGGCCGAGGCGTCGGGCGACACCCCCAGGATCGAGCGCGCCTCGGCGTCGCTGAGCTTACCGGATACGGCGGGCAGGCCCAGGCCCGTGCGGCGGGTGGAGACGGCCAGCCACAGCCCCATCACCACCAGGACGATCGACTTGCCCCAGCCGCCGCGCACGCCGACATAGGCCGCCGCGGCGAAGCAGGCGAGCGCCAGGGTCCCCGCCAGGAACCGCCATTCGCGGCGTTTCAGGATCGGTTTCCCGCGGCTCGCCCACAGCAGCAGCGCCAGGGCCGCGCAGCCGATGGCGATGTAGGTCATGCTACTGCGCGGCCAGCAGCTCGTCGGTGGCCAGGCCCAGCGCGCCCATCAGCGCCCGCAGCTCCTGGCGCGCGGCCACGTGCTGCAGCGACATGGCCACCGGCCGGATGGTCGGCGACAGGTCGGCGATGGTCAGGCCGAACGGGAAGAGTTCCCGATAGATCACCCGGTCGCGCAGGCCCGGGCCGACGCGGAAGCCGACCCGGCGCGACAGGGCCTGGACCCGCTCGTCCAGGCGCTTGCGGTTGCGCGCCTCGGTGGGGGCCAGGCGGTTGCGCAAGACGACCCAGTCGATGGACTTGCCCGACGCGGCGGCCTTGGCCTTGCGGCTGTTCCAGACGGTCTCGGAATAGAGGCTGGGACGCTTCAGATCGAGGGTCACCGGGTCGACGATCCCCAGCATGTCGAAGTCCACGAAGCTGTCGTTCATCGGCGTGACGATCAGGTCGGCGAGGCCATGGGCCGCGCGGCTGATGGCGGTGTCGCCGCCGGGAGTGTCGATCAGGACGTAGTCGGCTCCGTCCGAGGCCTTGTCGAAGGCGTCCTGGAAATGGGCCAGGGCCTCGGTGTCGGGCGCGGTGGCCAGTTCAGCGCCCAGGGGATGTTCGATCGGCATGGGCGCGCTGACGCCGTTGGCGGCGAGCCAGGCGGCTCGGTGCGCGAAGAAATGGCCCATGGACTGCTGACGCAGGTCCAGGTCCAGAATGGCCACTTGCCCCCCGGCGTGCAGCAACCCCGCCGCGACATGGATGGCGATGGTGGACTTGCCCGCCCCGCCCTTCTCATTGCCGACGACAATTACCTTGGCCTGCGACATCGAACTCCAGCTCCAGCCGATTCTCGAGGTTAACCTGAGCCTGAGGCCCGACGCGGCGTCAACGCGCGGTTAGTCGCGGGCTGTGGATGGAATGGACGCCCAGGCCGGTCTCGGCCATAAGCCGCCTCGCCCATCCGCCAGGAGCGCCCGCATGACCTCGATCGCCACCGCCCGTACCGTCGCCGACCTGCGCGCCCAGGTCGGCGCCTGGAAGCAGGCGGGCGAGCGGGTGGCCATGGTCCCGACCATGGGCGCCCTGCACGAGGGTCACCTGTCGCTGATCGCGCTCGCCAGGACGGAGGCTGACCGGGTGGTGGCCTCGATCTTCGTCAATCCGACCCAGTTTGGTGTGGGCGAGGACTTCGACGCCTATCCGCGGGGCGAGGCGCGGGACGCCGAGCTGCTGGCGGGCGCGGGCTGCGACCTGCTGTTCGCCCCCGGCGTCGGCGAAATGTACGCGCCGGGTTTCTCCACCACGATCAATGTCGCCGGCGTCTCCGAGCCGCTGGACGGCGCTGCGCGGCCCGGCCATTTCGGCGGGGTGGCCCTGATCGTCGCCAAGCTGCTGATCCAGTGCGGGCCCGACGTGGCGGTGTTCGGCGAGAAGGACTACCAGCAGCTCCAGGTCATCCGCCGCCTGGTCGCCGACCTGGACATCCCGACCCGCGTGGTCGGCGCGCCCACGGCCCGCGCCGCCGACGGCCTCGCCCTGTCTTCGCGCAACGCCTACCTGACCCCCGCCGAGCGCGAGATCGCCCCTGCCCTGGCCGCGGCGCTCGCCGAGGCCGGCCGTCGCCTGCGGGCCGGCGAGAGCGTCGAGCGGGTGGAGGCCACCGGACTGGCGGCCCTGGAACGGGCCGGCTTCGGGAAGATCGATTATTTCGAGGTCCGCGGCGCCGGAGACCTCGCCCGGCTGGGCCCCGGGCCCATCGAAGGCGAGGCCCGCATCCTGGCCGCGGCGTTCCTGGGCAGGACCCGCCTCATCGACAACATGGCGGTCGGCTGAGCGACCCGGTTTTTCTCCGCACTGTCAAAAAGTCGCGCTAACGTGCGGACAGCAGGGGAACGTCCGCCATGTCCGCCTCATCCGCCGAGCCAACCATCTCCCCCTTCGACGCCGTGATCGTAGGCGCGGGCTTTTCAGGCCTCTACATGCTCCATCGCCTGCGCCAACTCGGCCTGTCGGCGCGGCTGTTCGAGGCGGCCGACGGGGTCGGCGGCACCTGGTGGTGGAACCGCTATCCCGGGGCCCGGGTCGATATCGAGAGCATGGAGTACTCCTACTCGTTCTCTCCCGAGCTCGAGGCCGAGTGGGAATGGAGTGAGCGCTACGCCACCCAGCCCGAACTCCTGGCCTATCTCGACCACGTGGCCGAACGCTTCGACCTGAAGCGCGACATCCAGTTCAAGACCCGCGTCACCGCCGCCGCCTTCGACGAGGCCCAGAGCCGCTGGACGGTGCGCACCGACCGCGGCGAGGCGGTGTCGGCGCGCTATCTGGTCATGGCCACGGGCTGCCTGTCGGTGGCCAACCGGCCGGACTTCCCGGGCCTGGAGACCTTCAAGGGCAAGACCTACCACACCGGCCACTGGCCCCATGGCGGCGTGGACTTCACCGGCCAGAAGGTCGGCGTCATCGGCACCGGATCGTCGGCCGTCCAGTCGATCCCGAAGATCGCCGAGCAGGCCGCCCACCTGCATGTCTTCCAGCGCACGCCGAACTTCAGCGTGCCCGCCCACAACGGGCCCTTCGATCCCGCCTTCCTCGCCGACTGGAAGACCAACCGCGCCCAGTACCGCCGGGAGGGCCGCGAAAACGGCTTCGGCATCCGGGCGCTGGACTCCTCCGAGCAACTGGCCGTCGAGACCCCGCCCGAGGAACAGCGGCGGGTCTATGAGGAGCGCTGGGCGCGGGGCGGCTTCAGCCTGGTGGGCGCCTTCGCCGACCTGATCTTCGATCCCGCCGCCAACGCCACGGCCGCGGAGTTCGTCGGCTCCAAGATCCGCGAGATCGTCAAGGATCCGGCGGTGGCCGACACCCTGTTCCCCAGGTCCTACCCGATCGCCACCAAGCGGCTCTGTGTCGACACCGACTACTACGCCACCTTCAACCGCGACAACGTCACCCTGGTCGACGTGGCCGCCACGCCCATCGAGGCGATCACGCCCACGGGTTTGCGCACCAGCGAGGCCGACTACGAGTTGGACAGCATCGTCTTCGCCATCGGCTTCGACGCCATGACCGGAGCGCTGAACAGCATCGACATCCGCGGCCGCGGCGGCGTCGCGCTGAAGGACCGCTGGGCCGAGGGCCCGCGCACCTATCTGGGCCTGATGGTGGCGGGGTTCCCGAACCTGTTCACCGTCACCGGGCCCGGCAGTCCCTCTGTGTTGTGCAACATGGCGGTGGCCATCGAGCAGCATGTGGGCTGGATCGCCGACTGCATCGCGCACCTCGGCGGCCGCCAGCTCGCCGCCATCGAGGCCACCGCCGAGGCGCAGGACGCCTGGGTCGCCCACGTCAACGAGGTGGCCGAGATGACCCTCTATCCCCAGGCCAACTCCTGGTACCTCGGCGCCAACGTCCCCGGCAAACCACGGGTCTTCATGCCCTATATCGGCGGCTTCCCGGCCTATCGCGAGAAGTGCGACCAGGTCGCCGCGCAGGGTTATGAGGGCTTCGCCCTTTCATCTGCCGCGTCGGGGGTCTCTTAGATCCTCCCCCAACGCGCAGCGCGATTTGGCGGAGGTGGCGCGTCGCCCTCTTCGGCGACGTGACGGAGGGGGTAGCCGAGCAGTCGCCCAGCCCTACCAGGCCCCCGCCTCGCGCAGCCTGCGCGCAAGGTCGGTCGGGATGTCGCCGTCGGCGGCGCTGGACAGGTCGGGCGGGGCGTCCTTGGGCTCCAGGTAGCGCCAGCCCTGGAAGGCCCGACGCGGGGTCGGCGCCACGCGCACCAGGTTGGGATCGACCGTCACCTCGCAGCGCGCCGTGACCCCTTCGCCCACCGTGGTCACCGCCAGGATCGGCTGGCGGCAGAGGATCACGCCCTTGAACACGCGGTAGAGCGAGCCGCCCGCCAGCAGGTCGGCGGCGCGCTTGGGGGTCTGGCGGGTGCGCATGATCCAGGGCTCATTCGGATCCTTGTGCCAATCCAGCAGATCCTGGATGGTGTCGCAGCCGACCACCAGCTTGATCAGGTGCAGGCTCATGGAGTCTCAGAGCGCCCAGTTCGGCTTGCGCTTCTCGAGGAAGGCGCGGACGCCCTCCTGCCCCTCCTCGCCGACGCGGGCGCGGGCGATACGGCGGGCGGTCTCTTCCATGACCTCGGCGACCGGGCGATGGGCGACATCCTCCACCAGCTTCTTGGAGGCGGCGACGGCGCCGGGGGCGCAGGCCATCATCTCGGCGGCGATGCGGTCGCGGGCGGCGTCCAGGGTCGCGGCGTCGGCCACCACCTCGGTGACCAGGCCGATCTTGTCGGCATGGGCGGCGTCGAACACCCTGGCGGTGGCGAACAGGCCGCGCGCGTTGCGGGTTCCGATGGCCTCCACCACGTAGGGGCTGATGGTCGCCGCGATCAGGCCCAGGCGGACCTCCGAAAAGCTGAACTTGGCGTCGGCGGTGCAGATGGCCAGGTCGCAGGCCGCGACCAGGCCCGCGCCGCCGCCGAAGGCGCCGCCCTCGACCAGGGCCACGGTCAGGGCGGGCATGGCGTGGAGGCTCTTCAGCATGACCGCCATGGCCAGGGCGTCCTCGCGATTGTCGGCCTCGCTGCGTTCGATGGCGTCGCGCATCCATTCCAGGTCGGCTCCGGCGCTGAACGTACCGCCGGAACCGCGCAGGAACACCACCCGCACGCCCTCGGCCCCTTGCAGGGTTTCGAAGGCCTCGTGCAGCGCGGCGATCAGGTGGTCGTCGAAGGCGTTGCGACGCAGCGGCCGGTTCAGGGTGACGGTGGCCACCCCCTGCTCGGTCGCCTCGATCAGCACCAGCCTGGAAGCCGCATCGGTGTCGGGAACCTCGACGAGGGGGTCGGCGATGGGATTGGTCATGGTGGGCTCCTCTGGTTCTACTAGAACGCCGAACCGGGCGTGGAGATCAGGCCAAGCCATAGCCGCGCGCGGCGACGCAAGCTAGGCTCGCGTCGTGGCCAGCCTGCCCGACATCCCGTCCGACTCGGCCCTGGCGCGCCTCTTCAACGAGGAGCGCGCGCAGGGCGACGCCACTTGGTTCTCGCTGCCCGGCGGCGCGACCCTGTTCAAGGCCGGGGAACCGGCCGATCACCTCTATCTGGTCCGCGCCGGACGCCTGGGCGCCTTCCGCCGCGACGAGGGCGGCGAGACCCAGTTCCTGGGCGTGATTCGCCCCGGGGAGCCGGCCGGCGAGATGTCGCTGATCTCCGGCGCGCCGCATTCGGCCCAGGTCATGGCCCTGCGCGATTCCGAGATCTTCGCCCTGCCCCGCGAGATCTTCTTCGAGGCCTGCGAAGCCGACGGCGCGGTCATGATCGAGCTGGCCAAGCTGATGATCCTGCGTTCGCGCCAGGCGGCCACCAAGGCGTCGGTGGGAGTGCCCTCGGTGTTCGGCTTCGTCTGCGCCGGCGAACCGGTCCCGATCCGCGCCCTGGTCGACAAGATCGGCCGCGAGGTCGGCCGGCTGGGCTACACGGTCACCGTGGTGGGAGCCGAGGCCCAGCACGCCCCCACCGAGTGGTTCTCCGAGGTCGAGCTCGACTACGACGTCGTACTCTATGTGGCCGAGGCCGACGACCAGGGCTGGCGCCAGGTGGTGGGCCGCCAGGTGGACCGGCTGTTTCGCATCGCCCGCGGCGACACCGCCCCGCCTCGCGATGGCATCGCCCACGCCTCCGAACCGCTGCAGGCCCAGAAGCTGGTCGACCTGATCCTGATTCAGAAGAAGGCCACCGTGACGCCACGGGGCTCCGAGGCCTGGATCGCCGCGGCCCAGCCTGCCCGCCTCTTCCACCTGCGCCGCGACAACACCGACGACGTCAAACGCATCGCCCGAGTGCTCACTGGCCAGTCGGTGGGCCTGGTGCTGTCGGGCGGCGGCGCGCGGGCCTACGCCCATGTCGGCGCGATCCGCGCCCTGCGTGAACGCGGCGTGCCCATCGACTTCGTCGGCGGGTCGTCCATGGGCGCGATCATCGGGGCAGGCCTGGCGCTGGGCTGGGACAGCGACGAGATGGACGTCCGCATCCGCGACGCCTTCGTCAACACCAGCCCGCTGGACGATATCGCCCTGCCCCTGCTGGCCATGACCCATGGCGGCAAGGTCCGGGAACGCCTGGCCCAGCATTTTGGCGACACCCAGATCGCCGACCTGTGGCTGCCGTTCTTCTGCGTCTCGTCGGACCTGACGACCGGGACCTACCACCTGCACAAGAGCGGCCTGCTCCGCGACGCCCTGCGCGCCTCCATCGCCCTGCCAGGCGTCATGCCGCCGGCCACTACCGAGGACGACCACGTTCTGGTCGACGGGGCGGTGATGAAGAACTTCCCGGCCGACGTGATGCGCATGTCCCAGCTCGGCCCCATCGTCGGCGTCGATGTCAGCCGCGGCCGATCGATCATGGCCGACGACGTGGCGCGGCCGGCCTCGGTCTGGCGCTGGATCTGGTCGGGCGAGTGGCGCAAGGGCCCGCCCATCGTCTCGCTCCTGATGCGGGCGGCGACGGTCTCCACCGGACGCGACCTGGCCGCCGCGCGTGAGGCCACCGACGTACTGGTCACCCCCGACGTGACGGGCGTCGAGATCCGCGACTGGTCGGCCTACGAGCCCGCTGTGGCGGCCGGCTACAAGGCCACCCTGGATGCCCTGGATAAGCTCACCATGCCGGTTACGGAGCTGCGTCAAAGGGCAACTGACGCTTCCGATCGCAAATGAGCGAAGGCTTCATTTGCGACTCAAGAATTTGGGCCCCATATTAGAGGTCCTGTTCAATCAGCTGAAAGGAGGTGACCAGTGTCTCATTGTCTTCATCCGCAAGTGGAAACCGCGACCTGGGCTTCCGCTTACGAGGTCTCCAAGTAAGCGACTAAGTTGCGGGACCGCTGAGCGGTCCGACAATGGAAGGGCCGGCCCCGACAATGGGCCGGCCCTTCGCATGTCTGGAGCCTATTTCCAGCCGGCGTCGCGCGCGGCGATCTCCTGGGCGCGGTCCAGGGGCTGGCCGACGATCATGGCGTCCACGGCCTGGAGCACGGCGGCGGGCGCGGTCGAGCCCGCCATTCGATATTCGCCCTCGCCGGAGAGCGCGGCCGTCGCCGGGGCGGTCATCCGCACGCTCCAGCCCTGCTCGCGCCGGCAGGCGACGCCCGCGGTCGCGTCGATCTGGAACGTCCGGCAGGCCACGCCGCCGCTGTCGCGAAAGGTCAGCCCCACCTGCACCAGACCATCCTGGCCCGAGAGCTTGCGGTCCAGGGCCACGGCCAGGGCCCGCGACGCCGGCTGGCCCGGGCTGGGCGCGCCCTCGAAGGGCCTCGTCTTCACCAGACCGAAGGCCTGGGCCGCGATCACCCCCACCACCAGGCAGGCCGCCGCAGCGGCCCAGGCGGGCGCCCGGGAGGGTTTCGCGGCCACGGGCGCGACGGGACCGCCACGGGGCTTCTTGAAGTCGAGCCGGATGATCTCGGCGCTGGACTTCGCTCGCGACGCCGCCTCGCGCAGCCGTTCGGGCACGGGCTCGGAGAGAACGCCGTCGAAGGCCCGCGCGGCGACTGCGCGCAGATGGCTCTCGCGAACGATCCGCGCGCCCAGGGCCGGGTCGGCCGCCACCGCGGCGTCGACCGCCGCCACCCCTTCGGCGTCCAGCTCGCCGTCCACATAGCGGGCGATCATCTCGTCGGTGATCTCGGTCATGCCGCGCTCCCTTCGCCGCCCAGGCGGGCCAATATGGCGTTGCGGCCCCGGACCAGCCGGCTGGTCAGCGTGCCCTCCGGGGTTTCGAGCACCGCGGCGGCCTCCCGATAGGATAGTCCCTCGATCAGCACCAGGGCCACGGCCAGGCGCTGGTCTTCCGGCAGTCGCATCAGTTCCCGCTCCACCTCGGCCACCTCCAGCCGCCGCTCGACATTGGCCGCGCCGTCGTCGCCGACGCCCATCCCCGCCTCCTCCGGCGCCAGGACCAGATCGCGGCGTTTGCGGGCGCGGGTCTCGTCGATCCAGGCGTTCTTCATGATCCGAAACATCCAGCTGTCCAGCCGTGTCCCTGGCGTCCACTGGTCGGCGCGCAGCAGGGCCCGCTCCACGGTGAGCTGCACCAGGTCGTCGGCGTCGGACACGTCGCGGGTCAGGACCCGGCCGAATCGACGCAACCGCGGCAGCAGCTCGACCATTTCACGCTGGAACGCGTTCAACACTTGCCTCTGTCTAAGGATGGAACGACCGCCGAGCGGCGTTTCATCCTCGAAAGCGGACTCAATCGCCGCATATTCCGGATCGAAACATGACCGCGCGCCAAACCCCAGCCCGGAACACCGCAACGCGCCAGCGTCGTAATCGGCCCTGGCTGGCCGGAGCGCTCGCCGCCATGGCGTTCTGGGGCCCCGCCCACGGCCAGATCATCGGCGGGAGCGGCGGGCTGGCGTTGCCGGCGCCGAGCCTACCCTCGGCCGGCCTGCCCGACATCTCCGGCGTCCGGACGCCCCGTCTGCCGCAGACCCAGGGCGCGGCCAGCGCCGTGCGGGGGCTCACAACCCAAGCCCTGACCCAGGCGCGGCGCCTGAAGCTCGACACCCTGGTCCGCGACAATCCCACCCTGCTGGAGTTCGACGAACGCGGCGCGGCGGTGGTGCGGGGCGAGGTCCTGGCCCTCTCGCCGTCGCCCGAGGCCCTGGCGCGCCTCCAGGCGGCGGGCTTCAAGGCCGGGCGAAGTCTCGAGGCGGGCGGGCTCGATATCGGCGTGACCGTGCTCGAACTCCCTGCAGGGCTGTCGGCGCGCGAGGCGGTGGCCCTGGCGCGACGACTCGACCCGGCCGGCCAGTACGACTTCAACCACCTCTATTCCGACGCAGGTGGCGACGGCGCCGCCCAGGCCTCGCCCGGTCCCGCGAGGGCGCCGCTCGGCGCCGTTCGGGTCGGCCTGATCGATTCCGGTGTCGACACGGGGCATCCGGCCCTGCGCGGCGTGAGGATCGAGCAGCGCGGCTTCGCGCCGGGGGGTGTGCGGCCCCAGGGGCATGGGCTGGCCACGGCGTCGCTGCTGGTCGGCCGGCAGGGCCGGTTCCGGGGCGCGGCCCCAGGCAGCGGGCTCTATGTCGCCGATGTCTATGGGACCACCCCGGTCGGCGGATCGGCCGCCAGCCTCGTCCAGGGCCTGGCCTGGATGGCCCAGGCCCGCGTGCCTGTGATCAATGTCAGCCTGGTGGGGCCGCCGAACCTGACGCTGCAGGCGGCGGTGCGGACGCTGAACGCGCGCGGCCATCTGATCGTGGCGGCCGTGGGCAATGACGGCCCCGCCGCCCCGCCCCTCTATCCCGCCGCCTATCCGGGCGTGATCGCGGTGACCGCCGTGGACGGCCGCCGGCGCGTCCTGCCCGAGGCCGGCCGGCCGGGCCGCATCGACTTCACGGCCCCCGGCGCCGACATGGCGGTTCCGGCGGTGCGGGGCGGCTTCGTGGCGGTGCGCGGCACCTCCTTCGCAGCACCCTTGGTGGCGGGGAGCCTGGCCGGCCTGCTGCCCACGCCCGATCCGCAGGGCGCGGCGCGAGCGGTCTCCACCCTCGCCCGCCAGGCGCTGGATCTGGGCCCCCGAGGGCCCGACGCGATCTTCGGCCTGGGCCTGGTCGGCTTCGACCTGGTTTCCCCGCCGCGCGCCGTGGCGGCCAAGGGTATGCTCACCAGCCGATAGATTTTTCTGGCGGCGGGCGGGATGAAACCCGCGGAGCGCGTCGTTGGACCCTGCGAGAGGCGCTCAAAGCCTCCACAAATGCAGGAGACCATCATGCGCAAGATCACACTTCTCGCCGCCGTCGCCGCGGTCGGCCTCACCGTCGCCGGCGTGGCCGACGCCCAGATCCTGGGCGGGACCCTCGGCGGCTCCGGCTCGGCCGTGGGCGGCGTCACCGGGGGCCTGGGCGGCCTGGGCGGCGTGACCGGCCAGGCGAGCGGCTCGCTCAGCGGCTCCGGCGCCCTGCGGGCCGACCAGATCGGCTCGCGTCTCGACAGCGCCCGCGACGAAGCCCGCGCCGCCAAGCGCGCGGCCAAGCGCACGGCGAGGGCCACCGCGGGCCAGGCCGCGGAGCAGGTCCGCTCCGTCGAAGGCCAGGCGCAGGGCGCGGCCGGCTCGGCGATGGAGGCTTCCAGCCACGGCGTCGATCTGAGCGCCGAGGGCCAGGGCTCCGGCGCGGCCTCGACCACCAACGCAGGTGCAAGCGGCTCGGGCGAGGCCCAGGCCTCGGCCGGCGCCTCGCCCAAGGGCGCCAAGGCGTCGGCCAGCGCCGACGGTTCGGCCCAAGGGCAGGTTGAGCGCCCTCGCTAACCCGCTTTTGACCGATCGCTGAGGACCGCGGCGCGGCCTGGAGAGGCTCGCAAGAGTGCGTGACGCAGTTCCAGTGGAAAGGCCGCCGGGGGGTTCCTCGGCGGCCTTTCGCTTGTCCGATTACCTGCGAGGTCATGGAGCGTGGATGGGGGTCTCGTTATGGTCGCGGGATGAACACGTCATCTGCAGCCGCGGTGGGCGACCACCTCCGGGCGTGGCGCCAGCGCCGCCGCCTGAGCCAACTGGACCTGGCGCTCGACGCCGAGATCTCCACCCGCCACCTGAGCTTCCTCGAGACCGGCCGCGCCCAGCCGAGCCGCGACATGGTCCTGCGCCTGGCCGACCAGCTGGAGATCCCGCTTCGGGAGCGCAATGTGATCCTGGTCGCCGCCGGCTTCGCCCCGGTCTTCCCCCAGCGGGCCCTGGACGACCCGGCCCTTGCCGCCGCCCGCCGGGCCGTGGACATCATCCTCAAGGGCCACGAGCCCTTCCCCGCCCTGGCCGTGGACCGCGGCTGGAACCTGATCAGCGCCAACCGCATGATCGCCCCGCTGCTGGAGGGCGTCGATCCCGAGCTGCTGAAGCCGCCGATGAACGTCCTTCGCCTGACCCTGCACCCGAGGGGGCTGTCCCAGCGCGTCGCCAACCTGCATGAGTGGCGCGCCCACCTGCTGGACCGCCTGAGGCGCGAGGTGGAGCTGACCGCCGATCCCCGCCTGACCGAGCTGCTGACCGAGCTGAAGGCCTATCCGATCCCGGGCGGCCAGCCTCCGCGCAAGGCGTCCGACGAGTACGGCGGCGTGGCGATCCCGTTCCAGCTCAACACGCCGGCGGGGGTGCTGTCGTTCTTCAGCACCACCACGGTGTTCGGCACCCCCGTGGACGTGACCCTGTCGGAGCTGACCCTGGAGACCTTCTTCCCGGCCGACGCGGCCACCGGAGAGGCCCTGCGCGCCCTGGCCGGGAGCCTGGACTAGAGGAATCTTGAATCCTCCCCTCCTGGGTCAGGGCTATCGCATATGCGGCGGAGCTTAGATGCTCCCCCTCTGGGGGAGCTGGCCCGAAGGGCCTGAGGGGGACTTTGACTCCTGCTCAGACCGGTCGAACCTCCGTTGAAGGGCATTTTAGTCCCCCTCACCCGGCCATTCGGCCGGGAGCTCCCCCAGAGGGGGAGCATCTGGCCACCGTGCCACTTGGATCTACGGCCATATGCGATAGCCCTGCCCTGGGGGTGACGGCGACGATCGCTTCGGTCCGGATCGCCAGAGACCAGGGCGACAGGGTCGCCCTGGAGCTGCTACCGGCCGCGGTCGTTCGCCCGACCGCCACGGAGGACTTCAAAGAAGGCGGCCGCGCCTTCATCGAGAAGCGAGACCCTGTCTTCGCGGGTTGCTGAGGTCGCTCGCGGCGGGTCGCCACGGCCCGCCGCACATCCAACAGCCCGCGTGGCTCCCACATTTCTAAATACGAGGACTTGATGCCTCTCAATCCCTGGTTCGCCGCCAACGCCGCCGTGATCCTGCTCTGCGCCTTCGTGCATCTCCTGCTCGGAGGCCGCGGCATGGTCCGCCCGCTGTTGCGCGACACCGAGCTCCGCCCCGTGGTCCGCGACATCCACTACTGTTGCTGGCATCTCATAACGATCCTGATGTTCGGAATGGTGATCGTCTTCGCGCTCGCGGCCCTGGGCCGGGCGAGCGCCGATCTGACCCTGGCCGCCGTTCTCGTGTTTGCCGCGTACGGTCTGTGGACCCTCGGGCTCATGCTCCATCGGAAGTATCGGATCCGCGAGATGCCGCAGTGGATTCTATTTGGGTTGATCGCCGCTCTGGGTGCAGTCGGGCTGAGCGACGGCGCGTAGGGCCGCTCGACGGTACGAACGGAGGGACGACGTGGCGGACGAGGTGACGGAACGCGCCGACTGGCCGCATGCACGCGATCGTCGCGGCGAAGTAGTCGCGCTCCGCCCTCAGCTACGTGGTCGATCTCGCCAACGATCCCCATGAGATCAGCCTCGATGAGAACGCCACCCGGGCGACCATGTAGAGGTCGCTTGCAGGTCATCCGTCGCCCAGTGATTCTCCACGTCAGAGGAACTCCCGGACATCGACGATGTGGCCGGCGATGGCGGCCGCCGCGGCCATGGCCGGGCTCATCAGGTGGGTGCGACCGCCGCGGCCCTGGCGGCCCTCGAAATTGCGGTTGGAGGTCGAGGCGCAGCGCTCGC
>NZ_JAUYNW010000060.1 GCF_030698145.1 Phenylobacterium sp. | reverse complement strand
CCGCCGGACCCAAGCTCCCCCACGGGCTGTGAACCTAGGTGGCGACGGTCTCGACGGTGCGGCGGCCGGCCGCTGGCGTGATGAGCGCCTCGGCCGGCCGCTCTGCAAATCTAGCGCAAGCCAAATACACGAGGTGGATCGATGCGAAGCATCGAGACGGAGGGGGCTTCATCCACGGCGGAAAGAGTCAAAGTCCCCCTCAGTCAGCTTCGCCGACAGCTCCCCCAGAGGGGGAGCATCGTCGACATGAAGCGCGGCCTCACGGCGTTCAACCGCGTCTCGCTGCTGGTCGGCTTCGGCTTCCTCTACCTGCCGATCGTCCTGCTGGTGGTCTATTCGTTCAACGCCAGCCGGCTGGTCACGGTGTGGGGCGGGTTCTCCACCCGCTGGTACGCCTCGCTGCTCAAGAACGAACAACTTCTGGACGCCATCTGGGTCACCTTCCGGGTCGGCGTGATCTCGGCGACCCTGGCGACGATCCTCGGAACCTTGGCCGCAGTCGCCCTGGTCCGCGCCGGGCGGTTCAAGGGCCGCACCCTGTTCGCTGGCATGGTCTATGCGCCCCTGGTCATGCCCGAGGTGGTGCTGGGCCTGTCCCTGCTGCTGCTGTTCGTCGCCTTCGGCCTGCCGCGAGGCTTCTGGACGGTGGTGGTCGGCCACGCCACGGTCACCCTCTGCTACGCGACGGTGGTGATCCAGGCCCGGCTGGCGGCCTTCGACCGGCAGTTGGAGGAAGCCGCCCAGGACCTCGGCTGTCCGCCGTTCAAGGCCTTCCTGGTGATCACCCTGCCCAATATCGCCCCCGCGGTCGCCGCGGCCTGGATGCTGGCCTTCACCCTGTCGCTGGATGACCTGGTGATCGCCAGCTTCACCTCGGGCCCCGGCGCCACCACCCTGCCGATGCGGATCTACAGCCAGGTGCGGCTGGGCGTGAACCCGGAGATCAACGCCGTCTCCACCCTGCTGATCGGCCTGGTGGCCACGGGGGTGATCGCCGCCTACATCGTCCAGATGCGCCGGCGCCAATCGGCCTAGAGCCGGACCGTCTCAGCGCCGGGGCGCCTCGGCGAGGTCGAACCAGGCTTCCAGGGAGTCCGCGACAAAGTTCGGCAGGCTCCCCTCTCGGAAGAAGCCCCACTGGTTGAACGCGCCCTGCCACTGCGCCTCGAGCAGCCGGGCGGCGAGTTCCGGCGACACGGGCAAGGGTGGAAGCCGCTCGGCGACCGCCTCGCGCAGCATCCTCCAGCGCTCGCGCGCCAGGGCGTTCAGCGCCGGATCGCGGAAGTCCTCGCGCAGCCACAGCAGTCCGGTGGCCAAGACGTCCGGATCCTGGATGTCAGGTGTGAGCAGCCCGAACAGGGCGATCACCGAGGCGCGCCCGCGCGTCCGCGGCGCCTCGGCCACGGCGCTGGCGAACTCGCCGTTGTCCTGGGCCAGGGCGCGCAGGATCAGACCCCGTTTGTCGCCGAACCGTTGCACGAGGGTCGGGGGGGCGATCCCCGCCTCCGCCGCCACGGCCGCCAGGGTGAACTCGGCCGGCCCCTTGCGGAACATCACCCTCAACGCCCCGGCAAGCACGTCTTCGTCGCTGATCCGCCGAGGGCGAGGCATCTTGACCTATTTTATGAATGAATGTTCACTCACAAACAGCCTAGTGCGGTTCGCCCGAGCCGCCAAGGGCCGGAGGTGGAGGCATGGCGAACCGACCCCTGGACGGCAAAGTGGCGCTGGTCGCCGGCGCGACGCGCGGCGCGGGCCGCGGCATCGCCTGCATGCTCGGCGCGGCGGGCGCGGTGGTCTACTGCAGCGGCCGGAGCGGCGCGGGCCAAGTTTCGCCGATGGGCCGGCCGGAGACCCTGGAGGAGACCGCGGCGCTGGTCGATGGACAGGGCGGCGAGGGCGTGGCGGTCCGCACCGACCACACCCGCGAGGGCGAGGTCGCCGCCCTGATCGCCCGTGTCGAGGCTGAGCGAGGGCGACTGGACATCCTCGTCAACGACATCTGGGGCGGCGACCCGATGATCGACTGGAGCGCCAAGTTCTGGGAGCTCGACATCGGAACGGTCCGCGCCCTCGTGGACCAAGCAGTCATCAGTCACATGATCACCGCCCGTCACGCAGCGCCCCTCATGCTGCGACAGGGCGGCGGGCTGATCGTCGAGGTCTCGGACGGCCACCACGCGGGCTATCGCGGTCACCTGCTCTACGACCTGGTGAAGAGCACGGTGAACCGGCTGGGCTACGCCATGGCCTGGGACCTCCACGGAACCGGCGTAACGGCGCTGGCCCTCTGCCCGGGATTCCTGCGCTCCGAGGCGGTGCTGAGCCATTTCGGCGTCTCCGAGGCCAGCTGGCGCGACGCCGTCGCCAAGGACCCGTTCTTCGCCGAATCGGAGTCCCCCTTCTTCGTTGGCAGGGCCGTGGCGGCCCTCGCCGCCGATCGCGAGGTTCATCGGAAGGCGGGCCAGGTGCTGTTCGCCGCAGACCTCGCCGAGGTCTATGGCTTCACCGACGTCGATGGTCGCCGGCCGGCCTTCCATCCGATGTTCGAGCAGGTCACCACCGAGTTGGCGCTAGGGGACGGCGATCTCGATCCGAACGAGCGGTTCCTCGTTCTCGCCCGCTACCTGCAGATCCACCGAGAACCTGACCATGCCGCCAGGGCGCGCCAACTCGCCGCCAAGCTCGGCTTCGCGGACCTGGGGCCAGGCCTCGGGCCAATTCAAGCCGGCGTCGCGGTGGGATGAGCCAGCTCTTCCGGCTTTCCGGCGCGGTCGAACACGACCCCGCGATCGACTCCTGGTTCTCCCGTGAGGTCCGACTGGACCGCGAGATCGACGCCTGGCTCTCCGAGCCGGCCGACGAACTGCGGGCGATCGCACGGACCTGGTTTGAGCAGATGCGCGGCTGCGGCGCCGATGTCCGTGAGCTCATGCATGACGGTTGCCCCGTCGCCTGCGTGGAGGACGCGGCGTTTGGATACGTCAACGCCTTCAGGGCTCATGTGAACGTCGGCTTCTTCTACGGGGCGGAGCTCGACGACCCGGCGGGCCTCCTGGAAGGCGCGGGCAAACGCATGCGGCACGTGAAGCTCCGGCTGGGCCCACCGGCGAACGCCGCCGCGCTGAGCGAGCTCATAGCGGCGGCGTATCTGGACATCCGGGTGCGCCTCGGATCATCCGCGTAGCGAAGAAGCCTGAGCCGCCTATAGCGGTGCGACGCGGTTGAACCAGGGCCGCGCCTGCTCCAGCTGTCCCGCCAGGCGGAACAGCCCCGCCTCCTCCCCCATCCGACCAACGAACTGGATGCCGATAGGAAGGCCGCCCTGGCTCCAGGCCAACGGCACGGTCATGGCCGGCTGGCCCGTGTTGTTGAAGGCCTGGGTGTTCGGCATGAAGGCGAACAGGCGCGGCGTGTACTGGCGCAGGTCCTCGGTCAGGTGGCCGATGGGAATGGCCGGGCTGCCCAGGGTCGAGAGCAGCAGCACGTCATAACGCTGGAACAGCGCCGCCACGGCTCGGCCATAGGCGTGGATCGCCGCCAGGCCGCGGACGTAGTTGGAGCCCGTCACCCGCTTGCCGCGCTGATACATGGCCCAGGTCAGCACCTCGACCTCGTCGGGCTCGATGGCCCGGCCGCGCCGCTCGGCCTCGGCCTCCAGGGTGGCGGCGATGCTGGCGCCGATCACGTCCCCGGCGCCCTGCTGCATGGCGGCCAGGTCGCCCGGCACGACGACCTCCTCGACCACGTGGCCTAGGCCCTCGCACAGCCGCGCCGCCTCCAGCACCGCGGCCTTGCATTCAGGGTCTAGGGCGTCGGAGGCCAGGGCCGCGGTGGTGAAGCCGATGGCGAGCTTGCCCGGATCGCGCCCGACCTCGCCCGCGAAGGGCCGCTCGGGCGGGGCCAGGAAATAGGGGTCGCCGACCTGGGGCCGGCACACCGCGTCCAGCAGGACGGCGGAATCGCGAACCGAACGGGTCACCGCATGCTGAATCGAGGCCCCGCCCCAGCCCTCGCCCATCGGCGCGAAGGAGACCCGGCCGCGCGAGGGCTTCATGCCGAACAGGCCGCAAGCCGAGGCAGGGGTGCGGATCGAACCGCCGCCGTCGCTGGCGTGAGCGGCCGGTACGATCCCCGCCGCCACCGCCGAGGCCGCCCCGCCCGACGAGCCGCCTGGGGTGCGCGAGACGTCCCAAGGATTGCGGCAGGCGCCCAGCAGCGCCGGTTCCGTCACCGGCATCAGACCGAACTCCGGGGTGTTGGTCTTGCCGAAGATCACCATCCCCGCCTGCTTGTAGGACGTGACGATGGCGCTGTCGGCCTGGGCCGCCTGGTCCTTGAACACCGCAGAGCCCGAGCTGGTGGCCGAGCCAGCCAGTTGCGCGCCGAGGTCCTTCAGCAGGAACGGCACGCCCGACAGCGCCCTGGGGGTCGGCTCGCGCTTCGCCTCCGCGCGGCCCCATTCGGTCAGGTCCATGGTGACGGCGTTGATCGCAGGATTGACCTGCGCCATCCGGGTGACGGCCGTCTCCAACAGCTCCGAGGCGCTGACCTCGCCCTTGGCCACGAGGCCCGCCAGGCCCACGGCGTCGTGCTTGCGGTAGTCTTCGAAGTCCATGGCGTTCTCCCCAGCGTTTTCGCCAGGGGATCACAGGCTGACGCGAAGGCCAACGGGGACCTTGCGTCAGCCGCCGGCTTGCCTTCATAAGCGGCCGGTCCAAGGGCCGGATTAGCTCAGCTGGTAGAGCAGCGGTTTTGTAAACCGAAGGTCGCGGGTTCGAGTCCTGCATCCGGCACCACCGACGCTCCGCAGAAGCGGAACCCCTGCCGCCGCAAGGCATCCCCACGCCCTGGGTCAAACTCACCCGCTTTCGCAATCGCGGGTTGAAGTCGAACGCGGTCCTTGGCCCGCAGACCCCGGCGCAGCCCTTAAACCCCAACCAGGAGTTGGCACGCCCATTGCGGAGCTCGGGTGTGAACCTGGTACACAATCTCAATTGGAGACTCCAAACGTGACTACTCTGAAGAAACTCCTGGTCGGGGCCGTTTTCGCGGCGACCGCCAGCATCGGCGCCACGGCGGCCAACGCCGCGGTGACGATCGCCGCGTTCGGGGGTTATCAAACCGCCCTGAACCCCGGTGAATACCTCGTCAGCGACTTCGACGGCCCCCTCACCCTCGCTCCGGGTTGGAGCCTGGTCGGCGGCGATCTGGTCACCGGCAACCACAGCTCGCCGGACGCCAGCGCCGCTCCGGGCCTCGGCCCGGTGCACCCCACCGACGACGATCAGACCCAGTATCTGAGCGTCGCCGGCGGTGAATCGGCCACCTTCACGACCACGGGCGCCAAGCGCGTGAGCCTCTACATCGGCTCGCTCGACACCGGCAACCACATCACCTTCCACACCACCAGCGGGGACTACTTCTTCGACGGTGCGGATCTGGGCGTGGTTTCGGGCGCGGTGCAGTACGGCGATCGTCACGCCATCGACACCAACGGTCGCTTCACCTTCCAGACCGACGACCTGATCACCGGCTTCACCCTGTTCTCGAAGTCGGACGCCTTCGAGATCAGCAATATCGGCTCGGTGGTTCCGGAACCGGCGACCTGGGCGATGATGATCATCGGCTTCGGCGGCGTCGGTTCGATGGCGCGCAGCGCTCGTCGCAAGCAAGCGACGGCCTTCGCCTAAGTCTCAGTGCCAGTAGCGTAACAGTAAGCGTAAGCGTTGGAAGCGCCGTCGGTCCCCGGACCGGCGGCGTTTTTCGTTGAGGGTCGCCGCCGCCCGAGGCATGGAGGGACGACGCCCACCTAGGATCCCACCTTGGCCGACAAACCCATCGAGGTGTTCATCGACGCCGACGCCTGTCCGGTGAAGGATGAGATCTACAAGGTCGCCGCGCGCTACGGCCTCAAGACCTGGGTGGTCTCCAACGCCTTCATGATGATCCCCCAGTCGCCGATGATCGCCCGGGTGATCGTCGACGCCGGACCCGACGTCGCCGACGACTGGATCGCCGAGCATGTGGCGCCGGGCGACGTGGCGGTGACCAACGACATTCCCCTGGCCGAACGGGTGCTCCAGGCCGGCGCCCATGCGGTGGCGCCCAACGGCAAACCGTTCACCGAGAACTCCATCGGCGCGGCCATCGCCCAACGGGCGCTGATGGAGCAGTTGAGGTCCACCGGCGACATCCTGGGCGGTCCAAAGCCGTTCGACCGCAACGACCGCTCGCGCTTCCTCCAGGCGCTGGACGAGATCATTCAGAAGGAACGGCGCCGGCGCGCCTTGCAACGCCCGCAGCCGTGATTAGAACGCCAATCAATCCATTGCAGAGGTTTGGGTCATGACAATGCGCGCGGCGACGATTTTGATTGGGGCCTGCGCCCTACTGGCCGGCTGCGGCCAGAAGGCCGAGGCGCCCGCGGCGCCCGCCGCGGCCCCGGAGATGACGGATGCGCAGAAGGCCGCCCTGGTGGCCACCCTGCCCGCGCCCTACAACACCGCCGACATCGAGAACGGCAAGCGCAAGTTCGGGCTCTGCAAGTCGTGCCACACCATCGTTCCGGGCGGCGCCAACCTGACCGGTCCGAACCTGCACGGCGTCTTCGGCCGCAAGGCCGGCTCGCTTGAGGGCTACAACTATTCCGACGCGGTCAAGGCCGCCGGCTTCGTCTGGGACGGCGAGCACCTGGACAAATGGCTGGCCGAGCCGCGCACCTTCTTGCCCGGCACCAAGATGACCTTCGCCGGCCTCAAGGACCCCAAGGACCGTGTCGACCTGATCGCCTACATGAAGGTCGAGTCCGGCTACACGGCGCCGTAAGGAGCCGACTGCTTCCGGATGCTCCCCCGCTGGGGGAGCTGTCCGCCGAATGGCGGACTGAGGGGAACTTTGACCCTTGCTTGTGGGCTTCAACCCCCGCCGTATCGTCGCAAAGAGGCGACGATCCACCTCCCCCAAATCGCGCTGCGCGCTGGAGGAGGATCTGGGCTTGGCCTACTCCGCGGCGTTGGCCGCGCGGGCCTGCTCGGCGTCCTCGAAGGCTTCGATGCGCCGGGCGGTGGCCTGGGGCGACTTCGTGAAGCGCGCCAGCATGTTGTAGAACACCGGCACGATGAACAGGGTCAGCAGGGTCGCGAAGATCGCCCCGAAGAAGATGACCACGCCGATCGTCTTGCGGCTCTCGCCGCCGGCCCCGCCCCAGACGATCAGCGGGATCGAGCCCGCCGCCGCCGAGATCGAGGTCATGATGATCGGCCGCAGGCGCAGAGAGGCGCTCTCGATCACCGCCTCGCGGATGGTCAGGCCGTCGTCACGCAGCTGATTGGCGAACTCCACGATCAGGATGCCGTTCTTGGCGGCGATCCCCACCAGGATGATCAGCCCGATCTGGCTGTAGGTGTTGATGGTGGAGCCCGCGATCAGCAGGCCGAACAGCCCGCCGAGGGCTGCGACCGGCACGGTCAGCATGATCACCGCCGGATGGATCCAGCTCTCGAACTGCGCGGCCAGCACCAGGAAGACCAGCAGCAGGGCCATGCCGAAGGCCAGGCCCACGGCGCCGCCCGCCTCCAGGAAGTCGCGGGCGATTCCGCCCCACTTGACCTGCGGCCCGGCCGGCTGCTTGGCGATCTCGCCCTCGAAGAACTTCACCGCCTCGCCCACGGGATAGCCGGGGTTGAGCTGGGCCGAGAGCGTGACCGAGCGCAGGCGGTCGACGCGGGCGCGGTCAGGGGTGTCGCCGCGCACCACGGTGGTGACCAGCGAGGCGAGCGGCACGGTCTCACCGGTGCGGGTGCGGACATAGAGGTTGCCCAGGTCCTGCTCGGTCTGGCGGCGCGCCCGGTCGGTCTGCAGGATGACGTCGTATTCCTGGCCGTTCTTGATGTAGGTGGTCACCCGCCGGGTGCCGAAATTGGTCTCCAGGGCCCGGCCCACCGCCTGGGCCGAAACCCCCAGGGCCGCGGCCTTCTCCCGGTCGATATTGACCAGGACACGCGGGCTGGTGGGCTCATAGTCGATGCGCGCCCGGGCCAGGCCCGGATTGGCCTGGGCCGCGGTCAGCAGCGGCTGGATCCAGCGTTCGATCTCCGGATACTCGTTGCCGACCACGATGACGTCGACCCCGCCGCCGCCGCCGCCGCCGGGCCCGCCGCGCTGCAGGCCGCCGCGCACCGAGGCGATGGCCCGCACCGAGGTGATCGAGGAGAACTCGCGGTTGAGCTGGGCCGCCAGCTCGTTGGAGGTGATCTTGGCGTCCTCGGCCAGGGCGGCGTTGCCGAAGCCTGAGTTGAACTGGTTTCCGTTGAAGCGCGGGACCCCGATGATGTAGCGGCTGATCACCCCCTCATCGAGCAGGCCCTTCAACCGGCTCTCGACCTGGCCTGTGGCCTTGCGGGTGTAGTCGTAGCCCGCGCCTTCAGGGCCTTGGATATTGAGTTCGACACGGCCCCGGTCCTCGTCCGGCACCAGCTCGCGCGGCAGGACCGTGAACAGGCCGAGCGCCGCGAGCGCCAGGACCGCCACCAGCACGCCGCCGGCGATGGAGGCCTCGCGCCGGCCCAGCAGCGCCTCCAGGGAGGCGTGATAGGAATTGCGCACCTTGGCCATGGCGTTGTCGACGTTGCGCGCGATGAAGCCCTCGCCCTGGGCCGGCCGCAGCAGCTTGGAGGCCAGCATCGGCGAGAGGCTGAGCGCCAGCAGCGCCGAGAAGGCCACGGCCGCGGCGATGGCCACCGCCAGCTCCACGAACAGCTTGCCGGTGAAGCCCGGCAGGAACATCAGCGGCGCGAAGACCGAGATCAGCACGATGGTGGTGGCCATCACCGCGAAGAACACCTGCCGCGCCCCGCGCTGGGCGGCGACGATGGGCGGTTCGCCCTCGTCGATCCGCCGCTGGATGTTCTCGACCACGACGATGGCGTCATCGACCACCAGACCAATGGCCAGCACCAGGGCCAGCAGGGTCAGCAGGTTCAGCGAGAAGCCGAGCGGCGCCATGACGATGAAGGTGGACAGGATGCAGATCGGCGCCACGACCGAGGGGATCAGCGCCGCGCGCCAAGTGCCCAGGAACGCAAAGTTCACCAGGGCGACCAGGGCCAGCGAGATGCCCATGTTGATCCACACCTCTTCGATGGCGTGGCGGGTGAACACGGTGAAGTCGACGGCGATCTGAAGGCTGGTGCCCTTGGGCAGCGACTTGTTCAGCTCCGGCAGGATCGCGTTGACCCCGTCCGATATCTCCAGGTCGTTGGCCTGGGACTGGCGGGTGATGGCGATGCCCACCTGCTCGCGGCCGTTGGACCGGAACGAACGACGCCGCTCGTCGGGCCCCTCCTCCACCCTGGCGATATCGCCCAGGCGGGTGATGTATTCCTGGGTCGAGGCGCCCGTCGCGGCGGCGGCGGCTCGTGCGCCGGAGGCCACCACCGGCATCTGGGCGAACTCCGCCGGCGTGGAATAGCCGCGTCCCACCCGGATGGTGAAGTCCTTGCTGGGCGCCTCCAGGGCGCCCGCCGGCAGTTCCAGGTTCTGGGTGTTCAGGGCGGTTTCGACGTCGTCCACCGTGATGCCGCGGGCGGCCATGGCGTCGGGGTCGAGCCAGATGCGCATCGAATAGAGCTGGAGACCGCCCACGCCGACCTGGGCGACGCCGGGGATCGTCGAGAACCGCTCCACCAGGTAGCGGTTGGCGTAGTCTGAGAGCTGCAGGCGGTTCAGCGTGGTCGAGGAGAACGAGACAAAGATGATCGGCGCGCCGTCGGCGGTGGCCTTGGCGATCTGCGGCGGGTCAGCCTGCAGCGGCAAGTTGGCGGCGACCCGGCTGACCGCGTCGCGAACGTCGTTGGCCGCATCGTCCAGGTCGCGGTCGAGCCTGAAGGAGATGTTGATCCGCGACTGGCCGTCCCGCGAGGACGAGTTGACGCGGTCGATGCCCTGGATGCCCGAGATCTGGCGCTCGATCACCTCGGTGATCCGCTCCTCGACCACCTCGGCCGAGGCGCCGCGATAGTTGGTGGAGATCGAGACCACCGGCGGATCGACGCTGGGCAGCTCGCGCACCGTCAGCGACAGGAACGAGGCCACGCCGACGACGCACAGGATGATCGCCGCGACTGCGGCGAACACCGGCCGGCGGACGGAGAGGTCGGAGAGCATCATGCCCCGGGCCGCGGCCCGCGCGCCCCTGGCTGGCTCGCGCCGCTCGGACGTCCGCCCTGGCTGGCGATACGCACCGGCTGACCGGGTTGGATCTTGTTGAGGCCGTCGGCGACGATCCGGTCGCCCGCGGCCACGCCCTCACGAATCTCGACGAAGCCGTCCTGGCGCACCCCGGTGATCACCGGACGCTGCTCGGCCATGGTCGCCTCACCGCGCTTGGCCAGCACGTAGACGAAGGCGCTGTCGCCCTGCACGGCGACGGCCGCCTCCGGCGCGGCGAGCGCCTGGCGCTGGCCACGCGATATGGCCACCCGCATCATCATGCCGGGCTTCAGCTTGCGGCCGGGATTGGCGAACTCGGCCCGGGCGGTGATCGAGCGGGTACGCTCATCGATGCGGCTGTCCAGCTTGGCGATCCGCCCCTGGATGGTCTCCCCGGGATAGGCGTCGGTCTTGGCGTAGATCAGCTGGCCCTCGCGGAGCGAGGCGAGGTAGCGGTCCGGGACCTCGAAATCGACCCGCACTGCGCTGACGTCGTCCAGGGTGACGATGGCCGCGCCTGGGTTGATCAAGGCGCCCGGAGCGATATCAGACAGGCCGACGACGCCGGCGAACGGGGCGCGGATGGTGCGGTCGGCCTGGCGGGCCTGAGCGGCCTGGACGTCGGCGCGGGCGGCCAGATAGGTCGCTTCGCGCTGATCCAGCGCGGTCTTGGAGGCGTAGCCCTGGGCTGCGAGCGCCTTCCAGCGGTCGAAGTCGCGCTGGGCCTGGACAAGGCGCGCTTGGGCCTGGGCCAGGCCCGCGTTCTGCTCGGTGTCCTTCAGTTCGACCAGCACCGCACCCTTGGCCACGGCCTGGCCGTCGGTGAAGCGCACGCGATCGACCAGCTGGGTCGCCGCCGCGGTCAGGGTGACCGACTGCCGGCCCTTGGCCACGCCGATCACGTCGATGGAATCGATGAACACCTTGGATACGACCAGCGCCACGGAGACCTGGGCGGGGCCGCCGCCGCCGCCGGGACCACGACCGCCGCCGCCCTTGCCCGTCGGCCCGCCGCCGCCCTTCTGCGCCGCCATGGCCGCGCCAGGCGGACCGCCCGGCCCCTCCTTCTTGCCCAGAGTCAGCTTCCAGCCACCGGCCACGACCATCAAGGCGAGGACGACGAGGGCGCCGACGAGGAAGAAGTGGCGTCTGATCAAGCGACTGGAACTCCGGAAGGCCGCGAAATACGGGCGGGAAGGATGAAAATTCCCGCCGGTCTTATGGGGTCCACATAGGCGCCGTCCAGTGACAGAACGATGGCTTCGCGTGTCTGGTCTGAAATAGAACGCCGGCGCCGCGAGGTTACGCCCAATCCGGTCAGGACGAGACCATGTGCCGCAAAGAATATGGGCGCCCCATGAGGAGCGCCCATTCTATCCAACGACTTGCGCGCGACTCAGGCGTCGTAGCCGGGCAGCGCGCGGTCCAGTTGACGCAACGCGCCGGGCCAGGCCAGGCCGCCGCCCAGGCCGCGGGACAGTTGCAACCCGACCTCGGCCTGCGCTTCCTCCGGCGCGAACAGCACGTTCTCGCGGCCCGCCGACAGCGCCATGACCTGCTGCTTGCAGGCGCGCTCCAGGTAGAACATGCGGATCCAGCAGTCGGCCGCGCTGGAGCCCACGGCGAGCGTGCCGTGGTTGCGCAACAGCATGACGTGCTTGTCGCCGATGTCGGCCACCAGGCGCTCGCGCTCGTCCAGGTTCAGGGCGATGCCTTCATAGTCGTGATAGGCCAGCATGGTGCGCACGATCACCGCATGCTGGGCCAGCGGTAGCAGGCCTTCCTTCTGCGCCGAGACCGCGACGCCCTGATCGGTGTGCAGGTGCATGACGAAGTGGGCGTCTTCGCGCGCGGCGTGGATCGCCGAATGGATCGTGAACCCCGCCGGATTGATGAAATACGGGGTCTCCTGGAGGATGTTCCCCTCCAGGTCGATCTTCACCAGCGACGAGGCGGTGATCTCGCCGAAATACATGCCGTAGGGGTTGATGAGGAAGTGGTGCTCCGGCCCCGGGATGCGGGCGGAGATGTGAGTGTAGATGGCGTCGTCCCAGCCGTGCAGGGCCACCAGCCGGTAGAGCGCGGCGAGATCGACCCGCGCTTGCCACTCCTCGGCGCTGACCTTGCCCTTGAGCGAACTCACGTTCGCCAGCGAACCGTCGGCCATGGCGGCCTCCCTTGCATGTGACCCTTGATCACTAGGGTCGCGCCGCGGGGTCCTAGCGTCAAGGCTCCGCGTCAAACGGATGTTCGAACCCGTCCGCGCGACGCCAAGTGCGAGAACAACGGTACGCGACGCATCCTTGTGGCGCTTCGCGCGTATCTGCTCAGAGAGCCTGTGTCCGGCGCACCCGCGGTCCAACTTTGCGATCGTCCGGCTGTTTGCTCACGGGCCTCGGGCGTGACCCTTATTCTCGACTTGGGCTTTCATCGGACCTGGGAGGTCAAAATGTCTCGTAGATTGCTGGCGGCGAGCGCCGCAGCCGCGTTTCTCGCCGTCGCCGGTTCGGCTGACGCCGCCATCGTCTATTTCGGCACGACCCTGTCCGGGAGCAGTGAGGTGCCCCCTGTCGCCAGCCTTGGCAGCGGCGATGTGCTGGTGGCCATAGACGATGTCCTGCTGACCATGACGGTCTCGGCGGACTTCACCGGCCTGACCGGCCTGGTCACCGCGGCCCACATCCACTGCTGCGCGCCGGAGGGCACCAATGTCGGGGTGGCCACCACTGTCCCGACCTTCACGGGCTTCCCAAGCGGGGTGACCAGCGGCAGCTACTTCCACGTCTTCGACATGACAGACGCCAGCAGCTACAGGCCCGGCTTCATCACCGCCAGCGGCGGGACGGCAGCCGGTGCGTTCGCCGCCCTCTACGCCGGGATGAAGGCGGAGGATTCCTATTTCAACCTGCACACCACGGTGTACCCGGGCGGTGAGATCCGCGGTCAGTTGAGCGTGGTTCCCGAACCCCAGACGTGGGCCCTGATGATCACCGGCTTCGGCCTGGCCGGGACGGCGCTGCGCCGCCGCCGCGACCGGACCCTCGCCGCCCTGGCTTGAACTACTGGGCGCGCTTGGCGGCGGACTCACGCCGGGCGCGCTCCAACTCCTCGCCCTCGGGCGTGTCCAAGGCGGCCTCGGCCTCCTTGGCTTTCTGCTCGACCGGGCCGGTCTTCGCGAACGCTTCCTGTTCCTTGCGGAACCGGCGCGCGGCTTTGTAGTCCCCTTCGCCCTGGATCTGGTTGTTGTCGGCCATCATCGCCTCCTGGTCTGCCTGCCAGGAGGAAGCGGGCGGCGCCCCGTGAGGTTCCCGCCTCAGTTGGCGCGAACGCGGGCCACGGCGTCCAGCCACCGGGCGTAGGCCTGCTCGCGGCCGTGGCCGTCGAGCTTCGGCTCGAAACGCTCGGTCTGGGCGCGCGCGGCGGTCGCCTCCTCGGCGTTGGCGTAGATCCCCGCCCCGATGCCGGCGAACAGGGCCGCCCCCAGCGCCGTCATCTCCTGGAAGCTGACCCGTCCGACCGCCACCCCGGTGAGGTCGGCCAGGCGTTGGCTGAACCACTTGCTGCGCGCCATGCCCCCGTCGATCCGCAGCTCCACTTGAGCCCCGAAGGCCCCCGGCGCATCGGCCCGCATGGCTTCGATCAGGTCACGGGTCTGCAGGGCGCAGGCGTCGAAGGCGGCCTCGGCGATCTCGGCGAGCCCCGCGTCCCGCGTCAGGCCGAAGATCGCGCCCCGCGCCCCGGCGTCCCACCAGGGCGCGCCCAGCCCGGTGAAGGCCGGGACCATGACCACGCCGTGATCTTCCTTGGCGGTCTGGGCCAGGGCCTCGACGCCCGAGCCGCCGCCCGCCACGCCGAGCCCTTCGTTGACCCATTGCAGGGCCGCGCCGGCGATGAAGATCGAGCCTTCCAGGGCGTAGGTCGCCCGTCCGTTCAACCGCGCCGCCACCGTGGTCAGCAGCCGCGAACGGGAGGGGGCCAGATGCTCGCCGGTGTTGACCAGCATGAAGCAGCCGGTGCCGTAGGTGGCCTTCATCTCGCCGGCGCGGATGCAGCCCTGTCCCATCAGCGCCGCCTGCTGATCTCCGGCCACGCCGCGGATGGGAACCGCCGCGCCCAACAGTTCGGGCAAGGTCGTCCCATAGTCGTCGGCGCAGTCCAGCACCTCGGGCAGCAGGGCGGCGGGCACGTCCAGCATGTCCAGCATCTCGCTCGACCAGGCCTGGGTCTTCAGGTCGAACAGCAGGGTGCGCGAGGCGTTGGTGGCGTCGGTGGCATGGACCGCGCCGCCGGTCAGCTTCCAGATCACCCAACTGTCCATGGTCCCGACCAGCAGCTCGCCGGCCTGGGCGCGGCCCCTGGCGCCGGGGACAGCGCCCAGCAGCCAGGCGATCTTGGTTCCGGAGAAATAGGGGTCGAGCAACAGGCCGGTGATGCTGGTGACCCGAGGCTCCAGTCCCGCGGCGCGCAGCCGTTCGCAGGTGGGCGCCGTGCGCCGGTCCTGCCAGACGATCGCCTTATGGATCGGCTTGCCGGTGACCTTGTCCCAGATCACCACCGTCTCGCGCTGGTTGGTGACCCCTATGGCGGTGACGTCGGCCATTGAGCGCCCGGCCTTCTCGACGGCCTCGCGCAGCACCTCGACACAGGTTTCGAAGATCTGCTCGGCGTCATGTTCGACCCAGCCATCCTCGGGGTAGAACTGCTCCAGCGGCCGGCCGGCGTCGGCCAGCGGCGCGCCCTTGGCGTCGAACAGGATGGCGCGGGTCGAGGTCGTGCCCTGGTCCAGGGCCAAGATCAACGGTTCAGCCATCCTCGTATCGCTCCCTGCGGCGCCAGCGGCCCTTGGGGCCTTTCATGGTCAGCGCCTTCTAACCATGTTTTCATCGCTCCCGGGCAGATTCGCCAGCTTGGGCAGCGGGAGTTCCGAGTTTGAGCGTGGCCGCGAAAGCCGACGAGATCCTGGGCCTGGCCAAGAGCCGGACGCCCGCGGATCGCGAGCGCCTGCTGCTAGCCATCGCCGACCTCTGTGACGCGGGCGAAGGCGCGCGAGCGCTGATGACCTCGCCGCCGATCCAGAGCCTGCTCAACTCCATCTTCATGGACCTGGTGGTCGAGGCCGAGCGCGATATCCGCGCACGGCTGGCCCACAAGCTGGCCCGGGCCGACTGGGCGCCCCCGGCCCTGGTCAACGTCCTGGCGCTCGACGACATCGAGATCGCCCGCCCGATCATCGCCGGCAGCCCGGTGCTGCGCGATCACGACCTGGTGCGCCTGCTGGTCGAGGCCACCATCGAACACCAGATCGAGGTGGCGCGGCGTCCCAATCTCGGTCCGCCAGTGGTCGCCGCCATCCTGCAGCAGCACGAACCGGCGGTTCTCACCGCGCTCGCCGGCAACTTCACCGCCCAGGTGAACCCCCACGACATGGGCCGCCTGGTCGCCGAGTCCGAACGCATCGTGGCCCTGCGCGCGCCGCTCTCGCACCACCCAGCCCTGACCGACGATCTGGCCCGCAAGCTCTATGTCTGGGTCGGCCAGTCGATGCGTCAGGCCCTGGTCGCGCGCTTCCGCATGGACGCCGCGGCCCTGGACGCAGCGCTGGGCGAGTCGGTCCGCGAAGCCCATGGCGGCCAGCCCTCCTCGGCCGACGGCGCCTTCGTGGTCCATCGCGAAGGTGAGCGCGAGGAGATGGAGGCCCAGCTCCTGGCCAAGCTGAACGCGGCCGGGCAGCTGCGTCCCGGCTACCTGCTGCGTGCGCTGCGGGAGGGCAAGCTCGACCTCTTCGTCGGCGGCCTGGCGATCCTGGGCGGTTTCGAGCAGGCCCAGGTTCGCCGGGCGCTGAACTCCGATCGCCCCGAGCTGCTGGCGCTCGCCTGCGCCTCGGTGAGCATCGACCGCAGCGTCTTCCCGACCATCCTGGAACTGATCCGTGACCTGAACGGCGGCCGCCCCGGCGGCGGGGCCGAAGCGGCCCGCCGCGCCGGGGGCGCGTTCGGACCCTTTGGCGCGGAGGTGGCTGGCGCGGCCTTCCGTCAAGCGCTCGCACCCGCTGGATCGACCAGTTGCCCGGTTGACTGAATCCGCGATCCAAGGGCTTTTGACCGCCGATGTTCAAACCTGAGCCCTTCCTCACCCGCCTGGCCTTCACCGCCAGCGACCGGCCCGAGGCCCAGGAGGCGTGCGAGGCGCTGATCGCCCGCTATGGCCAAGCCTCTCGCACCGAGGCCCAGGCGATCGTGGCGCTCGGCGGCGACGGCTTCATGCTGGAGACCCTGCACGACAACCTCTCGGGGGATCGGCCGATCTACGGGATGAACCGCGGCTCGGTCGGCTTCCTGATGAACGAGTATAGCGAGGACGCCCTGCTGGAGCGGATCAACGCCGCCGAGCGGGCGGTGATCCATCCGCTGTCCATGACCGCCATCGACGCCGATCGCCGCGAACACCGGGCGGTGGCGATCAACGAGGTCAGCCTGCTGCGCCAGACCCGCCAGACCGCCAAGCTGCGCATCTCCATCGACGGCAAGGTGCGGCTGGGCGAGCTCTCCTGCGACGGCGCCCTGGTCTCAACGCCGGCCGGTTCCACCGCCTACAACCTCTCCGCGCACGGCCCGATCATCCCGTTGGACGCCCGTGTGCTGGCCCTCACCCCCATCAGCGCCTTCCGGCCCCGCCGCTGGCGCGGCGCCCTGCTGGCCCACACCGCGCGAGTGAAGTTCGAGATCATGGAGGCCGACAAGCGTCCGGTGAGCGCCGTCGCCGACAATTTCGAGGTCCGCGACGTGGTGGAGGTCCACATCGCCGAAGACCGCGAAATGGCCCTGCACATGCTGTTCGACGCCGGCCGGAGCCTCGAGGAGCGCGTTCTGGCGGAGCAGTTTTCCGTTTGACGCCCGAGGGTTGCCAACTCCATTCGTTGTTAACGGATGCGCCTTAGTCTGTGAATGACTGTGTAGGAGGCGCTCCGTGAGCCAGCAGAATCCGGGTCAGGTCATCCCCGTGCCCAACAATCTCCGGCTGAAGGTCGGGGGCCGGTTCGGTGCGATCGACCCGAGCGCCATCGCCAAGGCCGAGGCGGCGCTCAAGAGCCTGTCGGGCAACTTCTCCCAGTGGCTGTCGGACGAGGTCGTCAAGCTGGACGCCTCCCGCCAGAAGGTCCGCGCCGAGGGCGTCTCGGCCGAGACCATGGAAACGCTCTATCTCCGCGCCCATGACCTGAAGGGCCTGGGGAGCACATACGAATTCCCGCTGATCACCCGGATCGGCGCCTCGCTGTGCCGACTGATCGACGACAAGGACAAGCGCCTGATCGTCTCCATGGCCCTGGTCGACGCCCATATCGACGCCATCAAGGCCGCCGTGCGCGACGACATCAAGACCGACGAGCATCCGGTGGGCAACGCCCTGATCACCGAGCTGGAACGCAAGGTCGCCGAAGCCGGCGCCTGATCACTCCGCCGCCGGCGCCATGGCGGCGTAGGCCGCCCGGCAATCCTCGCTTTCGCGCGCCTTCCACGCCAGATGATTGGCGCTCTGCTTTGCGTCCTCATAGGCGATGGCCGTCAGCTTGGCCTTGACGCACATGTCCAGGATGTCGCCGCCCCGCCGGGCCGTCTCGTAGGCGCTGACCGCCTCCTGAATCCGGCTGGCGTGCGCGCGCTCAGCCTGGCCCTCCGACAGCGAACCGCACCCCGCCGCCAACACAGCCACCGGCGTGAGCAGCAGCGCGCGCACGTCACATCACGCTGGAGAGCGGTTCGGCCACCACGCCGTAGCCGGCGTCCGGCGGCAGGACCAGCACCTTGCCGTCCGCGCTATCGCGGATCTGGGGCTCGACGGTGACCAGGGTGCGGCCGTTGGCGCGGGCGATGCAGTCTGCGGCGCTGTCGGCCTCCGCCAGCAGCTGGACGTTCATGCGGGTCGGGAAGATCACCTTGCGCTCGCCGGCCGCGGCCAGGCGCAGGACCTCCTGGGGTTCGATCCACTCGGCGTCCACCGTCTCGTGTCCGTCGCAGGCGGCGACCTGGTCGGCGGGCGCGTTCACCGCATAGAACCAGGTGTCGAACCGTTTGGGCGTCAGCGGCGGGGTGATCCAACGCGCGAAGATGGTGAGCGCGTTGAGATCGAGGCGCACGCCCAGGTCCTTGACGACATCCAGGAACGCTGTCGTCCCGACGTCCACCGCGCGGCGCACCTCCATCGGGCAGGCCTCGCCGCCGATCGGCGAGCCGTCCAGACGCTCACCCAGCAGGATGCCGGCCTCCTCGAACACTTCGCGGATCGCCGCGATCCGCAGGCCCCGCTGGTCGGCGTCGAAATCGTCCCAACCGAGGACATGGCCCTCCCAGGCGGGATCGTGATCGCCGGCGTGGCTCTTGCCGCCCGGGAACACCAGGGCGCCGGAGGCGAAATCGATCTGGTGGTGACGCTTGACCATCAACACTTCAAAGGTCGGGTCGTCGCGCAGCAGCAGGATAGTGGCGGCGGGCTTGATGTCCTGGGTCATGCCCGCCAGCTTGGGCGCCCCGGCGTCCATAGGCAAGGCTGACGCGAGGTCAGCCGGGCTCAGGCCCCCTGCGCGGCCCTGAACGCCTTGCGGGTCTCGCTGGAGATCCGGTCCATCTTCTCAAGGAGATAGTCGACGTCCTCGCGGGCCGCGGCGGTGGGCTGGGTGAGGAAGCGCTGCAACATCTTCTCCTGGAACCGTTCGCGGTCCCTGGCCCCACCGTCGAACTCCATCGAATGGAAAGTGTCGACGCCCGAGCGGAAGGCCGGATAGAGCCGCGCCGGCAGGCCGGCCCGCTCATAGATGGCGCGCAGGCCGAGAGGGCCGGCGTCGTGGATCATCAGCCAGGTCCGGTGATGAGGCACCCCGGCCAGCTCGGCCAGGCCCCATTCCAGGAAGGTCATGTGGCCATGCGCCATGCCGCGCAGCAGCAGCGAGGCGCTGAGGCGCTGGTTCTTGCTGAGGTGCGACACGAAGGCCTTCATGTCGCTGGCGCGGCCGGCCTGGTCGACCAGGTCGATGGTCGCGCGCTCCTTGGCCCCCATGACGATCTGCAGGGCCAGTTCCGGCGAGACGGCGTGGTGGTTCAGCAGATGGTCGCGCACGGCGTCGCCGACCATGTCGATCAGGCGTTCCGTCACCGAGACCGGCAGGGCGTCGCGATAGGCCACCGCAGCCAGCACCCGCTCGGACTGCTCGAAGCGTTCGATCACCTTCTGCAGGGTGATCTCGGCGAAGTCGGCGTTGTCGTTGGCGCAGGCGGCCTCCACGGCGCGCTCCACCCCGTGTTCGACGATGGCGGCGGTCACGACCTGCGAGACGCGGGGCCGCTTGGCGATCACCACCTGGCGCACCGGACCGCCCAGGCGGACGATTTCGGCGAGGTCCTGGTCGGTAAAGGCCGGCGAGGCGCCCAGGATCGGCAGGGCGACGCTCTCCACGTCGCGGGCCAGCTTCAGGGCCACGTCGCGCGGCACGACGGTGGAGTTCTTCAGGGTCACGGCCACAGCGCGGCGCACCAGCTCGGCGGCGTCGGCGGCCATCACCCGCAGGATTTCGTGGGCCTGACCGCGGTCCTCGTCCGAGAGGTCCGCGGTCTCGATGCTGCGGCACAGCCGATGGGCGGCCACGGCGCGCTCGTCGGGCGTCGCGCCCTTCACCAGGGTGCGAATATCGTCGTCCGTCAGCGCCGCACGCGTGGTCGCCATTCCCGCCTCACCCCAGTTCGGAACCGAAGGCTCCGGGCTTCATCATGGACGGTTAGGCTTAATGATCGGTTGCCCTGCGAAGGTGTGGATTAACGATCTCGCGTAACCCCTCGCAAACCCTGCCGCGCTAGGCTTGGGGTTCGCCGCCGAGGAGCTCGACTTGATGACTGTCCAGACCGAGCTTGGCGGGGGCCGCGGCGGGCTGTCGGTGACGCAACAGGCGCTCGACGCCCAGACCGCCCTCCTGCCCTACGCGCTCGCGATCTTCACCATCAGTCTTCCAGTCTATGTCTGGGCCGGCTCCCACGCGCCCAACGCCGTGTGGATGAGCGCCACCTTCGCCATCTTCGCCGGCGCCTGGGGCGCGTTCTACGCGGTGGTCAATTGGCTGAAGCGGCCCGAGGCCCGGGCGGACCTTGTCCGGCGCGGGCGCGTGCAGATCCTCAGCGGCCTGCTGTGGGCCGCCGCCGTGGCCCAGATGGCCGCTTTCGCCGACGGCGCCGGGCCCGCGCGGGAGCCCCTGATGATGACGGCGCTGGCCGCCTCGGTGGTCATCGTGTTCTTCGCCGCGCCCTGGCTGCCCAGCCTGCTGATCATCGGCTCCGCGGCGGTCGCCGGGCCGCTGTTCTTCCTGTTCAACGATCCCGACAGCGCCGAGCTCGCCAACCTGGCCTGGGGCGCGGTGGCGCTGGCCATGGCGCTGGCCCTGATCCTCAACCGCATCCTGCGCGGCCAGTTCTCGCTGGCCGTGGAGCGCGAGGCCCTGATCGCCGACCGCGCCGGCATGGTGGAGGCGGCCAACAAGCTCGCGCAGTCCAAGTCCGATCTGGTCGCCACCCTCAGCCACGAGATCCGCAACGGCCTGACCGGGGTGGCCCACGTGCTCGCCGCCGCCGTCGGCCATAACGGCCGCTCGGCCCCCTCGCGCGAGCAGCTGGCCGCGGCGCTGGACGCCGCCAACGACCTCATTTCCGTGCTGAACACGACGCTCGATTCCGAGACCGCCGAAGCCGGCCGCCTGTCGGTGGACACCCGGCCCTTCGACCCCGTCGCCCTGATCCGCGACCTGGTCCTGCTCAACCGCCCGAACGCCGCGGCCAAGGCCTTGGAACTGACCCTGCACGTCGCCCCCGAACTGGCCTTGGCCGAACCGGGCGCGGCGATCGCTGACGTTCACCGTGCGCGCCAGATCCTGGCCAACCTTCTGGGCAATGCGCTCAAGTTCACTCTGCGCGGCCGGGTCGAGGCGCGAATCGAGCTGTCGGCGTCCGGCCGCCTGGCCATCGAGATCGCCGACACCGGCCCCGGCCTCGCCGCCGACGAGCTGGAGCGGGCCTTCGAACCCTTCAACCGCATCGAGCGAACCAGCGCCGGCACCTCGGGCGCTGGGCTTGGCCTGTCGCTCTCTCGGCAGCTTGCGCGCCTGATGGGGGGGGAACTCTCGGGCCATAGCGCCGTCGGCGTCGGCTCCTGCTTCCGCCTGGAGCTGCCCTATGACCTGACCGCCCAGCCCGACCGCGACGGCGTCGCCGCGGAGCCGGCGGTTCCGGCGACCGTCGAGCGCAACGCCCTGCGGGTGCTGATCGCCGAGGACGACGCGCTGAACGCCGCCATGCTGCGCGCGGTGATCGAACAGCTGGGCCACCAGGTGGTGCACGCCATCGACGGACGCCGCGCCGTGGACCTCTCCAAGGTCTGCGAGTTCGACCTGCTGATGATCGACGGGCGGATGCCCAACATGGACGGCCCGGCCACCATCGCCGCCATCCGCGCCTTGGACGGCCCCATGTGCGGCGCGCCGATCATCGCTGTCATCGGCGGCGACGCGGCCGAGGCCAAGGAATGCACCCAGGCCGGCGCCGACGCCGTCCTACGCAAGCCGGTCAGCGTAGCCGCCGTCGCCAGGGCGGTGGCCGACGCCATCGCCGTGGAGCGCGATCCGCCAAGAATTCGCGTCGTCGCCTGAGTCCTGCCTGCGCGGCGCCTTGAGGCTCCCTCCCCCAGCGGTCACTATGGCCGAAAAGGTCGGGAGGGACGTGCGTGGTACTCAAGGGTCTAAAGGTGGTCGAGTTCGCCTCCTACATCGCCGCGCCCGGCGCGGGGGGCATACTGGCCGACTGGGGCGCGCAGGTGATCAAGGTCGAACGTCCGCAGGGCGACCCGATGCGCCACGTGTTCGCCGACGCCAAGAGCGAGATATCCGTCAACCCGACCTTCGACCTGGACAACCGCGGCAAGCGCGCCGTGGTGCTGGACATCGCCAAGCCGGAAGGCCGCGACGCGCTCGCCAAGCTCGCGGCGGAGGCCGACGTCTTCCTCACGAACGTCCGCCCGGCGTCCCTGAAGCGTGCGGGCCTGGACGACGTGACCCTGCGCGCGGTCAATCCGCGCCTGGTCTACGCCGTGGTCACCGGCTACGGGCTGGAGGGGCCGGACGCCCACTTGCCCGGCTTCGACGTCACCGCCTTCTGGTCGCGGGCCGGCGTGGCGCGGATGCACACGCCCAAGGGCCAGGATCCCTTCATCCTGCGCACCGGGGTCGGCGACCACACCACCTCGCTGGCCACGGTCTCGGCGATCCTGGCGGCGCTGTATGAGCGCGAGCAAACCGGCGCCGGGCGCCTGGTGCAGACCTCGCTGCTGGCCACCGGGGTCTACGCCGTGGGGTCTGACCTCGCCGTGCAGCTCGTGCTGGGCAAGCTCGCCTCCAACCGTCCGCGATCCGATCCATTCGATCCGGTGGCCAATTTCTACAAGAGCCGCGACGAGCGCTGGTTCGTGCTCAATCCCCGCGGCGCGTCCGACGACTGGGTGCAGATCACCAAGGCCTGCGGGCGCCCGGAGCTGGCCCAGGACGAGCGCTTCCAGACCGGCAAGCTACGCAAGGCTAACAACAAGGAACTCGTCGCCGAGTTCGAGGCGGCCTTTGGCGCGCTGGACTTCGACGAGATCGCCGTGCGGCTGAACGCGGCCGATCAGGTCTGGGCGCCGGTCCAGACCCCGGCCGAGGTCGCCGCCGATCCGCAGGTCCAGGCGGCCGGCGCGATCATCGAGGTCGAGGATGGCCGCGGCGGAACCTTCCGCTCGCCCGCGGCTCCGGCCCGGTTCCCCGGCGCCGACCTGGACCGCCGGCCCGCCGCCCCGCGCCTAGGCCAGCACACCCATGAGGTCCTGGCCGAGCTGGGATACGACGAGGTTCAGATCGAGGCGATGGTGGCGGCCGGAGCCGCGGTCTAGCTCGACTTTTCGCGGGCCTCGGAGAGCACCCGCAGCATCTCGCTGGAGAACATCGAGCCGGTCAGCCGCGAGCCGACGCTGGCGCCGGCGTCGTCGCGCGACTGGCTGCCGCGCAGGATGATCTCGACCAGGGCGTCCTGATCGCGTTGCACCGCGCCCTGGCGGGCCGAGGCGTACTGAATGAAGCCGCCCTGGGGCTCCGGCGCCGAGACGGCGCGTTCGGTCGCCGCGGGGGCCGAGCCACCGGTCTTGGTGAGGTTGGCGTAGACCTCGGCCACGGTGGCCGCGCGGCCGTCGCGGTAGAAGATCGATCGGTTGGCCCCGGCCGCGTCGGGGAAGATGCTGGCGGCGCTGGCGCCCGGGCGCGTCCGCATCGCCTCGATCAGGCGGGCCGACCCGTGGGGGCCCAGGAAATGAGCGGCGTAAAGCTCGCCCGCCGTGGGCGAGCGGCCCGTGCGGCCCTTGAGGTAGGAGGCGTGATCGGAGGTGAGCTCGCCGGCCATCAACGAGGCCGCGTGCGGGTCCATCCGCAGGTCCATCACCGCCTTGCGCGCCTCGGCGCCGGCCACGTGATAGCGGCCGTCGGAGCCCTTCTGAATCAGCTCGGCGTAGCGGGCGTAGCCGTACTTGGACCCGTGCTGCTTCAGGGTGGAGAGCCAGGTCTGCTCGACGAACTGGAAGAGGCCGGCGGCCGACGACGACGACGCCTTGGCCTTGGGGTTGTAGCCGCTCTCACGCGCCGCGGTGCCCATCAGGAAGCTGAAATCCACGCCCGTCGCATTGGACGCGCGTTGGATCGCGGCTTCGACGACGCCCCGGATTCCATGGATGGCCATGGTCCCTGGTTTGCGCCGACATGGTTAATGCGCCGCTAACCATGATGCGGCGAGAGCGCGCACATCTTTCGGCTGCGAAAGCGTCACCATTCGGCTTCCCCTAGGTCAAGGTCCGGCCACGATCCCGGCGCGACCCTCTCCGTCAGCGACGACGACAAGGAAAGGGAGGTCGCCATGGTCATCCGTCAGGCTCTGCCGGTGTTCGCCGGCCACACGCCGTCGCGGAGGCGCAGATCGCCCCATGTGACGCTGGCGATCGGCGCCTCGGTGGCGGTCCATCTCGGACTGGCGGCCTATCTCGCGATGAAGACCTGGATGCCGCCCGAGGTCGTCGAACTGCCGGAAGGCCCGATCTTCGACATCCAGACCGTGACCCTCCGAAAGAAGCCCATCGAGACGCCGAGGTCGCGGCCGACCGTCCAGCCCCGTCAGGCGGTCGAGACGCCGTTCACGCCCCCAAATCCGATACCGGTCGCGCCCGATCTCGCGCCGATCCCGACCCAGCCCAACCCTGGGCCCACGGCGCTCGGTCCGCCGACGATCCCGCCCGCGCCGCCGGCCGGCCCGGTGGTCCTGCAGCCAAGCTGGCTGACCAAGCCGGGCGCGCGGGAGTTCGCCCGCTTCTATCCGGACGCGGCCCTGCGCCGGGAGGTCGGCGGCCTGGCCATGCTGAGCTGCACCGTCAGCGCCGCCGGCAAGCTGGACGCCTGCCAGGTGGTCAGCGAGACGCCTGCGAGCGAGGGGTTCGGCCGTGCCGCCCTCAAGCTCGCGCCCTATTTCCGGATGCGGCCCCTGACCACCGACGGCCAGCCGGTGGACGGCGGGGTGGTGCGCATCCCCGTGCGGTTCGGTGTGGGCTAGTAACTCTTCGGCAGGCCCAGGACGCGCTCGGCGATGTAGTTCAGCACCATCTCGCGGCTGATCGGAGCGATGCGGGCGATCATGGCTTCGCGGAAGTAGCGCTCAACGTCGTACTCCTTGGCGTAGCCCATCCCGCCGTGGGCCAGGACCGCGGCCTCGCAGGCGTTGAAACCCGCCTCTCCGCCCAGATACTTGGCCGCATTGGCCTCGGCCCCGCAGTCGCGGCCGGCGTCGTAGAGGGCCGCCGCCTTGAAAGCCATCAGGTTGGCCGCCTCCAGCTCGACCCAGGCCTTGGCCAGGGGATGGGCCACCCCCTGGTTCTGGCCGATGGGCCGGCCGAACACGATCCGCTCCTTGGCGTAGGACGAGGCCCGCGCCAGGGCCGCGCGGCCCAGGCCCACGGCCTCCGCCCCGAACAGCACCCGCTCGGGGTTCAGCCCCTCCAGCAGGTAATAGAACCCCCTGCCCTCCTCGCCGATCAGGGCGTCGGCGGGAATCTCCAGGTTGTCAATGAAGACCTGGTTCGACTCGACGGCCTTGCGGCCCATCTTGGGGATCGGCTTGGCCTCGATCCTGGTGCGGTCGAAGTCGATATAGAACAGGCTTAAGCCCTGGGTGGACTTGGTCACCTGGTCGCGCGGCGTGGTGCGCGCGATGATCAGCATCTTGTTGGCGCGCTGGGCCGAAGTGGTCCACGTCTTGCGGCCCTGCAGCACATAGCCGTCGTTGGTCCGCGTCGCCTTGGTGGTCAGGCTGGTGGTGTCGAGGCCCGCGTCGGGCTCGGTGATGCCGATGCACATCTTGTCCTGGCCGGCGATCAAGCGCGGGATGTGGCGGCGCTTCTGGTCGTCGCTGCCGAACTTAACGATCGGCATTGGGCCGAAGATGTTAAGGTGCAGGGCGCTGGCGCCGGAGAACCCCGCCCCTGACTGCGCCACGGCCTGCATCATCACGGTCGCCTCGGTGAGACCCAGACCCGAGCCGCCCAGCTCGACGGGCATGGCCGCGCCCAGCCAGCCGGCCTCGACCATGGCGGCGACGAAAGCCTCGGGGAACTCGCCGGTCTCGTCAGTCCGGCGCCAGTAGTCGGCGTCGAACCGTGCGCACAGGCGCGCGACGCTCTGGCCGATCGCCTCCTGTTCCTGCGTCAGCCAGAACCCGGTCATTTCGCCTCGCTGGTCATGCCGAACCGCGCCGGGTCCAGTCGCTGGGCATAGGGACCGGCTTCCCCTTCCGTCACGCAAGCCGCGATGATCCTGGCGACCAGGGGCGCCAGCAGCCAGCCGTTGCGCCGCGCGCCCACCGCCAGCAGCACGCCATGATGGCGGCCGCGACCGACCATCGGCAGGCCGTCGGTGGTGGCGGCGCGCACCCCGGCGGACGCTGCGTAGGGCCCGTCCGCGACCTGCGGGAACAGCCGTGCGCCAGCCGCCAGCAGCGGCGCCACATCCTCCGGATCGACATCGCGGTCGTCGCGGCCGGGCTGCATGGTCGCGCCGAGCGTCATGGCGCCAGGGGCCGCGGTGACATAGGCGCCTTCGCCCCGCACCACCACGCCCTCATAGGCGTAAGCCTGGCTGCGCAGGATATGGCCCTTGATCGGGCTCAGGGCTGAGAGCTCGGGCGCGACCACGGCCAGGTCGCGGGCCGCGCCGGTGGCGATGACCAGCCGCTCGCCGCCCTCGAAGCCGCGGGCCGGCTCCTGGCGGAAGATCACCCCCGCCGCTTCGCAGGCCGCGCGCAGGGCGGTGAGGGCCGCGCCCGCCTCGATCCGCCAGTCCTCGCGGATCAGGACACCGCGGCCCCAGGTTGGGGCGAGGCCTGGCGCGAGGCCTTCCAGGGCCTTGCGCGCCAGATCGGTGGGATGGAGGCCGAGCGACCTCAGGCCGCCATCCGCGCGGGCCAGGAAGTCGGCCTCGCCCACGGCCACGGCGCCGGCCCGGTCGACCACGACGCCGATCCTCGTCTCCAGGGCCGGCCAGAGATCGCGCGCGGCCAGCAGCAGGTCGAGCTGCGGCGTCGCGGCGGGATCGAGCACGCTCTCGAACGCCGGGGCCAGCATGCCGGCGGCCACGCCCGAGGCGTTGTCCAGCGGGCTCGCGGGATCGAACACCGTGACGCTGTGCCCGGCGTCGGCCAGGGCGAGCGCCGTGGTCAGCCCCAGGGCTCCAGCGCCCGCCACCGTGATCTTCGCCCGCTTGGCCATGCGCCTAACGAGCGGTCTTCGCGCCTGAAATCAAGCTCGGAACCGCGTGGACGCGAGCGGGTTCCGCCATTCACCGAGACACGGGTTCAACTGGCGAAGGGAACACGACATGGCCACAGCCGCAGCGACGACCACCAAGAAGACCTCAACCAAGACCACGAAGAAGTCCCCGGGCGCGCAGGACGCCATCGCGCTCCTGAAGGCCGACCACCGCGAGGTGGAGGGATGGTTCGCCGAATACGAGAAAGCCCGAGCCGGGACGAAGAAGACTGAGCTGATCGCCAAGATCTGCAAGGCCCTGACAGTCCATACCCGGATCGAAGAGGAGTATTTCTACCCGGCCTCGCGCGATGTCTTGGACGACGAGTCCATCGTCGACGAGGCGGTGGTGGAACACGCCTCGGCCAAGGACCTGATCGCCCAGCTCGAGGCGGGCCAGGTCGACGACGATCTCTATGACGCCAAGGTCAAGTGGCTGTCGGAGGTGATCAAACACCACGTCAAGGAGGAGGAGAAGGAATACTTCCCCAAGGTCCGTAAGACCGACCTCGACCTGAAGAGCCTCGGCGCCGCCATGGCCGCGCGCAAGGAAGAGCTGATGAGCCAGCTCGCCAGGATCAACTAGCTCCGACTGGTCTCGAAAATGGAGACGGACGCCGTCTGGCGACGGCGTCCGCTTTCGACTGTCGCGCTCCTGGCCTATTCGGCGGCGATGGAGATCGCCTTGGCGCCGCGGTCCCTGAAGTTGATCTCCTGGAGGTACTTGATCCCCTCCTCAGCGATGTCGTCGCCGACCATCTTGTCGCCCTCGGCCTTGAGCTCCTCCATGTCGACATAGGTCGCATAGAAGGCCCGGGTTCGCTCGGTGATCAGACCGGCGTTGAGCAGGGTCTTGATGAGCACCCGGAAGATGTTGGTTTGGCTCTTCAGGCGTTCGCGGCGGCGCTCGTCGTTCTGGATCAGCACGATCATCTCGGCGCGGACCCGGTCGGGATCGAGGCCGAAATCGGCGTAGACGCCGGCCTGCTGGTTGGGCGAACCCATGTTGAACAGCAGCGACTGGAAGCAGTGGGCGGCCCAGTCCTCCACCATCTCGCGCTCATCCTTGGTCATCTTGGGGATGGTGCGGTCGGCCCAGATCTTCCCGAATTTGTGGTGGAAGGCCTCGTCGGTCATGACGAGCTGGAACAGCTTCTTGGCCAGCGGATCGCGGTTGAACTGGAACCCGGCGGCGAAGGCCCCCATGGCCAGGCCCTCGACCAGCATCTGCATGCCGATGATCTTCTTGTAGACTTCCGGCGCTTCGATGATGTCGACCAGGAGCTGCTTCAGCACCGCGCCGCAGGGCCGCGGCCGGCCCCAGCGGGCCTTGATGTACTTGGCGAACGCCGTGACGTGGCGGGCTTCCTCGCGGGTCTGGTTGGCGGCGTACTCCTGCGCGCCCTGGTCCTTCAGCACGTGGCACAGGCTGGCCGACAGGTTCAGCGCGCCCTGCTCGCCGTGCAGGATCGAGGAGAAATTCCACAGCGTCATCTCATTGATGAACTTGGCCTTCTGGCCGGTCTTCTCGAGGTGGTCCAGCACGTAGGGCAACCCCAGCGACATGATCTGGTCGTCGGGCAGCAGGGCGTCGTTCTCCATGTCCCAAGGCGCAGAGAAGTCGATGTACTTCGGGTCCAGCGGATCCCAGAAATGGTCGTGCGTGGCCGAGATGATTTTGTCGAACGCCGTCGAGCGGGCGTTGTAGCGGTCGAGTTCCAGCATGGACTCGAAGTCGTTCGGGGCCACCGCGTCATACATGACGTCTTTGGTGATATTGCCGTCAGCCATTCGTGTTCCTCCCGGTACAGCAACCTGGAGGAGATTCCGGTGAACGGCGTTTGGATAGCAGCGGTTCAGCGGCGGCGGAACAGCACTTCCAGGCCCTGGATCACGTCTTCCATCAGCGGCGTCTGGGCGCCTTCGTCGCCGGCCAGCGTCATCGAAGCCGCACCATGGCCGCAGGCCCACACCGCCAGCGCCACCTTGTGCACCTGCTCCTCGCTGCGGTCAGACTGGCTGGCCGCGTGGCCGATCACCTGCTTCAGCACCTCGAAGGCGCGATCGCGGGCGGCGCTGACATCGGGCTCGGCCAGGATCTGCGGATCGAACATCAGGCCGTAGACGCCGGGCTGGCTGCGGGCGAAGCCGAAATAGGCCAGGGCCGAGGCGCGGATCGGCGTGCCCTCCGGTGAAGTCGCCGCGTGGCTGAGCGCGGCCTCCAGCTCACCGAAGCCCTCGGCCGCCAAGCCGGCCAGCAGCGCGTTCTTGCTCGCGTAGTGGTGATAGACCGACCCCGCCGCGATTCCCGCGCGCCCGGCGAGCGCGCGCAGGTTCAGCTTGGCGATCCCGCCCTCGCGTAGCAGGGCGCGGGCCTCGTCAAGAAGCTGGATGCGCAGATTGCCCACATGATAGCCGCGCCTGCGGCCGGCGTCGGCGTCCGCCCAGGGCATCAGACCGCCTCCTCCTGGCCAGGCCCCGTCAGGTCGCAGACAAGGCCCGGCAGGAACGCGAAGGGCCAGGCCGCCAACGCCAGGTTGGGCAGGAACCAGGCGGGATCGAACTCCCGCAGGATCGCCCAGTAGCCCACGGCCATCAGGCCGGCCACCACAGTGAGGGTCAGCGAGATCAGCGCCAGGGGCCGCCAGGCCGGATCGCCACGGCGCGCGGCGCGAACCGCCAGCAGTCCGGTCACCGAGAAGGCCAGGTCCAGCGGGAAGAACGACCAGTTCCACGCCACCACGCGCGCATCCTCATAGCCGGCGTACATGAGGTCGGCGGGAATCGCGACAGCCCCGACCTGGCTCAGCAGGGCCAGCGACCAATAGGCCAAAAACAGCAGATCGGTGATCGCCAGGGCGGCGGCGAGGCTGCGGCTCATGGTTCCGGCTCCGGCCAAACTCGAGATGGCATAGTCAACCGGGTCGCGGGCGAATGTCGATACGTCCCGGCGGTCAAACTAACCGTTGATCATATGAATAGGCGTCGGGCGGCGTCCCGCAACGGCGAGTCGTGGGATTTCAGGCCGCTTTCACGGCGTCCTTGGCGTCCAGGACGGTCTGCAGGGCGTCGAACAGCCGGCCCACCTCGATGGGCTTGGCGACGAAGCCGTCCATACCGGCGGCGCTGTATTCGGCCACCTGGTGGGCCATGGCGTTGGCGGTGAGGGCGATGATCGGGGTGCGCGGGCGGCCCTCGGCGGCCTCCGCGGCGCGGATGACCGCAGTCGCCGTGGGGCCGTCCATTTCCGGCATCTGGACATCCATCAGGATCACGTCCCAGGCCTCATGGTTCCAGGCCTCCACCGCCAGGGCGCCGTTGTCGACGATGAACGGCTCGATGCCGATCTGCTGGAGCAGAGTCCGCAGGACCAGCTGGTTCACCGCGTTGTCCTCGGCGGCGAGGACCTTGAGATGCGCCGCCTCGCCGTGGTCCACCGACGCGGTTTCGGCCGGCGATGGCGGCGGAGCCAGCAGCGGAACGCTGTCACCCATCCGCGCCAGGGGAAGCTTGACGACGAAGGTCGTGCCCCTGCCCGGCAGGCTGGTGGCGTCGACCACCCCGCCCATCAGGCTGGCGAGCTCCCGGCAGATGGCCAGGCCGAGGCCCGTGCCGCCGTAGCGCCGCGTGGTCGAGGCGTCAGCCTGTTCGAATTTCTGGAACAGGCTCGCCAGACGATCCGGCGGGATGCCGATCCCGGTGTCGGCGACGGTCAGCCGCAGGCCGTCGCCGGCGCGATCGACGGTGACGCGGACCTCGCCGGCTTCCGTGAATTTCAGCGCGTTGGAGACCAGGTTGTAGAGGATCTGACGGACCCGCGTGGAGTCGCCGCGATAGACGCCCTGGGCGGTCGGAGCGATGGCCAGGTCGAAGGACAGGCCCTTCTTGCCTGCGATGGCGCTGAAGGCCGCGTGGGCGCCGCGGGCCAGTTCGGCGATGTCGAAGGGCGCCTCTTCCAACTCGAACTTGCCCGCCTCGATCTTGGACAGGTCCAGCACGTCGTTGAGGATGGCCAGCAAGGTCTCGCCCGACTGTCGGATCACGTCCAGCCGCTCGCGCTGGGGGTCCGTGAGCGCGTCCATGGCCATGGCCTGGGCCATGCCCAGCACGCCGTTCAGCGGCGTGCGGATCTCGTGGCTCATGGTGGCCAGAAAGGTCGACTTGGCCCGATTGGCGGTCTCGGCGTCTTCCTTGGCCTGAAGCAGGGCGCGCTCGGCGGCCTTGCGCTCGGTGATGTTCTGCAGCGCGCCGATCAGGCGGTGGGGCTGGCCCTTGTCGTCGTTGATCAGACGGCAGGCGCCCTGCACCCAGACCTCCTTGTCGTCCGAGCGCACCACACGGTACTCAGGACGATAGGGCGCACCCTCGTTCAGGTGCCGATCCCAATGCTGCATGACATTGGCGCGATCGCGCGGGTCGATGGTGCCGAAGATGTCGGCGAAGAGCTCGTCGTAGGTCTTCGGCTCGGTGAAGAAGGTGTCCTCGCACCCCGTCTTGACCAGTTCGCGGCGAACCCAGTCGACCTCGTAGACATGCAACTCGGCGATCTCCATGGCCAGCGTCAGCCGTTCTTCGGAGCGCGTGCTCTCGTCCAGCGCCTCGACCATGTTGGTGATGTCCAGGCTGACGGCGACCATGCCGCCGACCTCGCCCCGCGCGTTCCACCAAGGCGCCAGCTCGATCTGGCTCCAGACCGCCCGTCCGTCGGCGGCCGCGGCGGGGAACCGCTCATTGCGTATCGTCGCGCCGGCCAGACAGCGCTCGTAGCTGGCCCGGTGCTTCTCGGCCCAGGGCGACACCTCATAGAGCGACCGCCCGATCACCTGGCCGACCTCGTAGCCGATGCGCCGCGCCCAGGCGGGGTTGCAACAGAGCACCCGCAACTCGTGGTCGGTCAGCACGACCGTTCCGGGCAAGGCGCCGAAGATCGCGGCCATGGTCGTCGAAAGCTCAGCGCGTCCGCGCTCGCTCTCCTCGCGCGCATGCGTCGCGCGCGCACGTTCCCATTCGTCGGCCACCGTGTCGGCCAGATCGCGCAGACGATTGGCCAGGCTCTGATTGAAAGGGGTCGGCTCAAAGCCGGTTACGCCCAGCACGCCGGCGCAGGTTCCATCGCCCAGCAGGATCGGCGCCCCAGCGCAGAACCGCACATGGGGGGGACCCACCACGGTCGGAGAGTCACGGAACCGCGGATCGAGCCGGGTGTCGGCCACCCACAGCAACTCCCCGCTCTCAAGGATGATGTCGACCGCCGGGGGCCGGCTCGGCATAACTTTGCCGCTGGGGTCGCGATTGCTCCAGGTGGCGTCGCCGCTGACCAGCAGGATGCGCGCGTCGACCGCGCCGAACAGGGTCCGGGCCAGCCGCGTCGCGCGATCGCAGACGGCCTGAGAGATATCCAGGCCGAATGGGCGCACGTCTGCTTCTGGGGTCGCCCCCGCCTCGGCCGACATCGCACTCCCCGTGTTATTTTTCTTACGCCACTGGCGAAGGAGTGTGGTTCGACAAGGTTAAGGTCGGATTTAGGGCGTCCGGTACGACGCGCGTCCTATCCGCGCACAGCCGCGGTGGCCGCGGGCCACGACCATCCGGCGAACTCAGATGGGTGAACGAATTCCGGCCGGAACCAGGGCCGCTCGCGGGCGTCGAAGATCGAGACCAGCCATTCGGAAACCCGTTTGACGCGCGCCGACTTCAACGCTTCGCGATGGTGGCAAAGCCAGAGCGTCGCCGAGGCCAGCGGCGGGATGTCCAGCATCACCAGATCGGGCTCGAGGGCGCTGATCGCCGTCGGGATCGCGCCCACCCCCGCGCCGCGCTGGATGGCGTGCAGCATCGCCGTGGACGAATTGAGCACCAACGCCGGCCCCGCCAGTTCGATGAAGGCGGAGGTTTTCGCCCCCCAGACCCCTCGTTCGCGGACCTGGGCGGAGTGATAAACGAACCGATGGCCCGCCGCCGCCTCCAAACGCGTGGGGGCGCCATACGTGTCGAGGTACTCGCGGCTGGCGAACAAGGCGTAGTGCAGGGTCGCCAGCGGAATGGCGGTCATCTCCGGCGCGGTGGTCGCGTCGGTGAGCTGGATCGACAGATCCACATGCGGATCGACCGGGTTCTCGGGATAGAAGCCGCAGTCCAACCCCATGCGGATTCCGGGGTTTTCCTTCATGAATTCCGCGATTTCCGGGGCGATGATGAAGCCGCCGATGCCTTCGGGCGCCGCGATGGTCACCTCGCCGGCCTCGGGCCGCTCGCTGTCCAGCGCCAGGCGTTCGATCTCCACCGAGGCCCGCTGCATGGTCAGGGCGCGATCATAGACCTGCTCCCCGGCGCGGGTGAGCGTCACGCCGCGCAGGCCCCTGTCGAACAGCCGCGTTCCGAGGCGCGTCTCCAGGTCGTCTATGCGACGGGTAACCGTTGGCTGGGTGGTGCGCAGGCGTCGCGCGGCCGCGCCGAAACTGCCGGTTTGGGCGGCCGCGACAAAGGTTTTGATGTCGTCCCAGTCGGCGCGTGCGCCGTCTCGCGTGTCCATCCAGGTCCCTATCAAGGGCGTGGCGACCCCATGCGAAGTTCGAGGGCGCCCAGTCCGTCGCTGACGCTCTACCAAATGAGCGCTTCGCACAAGAAGGCGACGACGATGTCTCTCGTACGCGATTTCGCCGAACGAACCGTCCTAGGCCTCGCCAGACTGGGCATGCGGCTGGCGGACGCCGATCAGATCGCCGAGGGTCGCGACCTGGCCGCGCGCACCGTCAGCCCCCACATCGCCACCGTCACGACCCTTTCGACTATCCAGGCCTGGACCGGGTGCTCGTCTTTCGCCCTCAGAGGCCCCGATGGCGGACTGGCCGGGGTGATTGCACTCTTCCCGCTGAAGCCCGCGGCGCGCGCCACCCTGGCCGCTGGCGTCCTGAACGGGGTCGATCCTCCGCTGGATCTCATCGCCCGCCCCGGCGATCCGGTGATCGCCTGGTATGGCTGGGGCATGGCCGGCGCCACTTGGCGCGGCCGGGCGAGCGTCATGGCCGGCGCCGTCAGTCTGCATCGCGAGATCCATCCGGACCTGCCGCTCTACGGACGGGCCGCCACCCCCGGCGGCGAACGCACCCTGCTCAAGCGTATCGGCGCCTATCCGGTCCCCGGTCCCGGTGGACTGGTCACGGCGCCGCCCTGGCGGCGGCAGAGAAAGGCCGCCTGATGAACGCCAATGTCCGCATGCCGCTGGAAGCGCGCGCGCCTACCGAGGTCGATGAGGCCAAGCTGGAGGTCAGGGTCTGCCGAACCCTCGACGACCTGATGCAGGCCATGGCCGTGCGCACCCTGGTCTATATGGGCGAGCAGGCCTGCCCATATGACGAGGAGTATGACGGCAACGACTTCGCCGGGGCCACCCACCTCGTCCTGCGCCGCGACGGCGAGCCGATCGGCACCCTGCGCATCCGCTGGTTCGCCGACTTCGCCAAGGTCGAGCGCGTCGCAGTCCGGCGCGAGCACCGGCGCGGCCGTGCGACCCTGATGCTGATCCTGGCCGCCAAGCGCCTGGCCGAGAAGAAGAACTATCGCCAGATCCTCGGCTACGGCCAGGTTCGGCTCATCCCGTTCTGGGAACAGTATTTCAATGCGCACGTCCGCGAGGAGCGACGCAGCTTCGTGGTCTCCGACCATGACTATGTGGAGATGATCGTCGAGGGCGTTCCGCCCGCCGACGCGCTCACCCTCGACAGTTCCCCACTGGAGCTGCTGCGCCCCGAGGGCGCCTGGGACGAGGCTGGGGTGCTGGACCGCTCCGCCGCGCGGCCCGCGGCCAATTTCGGCGCGGCCGTTCAATGAGATCAGGCCCTTCCGTCCTGGTGTGCCTCGACCTGCAGCGCGGCCGGCTGTCGGGGGTGTCCGACGGCGCCGATCGGTCGCTCGAAGCCTGCCGCCGCGTCCTGGAGCAGGCCCGCCGCCGGCGCTGGCCGATCCTGCACGTCCATCGCCGCGAGGCGACGCTGGAGGACGGCCGGCCCATCGTCGGGCTGGAGCCGCTGCCCAGCGAACCCATCTACCTGCGCAGCGGGCCCTCGGCCTTCTCCCACCGGGGCTTCTGCCAGGCGGCCCGTGCCTATGGCGGACCGTTGGCCCTGATCGGCTTCTCCCTGTGCGACAGCGTGCTGGCCACGGCTTTCGCCGCGGTCGACCGCGATCTGACGGTCGAGGTGGTCCGCGACGCGGTGGCGCTCGGCGGCGGTGGCGACCTCGCCCTGCGTCAGGCCCTGGCCGCGCCGCTCGTATCCCTGTCGCCGATGGCCCGCATCATCGATTCCCAAGAGTTGTTTATAGAGGACGCCGGGGCTCTCGCCGCGGCCAACGCCCCATGACCCAAAAACTGCCTTTCGAGATCCTTGACCGTCAGTCGCGGCCGCGAGCCGCCCGGGCCGACGCCGCCGGGCCGCGTTCGGACGAGACCGAACAGTTGTTGCAAATGGCCAGCCTGCTGGGTCCTCGCGATCTGGCGGCGCTGTCGTGCATCATCCAGCGGGCCCATGAGATTTGCGAGAGTCATGGCGAGGAAACCGCGCTCGCCGTCCTCGACCAGATCGACGCCATCCTTCAGGATCGCGCCCCAAACGCTTGAATTCCCCTGGAAGTTGAATATTAACGCTGCGGTGCGGCGCAACGTCCACTTCACCATAAAGGTGTAGCGGCTTAGCTTGCCGCTGTGTCAAATAACGGTATGCGCGCAGTAGGCGTCGCGAAGAGGACGTTTCGGTGAACGAGAACGGCGAAGACCAAGGCCCGGATCCGATCGATGTGGCGGTGGGTCACCGCATCCGGGTTCGGCGCAAGTGGCTGGGCATCTCGCAGTCGACCCTGGCCGACCACCTGGGCGTGAGCTTCCAGCAGGTCCAGAAGTACGAGCGCGGCGCGAACCGCGTCTCGGCCTCGATGCTGGTGAAGATCGCCCAGAAGCTGGACACCTCGGTCGGCGAACTTGTCGGTGAGACCGCCAGTCCCCAGGGCGATGAGAGCCTGTTCGAGAAACTGGCCGTGCCTGGCGCGGTGCAATTGCTCGAGGCTTTCGCCAGCGTCCAGCAACCGGCCCTGCGCACCGCCATCCTCAACCTGACGCGCTCGCTGATCGATGAATCGGATGACGGCGTCGCCACCGTCCGCCGGGCGCGCTAGTCCGCCGCTAGACCATTTTCCGCCGAAGTGGATACCGGTTCGGCGAAGAAAATGGTCTAAATTCAAAGAGTCCTGAGCAAAATCCGATCCAGTCAAATCGGATTTTGCTCTAGGGCCGCGAAGGCGAGGTGGTGCAGGACGACGCCCGCGGTCACCGCCACGTTGAGGCTGTCGAAACCGTCGGCCATGGGAATCCGCACCGTGCGGGCCCGCGCCAGCAGCGCCTCGGCCAACCCTGGCCCCTCAGCCCCCAGCACCACGGCGGCCCTTGGCGGCCTTGAGAGCTCCGCCAGGGTCGTCGCGCCCTTTGGGCTGAGCGCCAAGGCCCCAAAGCCCTGCCCCTCCAGCAGACCGAGCAGGTCCGCGCCCGGCGCCAGCCGCGCGAAGGGCGTGACCAGCGACGCGCCCACCGAGACCCGGATCGCCTTGCGATAGAGCGGGTCGCAGCAATCTGCGTCCAGCAGCACCGCGCCCACGCCGAAGGCCGCGGCGTTGCGGAACAGTCCGCCCATGTTGTCGTGGTTGGCGATGCCGCAGAGGGCCAGCACCAGCGCGCGCGCCGGGAGGCCGGCCAACAGTTCAGCCGGGTCTGGATCGGCGATGCGGGTTCCCAAGGCCAGGATCCCACGATGGATCGGGAAGCCGACCACCGCATCCATCACCGCCTGGCCGGCGGCGTAGACCGGCACGTCGTCCGGAATGGTCTCGAGGATCTCCGACAGGGCCGCCACGCGCTTGCGGGCGATCAGCAGCGAGACCGGCCGATGCAGGCGTGACCGCGCCAGCACCCGCAACACCACCTCGCCCTCGGCGACGAACAGGCCCTGGCGGCCCACGAGGTCGCGCTCGCGCACGTCGCGATAGGCGGCGACCCGCGGGTCGTCCGGATCGTCGATGGGGACGACCTGGGCTACCAGATTTTCACCCGATCGGCGGGCGCCAGGTGCAGCCCCTGCCCCGGCTTGACGTCGAAGGCGCCGTACCAGGGATCCTGGTTGCGCACGGTCTGGGCGCGATACATGCCCGGCGAGTGGACGCCGGTGAGCACCGCGCGCCGCAGGGCGGCCTCCCGGAACTTGGACCGGTAGTTCTGCGCCCAGCCGAAATAGAACCGCTGGTCGGCGGTGAAACCGTCGATCACTGGGGCCGGCGCGCCCTTGAGCGACAGGTGGTAAGCGTCATAGGCCGTCGCCAGGCCCGCCAGGTCTGCGATGTTCTCGCCCAGCACCTGTTCACCGTTGAGGTGCAGGCCGGGCAGCGGCTCATAGGCGCTGTACTGCCGGGCCAGGGCCTGGCCGCGGGCCTTGAACTGGGCCATGTCGGCCTCGGTCCACCAATTCTTCAAATTGCCCTTGGGATCGAACAGGGCGCCGATGTCGTCGAAGCCATGCACGACCTCGTGGCCGATCACCCCGCCGATGGCGCCGTAGTTCACCGCCGCGTCCGCGTGGGGATCGAAGAAGGTCGGCTCCAGGATCGCGGCCGGGAAGATGATCATGTTCTGCATGGGCATGTTCAGCGCGTTGACGTCCTGCGGCAGCAGGTACCACTCGTCGCGATCCACCGGCTTGCCCAGCTTGGCGACATTGCGCCGATACTCGAACAGACCCGCCCGCTCCCAGTTGCCATAGGCGTCGCCGCGCACGATGCTGAGGCCCGAGTAGTCGCGCCACTTGTCGGGATAGCCGACGCCCACCTTGAAGTTGGCCAGCTTTTCCTTGGCCTTGGACTTGGTCTGCGGGCTCATCCAGTCCAGGCGGTCGACCCGCGCGTCGAAGGCGACCAGCAGGTTCCTCACCATCTCCCGCACCTGGGCCTTGGCCTCCGGCGAGAAGTGCCGCTCGGCGTAGACCTTCCCGACGGCTTCGCCGAGCGCCAGGCTGGTGTTGTCCACCCCCCGCTTCCAGCGGTCGCGCTGCTGCGGCGTGCCGCTCAGCGCCGTGCCGTTGAAGGCGAAGTGTTCCTCGACCAGGGCCTGGCCCATGAAGGGCGCGCCCCGCGCCACCGCATGGAAGGCCAGATAGTCCTTCCAGGCCGCGATCGGCTGGCGGCCGACCAGCTTGGCGATATCGGCGATGGCGCTGGACTGCCAGGCGCCGAGCCGGGGCTGGGCCTCCAAGCCCGCTCCAGTCAGGTAGGCGTTCCAGTCGAGGCCGGGGGCCTTTCCCGCAAGCTCGGCGCGGGTCCAGACGGTGTTGGCCTTGGCCACGTCCGACGTGGCGTCCACGGTCCAGTGGGCCTTGGCGATGGCGGTCTCCAGGGCCAGCACGCGCGCCGCCCGGGCCGGGGCGTCGGCGTAGCCCGCCAGGGTCAGCATCCGGGCGACGTGGTCCTGGTACTTGGCCCGCAACTCCTTGAAGCGCGGCGTGTCGGCCAGATAGTACTCGCGGTCGGGCAGCCACAGCCCGCCCTGCATCAGATAGGGCCGGTACTGGGTGGTGTCGTTCATGTCCTCGGCCACCCACAGGCCGAACAGCCGATCGGTCTGGAAGTCGGTGGCGTTGAGCGCGTCGACGTCGGCTCGCAGGCCCCGCCCCAGCTCGCGCGACAGGTCGGCGCGGGTCTTGATCGCGGCGATCCGGTCGAGCTCGGGCTTGAGCGGCGTCAGGCCGGCGACGGCGATTGCCGCCTCGTCCATGAAGCTGGCGTAGTAGTCGCCGATCTTGCGGGCCTCGGAGCCCTCGGGGGCCTGAGCCTTGGCGGCGTCCTCGATGATCGCCCGGGTCCGCACGCCGGCGGCCTCGGTCAGCACCGTGAAGGTGTTGTAGCTGCCTCGGTCGGCTGGGATCTCGGTGGTCTTGACCCAGGCGCCGTTGGCGTGGGCGAAGAAGTCGTCGCCGGGCGCGACGGCGGTGTCCATGCCGGCCACGTCGAAGCCGAAGGTCCCGAATCTCGGCTTGGGCTTGGGCGCCTCGGCCACGGGCGGCGGAGCGGGTTGCGGGGCGGCCGACGGCGGCGGCGGAACGGTGGCGCAGCCGGCGAGCAGGATCGGGGCGCAGGCCCCCAGCAGGACGGACTTCCAAGAGTTCATTGCGGGCTCCCAGGCGCGGCGCTCTGCGGCGCCGGTGGCGTTTGGGGCCTTTCATACACCGCCGATCAGCGGTGGCGCGGGGCGGCGGATTAAACTTCTGTCATATCAGCGCCGCACGTCCAGGCTGTCGCTGGCCACCAGGGCCTCGACCTCGGCGCGAGTGGCCAGGTTGAAGTCGCCGGGGGTGGCGTGCTTCAGGGCCGCGGCGGCGATGGCGAACTCCAGCCCCGCCCCCTCCTCCAGCCCGGCGAGCAGGCCGTGCAGGATCCCCGCGGCGAAGGCGTCGCCGCCCCCGATCCGGTCGATGATCGGGTTCAGCGGCCGGCTTTCGGTGCGCCAGGTGCGTTCGCGGGTGAAGACCAGGCCCGAGATGTCGTGATGATTGACCGTGTGCTGCACCCGGTCGGTGCAGGCCATCCGCTGCAGCTTCGGGAAGGCCTCGAAGGCCGCGCTGGCCGCGCGTCGGCGCAGATCGCCGGTGCTCTCGCCCGGCTGGGCGGCGGGGAGCCTCGCCCCCCGCACCAGGGCGATGTCGCGATGGTCGCCGAACACCAGGTCGGCGTGGCTCAGCATCTCGGCCAGGATCGCCGGCGCGTCGCCGTTCCAGGCCTGCCAGAGGCTAGCCCGGTAGTTGCAATCCATCGACACCTTGACGCCCAGCCGATGGGCGGCGCGCACCGCGGCGATGGCGGCTTCCGCCGTCTGCTGGCCGATGGCGGCGGTGACGCCGGAGACGTGCAGCCATTCCGCCCCAGCCAGCCCCGTGTCCCAGTCCAGCCCGCTCGCGCCGAGAGCGAACGCCGACCCGGCCCGGTCATAGAGCACGTGGGAGGTCCGCTGCGCCGCGCCCGGCGTCAGGAAATAGAGCCCCTGGCGGCCCGGCGTCACGATCACGCGCGAGATGTCGACGCCGTAGCGGCGCAGCTCGTCGATCCCGGCCCGGCCCAGCGCATTGTCGGGCGCCACCGAGAGCATGGCCGCCTCATGACCCAACCTCGCCAGGGACACCGCCACATTGGTCTCCGCCCCGCCAAAGCAGACCTTCAGGCTGGGCGACTGCAGCAGCAGCTCGGCGTCCGGCGCCGTGAGCCGGATGAGGATTTCCCCGAAACAGACGACGCGGCCCACGCAGGTGATCTCCTTGAAAAAGCGGCGCGCCAATCATCCCGGCGCGCCGACAGAGTGCTCTTCTTGGGGAGAAGGCGGCTAGTAGGTGTAGCGGACCCCGACCAGGAACTCGCGGCCGGTGTGGTGATAGAACGAGAGCCGGTCGGTCTGGTCGTTGAACTGGTCCTGAAACTCGTCGGTGAGGTTCACGCCCTCGAAGGTGAACTTCAGATGGTCGTTCCAGGTGTAGGTGAACGAGGCGTCGACATTGAACGTCTCGTTGACACCGTCATAGGTCGTGCCGGCCTCGGCTCCGGGCACGCGAGTCAGGTAGCGGCTGCGATAGCTGGCCGAGACCCGGGCGCTCACCTTCTCGTCCTCGTAGTAGAGCGTGGCGTTGTAGGCCTTGCGCGACAGGCCCGTGATGTCGTTGGTCGCCACCACCGCGCCGGCGGCGTTCAGGTAGTCGATGGACGACTTCACGTAGGTGTAGTTGGCCAGGATCCCGAGGTGCGACAGCGGCCCGGGCAGGAAGGTCAACGGCTGCTGGAAGCTGATCTCGTAGCCCTTCAGGTCGCCGCCGGGGGTGTTGCGCGGGGTCGAGAACAGCCAGTTGGCCGAGGGGCTGCAGCCCGGGGTCGAGCCGCAGGCCGCCACGGCGACGCTGTCGGGAATGCCGAACGGATTGCCGGTGAAGGGAATGCCGGTCGCCAGGGTCTGGACGAAACTGTCGATCTTCTTCTGGAAGACCGCGACGCTGATCAGGGCTTCGGGCTGGTAGTACCATTCAAAGGACAGGTCGTAGGCGTCGGCCCGGAAGGGATCGAGATTGGGGTTGCCGGCGGTGACCGTGCGGGTGGTGCCCGAGACGCTGACCGTGGCGCCGGGCGTCAGGTTGCCCAGGTCCGGCCGCGACATGGTCTGGGCCGCGCCGAACCGGATCAGCAGGTTCTCCATCGGCTCCAGCACCGCGTTCAGCGACGGCAGGGTGTCCTCATAGGCGCGATCGACCGTGACCGACACCGCCGCGCCCGACAGGAAAGTGAAGCCCGAGGCGCTCTGCTGGGTCTGGACGTGGCGCACCCCGACATTGCCGCGGAACGGCATGCCCGCGATCTCGGTCGACCAGTCGACCTGGACGAAGCCGCCCTTGTCCTCTTCCGACACCCCGCGGTTGTTGCCGAGCGCGGGTTCGGAGCCCAGCCGCCAAGCGCCGCCGAAGGCGGTCGGGTCGTTGAGGCTGAAGGCGGTCGCCGCGGCGAAATAGTTCGGCGAGACCCAGTTGGTCACCGTGCCGGCGGGCGCGTCCAGCCCATCGGTGGGCAGGGTGACGGTCTTGCCGTAGCTCGCCCGAGCGATGGCCGCCACCGCCGCGGGCACCACCGTCTCCTGGTTGGCGCTGGTGCCGTTGGAGCGGCGAAGCTCAGTGCTCTCGAAGTCGTAGCTCTTCCAGTTCAGCCCGGCCGAGAACTTGAAGATCTCGTTGGGCTCGAACTCCACCTCGGCCTGGACGGTGTCGTAGGTGTTGGTGGCCGTTTGGGGCCGCATGCGCACCTGGGTCAGGGTCCAGGTGTTGGCGTCGGTCAGGTTGGCGTTGCCGTAGGTCAGCAGCGGCGCCCGGCCCTGGCTGTAGTCGTAGCGGTAGCCGTCGACGTTGAACTGGTCCCAGATGATCGTGGTCTGGATCGGATTGTCGTGGTCGGACTTCGAACTGCCGGCCAGGGCGTGGATGCGCAGGCTGTCGGAGAACTCGTGGGTGAAGTCGAGTGAGTACTGGGTGAAGGTCGTGGTCAGCTCGTCGTAGCGATCCTCGACCCGCAGATCGACGTCGTTGAAGGTCGCGGCCACCAGGGTGTTGTTGGCGTCGATCGTCGAGGCCGTGACGTTGGTGTCGGCGATGCCGCAGCTCGTCGCCACATTGGCCGCGGTGCAGGCGGCGTTGACGCTGAACGAGGGCACTTCCAGGAACTGCTCTTCGCGATTGCCGTCCAGCTTGGCGTAGAGCAGGTCGAAGGTGAGCTCGGTGCGGTCGCTGGGCTTCCACTGCAGGGCGAAGGTCGCGCCCAGGCGCTCCTGCTCCTGGTCGTAGCGGTCATAGCGCGGGATGCGGGGATGGTAGGCGGCGTTCACCGCCGCGGCCGCCGGATTGACCGTGGCCGGTAGCCCAGCGGCGTTCGGCAGGGCGTCGAAGCCCGGCGAGACGACGGTCCCCGTCGCCCATCGGACGGTCGAGGTTCCGACGTCCAGCAAGGTGCGCTTGCTGTAGGCCACCGACAGCAGCGCGCCGAAGGTGTCGTCGGCCCAGGTGTTGGAGATCATCGCCGCCATGCGTGGCGAGGTCTGTTCCGACAAGGTGTTGTAGCTGGCCTGGCCGGAGGCGGCGAACTTGAAGCCGTTGTAGTCCAGGGGCCGGGCGGTGCGCAGGTCGACCGTGGCGCCCAGCGAGCCCTCCTCGGTCTGGGCCGCGGCGGTCTTCTGGACGGTGATCGAATTGAACAGGTCCGAGGCGAAGATGTTGAAGTCAAAGCTGCGGCCGCGGTTGGTGCCGCCCGAGGCATCGGTGCCGCCGGCGGTGGTCAGCGCCTCCATGCCGTTGATGCGCACACGAGTGAACTGCGGGCTCAGGCCCCGCACGGTGATCTGACGCCCCTCCCCGGCGTCGCGCGCCAGGGCCACGCCCGAGATCCGCTGGATGGATTCCGACAGGTTCAGGTCGGGGAACTTGCCGATGTCCTCGGCCAGGATCGTGTCGGCGGCGACCGAGGAGTCGCGCTTGATGTTCAGCGCCTGCTGCAGGCTGCCCCGAAACCCGGTGACCACCACCTCATCGACCTCGGACGGGGCGTCCTGAGCCGCTGCTGGCCCCGCCAGGGCGAGGCTCAACGCCGCCAGCGAAGCGCCGGCCATCAACGCACGCGACATCGTCCAAGTCCGACCCATGGCATCCTCCCTCGCAGGACCGCCGACCTCGCCGCCTTGCAGCATGTCGGATCGACGTATCCCAGTCCCAACATTTCTGACACCGGTGTCATTGCTCAATATAGCTTCTGACACCGGTATCATCTTAGCATAGCCACGAAATGGTCACACCCGCAATACCGCTTGCCGACCGGCCGTTGAACCCCGGTCCCCCGCTGCTAAGCTTAGCGTGTGACGAACCCGGCGATCATCCTGTTGAACGGATCCTCCAGCGCCGGGAAGAGCGCCCTCGCCCGCTCGCTGCAGAAGCGCCTGCAGCCTCAGCCGGTCGTCATGAGTCTCGACGCCTTCGTCTTCGGGCTGATGCCGCCGAGCTGGCACAACACCCCGCACGGGACCCATTTCACGCACGAACCCGACGGGACGACGCCTCTCCACCTCGGCCCCGGCGCCCAGGCCATGGTCAGGGCCTTCCACAGATCAGTGGCGGCCCTCGCCGACTGCGGTCTCTCGGTGCTCGTCGACGATGTGCTGTTCGAGCCGTGGCTGCTGACGGACTGGCTGGAGGCGACCCGGGGGCGCGAGGTGTTCTTTGTCGGCGTCCACTGCGATCTCGCCGAGGCCGAGCGGCGCGAAATCACCCGCGGCGACCGCCAACCGGGCCAGGCGCGCAGCCAGGTCGGCCTGGTCCATGCGCACGGCGACTACGACTTCACCGTCGACACGACGAACACCATACCCGGCGCCTGCGCCGACCAGATCGTGGCGGCGTTCGCGGCCCGAAGCGGCCCAACGGCCTTCGAACGACTGCGCGGCTCCTAGATCCTCCCCCAGCGCGCAGCGCGGTTTGGGGGAGGTGGATCGTCGTTTCTTCGCGACGAGACGGAGGGGGATTCATCCACGGCAGGAAGAGTCAAAGTCCCCCTCAGTCGCCTTCGGCGCCAGCTTCCCCAGAAGGGGAGCATCTTGGATGGCCCATGCCGATTACGGGGCTAGCGGGCCAGCCAGCCGCCGTCGACTGGGACGATGGCCCCGTGCATGTAGTCGGCCGCGCTGGACGACAGGAACACCGCCGCCCCCCCCAGGTCTTCCGGCCGGCCCCAGCGACCCGCCGGGATGCGGGCCAGGATATCGCGGCTGCGGCCCTCGTCGGCGCGCAGGGCCTCGGTGTTGTTGGTGGCGAAGTAGCCGGGCGCGATGGCGTTCACATTGATCCCCTTGGCCGCCCACTCATTGGCCAGCAGCTTGGTGATCCCGGCCATGCCGCTCTTGCTGGCGGTGTAGGACGCCACCCGGATCCCGCCCTGGAAGGACAGCATCGAGGCGACGTTGACGATCTTGCCGCCCCGCCCCTGCTCGACCATCCGCCGCCCGACCGCCTGGGTCAGGAAGAAGGTGGTCTTGAGGTTGACGTCCATCACCGAGTCCCAGTCGTCCTCGGTGAACTCGAGCGCGTCGTTGCGCCGGATGATCCCAGCGTTGTTCACCAGGATGTCGACCCCGCCGAAGTGCTCGACGGTCTCGGCCACGATGCGTCCGATCGGCTCCATCGTGGAGAGGTCAGCGGTGATGTCGTGGAAGCGCCGTCCCTTGGCCTCGACCGCGAAGCGGGTGTCCACCGGCGGCGTGCGGCCCACCGCGACGATATCCGCGCCCGCGCCGGCCAGGGCCTCGGCGATCGCCTGGCCCAGGCCGGTGTTGGCCCCGGTGACGACGGCGGTCTTGCCGGAAAGATCGAACATTTGCAACGACATGGATCGCCTACTTCAACTGGCAGATGTCGAGGACGTGCATGTCGGTATAGTCGAGGTTCTCCCCGCCCATGGCCCAGATGAACCCATAGTTGGAGGTCCCCGCACCCATGTGGATCGACCAGGGCGGACTGATCACCGCCTCGTCGGCGCCGACCACGATATGGCGCATGGCCTCGGGCTCGCCCATGAAGTGGAAGACCTTATTGTCCCCCTCCAGGTCGAAGTAGAAATAGATCTCCGAGCGGCGGTCGTGCAGGTGCGGCGGCATGGTGTTCCACACGCTGCCGGGCTTGAGGAACGTCACCCCCAGCAGCAGTTGCGCGGTCTCGCAGACCCCCGGGATGAAATACTGGAAGATGGTCCGTTCGTTGGACTGCTCGGGCGTGCCGCGCTCCAGGGGATTGGCCTGGGAGATGGCGATCTTGGTGATCGGGCAGACCTTATGGGCCGGGGTCGAGGCCAGGTAGAACTTGGCGGGCGCGGCCGGATCGGCGCTCTCGAAGATCACGTCCTTGGAGCCCATCGGCACATAGAGGCCGTCGCGCGGGGCCATGTCGAAGGCCTGGCCGTCGACGGTGATCTTGCCCGCCCCGCCCACATTGACCACGCCCAACTCCCGGCGCTCCAGGAACGGATGGCCCGCGGCGCTGGCCGGTTCGGTCTGGTCGGGCAGCCTCACCGCCTTGGAGACCGGCGCCGCGCCGCCGATCACGAAGCGTTCGTTGTGGCTGTAGTTCAGGCTGACCGTGTCGGCGGCGAACATGTCCTGCACCAGATAGCGGTCACGCAGGGCCTCGTTGTCGGCGCCCCTCATCATGTCCGGATGGGTCGCGTGGTAGGTTTTCTTGAACATGATCAGGTCCTTGGGTCTCAGGCGCTCAGCGCCATGGGGGCGGCGGGCTGGCGATCCAGCCGGTAGGCCCGCTTGGGAAGGTTGTAGGCCAGGTCGATGGCCAGCTCATGGGCTTCGTCCCCGTCCAGCCGATGCTCCGCCACCAGCTTGGCCAGGAAGCCGCAGTCGATCCGCCGGGCGACGTCATGGCGGGCCGGGATCGAGAGGAAGGCGCGGGTGTCGTCGTTGAAGCCGACGGTGTTGTAGAAGCCCGCCGTCTCCGTGGTCTGCTCGCGGAACCGGCGCATGCCCTCGGGGCTGTCGTGGAACCACCAGGCCGGGCCCAGCTTCAGGATCGGATAATGGCCGGCCAGGGGCGCGAGCTCGCGGGCATAGGCGGTCTCGTCCAGGGTGAAGAGGATGACCGAAAGGCCCGCCGCGTTGCCGAACCGGTCCAGCAGCGGCTTCAGCGCCCGGACATAGTCGGTCGAGGTCGGGATGTCGGCGCCCCTGTCGCGGCCGAAGCCCGCGAAGATCCCGGCGTTGTGGTTGCGGAACGAACCCGGGTGGATCTGCATGACCAGGCCGTCGTCCAGGCTCATGGCCGCCATCTCGGTCAGCATCTGGGCGCGGAACAGCTCGGCCTGGGCGGGACTGGCCCGGCCCGCGACGATGACCTCGAACAGGGCCTGGGCGTCGGCGGGCGACAGGTCGGCGGTGGCTGCGGTCGGGTGGCCGTGATCGGTGGAGGTCGCGCCCGCGTCCTTGAAGGCCGCGCGGCGGACGCGGTGGGCCTCCAGATAGCCGCGCCAGGAATAGACGTCCTCCCCCGACAGCTCGGCGAACCGCTCCATGGCATGGCCGAACTGCTCATGCTCGACGTCGATCACCGGGTCGGGCCGATAGGCGGTGATCACCTGCCCGCCCCAGCCGGAGTCGCGGATCGCCAGGTGATGCTTGAGGCTGTCGGACGGGCTTTCGGTGGTGGCCAGGGCCTCGATGTTGAAGCGGTCGAACAGGGCGCGGGGCCGGAACGCCGGCGTCGCCAGCTTCTCGTCGATGGCGTCGAAATAGAGGTCGGCCGTCTCGGGCTCCAGGCGAACCTCGAAGCCGAAGACCTCGGCGAACACGTGGCCCAGCCACATGGCCGAGGGCGTGCCGCGGAACAGATGCTGGTTGGCCGCGAAGATCCGCCAGGCGGCGCGCGGGTCGGCGCTGCTCATCCCCGAACGGTCGGGCACACCCAGGCTCTCCAGCGCGATCCCCTGCGAATAGAGCATCCGATAGAGGTAGTGGTCCGGCGCCAGCAGCAGTTCGGTGGCGTTCGGAAAGGCCGCGTTCTCGGAGAACCAGACGGGGTCCGTATGGCCGTGCGGGCTGATGATCGGAAGGCCGCGCACCTGGGCGTACAGCTCGCGCGCGATCGCCCGCGTCGTGGGCTCGACCGGCAACAGCCGATCGTCGTTCAGCTGCAAGGGCTTGGCCATCATGGGCCTCTTCGGCGTTTCCGGATCGCGAGCCTGACGCTCGATTGCGCGTAAGGTAACCGGTGTCATTGGTGCGGGCAATGAACTTTCGCCTGCACGCACTCGGTCAGAGTGGAAGCTGCGGTGCGCCTTGCCAGGGGTATGACCGATCTTGTCGTGGCAGGGGAGCGTGTGGAGCGTGTGGAGCGTTCTGTGGGCGCTTTACTAAAAGCCGAACTTCAACAAAGAGCCGTGCTTGTCCACAGGCTGTGGCCTTTCCTGTTAGTGGACGGCGAACAGCCTATGCGCCGCAGTGCAAGGCCACGTCGAATGGGTGCAACCTGGGCCTATGACCCTACCGTCCCAATATGCCAGGGCGACCGAGCTGGTGCTGTCCGCCATCGACGGCGCTGAAGGCAATGATGGCAGCCGAATGGCCTACATGATCGCCCGAGCAGCGCTGGTCCATGTCCAGTCTACTCGCGGTGCACGGCCGGCGTCGGAGATGGCCTATCGGCTCGGCGACGAGTTCGCGACCGGAGACTCTGCCGGTGACTGAGGGCCACCTCGGCGTGCCCTGGCCCACTACCGGCCCGCTGGCTCGCGCTAAGCCGTCGGCTGAGCGCTACCCCGCCTTGGCGGTGGAGGTGCGGATGATCAGCTCGGGCTGGATGTCGGGCTGGACCTTGGGCTTGTCGCGCAGCGGGTTGGGCACCAGCATCTCGCCGGCGATCCGGCCCATGTCGCGCAGGGGCAGGCGCACCGAGGTCATGGGCGGCCACAGCCGCCGGGCGATCGGGCTGTCGTCGAAGCCCACCACCGACACGTCCTCGGGGATGCGCAGGCCCCGCTCGCGGGCGGCGGTGTAGACCCCGGTGGCCATCTCGTCGTTCAGGCAGAACACCGCCGTCGGCCGGGCTTCCAGGGCGAACAGGTCCTGGGCCTCGTTGACCCCGGACTCGTAGGTATAGGCGCCCACCTTGATCAGGGCGGGGTCCAGGTTGAGGCCGCGCTCGGCCAGGCCCGCCTCGAAGCCCTTGCGGCGCTCCACGGACGACCGGAAGCTGGCCGGGCCGGTGATCAGGGCGATGCGGGTATGGCCCAGGTCGGCCAGGTGGCGGGCCGCCTCGGCCGCGCCCTTGCCGTCGTGGCTGACCAGCATGCGACCGGGCTCGTCCAGGGCGACGGAGCCGATGCGCACATAGCGCACATCCAGGTCCTGCAGCAGGGCCGCCAGCCGCTCATCCTCGGAGACCGGCGAGGGCAGCACCACGCCGAACAACTTCTGGCGCTCGATGAATACCCGCATCTCGTCCAGCAGCCGCGGGCTGGTCCGGTCCACAGGGCGCACGACCAGCTCGAAGCCGGACCCGGCCATGGCGTCCAGCAGGCCCTGCTGGTGGCTGACCGTGTGCTGGGGATTGGGATTGTCGTAAATCAGCCCGACCAGGAACGAGCGGCGGAACGCCAGGCCCCGCGCCTGCGGATCGGGGGCGTAGCCGGTCTCGCGGATGATCGACTGCACCGCCTTGCGGGTGTCTTCCTTGACGAAGGGACTCTCGTTGATGACCCGTGAGACGGTCTTCTTGGAGACCCCGGCCATCCGGGCCACGTCATTGATCGTCGGGCGGCGGGAGGAACCCTCCATCCCGGCCGACCTGGGTTTCGTCCCTGCTTCGCGCGCCGCCACCGGTTTCTTCTTCCGCCGTGTCCTATGTGATGTTCATAGCCTGCGCCCCGTGGCCGCAACAAGTGAGGCTTGCACTAGACATGACACCGGTATCAATTTCGTCGCCATGACAGACGCCGCCTCAATCCTGCGCATCGACCCCCGCGACGACGTGGCCACGGCCCTCGTGGCCCTGGCGGCGGGCGACTCCGCGGGCGGCGTCACGGCACGCACCGCCATCCCCGCGGGCCACAAGATCGCGCTGAACGCGGTGGCGGCCGGCGATCCGGTGCTGAAATACGGCTGGCCGATTGGCCGGGCGAGCGCCGACATCGCCCCCGGCGACCATGTCCACAGCCACAACCTGGCCACCGCCCTCTCCGGGCTCGAGGCCTACAGCTTCGCCCCCAGCGCCCCGGAGCCCCTGCCCGCCGGCGGCGGGGAAACCTTCGACGGCTATCGCCGCGCCGACGGGCGGGTGGGCACGCGCAACGAGATCTGGGTGCTCTGCACCGTCGGCTGCGTGGCGCGCACGGCCCAGAAGATCGCCGAGGCGGCCAACCGCCGGTTCGCGGGCCGGGTGGAGGGGGTCGTGGCCCTGACCCACCCGTTCGGATGCTCCCAACTCGGCGACGACCTCGCCGCGACGCGGGGGATGATCGCGGCCCTGGCGCGCCACCCCAACGCCGGGGGCGTGCTGATCATCGGCCTGGGCTGCGAGAGCAACCAGCTCGCGCCCTTGCTGGCCAGCCTGGAGGGCGTCGACCCCGCGCGCCTGCGCGCCTTCGCCGCCCAGATGACCGAGGATGAGGTCGAGGCCGGCCTGGACGCCGTCGAGGCCCTGGTCCAGATCGCCGAACATGACAAGCGGGTCCCCTGCCTCGTCTCCGACCTGGTGATCGGCCTGAAATGCGGCGGGTCCGACGGATTTTCCGGCCTCACCGCCAATCCGCTGGTGGGCCGCGTCGCAGATGCTGTGACCGGCGCCGGCGGGACCGCCGTCCTCACCGAGATTCCGGAGATCTTCGGCGCCGAGCACCTGCTGATGGCTCGCGCCCGGGACGAGACCGTGTTCGACGCAGTGGTCGAGGTGGTCAACGACTTCAAGTCCTACTTCCTGGCCCATGGCGAGCCGATCTCGGAGAACCCTTCCCCCGGCAATATCGAGGGCGGGGTCACCACCCTGGAGGAGAAGTCCCTGGGGGCGGTGCAGAAGGCCGGGCGCGGGACCGTGACCCAGGTGCTGCGCTATGGCCAACGCACCGACCGGCCGGGCGTGGTCCTGCTGGAAGCCCCCGGGAATGACGCCGTGTCGTCCACAGCGCTCACGGCCGCCGGGGCGACGGTGATCCTGTTCACCACCGGACGGGGGACGCCGCTGGGTTTCCCGGCGCCGACCCTGAAGATCGCCACCAATTGCGGCCTGGCCCAACGCAAGCCGCGCTGGATCGACTTCGACGCCGGCCGCATCGCCGCGGGCCAACCCCTGGACCAGGCCGCCGAGGCGCTGATGGCGCTGGTGCTGGCCACCGCTTCGGGCCGGGCCACCCGGTCCGAGGAGAACGGCGAACGCGAGATCGCGCTGTGGAAGCGCGGCGTCACCCTTTGAGCCCGCCGCGCCTGACCCCCGCCCGGCTGGACCTGGCCCGGCCGGGAACCGCCCTGCCCGCCTATGAGCGCCACGCGACCAAGATCGGCGTGGTCCATTTCGGTCCAGGCGCCTTCCATCGCGCCCACCAGGCCTGGTATTTCGACGAAATGCTGCGGACGCGCCCCGACTTCGCCGTCTGCGCCGTCTCGCTGCGGAGCCCCGGCCTGCGCGAGGCCCTGGCCCCGCAGGACGGGCTCTATGTGCTGGCCGAACGCGAGGCGGACTCCAGTTTCCGGGTGATCGGCTCGATCCGCGAGGTGCTGACCGCCACCCAGGCGCCGGCGGCGGTGTTCGCGCGCCTGACCTCGCCGCAGGTGTGGTTGGTGACCTCCACGGTCACCGAGAAGGGCTATTGCCTCACCCCGGACGGCGACCTCGACACGGCCCACCCGGACATCGCCCACGACCTGACACGGCCGGAGGTCCCAGCCAGCTTCATCGGCTGGCTGACCGAGGGCCTGGCCCGGCGCCGCGCCGCGGGCCTTGCGCCGCTCACGGTGCTGCCGTGCGACAACCTCTCCGACAACGGCGGACGCCTGCGCCGGGCCGTCCTGCAGTTCGCCGCCGCCCTGGGCGAAGCCGACCTGGCCGCCTGGATCGCGGGCGAGACCGCCTTCCGCTCGACCATGGTCGACTCCATCACCCCGGCCACCGACGACGCCCTGCGCGCCGAGGTGGCGCGGGCCGTCGGCCTGACCGACGCCTGGCCGGTCCAGCGCGAGGGCTTCGTCCAGTGGGTGATCGAGGCCGGTTCGCCCGCCGACGTGCTGGCGCAGGCCGGCGCCACCATCGCGCCTGATGTCGCGGCCTTCGAACGCGCCAAGCTGCGGCTGCTGAACGGGGCCCACTCAACGCTGGCCTATGCTGGCATGTTGAAGGGCTATGAGACCGTCTCCCAAGCCATGGCCGACCTCGAGCTCGCGGCCTTCGTCGAAGCCATGATGCGCCAGGACATCGCCCTCACTCTCGATCTCGAAGCGGGCGACTACATCGCCGGGATCCTGAAGCGGTTCCGCAATCCGGCCATCGTCCACACGCTCAGCCAGATCGCCTGGGACGGCTCGCAGAAACTGCCCTTCCGCATCCTGGAGACCACGGCCGAGGCCCTGGCCGCCGGGCGGCCCGTGGACCGGCTCGCCGTCCCGATCGCCGCCTGGATGCGCTTTGTGGAGCGACGAGCCCGGGAGGGCGTCGAGATCGTCGATCCCTTGGCCGGCAAGCTGTCAGGCTTGCGCGGCCTCGACGCATTCCTCGATCTGGGCGAGGTGTTTCCGCGGACGCTCGCGGCGGACGCTCGGTGGCAGGCGGCGGTCCGGACCGCCTACGGCGCCCTACCCGCCTAGGTTCCCCGCGCCTTCGCCCCGGCGTCCAGCACCTCCGGCCGCTTGGGCGTCATATCGTCCAGGTTCCAGTCGGCCGGGACGAACGGCCGCCGCGTCTCTTTCGGATTCGGATAGCCCTGAAGCTCCAGTTCCGAGTCGACAATCTCGCCGCGCCCCTCGGCCACGTCGGCCAGCAGGCGCACGTCGTCGCCGTCGCGGTCCCAGGGCCTGGCGCCCACCTTGGCCAGGACCGACTGCTGGACGTCCACGGCCGCCATGGGCGTGAACCCGGCCGGCCAGAGCGGCGGCTTCTTCACCTGGATAATCTTGGCCGGGGCGGTGGTGTAGCGGCCGAACATCGGCAGGGGGACCCCGAACCGGTCCACGGCGATGTTGTCCTTGCCGTAGAACCGCACGTCGCCATAGCCGCCCAGCTGGAAGAACGGCAACCCCGCCGGGGTGTCCAGGCCCCCGCGCAGGACGTTGCCCACCGCCACCACCTGGCCGACCTGCCATTCGGCGTCGCCCCACTCCGCGGCCATCAGGTTGTAGTGGATCGCCCGCTGGCCTGGATTGAAGATCAGGTTGTTGGCGATCACGCCCCGCGCCCCGCCCTTGAACAGCGGATTGCGCTCATAATTGTGGGCGTACAGGTTCCCGACGATCAGGATGTCGGTGACGTTGTCGTGGATCAGCGAGCCCTTGGAGTGCTCGATCTTGGCGTGGGTCGAATAGCCCAGGCTCTCGGCGATGATGTTGTTCGAGAAGGTGATGGCGCGGCTGGTGCCCGCCCGCCACTCGTCAGGAGTCTTGCCGACGAAACGCGGGCCGGAGGCCGACAGGTTCTCGTCGGTGCCCCAGGTCAGGCTGTTGTGGTCGATCAGGATATTGAACGACACGCCCTGGGTGGAGATCGAGTCGAAGTCCTTGCCGCTCTTCTTCGCCTGCCCCGCCTCGCCGGGACGCACGCGAAGGTGCTGGACCACCACGTCGTGGGTGGCGATGTCGAGGCCGCCGCGGATCAGGGTCACCCCCGGCGAGGGCGCGGTCTGGCCCGCGATGGTCAGGAACGGCTCGCGGATGGTCAGGGTCTTCACCCCGAGGTCGATCACCCCGCCCACCTCGAAGACGACGATTCGCGGACCCTTGGCCTCGACCGCCTCCCGGAACGAACCCGGCCCCTCGGCGGCGAGCGTGGTCACCCGCAGAATCTGGCCGCCCCGGCCGCCCGGCGTGGCCGCCGCCCAGCCCAGCGCCCCAGGAAAGGCGGGGGCGAAGGCCTTGGCCGGCGATTGCGCCGCCGCGCCCGGCAAGCCCAGGCAAAGCACCGCCACCACGGCCAAGCCCAATATCCTGATCATCGTCTCACTCCCACGCCCGAAGCGGTCATTAGCAAAATCGTGCCGATTTGGGCTTGATTTGAAAATGACACCGGTTTCCTTTAGAGACAACACCGCCGTTGGAGGCGGATTCTTGGGAGGGCATTTGCGCGTGAGCGTCCCCGCGGCGGAATCGGCCGAAGGCTATCCCGTGGCTTCTGTCGCGCAGCGGTTTGTCCGCGCGCGCCAGGCCGCGAGCGCCCTGTCTGAGTTTCCGGGCCCCCTGCCGACCGATCTCGCCACCGGTTACCTCGTCCAGGATGCGGCCCTCGACCTCTGGCCCGACCAGGTCGTCGGCTGGAAGGTGGGCCGGGTGCCGCCCGAGCATGAGCCGCGGCTGAAGGCCAACCGCATCTTCGGCCCGGTGTTCTCCAAGGCGCTGTGGCGCGTGAAGCCCGGCGACGTGACCCCATTCCCGGTGTTCGACGGCGGTTTCGCCGCCGTCGAGGCCGAATATGTCCTGCGCCTGGCCCACGACGCCCCCGACGACAAGCTGACCTGGACCGCCGAGGAGGCCGCCGAACTGATCGGCGCCATGCATATCGGCATGGAGCCGGCCGGCAGCCCGCTCGCCAGCATCAACATCCTGGGGCCAACGGCGGTGGTCTCCGACTTCGGCAACAACGCCGGCCTGATGGTCGGCGAGGCCATCGCGAACTGGCGGACCATCCCGCTGGAGAAGCTGCGCTGCGAGACGGTGATCGCCGGCGAGGTGGTGGGCCAAGGCGGCGCCTTCGTCCTGCCGGGCGGACCGGTCCAATCCCTGCGCCTGCTGGCGCAGAACGTCGCCGCGCGAGGCCGTCCGCTGCGCAAGGGCATGTACATCTGCACCGGCGCGGCCGCCGGCATCCATGACATCGTCGCGGGCCAGGAGGGCGCGGTGCGCTTCGCCGGCTTCGGCGAGATCGCCTGCCGGGCCTATCGCGCGGCGCCCGTCGAGGGCTGAGATCAAGGCCCCGCGCGCGGCGACGGCGCGGGGCTGCAAGAACGATGTCGCCGTGGGTCGAAACGCATTAGGGGCGCAAGCCATGACCACCGCTGAAACCACCGCCTTCGAGGGCGGCAAGATGACCCGCCGCCGGTGGGTGATCTGCGGCCTGCTCTTCACGGCCGTGGTCATCAACTATGTCGACCGCCAGATGCTGGGCGTGCTGAAGCCCTTCATGTCCGACGAGATGGGCTGGAGCGAGACCGACTACGCC
>NZ_JAUYNW010000034.1 GCF_030698145.1 Phenylobacterium sp. | reverse complement strand
GCGAGCGGGAAGGTCACACCGCAGCCCTTGCACTGAATTCCGCGATACGTCTGGCCGGGCTGGTGAAGGGTCATCGGCGTCTCCTGCCTGTCATGACGAATCTACCGCCGAGCGGTCTGTTCCGTCAAGTATATAACTGCCCATCTCAATCAAGCTGAACCATTGTAAATTCGCGCTGGACCTGAGCTGACCGCTTTGTCGCCTCGTCGTTTCCGGCCGCCGAGTTGAAACCTACAGATCAAGCCGGAGACCTGCGGAATGCCCACCCGCCAGAGCGCGCCCTCGCGCGCCACATTCGACCCTCTTCACCCCATTCTTCGAGATGCGGCCGGAAAGTTGCAGAGCGGTCTCCGCAAGGCTGAAGCGGCGGGCAGGGACGTTGCGGCGTTGGCAAGCGTGTCCGCACGCAATTTGATACCGCTGCCTGCGAGGGCGTTGCTGACGGTGGCCGAAGCGAACATCGCCCGGCATGCTCCGGCTCGTGCTCGGACCGAGAAACCAAGCGCGAGGTCCGCGCCAGCCGGTGCCGCGCAGCGCCGCTTGGCGGTGACTTCTGTGACAGCACCGCCAGCGCGGACTTCAGGCATCGACTGGCGGAACGTGGGCGCGATGGCCGCGGCGACCGCGAATGGCGCGGGCGACGCCTTTACGCTTGGCCTGGGGGACCCGTACGCGGCGGCCAAGTATGCGTGGGAGGGTGTCGGCGCGGGCGACACGTGGAGAGAACGCTACAATTCGCTACGCGCGCTGCAATTCGCACAGGATCAGTATGACTCGGAGCACCATCCAAAGGCGCGTTTAGCCGGCGAGGTCGTCGGTGCTGTCGGGTCAATTGCTGCGACCGGCGGTGTCGGTGCCGGGGCCCAAGTCGGCGCGCGAGGCGCGCAGGCGGCCGCGAGAATTGCGCCCCGGGCTGCACGATTTGGCGCCAGAGCGGCGCTCCCCTACTCCGCGATCGCAGCGGGTGGTGCTGTGACGAGCGTCGGAGGGCAGGGGGCGTCAGACGTTCCCAGCCGTCGCTGGAGCAGTCCTGAAGTTTATGCAAGCGCAGCGCTCGGCGGCGGCGCGGGTGCGCTGGCGACGACCCGGCTTGGGCCGCGCGCGGGCGCCATTGTGGAAGCTGGTGTCACGCATGGCGCTCATAGCGCGCTCACCGGTGGCCCGGTGGACTGGGAGGCAATGCAGCGGGATGCGGTGGTCGGAAGCCACTTCGGCCGGATCGGCGACGTGGCGGGCACGAAGTGGGCCGATGGGTTGCACTTCACCAAGAAGGGCAAGCTTGGTGAGCGGATGTCGATGATCAAGACCCGACTCCAGGGTCAGGTGCCCATTGATATGCATAAGAAACGGAAGGTCTCAGGAGGCCACACGTTCATAGATCACGCGACGAAGGCGGGATCGGTCATTGAAGCCAAGTTCGGTCGTGGCGCGCGGTTCTCAAAGCCGCAGATCCAAGCGCGTCTGAAGTTTGGACCTCAGTATCGCGTGGACTGGTGGCTTCCCGAGCATGTCGGCCGTGCGGTCGGCGGACCACTGGCTCTGTTCGGCGCGCAAGCCGCCGGTCGTGAGGACGAGCGTTGAACTCCGACGAGAAAAAAGCGGCGCTGAAAGAAGGCGTCAATAGGGACCTGATGCCCGTGATCGCATCCCTCGGATTCAAGAGAGATCGGAGGTCGAAGGAGGAGCGAGGCCCTTACCGACTGGGCACGGCCAACTACTACCGCCAGCGCGGCGAGGTCACCGACGACATCTGGGTCCATTGGGCCAAATACAATTCGCCGCGATTCATGATCGAGTTCTGGACCGACGATCCGGAGCGGCTGTGGAACGCATATCCGGAGGAGATTTGGCCAGACGGCACACGGCTTGGACGCATCCATCCTCGACCAACCACGGGGCGGTTCGGGGGGTCACATCGGTGGTATGGAAGCTGGATGAGCGTCGAGAATGCGGTCCGGATCGCCATGGCTCGCGTGATCGAACTGGACCTCTTCCTCAGAACCGGCCGCCCCGTGACCTACGTCCGATGGCAAGGCAGTGCGACGGGCGAGCCCCTTCCAAAGCCTCGGCCAAGATGGGTTCCTCTCACTCCCCCGGCCGATATGTCCGTTCCGTCTTCCCCGTGAGCTGTTCCGGATAGAAGTACACCTCCCGCAGGGCGCCCTGGCTGTAGCGGAGGGCCTGGTCGTTGAAGTGCTTGGACTTGGGGTCGCCGCTCTCGCCGCCGGCGGTGACGGCGAAGGCCTTGACTCTGGGGCCGAACTCGACGGCGGCGACGAAGCTGTTGCCGCTGGTTCCGTAGTAGCGCTTGGTGGTCGGGTAGCGCTTGGCGCCGAAGGAGGCGAGCGAGCCCCACTGGGCCGAGGTGAAGGGCACCGGGATGCTGGGCCCTGCGTCGTCGAAGGGCTGGACGATGTCGCCGGTCAGGCGCTGGAAGCGGTTGATCTCGCCCCAGGGCGTCTTCCACGCGCCGAAGTCCTGGGTGAGCCGGTCGGTGGCCCTGGCCAGGGCCGCCAGCTTCTGCTCCGCGGTCGTGCGGGTGGTGATGTAGTCGTAGGTGCTGATCCCCACGGCCTTGGCGGCGGGACCGGCCTCGGCCCAGAGCGCCTCGCCCCAGAACACCGCCAGCGAGGTCTGCGTCGACTCCGCCGACCAGCGATAGTCCCAGCCGTGCAGGGCTGCGACCTGCTCGGCGAGCCTGATCTTCAGGGGATCGGCCGAGGGCGTTGCGTCATAGGCCTCGACCAGGGTGGGGACCAGGCGGGCGAAGGCCGGCAGGTAGGGGTCGTAGGCCGCCGAGATCAGGGTGGGCAGGGTGAAGTCCTTGCGCGCGGTCAGCACCAGGGCGGCGTGCGCGCCGCGGGCGTTGGGGCCATTGGAATCCATGTAGCGCGGATAGTCGCCGCGCCTGGGGCTGTCGGGGCCGGCCGCCGACCAGGGCCAGTCATTGGTGTTGAACAGCCAGCCGGTCTTGGGGCTGAGCAGACCCGGCGCCTCGGAGAGCGCGTGCAGGCCCTTCCAGTCGGTGGCGGGGTCGGAGCCGTCCACCGGCTTGGTGTAGTCGAAACGGTCGTCGCGCCTGGGGATGAACTGCGGGTGCAGGTAGGCGATCTGGCCCTTGGCGTCGGCGAAGATGGTGTTGTTGGACGAGTTGGCCTTGAGCTCGGCCACCTTGAGGAAGCTGGCGTAGTCGGTGGCCTTGGTGCGCAGGAAGGACTGCTGCAGGGCCGCGACCGGGGTGTTCATCAGGCCCATGGCGATCCATTTGCCGTCGGCTTCGCGGACGATGGGGCCATGGTGGGTGGCGTAGGTGGTGAAGGCCTTCGTCGCCATCGTCCCGTCGGCGGCCTTGTAGGGCACGGCGATGGTCTTGACGGTGACGGGCCGCGTCTCTGACCCGTAGCGGTAGGTGAGCTTGTCGCCCGATCCGGCGATGGTCTCGGCGAACTCGTCGACCACGTCGACGCCGCTGGAGGTGTGCATCCAGCCGGTGTGCGGGTTGAAACCCTGATAGACGAAGAACTGGCCCCAGGTGACGGCGCCATAGGCGTTCAGCCCCTGGTCGCTGGTCACCTGCACCTCGGAGCGGAAGAAGAACGAGGTATGCGGATTGATCAGCAGCAGGGCGTGGCCGTCCTTGGTGTTGCTAGGCGCGATCGCGAAGCCGTTTGAGCCGGTGGGTTCCTTGAACACCGCGCCGGTCTCGTCGGCGGCCAGCGCCACCGCATTCTTGCCGTAGAAGGCCTCGAGCTGGCTGAGCGACACCCGCTCGATGTCGCCGCCGATGCTGCCTTCGGAGAAGCTCAGCGCCATCCAGGGCTCGAAGCGCTTGATGACCCGGGGCGTCACGTCCGGATGGGTGGCGAGGTAGTAGTTGAGGCCGCCCGCCCAGGCGTCCATCAGCTTGCGAAGCCAGGCGGGGCTCTTCGCATACTGCGCCTTCAGCTCGGCGGGATCGATGAACAGCTTCATCCGCAGGTCCTGCCAGATGGCCGCTTCGCCCTCGGCCTCGGCCAGGCGGCCCATGGCGTTGATGTAGTTGGTCTCGACCCGGTTGAAGTCGTCCTCGGCCTGGGCGTAGACGAGGCCGAACACCGCGTCGGCGTCGGTCTTGCCGGTGATGTGGGCGATGCCCCAGTCGTCGCGGACGATGGTCACATTGGCCGCCTGGCGCTTCCAGGCGGCGAGGTCGTCGGCGGCTTGGGCGGAACCCGCCGTCGCAAGGACCAGGAACAGGATCAGGCCGAAGGTCCGCAAGGCGCCGTCTCCGATTGAGCTTGGCCCTGAACCAGCATTCCCCGCCGCCGAAGTCCAGAGGGCGCGGCTCGACAAGCCGCGGCGGGCCGGTGATCCTGCGCCCGATGGTTTCTCGGCGAAGGGATGGTGACGCGCATGGGATCGGAAGCTCGCTACTGGCTGGTGAAGTCCGAGCCGGACACCTATTCGTTCGACGAACTGGTCGCCGACGGAGGCGCCGTCTGGGACGGCGTGCGCAACAACACCGCCGCGCTCAATCTTCGCGGCATGCGGGTGGGTGACGAGGTGTTGTTCTACCACTCCGGCTCCGGCCCGGCTGTGGTGGGCCTGGCCCGGGTGACCCGAGAGGCCTTTCCCGATCCCGGCGACGCCTCGGGCCGCTTCGTGGCGGTGGAGATCGCGCCGGTGAAGCCCCTGGCCCGTCCGGTGACCCTGTCGGAGATCAAGGCGCGGCCGGACCTCGCGGAGATGAAGATCGTCCGGCAGTCGCGGCTCTCGGTCTCGCCGGTGACGCCAACCGAGTGGAAGACCATCCTGGGTCTTGGAAGCGTGGGCTAGGCGCGGTCCGAGCGATAGGGGGCGAGCCGGTCGGCGCCTGTGGCGCAGAGCGCCTTGATCCAGGTCCGCACGGCCCGCAGCCGGGCGGTGTCATGGACGTCGCGGTGGGTCGAGAGCCAGAAGCGCCGCTCGAGCAGCACCTGGTCGGGCAGGACGCGGACCAGGCCCTCGGCCATGAAGCAGGGTAGGACCCCGATCCCTCCGCCGCCGGCCACGATCTCCCGCTGGGCGCCGATCGAGGAGCTGGCCAGGCGCGGCGTCAGCCCGGGCAGGATCTCATCCAGGTAGCGCAGCTCGGGCGCATAGATAAGGTCGTCCACATAGCCCACGACATCCAGGCTGCGTAACGCCTCGACGGTGGCGGGCGTGGGCTTGCGGGCCAGGTAGGCGGGCGCCGCGTAGAGGGCGAGCTGGTAGGGCGTCAGCGGCTCGACGATCAGCCGGCCCTCGTCGGGGGCGCTCAGGGTGATGGCCATGTCGACCTCGCGGCGGCCGGGCGACAGGAAGCCGGCGCTGGCGGCGAGCTCCACCCGCAGTCCGGGACGGGCCGCGGCGAGCTCGGGCAGGGCGGGCGCGAGGATCGCCCCGCCGAAGCCCTCCGCGGCGCTGATCCGCACTGTGCCGGCGATGACGTCGGGGCGGGTGACCTGGGCGGCGGCCTCCATGGCGGTCTCGGCGTCCAGCGCGATGGCCAGGAGCTGGGCGCCCGCGGCGGTGAGTTGCAGGCCGGCGGGCGACCGGGCCAGCAGGGTCGATTTCAGCGCCGATTCCAGCCGCGAGACCCGCCGACCGACGGTGGCCGCGTCGACCCCCAGCCGCTGGGCGGCGGCCGTCAGCGAGCCGGTGCGGGCGGCGGCGATGAAGACCTTCAGGTCGTCCCAGTCGAACATGATCTGCATATTTGCATGATCTAACCCGCAAGTCTGCAATACCGCTGGCCGGTCGGCTCTGATAGGGCAGGCGCCAAGAACAGGGAGGCCTCCATGCGCGACATCCAACACTTCATCAGCGGCGCGTCCGTCGCGGGAACCTCCGGCCGTTTCGGCGACGTGTTCAATCCCAACACCGGCGAGGTGCAGGCCCGCGTCGCGCTCGCCAACCCGGCCGAGGTCGACGCCGCCGTGGCCGCCGCCGTGGCCGCCCAGCCGGCCTGGGCCGCGACCAATCCCCAGCGCCGGGCGCGCGTGATGTTCGAGTTCAAGCGCCTGGTCGAGGCCAACATGCAGGAGCTGGCCGAGCTCTTGTCCTCCGAGCACGGCAAGGTCGTGGCCGACTCCAAGGGCGACATCCAGCGGGGCCTGGAGGTGATCGAGTTCGCCTGCGGCATCCCCCACGTGCTGAAGGGTGAATACACCGAGGGCGCGGGTCCGGGGATCGACGTCTATTCCATGCGCCAGCCACTGGGCGTGGCGGCGGGGATCACCCCGTTCAACTTCCCGGCCATGATCCCGATGTGGATGTTCGGGATCGCCATTGCGGTGGGCAACACCTTCATCCTGAAGCCGTCGGAGAAGGACCCCAGCGTTCCCGTCCGCCTGGCCGAACTGTTCATGGAGGCCGGCGCCGCCGTGGGCATGGACCTCAAGGGCGTGCTGAACGTGATCCACGGCGACAAGGCCGCAGTCGACTCCATCCTGACCCATCCCGACATCGCCGCCGTCAGCTTCGTGGGCTCCTCCGACATCGCCCACTACGTCTATTCGACCGGCACCGCGCACGGCAAGCGGGTCCAGGCCATGGGCGGGGCCAAGAACCACGGCATCGTCATGCCCGACGCCGACCTCGACCAGGTGGTGAAGGACCTGTCGGGCGCGGCCTTCGGCTCAGCCGGCGAGCGCTGCATGGCGCTGCCGGTGGTGGTGCCGGTGGGCGCCAAGATCGCGGGCGAACTGCGCGAGCGCATGATCGCCGAGATCGAGACCCTGAAGGTGGGCGTGTCGTCGGACGCGGCGGCCCAGTACGGCCCGGTGGTCTCGGCCGCGCATCGCGACAAGATCGCCAACTACATCCAGATGGGCGTCGACGAGGGCGCCGAGCTGGTGGCCGACGGCCGTGGGTTCGCGTTGCAGGGCTACGAGAAGGGCTTCTTCATCGGCCCCAGCCTGTTCGACCAGGTGAAGCCCAGCATGCGCACCTATCAGGAGGAGATCTTCGGGCCGGTCCTGCAGATCGTCCGCGCCGAGAGTTTCGAAGAGGCCGTCGCCCTGCCCAGCCAGCATCAGTACGGCAACGGGGTCGCGATCTTCACCCGCAATGGCCGCGCGGCGCGCGAGTTCGCCGCCCGCGTCCAGGTCGGCATGGTGGGGATCAACGTGCCGATCCCGGTGCCGGTGGCCTATCACTCGTTCGGCGGCTGGAAGCGCAGCGCTTTCGGCGACACGAACCAGCACGGCATCGAGGGCGTGAAGTTCTACACCAAGGTCAAGACCATCACGGCGCGTTGGCCGGAGGGCGACAGTCATGCAGACTCGTCGTTCGTCATCCCGACCATGCGCTAAAGGCCCCTCCATGAACTTCGACCTGACCGACGACCAGCGGGCGATCCAGGACGCGGCGCAGGCCTTCGCCGCGGCGGAACTGGCCCCGCATTCGGCGAAGTGGGACGAGGAGAAGCATTTTCCGGTCGACGTGCTGCGGAAGGCCGCCGAACTGGGCTTCGCCGGCATCTATATCGGCGAGGACGTGGGCGGGTCGGCGCTCACCCGGCTCGACGCCTCGATCGTGTTCGAGGCGCTCTCCTATGGCGACGTGTCCACGGCGGCCTATCTGACCATCCACAACATGGCCTCGTGGATGATCGACCGCTTCGGCGGCGAGGAACTGCGCCAGCGCTACCTGCCGCGGCTGACCAGCATGGAGCTGATCGCCAGCTACTGCCTGACCGAGCCCGGCTCCGGCTCCGACGCCGCGGCCTTGCGGACCAGCGCCAAGCTGGACGGTGACCATTACGTCCAGAACGGGTCGAAGGCCTTCATCTCCGGAGGCGGGGTCTCCGACGTCTATGTGGTGATGGCGCGGACCGGCGAGGCCGGCTCCAAGGGCGTCTCGGCCATCGTGGTGGAGAACGGGACGCCCGGCCTGTCGTTCGGCGCTCAGGAAAAGAAGATGGGCTGGAACGCCCACCCCACCGCCCAGGTCAATTACGACAACTGCCGGGTCCCGGTCGCCAACCGCATTGGGGCCGAGGGCGAGGGCTTTCGCTTCGCCATGATGGGGCTGGACGGCGGGCGGCTGAACATCGCCTCGTGTTCGCTGGGCGGGGCGGGTTTCGCGCTGGACACGGCCCAGGCCTACATGACCCAGCGCCAGCAGTTCGGGAAGAACCTGGCCGACTTCCAGGCCCTGCAGTTCAAGATCGCCGACATGGCCACCGAGCTGGAGGCCGCCCGGCTGATGGTGCGGCGCGCGGCCTACGCGCTCGACAACCGCGACCCCCAGGCCACCAAGCTGTGCGCCATGGCCAAGCGGTTCGCCACCGACGCGGGCTTCGAGGTGGCCAACCAGGCTCTGCAGCTGCACGGCGGCTACGGCTACCTG
>NZ_JAUYNW010000033.1 GCF_030698145.1 Phenylobacterium sp. | reverse complement strand
GCGAGCGGGAAGGTCACACCGCAGCCCTTGCACTGAATTCCGCGATACGTCTGGCCGGGCTGGTGAAGGGTCATCGGCGTCTCCTGCCTGTCATGACGAATCTACCGCCGAGCGGTCTGTTCCGTCAAGTATATAACTGCCTCAGATTGTCAAGAACAAAACGAGAACACATAGCCATTGCCGCCCGCCCCTAAGGGCTCTCCAAGAGGTATCGGCCCGCGTTAGCTCGGCTCCTTGATCCGCCAGGTCGCCCCCGTCGGCCCGTCCATCACCTCTACATTCAACGACGTGAGTTCGTCGCGGATGCGGTCGGCGGCGGCCCAATCTTTCGCCGCGCGCGCCTCGATGCGCTGGGCGATCAGGCCGTCGATGCGATCCTTCATGCCTTCGTCCACCCCGCCCTGGAACCAGGCCTCGGGATCGCCGGCCAGAAAACCCAGCAGGTTGGCCGCGCCCAGCAGCACCTGGCGATGATAGCGTGCCTCGCCTTCGGCGCCGTCACGTATGGCCAGGCGCAGGCGGTCGGCCAGCTCGAACAGGGCGGCGAAGGCGGCCGGCGTGTTCAGGTCGTCGTCGAGGGCGGCCATGAACCGCTCAGTGTCGGGATTGACCTCTCCGGCATAGCCCACCGACGGCGAGGCCGTGTCGCCCAGGAAGCGGTTGGCGTCCTGGACGGCGCCGTAAAGCCGGTCCAGCGCCTTCTTCGACTGCTCGATCAGCTCGCCGGTCCATTCCAGCGGCGCGCGGTAGTGGCCGACCAGCAGGGCCCAGCGCAGGGCCTCGCCCGGCGCCTGCTTCACCAGCTCATGGACCAGGACCACATTGCCCAGGCTCTTGGACATCTTCTCGTCGCCGAAGTTCAGGAAGCCGTTGTGCATCCAGTAGTTGGCGTAGCCGATGCTGTGGTCGTGGCCGGCGCACAGGCCCTGGGCCATCTCGTTCTCATGGTGGGGGAACAGCAGGTCGATGCCGCCGCCATGGATGTCGATGGGCAGGCCCAGGCTCTGCTCGATCATGGCCGAGCACTCGATGTGCCAGCCCGGACGGCCCGAACCCCAGGGGCTCTCCCAGACCGGCTCGTTCTCCTTGGACGGCTTCCACAGCACAAAGTCGGCCGGGTGCTGCTTGTAGGGGGCCACATCGACCCGGGCGCCGGCGATCATGTCGTCCATCGGCTGGCGCGAGAGCTTGCCGTAGTCGCCATAGGCCTGGGTGTTGAAGAGGACGTGGCCCTCGGCGGCGTAGGCCGCGCCGTTCTGCACCAGCCGGCCGATCATGGCGACGATGGCGTCCATGGTCTGGGTCGCGCGCGGCTGCTCGGTCGGGCGCAGGGCGCCCAGGACCGCCATGTCCTCATTATAGATCGCCAGGTAGCGGTCGGTGATCGTGTCGATCGGCACCCCTTCCTCGGCGGCCTTCTTGTTGATCTTGTCGTCCACGTCGGTGACGTTGGCCGCATAGATCACTGAATCTTCACCATAAAGTCGGCGCAGCAGGCGGAACAGCACGTCGAAGACCACCACCGGCCGGGCGTTGCCGATGTGGGCGTAGTTGTAGACCGTCGGACCGCAGACATACATCGTCACCCGGTTCGGATCCTTGGGGACGAAGGTCCGCTTTTCGCGGGCCATGGTGTCGTAGAGGGCGAGGGTCATAAGACTCTTTTTTCCAAGGTGACGCTGCGTGACGATTGCCGGACAAGGCCTTGGCCCCATATACAGATCGCTCGGACGGGAGGCCATGGGGCGATAGCGGCCCTTCTTTCGTCCTGACCTATGGGTGACACGCGTCATTTCCGGGACCATCGTCCCGGCGCAACTCAGGCCCGGGAAAGAACCGCTCACACATGGACGCTCCTAGTCGCGACCGAACCCTGATCGGCGGCGCCGATCTTGATCTTGAAGCCGTGA
>NZ_JAUYNW010000056.1 GCF_030698145.1 Phenylobacterium sp. | reverse complement strand
CGGGTCGCGGGTGGTGCGGAACGAGAACAGCTCCGGCGTCCAGTGTTGGACGAAGGTGACGGTCTCTGTGAAGAAGGCGCCCGCCTTCTTGGTCGGCGCGGCCGGGGCGATGGTTTCGGTCATGATGCGTCTTTAACTGATCGGCGGCTCAGATGTCGCCGCCGACATTGCTGATCGCGCCCGGGGCGCGGGCGACGTGGATGCCGCACTCGGTCTTGTCCTGGCCCGCCCAGCGGCCGGCGCGGACGTCCTGGCCCTCTTCCACGGGCTTGGTGCAGGGCCAGCAGCCGATCGACGGAAAGCCTTGCGCCACAAGCGGATGGGCCGGCAGATCGTGCTCGGCGATGTAGGCGTCGAGCTCGGCCTTGCCCCAGTTGGCGAGCGGGTTGAACTTCACCTGGGCCTCGGCCGGCTCCACCACCGGCAGCGACAGACGGTCGCCCCCGTGGAAGCGCTTTCGGCCGGTGATCCAGGCGTCGAAGTCGGCCAGGGCCCGGTCCAGCGGGATCACCTTGCGGATCTCGCAGCAGGCGTCGGTGTCGGTCTGCCAGAGCTTGGCCTCGGGGTCGGTGGTGGCCAGGTCCTGATAGTGCGGGCGCAGGTCGCGCACGTCGGTGAGGCCCAGTTTCGCCGCCAGGGTCTTTCGGTAGTCGAGAGTCTGGCCAAACAGCATGCCGGTGTCGAGGAACAGCACTGGCGTGTCCGGCTTGATCTTCGAGATCATGTGCAGCAGCACCACGGACTCGGCCCCGAAGGACGAGACCAGGGCCAGCTTGTCGCCGAACACCTCAACCGCCGACTCCAGCACCGTCACCGGGTGGGCGTGGCGCAGTTCGGCGTCCAGGCGGGCGGCGAGCGAGGGACGCTCGATATTATCGAAAGCCATACTCATCACTCCCGTTCCGCGAAGGCCGGAGACCGGCCGTCGGCGGCGCGTTGATAGACATGACGTTGACGATGGGCGACGTGGGCCCATTGCTCAGGGGTCGAGCCGTCGGCGGGTTCGAAGGCGTCCATGCCGGTGCGGACCATGAAACCGGCCTGCTCGCGCAGGACGTCACCCACGGCGCGGATCTCGCCCTTGAAGCCGTAGCGCTCGCGCAGCAGCCGCGCGGCGGTATAGGCCCGCCCATCGCGGTACTTGGGGAAGGCTACGGCGACCACGGCGATGCGCGGCAGGTCGTAGGCCAGGGTCTCGACCTCTTCGGCAGGCTCGATGCGCACGCCCACTGAACGGCCTTCCGACAACAGCCGGTCGCCCTCGGACTGGAAGCGCGTCAGCGAGATGATCACATCGCCGGGGGGCAGGCCCTGGTCGTCGCCGACGTGGGTGAACGGATCCTCGGCAAGGATGAAGGACCCGTCGGCCTGGAGCTTAATGCGCGTCGGCATAGACGGCCTCCTTGAACGGGGCGACGCCGGTGCGGCGCACGGTGTCGAGGAAGCGCTCCTCGCCCTGGCGTTCGCGCAGATAGACGTCGACCAGGACATCGATGGCCTCGGCCACCCGGTTGGCCGGCAGGGCCGGGCCCAGCATGGAGCCCACGGCCGCGTCCTCGGCGCCGGAGCCGCCCAGGGTGAGCTGGTAGAACTCCTCGCCCTTCTTATCGACGCCCAGGATGCCGATGTGGCCGATGTGGTGGTGGCCGCAGGCGTTGATGCAGCCGCTGATCTTGATCTTCAGCTCGCCGATCAGCTCGGCTCGGTCCTGGTTCTCGAACTTGCGCGCGATGTCCTGGGCGATGGGGATCGCCCGGGCGTTGGCGAGCGCGCAGTAGTCCAGCCCCGGGCAGGCGATGATGTCGGAGATCAGGTTGACGTTCGGCGTGGCCAGGCCCGCGCGCTGCAGCTCGGCGTGCACGACGGCGAGGTCGTCCAGCTTCACGTGCGGCAGAACCAGGTTCTGTTCGTGGGTGACCCGGATGTCGTCCTGGCCGTAGCGTTCAGCCAGATCGGCGACCAGGTCCATCTGGTCGGAGGTGGCGTCGCCCGGGGTGTCGCCGATGCCTTTCAGCGAGATCTCCACGATCGAATAGCCGGGGCGCTTGTGCGGGCGCAGGTTGTTGCGCGCCCAGCGGGCGAAGGCCGGATCGGCGGCCTTGGCCTCCTCGAAGGCTTCCGAGCGATTGACCAGGGTGTCGAAGCTGGTGGGCGCGAAGGCGCCGCGGATGCGAGCGATCTCGGTGTCGGGCAGGTCGCCGGCGGCGCCCACCTTTTCCCACTCGGCCTCGACCTGGCGGGCGAACTCCTCGGCGCCGAGCGCGGCGACCAGGATCTTGATCCGGGCCTTGTAGCTGTTGTCGCGACGGCCGTGGCGGTTATAGACCCGCAGCACCGCCTCCAGGTACGAGAACAGCCGGTTGGCGGGCAGGAACTCGCGAATGGTCGGACCGACATAGGGCGTGCGCCCCAGGCCGCCGCCGACGATCACCTCGAAGCCCAGGGTCCCGTCGCGGGCGCGCCGCACCATCAGGCCGATGTCGTGGACCTTGGCCGCCGTGCGGTCCTTGGCCGAGGCCGTGATGGCGATCTTGAATTTGCGCGGCAGGAACGAGAATTCCGGGTGGAGGCTGGACCACTGGCGGATGGCCTCGGACCAGATGCGAGGATCGTCGATCTCCTCGGCCGTGGCGCCGGCATAGGGGTCGGCCGTCACGTTGCGGATGCAGTTGCCGCTGGTCTGGATGGCATGCATGTCCACGGCCGCCAGGTCGTCCAGGATCGCGGGCGTGTCGGCCAGCTTGATCCAATGGAACTGCAGGTTCTGGCGCGTGGTGAAGTGGCCGTAGCCCTTGTCGTACTTGCGGCCGATCTGCGCCAGCGCGCGAAACTGCACGGGGTTCAGCGAGCCGTAGGGGATGGCCACCCGCAGCATGTAGGCATGGAGTTGCAGATAGAGCCCGTTCATCAACCGGGTCATCTTGAACTGGTCTTCGGTGATCTCGCCGGCCAGCCGGCGGGCCACCTGTTCGCGGAACTCGTTGGCGCGGTCGGCCAGGAATTCCTTATCGAGGGTGTCGTACAGGTACATTGGCTCCCTCCTCTCCTAGCGCTTGATCAGGTTGACGCGGCCGGTGGATCGCGCAGCGCCGGAGGCGTGCTGCAGGGCCTCGATGGCCGCGCCGCCCTCGGCCTGCTTGCCGTGGCCAAGATGGTTGGTCGGGCCGAGCGCCCGGATGCGTTCGCGATAGCTGAGCGGCGCCCACAGGCCTTCGCTCTCCACCAGGTCGATCAGATAGGCGTCGACCACCGTGGTCCCCTGGCTCTTGGCGGAAGCCTCGGCCGCCTCGCCCGTCTCGGCGGCGGTGAACAGCTCGGCGTCGGCGAACCGCTCGACCCAGCGTCCGGCCTTCCAGAACACCACCTCGCCGTCGTCCAGGCGGTTTGCGGTCAGGGCTTTCAAGACTTCACTCCCCGCTCGCGACCGCGAGCTTCGACGTGTGACACAACTTCGGCGGTCGCCGCCTGGGCGAGCGCCATGGCCTCGCCGACGATCAGCAGGGCCGGTCCGGCCACCTCGGCGGCGGCCTGCGGCAAGCCCGCGAGCGTGGTGACGACGCGGCGCTCATCGGCGCGGCTGGCGTTCTCGACGATCAGGGCCGGGGTGGAGCCCGCGCGCCCGGCGCCGATCAGCTGCGCGGCGATTCCTGCCGCTGTCGAGACGCCCATATAGATCACGACGGTCTGGTTGGCCTTGGCCAGGCTCGGCCAGTCCAGGTCCGGAACCTGCCCCGTCGAGGCATGGCCGGTGACGAAGGTCACCGCCTGGGCCGAGCCGCGGTGGGTCAGGGGCGCGCCGGCGTCGGCGGCCGCGGCCAGGGCCGCGGTCACGCCGGGGACGACCTTGCACTCGACGCCGGCCGCGCGGCAGGCCTCGAGCTCTTCGCCGCCACGGCCGAAGATGAAGGGGTCGCCGCCCTTCAACCGCACGACGGTCAGGCCGTCCTGGGCGAAGGCGACCAGCATCCGGTTGATGTCTTCCTGGGCGTAGGAGTGCCGCGATTTGCGCTTGGCCACCGAGATTCGCCGCGCCGCGCCGGGCGCCAGGTCGAGGACTTCGTCGGAGACCAACCCGTCATGCACCACCACGTCAGCGGTCTGCAGAACCTTCAGGGCCTTGATCGTCAACAGGTCCGGATCGCCGGGTCCCGCGCCCACCAGCCAGACTGTTCCGGCCGCGCGCTCGCCGCGTCCGCCCAGGACGACAAGGCGCTTGGTCTCCTTCGCCTTGGGCTTGCGGTGGGCCATGGTCTATAGGTTCTCTAAAGGCTAAACTCTGGAATCGGAGTGGGAAGGACTTTCACCCACCCCGCCGGTTTGCCCGCCGACGAAAAGGGCCGATACATCTGCGGACGGTTGCAAACTGGTCGCCGAGGCCCCAATTCGCAACCCAAGGACTTCTGCCGGGGCTGTCAGGAAAACTTGATGGAGAGAAACACCGAGCGCCGCCGTTTGCCGCCGCTCAACGCCCTGCGGGCGTTCGAGGCCGCTGCGCGTCACCTGAATTTCTCACGGGCCGCCGACGAGCTTTCGGTGACGCCGGGCGCGGTCAGCCAGCAGATTCAAAACCTTGAGGACTATGTCGGCGCGGCGCTGTTCAAGCGCACGCCCAAGGGCCTGCTGCTGACCGACGCCGCCCAGACCGCCCTGCCCGCCCTGCGTGAGGCCTTCGACCGCCTGGCCGAGGCCGCCTCCATGCTCACCGCCGCCGTGGACGGCCGGCGCCTGACCCTGACCGCCGCCCCCTCCTTCGCCGCCAAGTGGCTGGTGCCGCGCCTGGGTCGCTTCGAGGAGCTGCACCCGCAGGTCGACGTCTGGCTTTCCGCGGGCCTGGAGCTGGTCGACCTCACAGCCGGCGAGGTGGACATCGCCATTCGCTACGGCGCGGGCCGCTATCCCGGCCTGGAGGTCCGCCGCCTGATCAGCGAGACCGTCATCCCCGTGCTGAGCCCGGCGCTGGCCGAGACCCAGCCGCTGAACTCACCCGCGGACCTCGCCAACCACATCCTGCTGCACGACGGCTCGCCGGAGCCCGATGATTCCTGCCCCGATTGGACCATGTGGTTGGCGGCGAGAGGCCTGCGCAGCATCGACGGGGCCCGAGGCCCGCGCTTCAACCAATCCAGCCTGGTCATCGAGGCCGCGTTGAACGGCCGCGGCGTGGCCCTGGCCAAGCGCACCCTGGCCCAGGCCGACCTGGACGCTGGACGGCTGATCACCCCGCTGGACATCGCGACGGCCGTGGACTTCGCCTATTACGTCGTCCATCCGAAGGCCAAGGGCCGCCTGCCCCAGGTCAAGGCCTTCATCAACTGGATCGCCGCCGAGGCCGAGGCGCACGAGGCCGCGCTGAGAGCCCTGGACAACGGCGCCGGGATTTAGTCCTAGAGCCCCATGACCCTGATGACCGACGATCGGCCCCTCCCCGCCGACTGCGAGACCATGGCCGACGTCCGCAAGGGCGTCGACGCGCTGGACCGCGCCCTCGTCCTGCTGCTGGCCGAGCGCCAGCGCTACATGGACGCCGCCGCCCGCATCAAGACCGACCGCGCCACCGTGCTGGACACGGCCCGGATCGAGGACGTGGTGGCCAAGGTGAAGACCAGCGCCCGCGCCGCGGGGCTGTCCGAGGCGATCGCCGAGCCGGTGTGGCGGCTGCTGATCGACCGCTGCATCGCCTACGAGTTCGGCGTCTGGGATCAGCTACGCGGCGTGCGCAAGGACTGAAGCGCCCGCTCATGGGCGTAGGCGGCGATGTCGGCCAGGGCCGCGTCCAGCGCGTCGCGCACCTGGTTCAGGCTCTCGGCGCCGTCCGCCTCGGTCTGGGCGCAGACATCGCCCAGCGCGAAGGCGCCGACTCCGCGGGCCGCCCCCTTGATGGTGTGGACCGCGTCGCGCCAGCCTTCCGACGCCGGATCCAGCATTCCCGACCACATGGACGCCTGCTCGCGGAACAGCGCCAGGACCTCGTCGATCATCGCCTCGTCGCCGCGCGCGAAGTCTTCCAGATAACGGAAATTCACCGCTCCGGTGAGGTCTCTCCTGGCCATGAAATTTCCCTCGTCCCCACGCCTTGCTTTCGGCCGCGCTTCAAGTATGTTCCGCGCCCTCGCCGCCGGGGCTCGACAGGTCCCGAACGACGAATGGGTGCATAGCTCAGTTGGTAGAGCAGCTGACTCTTAATCAGCGGGTCGTAGGTTCGA
>NZ_JAUYNW010000052.1 GCF_030698145.1 Phenylobacterium sp. | reverse complement strand
CTCCTGCTCAGACCGGTCGAACCTCCGTTGAAGGGCATTTTAGTCCCCCTCACCCGGCCATGCGGCCGGGAGCTCCCCCAGAGGGGGAGCATCTGGCCACCGTGCCACTTGGATCTACGGCCATATGCGATAGCCCTGCCTCGAAAGGGGAGAGTGTAGGGTTCAATTCGTCACGACTAGTCCACCCCTGCGGTGGCCAGGACGGCGGCGAGGCCCACGGTCATGCCGCGTACGCTGGGCGCCTTGTCCACGTCGATCCACTCGTCCAGCGAATGGGCGCGGCCGCCGGTCCCACCCGAGCCGATGGTGATGGCCGGGATGCCGCGTCCCATGGGGGCGTTGGCGTCGGTCGACGAGGCCTCGAAGGTGGGCGTGTAGCCGAAGGCGTTGATGGCCGCGACGGTGTTGGCCACGATCGGCGCGGTCCTGGGCGTATTGCCCGCCGGCCGGTCGCCGATCGCGGTGAACTCGGCGCTGACCGCGCCCGAGCGGACCGAACGAACCTGGTTCTCGGCGGCGACGGCCCTCTCGACCACCGCCTTGAACTGGGCCTCCAGCTTGGCAAGTTCGGCCCCGTCGGCCGAACGCATGTCGAACTCGGTGAAGACCTTGTCGGGAATGGCGTTGACCGAGGTCCCGCCGCCGGTGACCGAGGCGGAATAGGTCACCTTTGGTTCGGTCGGCGGCTGGATAGCGTAGAGGTCGGCGACCGCCTTGCCCATGGCCGCCATCGGGTTGACGATGCCGAAGGCGCCGTAGCTGTGGCCGCCGGGCCCCTTGAAGGTGACGCGGTAGCGCTTCGACCCGACGCCGACATGGGTCACGTGGGCCGGATCGATGCCGTCGACCGAGAAGAAGGCCCGCGTATTGTCCTTGTGCTTGCCCTTGCCGAAGAAGTAGCGGACCCCGCGCAGGTCGCCCGCGCCCTCCTCGCCCACGGTGCCGACGAACAGGATGTCGCTCTTGGTCTTGATCTTGGCGGCGTCCAGGGCCCGCACCCAGGCCAGCAGGACCGCCAGGCTGCGCGAGTCGTCGGCGATCCCGGGGGCGTAGAGCTTGGTCCCCTCGCGCCGGACCTTCACGTTGGTCCCTTCAGGGAAGACCGTGTCGAGGTGCGCCGAGACCACCACCAGCGGGCCCGCCTTGGTTCCCTTGCGCAGGCCCATGACATTGCCCTCGGCGTCGATCTCCACATCCTTCAGGCCGTGGGCCTCGAACATGGCGCGATAGGCCTTGGCCCGTTCCATCTCCTTGAACGGCGGAGCGGGGATCTCGGTCAGGGTGACGATGTCGGCGACCGTGCGGTCATGCTCGGCGTCCAGGGTCGCCGCGGCGGTCTTGAACGCGGCGCTGTTGACGATCTTGGCTACGTCGTCCTTCGGCCCAGCGAGCGCGGGACCGGCGATCAGCAGGGCGAGGACGGCGGAGAGGCTGGTGCGGCGCATGGGCGATCCGGTTCACTGTGACCGATCCCGCATACTACGAGCCTGAGCTCCGGGGCTAGGCGCGGTTGACGCCGGCCGTGTGTTCCAGCGCCATGACGTCGGTGGCGTCGTCGGCGTCCATGATCTTCAGCAGCCTGGCCCGGGCGCGATTGACCCGGCTCTTGATGGTGCCGAGCGCGCAGCCGCAGATCGCCGCGGCCTCCTCGTAGGAGAGGCCCGCCGCGCCGACCAGGATCAGGGCCTCGCGGTGTTCGGCGGGAAGCTGCGCAAGGGCGGCCTGGAGGGCGTGCATGGCCACGCTCCAGTCCTGGGTGGGGGGACTGCGCAGGGCGCCGGCATATTCGCCGGTCTCGTCGCGCACCTCGCGGCGGCGGCGGATCACCTGGGTGTAGTAGGTGTTGCGCAGGATCGTGAACAGCCAGGCGCGCAGGTTGGTGCCGGTCTCGAACTTATCGCGATTGGTCCACGCCTTGATCAGTGTGTCCTGGACCAGGTCGTCGGCGTCGGATCCGTTGTGGCTCAGGGACCAGGCGAACGCTCGTAGCGCCGGGATCATGCCGACGACGTCATTACGCCAGTCGCTCTCACCGCTCATGATGTCCTCGACCCCCCCGGAGCCATCGAGCGCGGCCCATGGCCGTCCTCTCGTGGCAGGTGAACGCGTCTAGACTCCATCCGTTCCGCCTTGCGAACGGCGGCGGAATACCCACGTTCCCTGGAACGCCGAGGGGGCGGCGGCGTTCTGCGACTCGGCCGGTCGACCCCCCTTCGACGATCCTTTCTACGCGGTGACAGGAGCAGCCCATGGCGCATTCCGACGAGACGGCTGTTTCGCCCGCGCCCCACCGGGCGGCCCAGGCCCAAGCCGCCGCGCGCTATCGCCGCGTGCGACAGGCGACGCTGGCCCTGACCGCACACTTGTCGGCCGAGGATCAGCTGGCCCAGTCGATGCCCGACGCCAGCCCCACCAAGTGGCATCTGGCGCATGTGAGCTGGTTCTTCGAGACCTTCCTGCTGGTCCCCCGGCTGGCCGGCTACACCCCGTTCGACCCCAGCTTCGCCTATCTGTTCAATTCCTATTACGAGGCGCTTGGAGCGCGTCAGCCGCGGCCTGAGCGGGGCCTGTTGACCCGACCGTCTCTGAACGACGTGTTGGCCTATCGCGCCCATGTGGACGACGGCATGGACCGCCTGTTGCGCCGCGAGGCCTGGGCGGTCGCCGATCTGCTGGACCTGGGCCTGGCCCATGAGGAGCAGCATCAGGAACTGATCCTGATGGATATCCTCCATCTGTTCGCCCAGTCGCCGCTGAAGCCGGCCTACGCGCCCGCGCCGGCCTTGCCCGTTGGCGCCGATCCCGGCCCGGCGCGTCCGGTCGACTTCGCGGGCGGCCTGGTGGAGATCGGCCACGCCGGACGTGGATTCGCCTTCGACAACGAGGGGCCTCGCCACAAGGTCTATCTCCAGCCTTACCGGCTCGCCGACCGGCTGGTGACCAACAGCGAGTGGCTGGCCTTCATGGCCGACGGCGGCTACGCGCGGCCCGAGCTCTGGCTGTCGGAGGGCTGGGTCAAGGTCCAGGCCGAGGGCTGGACCGCACCGCTCTATTGGGAAGAGGCGCCGTCGGGCTGGCTGGCCATGACCCTGCAGGGCCGGCGCGCCATCGCGCCCCATGCGCCCGTCACCCACATCAGCTTCTACGAGGCCGACGCCTACGCTGCGTGGGCCGGGGCGCGCCTGCCCACCGAGGCTGAGTGGGAGCACGCCGCCCGCGGTATGCCGGTGACGGGCAACTTCCTGGGCAGCGGCCAGTACGGGCCGGCTGCGACGCCGGCCGATGCGCCCGGCCTGCGCCAGATGTTCGGAGACGTCTGGGAGTGGACCCGCAGCGCCTATTCGCCCTATCCCGGCTTCCGGCCGGCCGAGGGGGCGGTGGGCGAGTACAACGGCAAGTTCATGATCGGCCAGATGGTGCTGCGCGGCGGCTGTTGCACCACGCCGCGGGATCACGCGCGCGCCAGCTATCGCAACTTCTTCCAGCCCCAGCAGCGCTGGATGTTCTCAGGCCTGCGCCTGGCCTGGGACGCACCGGCTCAGATCGCCGAGCCCGACGGCGCCTTCGCCGCCGACGTCCGCAGGGGCCTGTCGCAGCGCCGCAAGGAACTGCCGGCCAAATACTTCTACGACGCCGAGGGCTCGGCCCTGTTCGAGGCGATCACCGAACTGCCGGAATATTATCCGACCCGCACGGAAATCGCCCTGCTGCGCGAGACGGCCCCGGCGATGGCGGCTCACATCCCGACTGACGCAGCCCTGGTGGAGTTCGGCAGCGGCGCCAGCACCAAGACCCGCATCCTGCTCGACGCCGCCCCGCAGACCGGGGCCTATGTCCCCATCGACATCAGCCCATCGGCTCTGGACGCCGCGGCGCAGGCGATCGGCCACGACTATTCCCGCCTTGCTGTGATCCCGCTGGTGGACGATTTCACCACCGCCCTGGACCTTCCCGCTGACGTGGGCGAGCGGCCGCGCGTGGGCTTCTTCCCGGGCTCGACCATCGGCAATTTCCAGCCGCATGAGGTGGTCGCCTTCCTGGCGGCGGCCCGCCATCTGCTGGGCGAGGGGGCGGGCTTCCTGGTGGGGATCGACCTGGTCAAGGACGCCGCGACCCTGGTCGCGGCCTACGACGACGCGCAAGGCGTCACCGCCGCGTTCAACCTGAACCTGCTGGCGCGAATCAACCGGGAGCTCGACGGGGATTTCGATCTCGCGGCCTTCCAGCACAGCGCCGTGTGGAATGCGGAGGAAAGCCGGATGGAGATGCATCTGGTGAGCCTACGCGACCAGACGGTTCGCGCGGCGGGCGCCACGTTCGGCTTCGCGGCCGGCGAGACCATCCACACCGAGAACTCCTACAAGTTCACGGTGGAGGGCTTCGCGAGCCTGGCGGAACAGGCGGGGTGGAAGCTGGAGCGGCGCTGGGAAAGCCCCGCTCCGAGCTTCGCGGTGGTCCTTTTGAGAGCTTAGCTCTCCAGGCGATCGCCGCGGGTGCGGCCGCCGCCTCGGGAAGATTCCCCGCCCTTGCGGCCGGCCGAGGCCGCGAGATCGCGGTCCTTGGCGAAACTGCGTTTCTCCCCCGGGACGCTGGCGCCGCCCTTGCGGGCGATCTCGCGTCGGCGTTCTGGATTCATGGCGGCGAACCCTCGGCGGGATTTCGGCTTGGCGTTCGGATCAAGGTCCATGAGCGACTCCTCTATGCGTCGACCGTTGGGGGAGGCGGCGACGCCGCGACTTCCGTTACGGTCAAGCAAACTCGCCAGATGCGGCTGAGGTTGCGAGGAAAGTGCAGTTGTCGCCTGCGACCTATTCGCGCCTCAGCGCCTCGATGGGATCGAGCCGCGCCGCGCGCCAGGACGGATAGGCTCCGAACACCAGGCCCACAAGACTGGAAAACCCTAGCGCCACAGGGCCGGCCCAGGGCGGAATGGCCGCGGGCCACGAGCCCAGCTTGGCGATGGCGATGGCGCCCAGCACCCCGATCAGCAGGCCGACCAGGCCGCCGGCCAACGAAAGCGTGATCGCCTCGAGGGCGAACTGGATCAGGACATCGGAGCGTTTGGCGCCCACGGCCATGCGCAGGCCGATCTCGCGGGTCCGCTCGGTGACCGCCACCAACATGATGTTCATGATGCCCACGCCGCCCACCAGCAGCGACACCATCGCCACCGCCGCCAGCAGGATCGTGAAGGTGGCGACCGCCGCCTGGGATGCCTGGAGGATCGAGGCCATGTTCTGGGTCTGGAAGTCGTCGTCGTCGCCCGGGCGGATGCGGTGCTGTTCGCGCAGCAGGTTGGTGGTGTCCTCCTGCACCCGGTCCAGGCTGTCGGCGTCGGCGGCCTTCACATAGATGGTCTGGACGGTGTCGCCGCGGGCGCGGCGGCCGACGATGCGCGAGCGCACGGCCTCCAGCGGCCCCAGCAGGACGTCGTCCTGGTCCTGGCCGAAGCTGGACTGACCCTTGGACTCCAGAACCCCGATCACCTCGAAGGGCACGCTGCGCACCCGCACGCGGCGGCCGACGGGGTCGAGGTCGCCCCACAGCTCACGCGCCACGGTCTGGCCGATCACCACCACCTTGCGGCCCTGGCGGGCCTCGCGGTCGTCGAACATGCGCCCGGACGCGATGACGAGGTCGCGGGCGATAAGATAGTCGGGGGTGACGCCCTCGATGCGGCTGTTCCAATTGGCGCCGTCGGCGGTGAGCTGGGCCTGGCCACGCACCACGGGGGCCACGGCTGTGACGTTCTCCACCTGCCTGGCGATGGCCTCGGCGTCGGCGTCGCTCAGGGTCTGGCCCGAGCCCGCCGCGCCCATCACGAACCCGCTTCCGCCTCCGCCCCCGCCGCCGCGCGAGGCGCCGGGCGAGACGATGATCAGGTTGGAGCCCAGGCCGGCGATGGTCGAGGTCACCCGCTGCTGCGCGCCTAGGCCGATCGAGGTCATCATCACCACGGCGGCCACGCCGATCACCACGCCCAGCGAGGTGAGCGCCGAACGCATCGGGTGGGCGATGATCGCACCGGCGGCGAAGCGCAGCAGCTCGATGGAGCGCATACTCAGGCCTCCCGCTCGTCGGAGACCACCAGGCCGTCGCGGAACGAGATGCGCCGGCGCGCGGCGGCGGCCACGTCGTGGTCGTGGGTCACCAGGATCAGGGTCAGGCCCTCGCTGTTGAGCTGGCGAAATAGCGCCAGGACCTCTTGGCCGGTGTGGGTGTCCAGGGCGCCGGTCGGCTCGTCGGCCAGCAGCAGGTCGGGGGAATTGGCCAGGGAGCGGGCGATGGCGACGCGTTGCTGCTGGCCGCCCGAGAGCTGGGTGGGCTTGTGGCCCATGCGAGGACCGAGGCCGACCCTTTCCAGCAGCTCGGCGGCGCGCTCGCGGCGTTCGCGCGGGGCCATGCCCGCATAGATCATCGGCAGCTCGACGTTCTGCAGGGCGGTCAACCGGGGCAGGAGTTGGAAGGACTGGAAGACGAAACCGATCCGCCGCCCGCGGAACCTGGCCAGCTCGTCGTCGGTGAACGATCCCACGTCCTCGCCGCCGAACCTGTAGGTCCCCGACGATGGCCGATCCAGGCCTCCGAGGATGTTCATCAGCGAGGACTTGCCCGAGCCCGAGGGCCCGATGACGGCGACGTTCTCGCCGCGGACGATGGACAGGGTGACGCCGGCCAGCGCCGCCACTTCCTCCTCGCCCATGACATAGACCTTCCGCAGATTGGTGATTTCGATCACGGCGCTACATCCGGACCCGGACGCCGCCACCGCCGCCAGGACCGCCCATGGGCGAGGCCGCCTTGATCTTGGCCTTGGGTCCGCCGCCGGTGATGACCTGGTCGCCGGCCTTCAGTGCGCCGCGGATCTCGGTGAACGAGCCGTCGGTGGCGCCGACCCGCACGGGGATCGGCACGGGCTTGTCGTCGCGCAGCACATAGACCACCCCGCCGGCGAAGCCCGAGCGGTCGCCGCGGCCGGCTTGGCCCATGGTGGCGCGCAGGGCGGCCAGCTTGGTCTTCTGGTCGGGCTTCAGCGTGGGCTCCAGCTTGGCGAGGGCCTCAGTCATGTTCTTGCGCATGGTCTCGCGCATTGCGGAGCGGTCGCCGCCGGCCGAGGCGAAGGCCGCCGCCGACTTCTGGCGCAAGTCGGCCTGGATGGCCGCCCAGGTCTTCTGCTGGGCCGCGTCGAGGTCGAGCTGGGCCACGACCCGCTGGCCGCCCATGCCGCCGCCCTGGCGTCCGCCGCCCTGCTGGCGTTGGCCGCCGCCTCCGCCGCCCATGCCGGGCGGGCCGAAGCCTGGCGCGCGCACGGTCTGGCCGTTCTCGCTGGCCGGGGTCCAGCGCAGGGCCGCGGCCGGCACCTTCAAGACATTGGCCTTCTGCTGCAGGACGATGTCGGCGTTGGCGGTCATGCCGGGCAGCAGCTTGCCCTGCGGATTGTCGGCCTCGGCCATGACGATATAGGCCACCACGTTCTGCTCAGTGACCGGCTGCTTGCGCACCTGAGTGACGATCCCGGTGAAGTTGTCGTCCGGGAAGGCGTCGACAGTGAACTTGACCGCCTGGCCCTCCTGGACCTGGCCGATGTCGGCCTCGTCGACCGAGATCTTCACCTCGACTTTCGACAGGTCCTGGGCGATGCGGAACAGGATCGGCGCCTGCAGGCTGGCGGCCACGGTCTGGCCGGGCTCGATCTGGCGGTCGACGATCACCCCGTCGATGGGGGCCACGATCGTCGTGCGGCCCAGGTCCACCCGCTGGACGCGCATGGCCGCCTGGCTCTGGGCGATGCGGGCGCGGGCGCTGTCGACGCCGGCGCGGGCCTGGAGGAACGCGGCCTGAGAGGTGTCCAGCACCGAGGGCGCGTAGATCCCCTGGTTCACCAGCGTACGCTTGCGGTTGTAGTCGGCCTGGGCGCCGGCGAGACCCGCCTGGGCCTGGCGCAGGGCGGCCTGACCGGCGGTGACGTCGGCCTGGCTCTGGGCCACCCGGCTCTCGTAGGTCTGTGGGTCGAGGAGCGCCAGCACCTGGCCGCGCTTCACCTCATCGTTGAAATCGACCATCACGCGGGTGATCTGGCCGGAGATCTGCGACCCCACATCGACCGTCACCAGGGCCTCCAGCGTTCCGGAGGCCGAAACCGACTTGGTGATGGATCCGGTCTCCACCGCCGCGGTTCGATAGGGGTCCTTCGGCGCCTTGGGCTTCATCACCTGCCAGCCGACCAGCGCCAGGGCCACGAGGGCCACGACGGCGAGCGCGATCCAGGCCGCGCGCGGCAGGCGCCTCGCGGCGCGGATCGGGGCCGAACCTGTGGGGGAGGGGCTCATGCGACTGGTGGTCTCCGAAATTCGCCCATTGGTTTAGGTAGCGGTGACCATTTAGCTATTTGAGCCACAGCATGATGGCGGCGAGGGTGACGAAGCCCATGAAGGTGGACGCGAGCTTGTCGTATCGGGTTGCGATGCGCCGGAAGTGCTTGATGCGGCTGAAGAAGCGTTCGA
>NZ_JAUYNW010000051.1 GCF_030698145.1 Phenylobacterium sp. | reverse complement strand
TCGAACGCTTCTTCAGCCGCATCAAGCACTTCCGGCGCATCGCAACCCGATACGACAAGCTCGCGTCCACCTTCATGGGCTTCGTCACCCTCGCCGCCATCATGCTGTGGCTCAAATAGCTAAATGGTCACCGCTACCTAATCACCATCCGTTACGAACAGCTCAAGGCGTTCCGAATCTTCGGCCAGCGCTGCGTACACAATTCGGTCGATGAGGGCGCGGAGGTCCTGCTCGAGCTGTTGGACGCAGTGATCGAGCGCGCGGCCGAGATCCTGGAGCGGGAATCGGGCCTGGTGCAGGACACCTCGGTGGCGATCTTCAACCGCCCGCCGTCCACGGCCTTCGCCCCGATGCTCAGCGACCTGGCGCGCGCCCAGTCGGTGACCTCAATGATCCGCAAGAGCCAGCTCTCGCTCAGCCGGCTCGCCAGCTTCGCCGCCCTGGCGGTCGAGCTTCAGAATAGTGACGCCCGGCGCGGCCACCTGACCTCCATCCAGCACGACATCCAGGCGCTCACCGAGCACTCCGGGTTCCTGTCGGGCCACATCTCGTTCCTGCTCGACGCGGCGCTCGGCCTGATCAACATCGAGCAGAACAGCATCATCAAGTTCTTCTCGGTGGTGGCCGTCGTCTTCCTGCCCCCGACCCTGGTCGCCTCCATCTACGGCATGAACTTCAAGCACATGCCCGAGCTTGGCTGGATCGGCGGCTATCCGATGGCGCTGGCGATGATGCTGCTCACCGCCGTCGCGCCGTTCTGGTGGTTCAAGAAGAAGGGCTGGCTGTAGCCGTCACATCTCGTGGCGCAGGGGCTGCAGGTCCTGGAACACCGGATCGCGCTTCTCGGCCTTGGCCTTGAAGGCCTCGCCCATGTGGGCGCCGGAGAACATGCCGGTCTGCCAGACGGCGATGTAGTCCAGCCCGTCCTTCAGGGTGTGGTCGCGGGCGTAGTTGATCATCACCTTGGAACCGGTGACCGCCAGGGGCGCCTTGCCGGCGATCTCGCGGGCGGTGGCGAGCGCATGGTCGACGCACTGCTCGTGGGTGTCGAACACCTCGTTGACCCAGCCGATCTCCTTGGCCTTCTGGGCCGGCATCCGGCGGCCGGTATAGGCTATCTCCCTCACCCAGCCCTCGGGGATCAGCTTGCAGAGCCTGGGGAAGGTGCCGACGTCGGCGGTCATGCCGATATTGATCTCCTGGATGCAGAAGAAGGCGTCGGCGCTGGCGTAGCGGATGTCGCAGGCGCTGGTCATGTCCACCGCCCCGCCGATGCAGCCGCCCTGGATCGCCACGATCACCGGGATCCGCGCGTCGTCCAGGCAGCCGAAACAATCCTGCAGCCAGTGGATATGGTGGCGCTGCTGCTCGGCGTTGATGTGGCGATCCTGGACCTGGTTCTGCGAGGTCGAGCCGCCGCCGCCGAACACCGCCAAGTCCATCCCAGCGCTGAAGTGCTTGCCGGTGGAGGAGATGACGATCGCCCGGGCGCGGGCGTTGTGGTCGATGTCCTTCACGATGGCCGGCAGCTCGTTCCAGAACTCGCGGATCATCGAGTTCATCGCCTCGGGGCGCTTCAACTGGATGTGGGCGACATGGTCCTCGATGGTGACGGCGAAACAGGTCCAGTCGGTGGTGTCGATGGCGGCGGTCATGGCGCGTCTCCCTATGTCGTTGCGGCATCTTCGCGCTGTGACGAGGGGGAAGGGAAGACCGGAGCGCCCGACAGGACGATCTGCTGCGCCCCGGCCCTGGCGATCAGCTCGCCGTCCTCGCGACGGAAATCGGCCTCGACGGTGATCAGCTGGCGGCTCGCCGCCACGACCCGTCCCTCGATGATCAGCGGATGGGCCCGGCCGATCTTCACGAACTGGACCTGCAGGTTGACGGTCCGATAGGTCGCGTCGTCGGCGATCACCGTCATGGTGACGAAGGATAGGATTTGGTCGGCGAGCGCGGCGATATAGCCGCCGAATAGAGAGCCGTCGCCATTAAGGACTTCGGGCTTCGGCTCCCAACGCTTTCGCACCCAGCCCGGACCCCAGTCGTCGATCAATCCAAGGTGAAGGGTTCGTACGACGGGGGGCGCATCGACCACGCCGGCCTTGATCTGATCCAGTCTCTCGGTTGCCCAGGTCATCGCGATCTCCATTCTGAAGGCGACAAAATCCGAGCTAAGCTCGCTTATGACTACTCGGCTTTGTCGAAGGATGGTCCGCCATGTCGAAACCCCAACGCCGGCAACCAAAGCAGGCGCGTGCGCTGGCGACGCGGGCCGCCATCTTCGAGGCGACGGCTCGGATTTTGGAGTCGGACGGCGAAGCGGCCCTGACCACCAACGCCATCGCCGCCCGGGCGGGCGTCAGCGTCGGCACGCTCTACGAGTATTTCGCGGACAAGCAGGCGATCCTCGTGGCCATGGCGTACGCCGAGAACGAACGGGTCCGCGCCAGGATCGTCGCCGAGGCCGCGGAAGGCCTCTCGGCCACCCGCGCCGCCATACGGGCCCAGATCGAGATCCTCGCCGACCGCCCCGCGACGCGTCGCGCCGCCCTAAAGGCGATCCTGGACGCCGAAAGCGTCCAATCCCTACGGAGGGAGACGGCCCTAACCGGCCACCTGATCCAAAGACCGGAGACGCCCGACGCCCTGGACAGTTTCATCATGACGCGCGCGGTGCTGGGCGTGATCCGCGCAGCCGTGCTGGAAAGCTCGCCGCATCTGCGCGATCCCCGCCTCGAGGACGCCCTGGTCCGCCTGGTGGATCGCTACGCGGCGCCCGGCCCCTAGGCCCTATGGATCGGGTCGATCCAGGCGACGCCCTCCGGCTTCTCCACCGGCTCGATGTCCAGATTGACCACCACGGCCTCGTTGTCGCTGCGCACCAGCACGCACTCCAGAGTTTCGTCGGTGGAGGCGTTGATCTCCTGGTGGGGCACGAAGGGCGGCACATAGATGAAGTCGCCGGGGCCGGCCTCGGCGGTGAACTCCAGCTTCTCGCCCCAACGCATCCGCGCCCGGCCCTTCAGCACATAGATCACGCTCTCCAGCGGCCCGTGATGGTGGGCGCCGGTCTTGGCGTCGGCGTGGATGTGCACGGTCCCGGCCCATAGCTTCTGGGCGCCGACCCGGGCGAAGTTGATCGCCGCCGCGCGGTGCATGCCCGGTGTCTGGGAGGTGTTGTCGTCGAGCTGGTCGCCGGGGATCACCCGGACGCCGCTGTGCTTCCAGCCGTCGTCGGAAATGTCATCAGACATCGCGAGCCTCCTGATGGCCTCAGACTATACCCTTGGCGCGCAGCTCCGCCACCCTCGCGGTGTCGAGGCCCAGGCCCGCCAGCACCTCGTCGGTGTGCTGGCCCAGTTCCGGACCCGGCCAGCGCACCGCGCCGGGGGTCTCCGACATCTTGGGGAAGGCGTTCTGCATCTTCACCTTGCCGAACACCGGATGGTCAGTCTCCACGATGGCGTCGCGGGCCAGGTACTGCTCATTCTCCAGCATGTCCGGGGCGCGGAACACGCGGCCCGAGGGGATGCCCTTCTCCTCCAACAGGGCGAGCAGGACGTCCAGTTCGAAGCCCTTGGTCCAGCCGGCGATGATCCCGTCCAGCTCGTGTTGGTTCACACCCCGCGCCGCGTGGTCGACGAACTTGGGGTCCTTGGCCAGGTCCGGCCGGCCCATGGTTTCGCAGAGCCGGGCGAAGACCGTGTCGCCGTTGCCGCCGATCAGGATCATGCCGTCGCCCACGCAGGGATAGACGTTGGACGGCGCGATACCGGGCAGGATCGAGCCCGAGCGCTCGCGGACATAGCCGGTCAGGTCGTACTCGGTGACCAGGTTCTCCATCACCGCCAACACGCTCTCGTAGAGGGCCGCGTCGATGACCTGGCCTCGGCCGGTGTTGGTGCGCGCGTGCAGGGCCATGGTGATGCCCATGACGGCGTGCATGGCGGTCAGGCTGTCGCCGATGGAGATGCCGGCCCTGGCCGGCGGGCGGTCGGGCTCGCCGGTGACGTGGCGCAGGCCGCCCATGGCCTCGCCGATCAGGCCGTAGCCCGCGCGGCCGGCGTAGGGCCCGGTCTGACCGAAGCCGGAGACCCTGGCCATGATCAGGCGCGGGTTGCGGGCGCTGAGCGTGGCGTAGTCCATCCCCCACTTCTCCAGGGTGCCGGGCCTGAAGTTCTCGATCAGCACGTCGGCCTGGGCGATCAGGTCCTGGGCGATGGCCCGCCCCTCGGGCGTGCGCAGGTCGAGGCCGACGGAGCGCTTGTTGCGCCCGATCACCGGCCACCAGGGCGACAGGCCCTTGGGCAGGCTGCGGCCCCATTGGCGCATGGGGTCGCCGGTCTTGGGGTCCTCGATCTTGACCACGTCGGCGCCGAAATCGCCGAGGATCTGGCCGCAGAACGGGCCGGCGATCAGGGTGCCCATCTCGACGACCTTCAGGTCCTTGAGCGGGCCTCGGTTGGCGGCGTCTGTCATATCGGGGCGTCCTGCGCGAAAACTCACGCCCGTTGGACCGTCCTGACCCTTCGTCTGTCAATGCCGGGGTTCACAGGGTCCCGCGTGGGGCGTAAGGCGCAGGCATGACCGACTACGTCCTGGCTCCATCCCCCACGCCCATTGTTCCCGTCGAGGGGGAGGCCGCCGCCTTCCCGGTCCGCCGCATCCTCTGCGTGGGGCGCAACTACGCCGCCCACCGCCGCGAGATGGGCGGCGACGACCGCGACCCGCCGTTCTTCTTCGCCAAGCCGGCCGACGCCGTCGCGCCGCCTGGCGCCGTCGTCCCCTATCCGCCGCGCACCGCCAACCTGCACCACGAGATCGAGCTGGTGGTGGCGCTGAAGTTCGGCGGACACGACGTCTCGGTCGATACGGCCCTGTCCCTGGTCTACGGCTATGCGGTGGGCGTCGACCTCACACGCCGCGACCTGCAGAACGCGGCCAAGGACAAGGGCCAGCCCTGGGACGCCTCCAAGGGCTTCGACCATTCCGCTCCGATCTCGGCGATCCGGCCCTGGACCGGTGAGGCGCCGCAGGGCCGCATCTCGCTCAGCGTCAATGGCGAGGTCCGCCAGGACGCCGCCGTCGCCGACATGATCTGGAACGTGGCCGAGATTATCTCCGAGGCGTCCAAGCTGTGGACCCTCGCCCCGGGCGACCTGATCTTCACCGGCACCCCCGAGGGCGTCGGCCCGGTCGAGGTCGGCGATCTCGTCACGGGCGAGGTCGAGGGCGTCGGCCAACTCCAGTTCACGGTGACCGCATGAGCCTGACCCTGCATTCTTACTGGCGGGCCACGGCCCCCTATCGCGTGCGCATCGGCCTACAAATCAAAGGCCTCGACTACGGCTATGTCGCGGTGAACCTGTTGGAGGGGAACCAGCACCAGGCAGCCTATCGCGCGGTCAATCCACAGCGCCTGACCCCGGCGCTCGACATCGGCGACGGCGAGATCCTGACCCAGAGCCTGGCCATCCTGGAATGGCTGGACGAGACCCATCCCGAGCCGGCCCTGCTGCCCAAGAGCGCCCTGGATCGCGCCCGGGTCCGCGCCATGGCCGACATCGTCGCCTGCGACATCCATCCGCTGAACAACATGCGGGTGAACCGGGCGCTGGAGGCCATGGAGGTCAGCGCCCCGCGCCGCGGCAAGTGGGTCGAACGCTGGATCGTCGACGGCTTCCAGACCCTGGAGCCGATGGTCGCCAAGTACGGCCAGGGCTTCGCCTTCGGAGACACGCCCACGGTCGCCGACTGCTGCCTGATCCCGCAGGTCTATTCAGCCCAGCGCTACAAGGTCGACCTGGAGCCGTTCCCGGCGATCCGCGCCGTCGCCGAGCACGCCGCCCAGCACCACGCCTTCATCGCCGCCCATCCCGACAACCAGCCGGACGCCAAGCCCGTCTAGATGAGACCCAGATCCTCCCCCAGCGCGCAGCGCGTAGAGGGGGAGGTGGCGCGTCGCCCTCTTCGGCGAGGTGTCGGAGGGGGCTGAAGCCCACAAACAAGGGTCAAAGTCCCCCTCAGTCAGCTTCGCTGACAGCTCCCCCAGAGGGGGAGCATCTGGGAGCTAGCCGCCCTTGATCCGCACGTGCGCCGAGGCCTTGCGGCCCTGCGCGTCGACCACGGTCAGCCGGTAGAAGCCCGGCCCGGTCGGACGCCAGACCGTGCGGCCGGAGACCGAGTCGGCGGTGAGCGGCGCGCCCTCGACGTACCAGGACAGGCCCTCGCCCCCAGCGGCGAGGACCAGGCCCCGCGCAGCAGATCCGAAGCCCCCCACCTGCACGGTGGCGCCGTCTGGCGGGAAGATCAGGCGCGGGCCCTGGTCGGCCTGTTCCAGCCGCTCCAGGGCCTGGGGCGCGGCGCGGGGCGCTATGGGGCGAGGCGCCGAGGCCGGGGTATCGAGCTGGTCGGCAACGTCGAACAGCAGGGGCAGGGCGGCGTCGCGGCCCGTCAGTCCGCCCCGCGCGCCCCCGTCGGCTCGGCCGGTCCAGACCACGATGACATAGCGCCCGACGATCCCAGCGGCGACGGCGTCGCGGAAGCCGTAGGAGGTGCCGGTCTTGAAGGCCATCACCGGGCGGCCCTTGGTCAGGGCGGCCGGGGTCGAACCGGCCGGGGGCGGGGTCTCTCGCAGGATGTCCAGCACCTGGCCCGCGGCCTCGGAACGCATCAGCCGTTCGCCGACCTGGTCCTTGCGGCGCGCGGCCTCCATCTCTGTCCAGGAGAGCGGCTTGGCCACGCCGCCGTCGCCGAGCGCCGCGTAGAGCACCGCCAGGTCGCGCAGGGTGATCCCCACCCCGCCCAGCGCCATGGCGAGGCCCGCCCCCCGCGTCTGGGTCTTCGGGCGGATCAGGTTCACACCCACCGCGTCGACCCGCGCCTCGAAGGCGGCGGGGCCGAGCTTGTCCAGCAGCTCCACCGCCGGGACGTTCAGCGAGTTGGCCAGGGCTTCGCGGGCCGTGACCTTGCCGCGGAACACTCGGTCGAAGTTCTCCGGCTGATAGTCGCCGAACCGCCGCGCGGCGTCGTCGATCTGGGTGTCGGGCGCCGCGATCCCGTCGTCGAAGGCGAAGCCGTAGATGAAGGGCTTCAACGCCGAGCCCGGCGAGCGGACGGCGCGGGTCATGTCGATCCAGCCGCCCGGCCGTTGCAATCCCGCCGAGCCGACGGCGGCGCGGACGGCGCGGCCGTCGATCTCGATCACCAGGATGGCGGCCGTGGCCTCCGGGCCCTGGCCGCGGGCGACCTGGGCGGCGAGCGGCTCGAGCTTCGACTGCAGCCGCGCGTCGATCGTCGACACCACGGTGGCCTGGCTGACCGGTGCGGCGCGGGCGAGCTGCCCGGCCACGTGCCAGGCCATGGCCGGAAACGGCGCGCGGCCGGGCAGGGGCTCGGTGTCGGCTTCATGCGCCTCGACCTCGGTGATGACCCGGGCGCGGACCATCTTGTCCAGCACCTGGCGCCGCGCGGCGCGGGCGGCCTCGGGACGGCGGTCGGGACGCCGCGCCTCGGGCGACTGGGGCAGGGCGATCAGCAGGGCCTGCTGGCCCAGGGTCAGGGTCTCGGGCTCCTGGCCGAAATAGGAGAGACTGGCCGCGCGCACGCCCTCCAGATTGCCGCCATAGGGTGCGAGCGTCAGGTAGAGCGCCAGGATCTCGCGCTTGGAGAGCCGCGCCTCGATCTGCAGGCTACGGGCCATCTCGATCAGCTTGGACCCGAGGTTGCGCGGCCGGGGCTCCAGCAGCCGCGCGGTCTGCATGGTCAGGGTCGAGGCGCCGGAGGTCACCTCGCCGCTGGCGACAGCGCCGCCGCCGGCCCGGAGGATCGCCAGCGGATCGACCCCGCGATGCAGCCAGAAGCGCTCGTCCTCCACGGTGACCAGCCGGCGCTGGAAGCTGGGATCGGTGCGCGTGAGGTCAGCCCGGATCCGCCAGCGCCCGTTCTCCACCGGCAGGGCGCGGAGCCAGACCCCGCGTCGGTCGAGGGCGACCGGGGATGACCGCTCGCCCCGCGACAGATCGGGCGGCAGGACGGCGTCCAGCGCGAAGACCGCGACCTCGACGGCGAGCAGGCCGACGAGCGCCAGCGCCAGCCGACGTGCGCCGCTCATTGCCCGGGCGCGATCACCGTGCGGCCGGCCGCCGTCCGGGCGTTGAGGCTCGGACGGTACATGTCGCGGGCCTCGGCTCCCGGCAGCAGGAACTCGCCCGCCGTCACCGCGCGGGCCACATAGGCGAAGGCGAAGCTCGAGCGGCCCTCCAGGTCGAGCGCGGCGATGTAGCGGTCGTCGCGGGCTTCCTGCACGTCGGCGCCGGTCAGGGTCCCCAGGAACTTGAACGGCCCGCTCTGGGCGTCGTCGGGCCCCAGCACCGTCTCGATCTCGAAGCCGGCCGGCAGGGGGTCGTCGATCACCAGCGCCATGGACCGGGCCTGGCCCGAACGCCCGGAGACCAGCACGATCACCCGGTCGCCCTGGCGAAGGGCCGAGGGATCGACCGCCCCGCCGGCGAAGCCGACTAGGCGCTTCGACAACGTGATGCCATTTTGCTCGGCCGCTGGCGGAGCCACGGGCGCGCCCGTCACCGTCACCGTCCGCCAGAGCGCGCCGGAGCCCGCATTGACGAACCGCGCCTCGGCGAGCTTGCCCACGGCCCAGCGCGGCGCGCCGCCCGAGGCCTTCAGCGGAATGGCCCCGGTGGCGGTGATCTTCATCGTCCCGGCCGCCCGCAGCATCCAGTGGGCGGCCTGCAGGAGGCGGGCCTGTTCCTGGGTGTTGAGCGCGTCAGGGTCCTTCACCGCGTTCTCCAGTCGCCCTTGCAGGCCGCGCGCGAGGTCGGTCTCGCCGGCCTCGTAGGCGAGCGCGATGACGCCGGCGATGTCGCGCAGCGGGCTCTGGTACCAGTCGCTCTCCTCGCGATAGCCCAGCGAACGCACCGCCTGGCGGAAGGCCGAGCGGGCGCGGGCCCGGTCGCCCATCAGGGCGAGGCCTGCGCCGACCTGGGCCTTGGCCAATGGCGAGGCCTCGGACTTCATCTGCACGTCGTGCCACCAACGCAGGCGGGCGAGGTCGCCCTTGCCGCCCTTGGCCAGGACATAGAGGGCGTAGGCCGAGGCGCGGCTGCGCATGGTCGCCGTGGCCTTCTTTGAGGCCTCGGGCGAACCGGCCCACCACTCCGGGTATTCCAGGCGATAGGAGACCGAAGCCCAGCCCTCCGGCCGCGAGACCTGGCGCATGGCGATGAGCGCCCGGTCCAGGGCCTGCTGCGGCACCGGGGCGCCAGCCTTGCGCGCCTCGATCAGGAAGTCGGTGGCGTAGGCGCCCAGCCAGGCGTCGGCCTCGCCGTCGCCCACCCGCCAGAGGCCGAAGGCGCCGTCGAGGGTCTGGCGGTCCAGCAGCTTGCCCACCGCCGTGTTCAGCCCAACCGAGCTGCGCCGCAGCTTCGGATCGGCGGTGACGCTCTCGGCGTAGAGCAGCGGATAGGCGCCCGACACCGTCTGCTCCGTGCAGCCGTAGGGATAGCGCGACAGGGCCTGGGCGATGGGCCCGGGATCGAAACCGCGGAACGGCGAGTAGCTGACCTGCAGGGTCGCGTCGCCCGCCGCCAGACCGGCCAGCAGGCCGGGCGTGGGGGTGTAGGCGCTCCCCGCCGGCTGCAGGGCGATGGTCGTGCGCGTCACCGGGCTCCATCCCAGGCGGGTCTGGATCGGAAAGTCGCGTGCGGTGGTGAAGCTGGGCCCTGAGACCTTGAAGCCGACCTTGCCGATGCCGGCCCGGCTGGGCGCGTTGAACGCGATCCGCTCGGCGATCCGCTGGCCGATCGCCAGTTGGAAGGCTTTGCGGAACGGCGCCAGGACCCCGCCCTGGGCGGTTAGCTCGGCCACATAGGCGCCGACCTTGCCCTCCAGATTGTGCATCTCGAGCGTGGCGAAGGCCTTGTCGCCCGGCGCCAGGAAGCGCGGCAGCGACAACTCGGTCACCACCTGCTCGCGCACGGTGAGCGGCTTGGAGGCCGAGCCCACGGCGGTGTCGGTCCAGGCCACGGCCATCAGCCGCAGCTCGCCGTTGAACTCCGGCGCCGGCAGCCGGATCACCGCCTTGCCGTCCAGGCCGGTCTCCACCACCCCTGACCACAGGGCCACGGTCTTGATCGGGGTGACGGTCAGGCCCTCGCCGCCGACGCCGTCGGCGCCGAAGCTGACATTGGCCGGGGCGCCCAGGTTCGGGTCGAGCAGGCGGCCGTAGTCGTCGCGGTAGTCGAGACCCAGGGCCCGCTTGCCGAAGTACCATTTGACCGGATCGGGGCTCTCGAACCGGGTCAGGCGCAGGATGCCCTCGTCCACCGCCGCCAGGGTCACCCGCGCCCGGCCGCCGAAGCCAGCGCCCTTGATGGTTATGGGTACTTCCAGCACAGCCTTGGAGTCGACCTTGGCCGGGGTGTCGATGGCCACGTCGAGCCTGCGGTTCTTCGGGTCGAGCGGGACATAGACCAGGCCGAGCGCGCGGCGCGGCTTGGGCGAGGCCACGGGGTCGCGGGGCTGGATCACGCTCACCAGCACATAGGCCCCGCCGCCCCAGGCGCCGTTCGTCTTCAGCCGGACGGTCGCGCCGTCCTTGCCGACGGTGACGGTCTTGAAGTCGATCAGCCGGTCGGTGGCGACGGCGATCTGCGCCTCGCCGGCATAGGGCGGCTTGAGGGTGATCTCGACCGTGTCGCCCTGGCCGTAGGTCTTGGTCCCGGCGGTGACGCGCACGAAGTCGGGGGCCTCTACGTCCTTGGCCGGAGCCCCCCAGCCGGAGGAGAAACGGATGACGCTCGCGGCTCCGCCGGGCCCGGCGAGCTCCAGGCGATAGTCGCCCCAGCCCAGGCGGCGCGAGAGGCGCGCGGGCCTGGCGGCGTCGATGTTGAGCGCGCCGCGCGCGACGACCACGTCGCGGCTGGTGCGCCGCCACTGCCAGCGGCCGTCCTGCTGGAACCAGTCATAGTCCCAGTTCTCGGCCACCAGGCTGTAGGTCGCGCCCTTGGTAGCGATGCGCCGGCCCGCCGCGTCGGCGGCGATGACGTCCATCAGCATGACCGGGTCGCCCCGGGCGTCGGTGTCGCCCTGGTCGATCTTGGCGCCCAGATAGAGCGGCTTGGTGCGGACCTTGAGGTCCAGGCCCTCGCGCACCGGACGCCCGCCCGGCTCGAAGACGCTGGCGGTGAAGGTGGCGCTGAGCGGTTGCGGCGTGTCGCCGGCCTCCGCCGAGGAGATGGCCAGCACCGCGCGGCCGTCGCCATCGGTGACGGTCTGGCCGATCTCGAGGAACTTCTCCTCGAAGGGCGTGCGCTGATCGCCCCACTGGTAGCCGTCGAACTGCGGGAAGGGGTTGGGATCGACCCGCAGCCTCGCCTCGCCTTGCGTCTGCAGCCCCGCGCCGGCCGCGCCGTAGAGGAAGCGGGCGACGACATCGATGGTGCGGGTCTCGCCGGCCTTCATCGGCACGGTTTCCTGGCCGACCACGGTGACCGCCAGCCGTTGCGGCGCGAAGTCCTCCACCGAGAACGAGAGTTCGCCGGCCGGCTTGTCGAAGCCCTCGATCTCCAGCCTGGCGGTCCAGCGGCCTCTCGGCGCGCTCTTGGGCACGGCGATGTCGGTGGTCACCGCCCCGTTGGGACTGCCGTCGAAGGGATAGCGCTTGAACTCGACGCCGGAGGGACGGCGCACCACGATGGCGCCCTTGCGGTCCTTGACCGCCTTGGCCTCGCGGTCGCGCAGCAGGGCGTTCAGGTGGACGGTCTCGCCGGGGCGGTAGATGCCGCGGTCGGCATACAGATAGCCGTCGATGGCCGACGCCACCGAGCGGCCCGACGCGCCGCCGCCTTCTTCGGTCCGGCCGCCGATCCCCTGCTTGGAGAGATCGACCGGCGCGCGGTCGAGATCCAGCACCGCCAGGTCGCCCTGCGGCCCATAGGCCATGACCATCTTGGCGTCGGCGGCGCCCGTTCCCTCCAGCAGCGGTCGGTCGAACTTCACGTGGCCCTGCGCGTCGGTCCTGGCCTCGGCCAGGTCCTCGCCATTGCGGGCCACCAGGGCCACGCGGATCCCGGAAAGCGTCTTGGCGGTCTTCAGCGAACGGACCACCACGTCCAGCGCCTCTGAGCCGTCATAGCCGGCCAGGGCCATGTCGGTGAACACCACCCAGCGCCGCGCCTGGGCCGGCGGATTGGGGTCGTAGCCGTCCTCGTCGCCCTCACCGGTCTTCAGGCCGCGTCCGCCCGAGGCGTCGCGGGCCTTCACCACATAGGCGCCGGCCTTCATCTCCTTCAGCACCGCGCCCAGGGGGAAGACGGTGGTCACCCGCTCGCCGGTCCCCTGGGTCTGGACGGCGACCTCGCCCTTCCAGACCACGCGGCCCTCGTCATTGGGACTGTCGGAGCCGTAGTCGTCCGAATACTGCCCGTCGCCCGAGGGGTCGGGCACGGCCTCGCGCACCAGGTTGCGGTCGACCACCCGCCAGACCTCGATCTGCAGGCGGCTGACATTGACTGTCTCGATGCCGACGCCGTCGGCGTCCTCGCGCGGCAGGATCACACCCTCGCCGGCGAAGCCCACATAGGGCGGCTTCTCTCCGAAGGTGAAGTCGACGTCGGCGTTGCCGGCCAGGGTCTCGCCGCCCTTGGCCGGCAGGCCTTTCAGTAGGGTCACGCGCCGGTCGGTGAAGCCCAGGCCGGCCACGCAGAGCTCCGAGCCCTTGATCGAGACGGCCGGGCTGCGGCCGAGGTCCGGCGAGACCAGCACGAAGTCGGCATAGGGCTTGGAGGCGTCCAACGGCCGGGTCAGCTCCACGCAGGCCAGAGGCTCGGCCTTGGAGGTGTCGATGCGGCTGCGCCAGACGGCGAAGCCCTCGGGCTTGGGGATTCCGCGTCGCGCGGCGCCCGCGCCCCGCGGTTTGCCGAACAGGGACCAGCCCTGGGCGCCGGGGGTCGCGGCCGAGGGCTTGGCTTGGGTGAAGGCCTCGATTCCCTTGGCGGCCAGGAAGCCGCCGCCGAAGGCCGCCACCAGCAGGCCCGCGGCCACAGCGCCGGGAATGCGGCTGGCGCGGATGCTCCGCGCCCAGCGGCGGAGCGGCGACGGTTGGCCGGTCGCGCTCGGCGTCTCGTCGCTCGCCACGGGCCCCTCCCGATTGACAGAATGTCGCAGCGCCGATGGGACGCGAAAGCTCGCTGGGCGTCAATCGAGGGTTGGTCAGCTCGGCGCGCCAACATTTTCGTGTTGCGCCGCGGTCGCGTGCAACGCTTGACTCAAACCGGCGTTGGAGTCGCTAATGTCGGCCGATGCCGCATTGCAGCATGAGTTTGGAGGCGCGTATGACGGATATGCCGTTCGCCTATTCCCTGTCCCACGCCGAGGCCGGTTGGGCCTGGCGTATCTTCGACGAAGAGGGCGCGACTGTCGCTCAAGGCACGGACCTGAGCCAGTCCGGAGCCCAGGCGGCGGTGGAGTCGGCGATTGCGCGGGCCTCCTCGGAGACCCGCGTCTAGGCGGGTCGCTTGACGACTCCGTCGGTCGGCGGTCCAGTCCGCGGCAGAAGCGCTTCGCGCCACCGTCCAGGACACTGTCGTCATGAAATCCCAATTGCTGGCCGCCACGGCGGTCGCTCTGCTGGCGTTCGCGCCTGCCGCCGCCCAGGACCCCAAGCCGACCCCGGCCGAGGCCAAGGCCTTTGTCGACAAGGCCGAGGCCGACCTCGCCGCCTTCAATGAGTATGTCGCCAAGTCCTCGTGGGTCCGCGCGACTTACATCACCGAGGACACCCAGTGGCTGGAGGCCAAGGCCAGCGGCGAACAGAACGAACTGGTGACCCGCTACGCCAAGCAGGCGGCCAGGTTCGACGGCGTGGCCGTCGACCCGGTCACCGCGCGCAAACTGAAGCTCCTGAAGCTCTACCTGGTGTCGCCGGCGCCCGACCGTCCCGGCGCCGCGGCGGAGTTGGCCACGCTCACGACCAAGCTGGATTCGACCTATTCCAGCGGCAAGTTCCAGCACAACGGCAAGACGCTCACCCTGAACGACGCGGAGGACATCATGTCCAAGAGCCGCGACCCCGCCGAATTGAAGGCGGTCTGGGAGGGCTGGCACTCCATTTCCCCGGTAATGCGGCCCGACTACGCCAAGCTGGCGGCACTTTCGAACGAGGGCGCCCAGGGGTTGGGCTTCAAGGACACCGGCGCGCTCTGGCGCTCAAACTACGACATGGATCCCGACGCCTTCGCCGCCGAGACCGATCGCCTCTGGAAGCAGGTCGAGCCGTTCTACAAGAACCTTCACTGCTACGTCCGCGCGCGGCTGAACGAGAAGTACGGCGACGCGGTCCAGAAGCGCACTGGTCCGATCCGCTCCGACCTGCTGGGCAACATGTGGGCCCAGCAATGGGGCAATATCTACGACGTGGTCCAGCCGAAGACGGCGGCGTCCAGCTACAGCCTCGACAAGCTGTTGGAGGCCCAGGGCTACGACCCGGTGAAGATGGTCAAGACCGGAGAGGGCTTCTACAGCTCCATGGGCCTGAAGGCCCTGCCCGCGACGTTCTGGGAACGCTCGATGATCACCCGGCCGCGTGACCGGGAGGTGGTCTGCCACGCCTCGGCCTGGGACCTCGACGACCGCGAGGACATCCGCATCAAGATGTGCACCAAGGTGAACAGCGAGGACTTCCGCACCGTCCACCACGAGCTGGGGCACAACTACTACCAGCGCGCCTACAAGGATCAGCCGTTCCTGTTCAAGAACGGCGCGAACGACGGCTTCCACGAGGCGATCGGCGACTTCGCGGCGCTCTCGGCCACCACGCCCACCTATCTCAACCAGATCGGCCTGCTGGAAAAGGTCCCCGGCGTGGAGGAGGACATCCCCTTCCTGCTGAAGATGGCGCTCGACAAGATTGCCTTCCTGCCCTTCGGCCTGATGGTCGACCGCTGGCGCTGGCAGGTCTATTCGGGCCAGACCGCCCCGGACGCCTATAACGCGGCGTGGTGGAAGCTGCGGACCCAGTACCAGGGCCTGACGCCCCCCGGCCCGCGGCCCGCCGACGCCTTCGATCCCGGCGCCAAGTACCACGTGCCCGGCAACGTGCCCTACACCCGCTATTTCCTGGCCCACATCTATCAGTTCCAGTTCCACAGGGCGGCCTGCAACCAGATCGGCTGGAAGGGGCCGCTGCATCGCTGTTCGGTCTACGGCCAGAAGGAGGTCGGGGCGAAGTTCAACACCATGATGGAAATGGGCGCCTCCAAGCCCTGGCCCGAGGAGCTGGCCGCCTTCTCCGGCGAGACCAGGACCGACGCCAGCGCCGTGGCCGACTATTTCAAGCCGCTGAACATCTGGCTGACCGCTCAGAACAAGGGCGAGAAGTGCGGCTGGTGAAACCTTCGGCCTGAGTCCCAGGGCCTTCGGGCGCCGGACAATAGTTTTTGATTCACCCTGTCCGGCGCCCGTTTGTTTACGCTGACCTGTCAAATTCCCGCTCGAATCCTACGAGCGGGGGTCCGGGCGTGGACAAGAATTCGAAGCAAGACAGCGGGCGCGTCGCCCGTCTGGCCGGTTTCCTGACGGGCGTCGCGCGGCGAATGATCCGCGACGAAGGCGGCGCCGCGGCGGTGTTCTTCGCCGTGGCCCTACTGCTGCTCACCCCCATGACCCTGGGTCTGGTCGACGTCTACATCAGCACGACCCAGCGCGGTCAGCTGCAGGACGCCCTGGACACCGCCACCCTCTACGCCGCCCGATCCCCCGCCGCGACCACCGCCGAGATCGATGTGGTCGGCGACGCGGCCCTGCGCGCCAACCTGGTCCTGCCGCCTGGCGAGAGCATAGTCTCCTCGGACTTCGCGCTGACCGGCGTCAAGGTTACCGGCTCGGCCTCGATCACCCCGCCCGGCATCTCGCCGCAGATCTGGAACCAGGCCAACCTGACGGCCACCTCCGAGGTGGTCCGCAACTCCAACCACGTCGAGGTCGCCCTGGTGCTCGACACCACCGGTTCGATGAGCGGCCAGAAGCTGACCGACATGAAAGCCGCAGCCAAGGAGCTGGTCGATATCGTCGTCCAGGACATCCAGGCGCCCTACTATTCCAAGATGGCCATTGTCCCCTATTCGATGGCCGTGAACGTGGGCAGCTACGCCAACTCGGTGCGCGGCACGCCGAAGTCGGGCACCAATCCGACGACGGGCGTCAACACCTCGCCGCCGTATTCGAAGTTCAAGTTCACTCGGAACGACGGCGTCACCCTGACGAGCACCAACGCCTGGCCCATCACCACCTGCGTGACCGACCGGATCGGCGCGAACGCCTTCACCGACGCCGCGCCCAGCACCACCCTGCTGGGCCCGAACTACCAGACCTCGGCCTGCGGCTCGGCGGTGATCGAGCCGCTCACCACCAACAAGACGACGCTGAAGAACAAGATCAACTCCTTCGCGGCCAACGGCGTCACGGCCGGTGAGCTCGGCCTGGCCTGGGGCTGGTACATGGTCTCGCCGGACTTTGGCTATCTGTGGCCGAGCGCCAGCCGCCCCGCCGCCTACGGCACCAATGAGCTGGTGAAGGTCGTGATCCTGATGACCGACGGGGAGTTCAACACCGCCTATTGCAAGGGCGTGGTCTCCAAGGACTCGAGCGCCACCAACAATAGCTCGAAGATCAACTGCAACGCCTCGAACGGCACCGCCTTCACCCAGGCCGCGACGCTCTGCACCAACATGAAGGCCAAGGACGTGGTCATCTACACGGTGGGCTTCGCGCTCGGCAACGACCAGAACGCCATCGACATCATGACCCAGTGCGCCACATCCCCAAAGCACGTCTATCTGCCGGGCAGCGGCGCGGCCCTGAAGGACGCCTTCAAGGCCATTGGCCAGGACATCAACTCGCTGCGATTGGCGAAGTAACGGCCCGGACCCTCCAGTCGGGAACTTAGGGGCCTCGCTACCCAACGGTGGCGGGGCCCTCTCCTTCCTTGGCCGCAGCGGCGGCGAGCCGGCTCAGGGTCTCCTCGTGACCTGCGCGGGTGATGCGGTAGAGCGAGACGCAGGTGATGGCCGCACCATAGAGCGCCGCCAGCACGATTAGATAAACCACCCCCAGTTCGCGGACCACGTCGATCGGCACCTGCCCAGGCTTGGCGCCCTGCGGGAAGCCGACGAACACCAGGATCATGCTCGAGGCGAAGATGCCGACGCCGGAGACCGCCTTGGCCACGAAGGCCGCAGCCGAGAAGAACAGGCCCTCGGACCGCCGCCCGGTGCGCAGCTCGGAATCCTCCACCACGTCGGCGATCATTGAGGAGATCAGGATCGAGGCGATGATCGAGAAGGCCGTCGACAAGGCGGTCTGCAGGAAGAGGAGCGGGATCACCGCCGGGGCGCCATTGGCCGGGAAGACGTCGAACAGCCGCAGGCTGATCGGGATGAACGAGATGACGAAGGCCAGCACCTTGGTGAGCTGGGCGGCCGGCTTCTTGCCCAGCCGTTTGGAGAGCGGCGCGGCGAGCGCGAAGGCCAGCGCGGCCGAGATGAAGTTCCCGCCGGCGAGGAAGGCCACCTGGCCCGCCGACAGCTCCCAGAAGAAGGTGGTGAGATAGAGGTTGAGCGACAGGACCAGGCCCTGGGCCATGGCGTTGAACAACCCCGCCCCCATGAGCACCAGGAACGACCGGTGGGTGAGGGTGCTGAACATCTCGGCGGCCAGCTTGCCGATCGTGATCTTCCGCACCGGGGGCGGCTTGAACCGGGCGATGTGCCGGTGGGTGCCCATGGCCGAGATCATGATCGCACCGAACATGATGGCCGAGGCGACCAGGGCGTAGACCTGATAGCCGGCCGGATTTAGCTGGCCGACCGGGTGGGTGGCGTCCGGTTTGAGGAAGACCTGCAGGGCCAGGACCGTCATGGTCAGCCCGCCGAACCAGCCGAAGAAATAGCGGTAGGAGAGCACCTTGGTGCGCTCGTCGTAGTCGGTGGTCAGTTCCGGGGCGAGCGCCGCGGACGGGATTTCGTACATGGTGATAAAGCTGCGGATCACCACGGCCACGAAGATCAGGTAGAAGAACAGCGCCTCCTGGGACCAGTCGGGCGGGTTCCACAGCAGCAGGTAGGAGATCGCCACCGGCACGGCCGCGGCGTACATGAACGGATGGCGGCGGCCCCACTTGGAGCGCCAGTTGTCCGACACCTGCCCCATGATCGGATCGAGGAGCGAGTCGAACAGCAGGGCGACCATGATCGCCAGGCCCACGGTCGCCGACGGCAGGCCGACCACCTGGTTGTAGAAGATCAGCAGGAGATAGGAGAACCCCTGGTCCTTCACCCCGAAGGCCACCGAGCCGAAGCCGTAGAAGAGCTTGGTGGGGATGCTGAGCTTGCCGGACGCGGCCGCGGGGGTTTTGGGCAAGGCGATCTCCTCCGTGTCTTGTCAGGTGGCCATCTTCAGCCGTTCCCCGCCGTTCGGGCAATTATGTTATACGATGTAAATCACAGCAAGCGCCGGCTAGATGCGAGGCGGGATCAGGTCCGGCGCGACCTCGGAAGCCTTCTCCAGGTCCGCGGCGGCCTCCTTCAGGGTGGCGAGGTTCTGCTCATGGGCGTTCTGGTCGATGCGGTAGAAGAGCAGCACCAGCACCGACAGCCCGTTCATGACGGCGATGACCGGCAGATAGATCGACACCAGCCGCAGCATGATCGCCGGGTCCACCGCGCCCTGGGCCGCGTCCTTCGGGAAGGCGACCAAGGTCAGCAGCAAGCCGGCCACGAACACGCCGATCCCGGCGGTGAACTTGGGCAGCAGGCCATTGGCGGCGAACAGCAGGCCCTCGGAGCGCACGCCGGTCTTGACCGCGGCGTCCTCCACCACGTCGGCGATCATCGAGGAGATGATGATCAGGCCGGCGATGACCAGGGTGGTGTAGACGAAGCCGTCCGCCAGCAGGAACAGGAACACGGCTGGTGAGCTGTTGGGCGGCATCACGCCGGCGAGCTTGAGGGTCAGCGGCAGCAGCGAAGTCGCCCAATAGGCGGAGAACAGCACCAGCATCGCCTTCTTCTTGCCCAGCGCCTTGGAGGCGGGCCCGGCGATCAGGATCGCGCTGATCGAGGCCAGGGCGCCGGCGACGGACAGGTAAGAGATCTGCGCGGCCGTGAGGCCCCAGAGCTCCAGATAGAAGTACTGGCTGAGGGCATAGCTCATGCCCGTGCCGATGCCCGAGCAGAGACCCGACAGCATGACCACCACCAGCGAGCGGTTGCTCAGCGTGTCGAACACCTCCTTCATCGCCGCGGCGAAGCTGATCTTGCGCACCGCGGGCTTGCTCAGGCGCGGGATCTGGTTGTGGGTGCCGAGCGCCGAGACCAGGATCGAGATCCCCATCACCGTGGCGGCCAGCAGGCCGTACTGGGCGTAGGCCCCGCGGTTCAGGACCCCGCCCGCCGCAGGGCTCAGGAAGACCTGGTAGAGCACCACGTTCATGCCCAGGCCGCCGACCACGGCGAAGAAGAACCGATAGCTGAACAGGCTGGTGCGCTGATGGTAGTCGGTGGTCAGTTCCGGGCCGAGGGCGGCGCTCGGCACCTCATAGAGGCTGACGCAAAGCCGCAGCAGCAGCAGCATGCCGATCAGATAGACCCCGGTCGCTTCCAGCGGCCAGTCGGCCGGCGAGTTCCAGAAGCCGATACAGGCCATCGCCACCAGCGGGGCCGCGCAATACATCAGCGGATGGCGCCGGCCCCAGGGGGTGCGCAGCTTGTCGGACCAGCGGCCGATGGCGGGGTCGATCACCGCGTCGAGCATCAGCGACAGCATGATCGCCGTCCCGACCCAGAGGGCCGGCAGGCCGATGACCCTGTTGAGATAGGGCTGCAGCAGCGAGGACGAGAGCCCGAGGCCTGCGACCCCGAAGGCCACCGAGCCGAAGCCGTAGAGCACCTTGGTGGGGACACCCAGCTTGGCCGGGGCCGGGACGAGATCTGTGGCGCCGGCGGTGATGTCGGTCATGGGGGTTTCCGCTTCCCTATGGCTACGGTTCATGCCGCATGCCCTTCGAATTTTCGGTACGACATTCGCGGTAAAACGCTGGTTCGCAAAGGGCAAAATTGCGAACGCGGCGAAACCGCGTGCGAGTCTCCAGTGCGGTTCAGGGTCTCGGTGCGACCGGCGACAGGTCGCCGGCGGGGCCGGTCGCGGCGGGCGAGCCGGCCTCGATCTGGGCGTCGGTCGTACGGACTTCCAGCGCCCCCTGCGCCAGCTTGCGCAGGTTCTCCTCGTGGACCGACTTGTCGATCCGGTAGAGGAACAGGCAGCTGATCGCGACGACGTAGAACCCGCCGATGGTCGGCAGGTAGATGAGCGCCAGATTGCGCAGCAGCTCCGGGTCGACCTCGTTCGGCTTGGCGCCCTGCGGGAAGGCCACGAAGGTCAGCAGCACCCCCGAGACGAAGACGCCGACGCCCGAGACGATCTTCTTGAACAGGTTGTCGGCCGAGAACAGCAGGCCCTCGGAGCGGCGGCCGGTCTTGACCTCGGAGTCCTCCACCACGTCGGCGATCATCGACTGCAACATCACCCCGGTCATGATCGCCATGATCCCGTTGGCCATGAAGTCGACGATCAGGATGCCGAACAGCAGCGGCGTCCCGTTCGGCGGCATAACGCCAAGGATGCGCAGCCCGATGGGCAGCAGCAGGGCGACCACCGCGCCGAAGAACATGGTGATGGCCGCATAGCGCTTGCCGATCTTGCCCGAGATGATCGGGGCCAGCGTCACTCCGATGATACTGGCGACCACGCCGGTCACCGTCATGATCGCCAGCTGGCCCTGGGTCAGACCCCAGAAATAGAGGTTGAAATAGAGCTCCAGCGCCGTCTTGAGGCCCAGCGACACGTTCATGAACATGCCGGAGATAGTCAGCACCACGAAGGAGCGGTTGTTCAGGGTGGCGGCGACCTCGCGTAGCATGGCGGGGATGGTGATCTTCCGGGTCGGCGGCTTGCGCAGATAAGGGATCTGGTGGTTCGTGCCGGCGCTGGAGATCAGGATGATCGTGAAGATCGTGATCGCCGCGACGATGGAATACAGCTGCCAGCCGTCGCGCTCGAGCAGGCCGCCGGTCCCGTCGGCGTTCTTCTTGAGGAACACCTGGTAGACCAGCAGCTGCATGACCAGTCCGCCGGCCACGCCGCAGAACGAGCGGATGGCGATAATGCTGGTGCGCTGGTCGTAGTCGGCGGTCAGCTCAGCCAGCAGGGCCGAGGACGGCAGCTCGAAGAAGGTGTCGAACAGGCGGATCGTCAGCAGGCAGACCAGCATGTAGGCGAATAGGGCTTCGTGCTCCCAGCCCACCGGCGGATTCCAGATCAGGTAGAAGGCGATCGAGACCGGTAAGGCCGCGGCGTACATGAACGGGTGGCGCCGGCCCCAGCGGGTGCGGGTGTTGTCGGAGATCTGGCCGATGGTGGGGTCGACGAAGGCGTCGAAGATCAGGGCGATCATGATCGCCGTCGACACCATGGCCGGCGGCAGGCCCACGACCTGATTGTAGAACAGCAGCAGGAAGGTGGTGATCCCGCGCTGCTTGATGATGTTGGCCGCCGCCCCCAGGCCGTAGAGGGCCTTGGTGCGGAAGACGATGGGCGGACGCGGCGGCAGGCCGGCGACGGCGTCGGTCATGATCGTAGCCCCGGACTAGGCCTTGGAGCCCAGCGGCGCGACGCCGCCCGCGATGCTGGTGGATGAGGCGGCCTCCTCGACCACCCCCGCTTGCTCGGCGGTCTCGCGGAGCCTTCGCAGATTGTCCTCGTGCTTGGCCCGATCGATGTTGAAGGCGAACAGGCAGCAGATCCCCAGGCCGTAGAGCAGGCCCACGGTGGGGATGTAGATCATGCCGAGGTTGTGGATCACCTCGGGGTCGACCGCGCCGCGCTTGGCGTTCTCTGGGAAGTTGATGAAGGCCAGGATTGAGCCGGCGATGAACACGCCGACGCCTGAGACGATCTTCTTGAACAGGTTGTCGGCCGACAGCAGCAGGCCTTCCGACCGTCGCCCGGTCTTGACCTCGGCGTCCTCGATGACGTCGGCCACCAAGGACACCAGGATCACGCCGGTCCCGGCGGCGAGCGCCGTGTTGATGACGGTCTCGACCACCAGCAGGCCGAACAGCAGGTCCGTGCCATTGGGCGGCATCACGCCCATCAGCCGCGCGATCACCGGGGATATGCCGACAAGCAGGGCGCTGGCGAACAGGGTTATGGCCCCGTACTTCTTGCCCAGGCGCTTGGCGACCAGGGGCGCCAGCAGGACGCCCGTGGCGGCGCCGGCCACGGTGATCATCGACAGCAGGGCGAGCTGACTCTGTTTCAGCTCCCAGAAATAGAGGCCGAAATAGATCTCCAGGCCGTTCCGCGATCCGGCGGCGATGGCGATGCACATGCCGGTCAGGGTGGCCACGACGAAGGCGCGGTTATTGAGGGTGTGGGCGACCTCCCTGGCCATGGCCGGCAAGGTGATCTTGCGGGTCGGCGCCTTGCGCAGATAGGGGATCTGGTTCTGGGTCCCGCGGGTCGAGACCAGGATGGCGGTGAACACCAGGATCGCGGCGGTGAGCGAATAGGCGAAGTAGCCGTCGCGGGCGAGCACGCCGCCCGAGCCGTCCGGGTTCTCCTTGAGGAAGACCTGATAGGCCATGACGGTCATGCCCAGGCCGCCGATCACGGCGAACAGCATGCGGATGGAGATGAGGCTGGTGCGCTCGTTGTAGTCCTTGGCCAGTTCGGGGGCCAAGGCGCTGTGCGGCAGCTCGAAGAAGGTGTCGAAGAACCTCAAGGTGAGCAGGCAGGCCAGCAGGTAGCCGACCAGGGCCTCATCCGACCAGCCGACCGGCGGGTTCCAGAGCAGGAAAAAGGCCAGGGAGAACGGGACGGCGGCGGCGTACATGAACGGATGGCGCCGCCCGAGCTTGGATTTGAAATTGTCCGAGATCTGGCCGATCAGCGGGTCGACGATCGCGTCGAAGATCAGCGCGCACATGAGGACGAGGGAGACCATCGCCGGCGGCAGACCCACTACCTGATTGTAGAAGATCATCAGGAAGGTGGAGAGGCTGCGGAGCTTCACGGCGCTGGCGACCGATCCGACGCCGTAGAGCAGCTTGGTGGCGAGGCTGAGGGGCGGGCGGTCGATAATGGTCGCCGTCGCGGTCATGCGGGTCTCCAGGCGTAATGGCTTCGGCCGCATCGCGAAAAACTCGACGGCCGGATGCGCCGATCGGCGGCGCGTTGAAAAATGAGAGTCGGTCGGAGTGCGGCGGAATGGCCGGGCCCGCCCATGGGCCCGCGGTCGGTCGGCGCATGGCGGCCGCGATCCAACGTGTTCCTCCCGCCGCACGACACGATCGCACGGACAATTATTCTTGGCGGGCGCCGTCCCCGGCCTTGAAGCCGGGCGCGGCGTCCAAATCTCAATTGGATAAAGCGTGCGGGACGCGTTCCGTACCGTCAACGCTTTTGATCTTACATTCCTGACACAAAGCCGCTCGCCCAACCCCGGCACTGCAAGGCTTCACCGCGTTCGCTGAGCGCTTTACCGGAACATTCCCGGCACAAGAAACGGGCCGCTGACGCCGCGCGCCGGACAGCAAAACGGGCGCGCCGGAGGCCGGCGCGCCCGTCTGGCCTATGTCGAGTAAGGCCTAGAAGCGGTACTGGACCTCCACCCCGAAGGTGCGGGGCGGGCCGGCCGCGGGGCGGCTCGGCGGAGGGCAAAAATTGGGCGCCCCGATCGACAGGGCGCCCAAAGTTGGCTTGGTGAGGAACACTTACGCGTCACTTATAAACGTCTGGATCGGCCGGCTGTCGCCGGCCGAGGATCAGAAGAACTTGTACTGGAGCTCGATCCCGAAGGTGCGGGGCGGGGTGAGCGGGTAGGTGCTGGCGATGCCTTGGACCACATTGATCGGCGGCTGGCCGGCCAAGGTGTTGCGGTTCACGACGCCCGCGCGGCGCAAGCCGGTGGCCCCACCCTCGTAGCCGATCTCGTCGGCGAGGTTCTTACCCCAGAGGATGATCTTCATCTTCTCGCCGGGCATCAGCCAGGTGATCCGCGCGTCGATCTGATCCCAGGAGGGAGACAGGGTGTAGCTGCGGTTGAAGACGCTGCCGTACTGCTCGTCGCGCCAGATGTAGCTGAGCGAGGGGGTGACCGAGCCGCCGTCCGCCATTTCCCAGGTGTAGTTCACATTGATGGCGAACTTATTCTTGGCGGCGTTGGGCAGATGTTGGCCGTCGAGGTTCTGGCCGCGCTGGAAGCCGCCGCCGGGGACGCCGGCGGTGAAGACGTCCGTGGTGGTGGTGGTGCCGACGGGCCGGGCCTGGGGATCCAGGGCGGCGGGATCGGCGGGGTCGACGGTGCCGATCGACTCGGTGATGTGGGCGTCGTTGTAGGAATAGTTGAACAGGATCTGCAGGTTGTCGATCGGCTGCCAGATCGTCTCAAGTTCGAAGCCCTGCGAGATGGCCTCGGGGATGTTGTAGAAGATCGACTGGGCCTGAGCCAGGCCGCCCGAGGTCGAGGCCACTGTCAGCGGCACCTGGGCGTTCTGGTAGCTGTAGTGGAAGATCGCGACATTGGTCTGCAGGTTCGCGAAGTTCTTCTTCATGCCGATTTCGAAGGCATCGGCGGTTTCTTCGTCGGTGAAGGGCGCGGCTCCCAGCACCGTGTCGATCCCGATCCGGTAGCCCCCGGCCTTGTAGCCGCGGCTGTAGCGGCCGTAGATCATGGTGTCGTCATCGGGCTCCCATTGCAGGCCCGCCGTGCCGGTGACCGCCGACCAGCTGTCGTCATAGCCGCGCCGGGCGAAGCCGCTGGCCGGGTCATAGGTGGTGTAGGTCGAGACCCCCTTGGGGAGGGGCGTCCCCGCGGCCGGGGAGGAAACCACCGTCGGCAACTGGGTCAGGTCGACCACCGGGATGCCGCCGGGGATCACCGGGTTGAGTTCCGGGGCCGCGAAGCAGGCGGCCACCGCGAAGCACAGGACGCGCACCTCCTCGTAGCCGTACTTCTTGTCCTTGGAGTAGCGCAGGCCCAGCGTCATCTTCCAGGTCTCGGCGAACTCCCAGTCGATCTGGCCGAAGACGGCGGACGACTCGATGTCCAGGTGCGGCCGGTTGTCGTAGATGCGCTGGTTGGCGTTGGGCGCGCAGACGCCGAAGGTGCGGGCGCAGAGCGCGCCCGGGACGCCGAAGGGACCGGCGACCTGGGCCTGGCTCTTCATCTCTGTGAAGACCGGCTGGTCGTAGGTTTCGTGGAAATAGTAGAGCCCGCCTAGCCACTGGAGCGGACCGTCATGGGTCGAGGTCAGGTTGAGCTCGTGGCTCCACCACTGCTCGATCTCCTGGTAGTCGAACTCGTAGCGCGGATTGATCACCAGCCCGCCCGGCAGGGTGTAGGAGGTGATCGGCGCGGTCTGATCGACCGGGGTGGGGCCGCGCAGGTAGTAGTGATAGCGCGTGCCGCCGGTGATGTATTTCAGGTCGATATTGTCGAAGTGGTAGATCCATTCGCTGGCCACCACGACGGTGTCCTCCAGCCGCACCTTGTAGGGCACGGTCGAGGCGATCTTGCGCGGATCGTTGACCGCCGGGTTGACGCAGCCCATGGGCGAGGCGTTCACCACGGCGGTCGGGATGCCGCTGCAGCCATAGCCCGGGTTCATCACCAGGCCCGCGATGGGCGAGGAATAGGTGGGATAGGGCGCGGGCGTCCAGGTCTGGCGCGAGCCGGGCCCGCCGCCGCCATTGTCCCACTTCAGCAGCGAGACGCTGACCCAGCCCTCGAAGTTGTCGTTGAACTCGAAGCTGAGCTGACCTTCGACGATCTTGGTGTCGATGATGTTGCCCTCGTCCGGATAGCCCGGGACGATGTTCTCGATCCAGCCTTCGGTCTGCTTGTCCCAGTTGGCCACCAGGCGGAAGTTGACGCCGGGGATCATGGTCGGGCCGGAGACGGCGCCTTCCAGCACCGTGCGGTTGTAGTTGGCGTAGGTCGCGCGGATCTCGCCGCTCATCTCGTCGGTGGGCCGCTTGGAGACGACGTTGATCGCCCCGCCGATGGAGTTACGGCCGTAGAGCGTGCCTTGCGGGCCGCGCAGCACTTCGACCCGGTCGACGAAGATCGGGCCCTTGGCGCCGGCCAGCACGGTCGACGAGGTGTAGACCGCGTCGTTGTAGATCGCCACGGCGCCGTCGGCGGCGTGCACGTTGGTCAGACGGCCGACCCCGCGCAGGCTCGTCCGGTCGAGCTGGCTGGAATACTGCAGACCGGGTGTGAAATTCGTCATGTCGGCGACGGTGTTGATGCCGATCAGGTCACGCTTTTCCGACGTGAACGCCGTCACCGCGACCGGGACGTCTTGAAGACTCTGTTCGCGCCGCTCGGCGGTGACGACCAGCTCCTCGATTGTCGTCTGCGCCTCTGCTGCACCCGCTAACAGTGCGACAGATATCGCAGTGGACACCATAAGGTGGATTCTGTGACGCATCATTGGTCCTCCCCGACCCAGGCTCTATGGCCCACGCGATTGCTGCGTTTTCTTTTAAGCTGCGGTACGGATGACGGGGCGTCAATGAAATTTATTACAACCCAGTAATTGATCGCCATGGTTCGGACACAACCCAGACCGGTTGATGAAATTTTCGAATTTTCGGTTTGCGGGACAGGCGAGGATGCCTGATGCTGAAGGGGGCGGCGTGGCCAGAAAACTCGCCGCGGGCGGGGGAGCGAGCGTTTGGATCGGTTGAAAGGTAAGGTTGCCGTTATCACCGGAGGTTGTTCCGGGATCGGGTTGGGGACCGTCGAGAGGTTCGTCGATGAGGGCGCGCGCGTCCTGGTCGGCGACGTCAGCGACGGCGCAGGGGCAGCCTTGGCCGCGAAGTTCGACGGACAGGTCGCCTATCGCCATTGCGACGTCACCGACGAGAGCCAGATCAAGGCCCTGATGGATGAGGCCGGCGCCCGCTTCGGTGGAATCGACGTGCTGTTCAACAATGCAGGGGCTGGCGGCGCGCCAAACCGCATGGCCGACATGACCGGGGCGGCCTGGGACAGCGTCCAGGCCCTGCTGGTGCGCTCCGTGGCGCTGGGTATCACCTATGCGATCCCGCACATGAAGGCCCGGGGCGGCGGCTCGGTGATCAACACCGCCTCGATCGCCGGGACCCAGGCAGGCTACGGCCCCATCGCCTATTCCACCGCCAAGGCCGCGGTGATCCATCTGACCCGGGTGGCGGCCGCCGACCTGGCGAGAGACGGCATCCGGGTGAACGCCATCTGCCCGGGCCTGATCCTGACCAACATATTCACCCCGGCCGAGGCCGTGCCGCCGGGCCTGGCGACCATGATCAAGCAGACCATGGCCCAGAGCGCACCCAACACCCAGCCGATCGAAAAGGCCGGCCTGCCGGCCGACATCGCCGCCGCGGTGCTGTTCTTCGCCACCGAGGACAGCGCCTTCGTCACGGGCGCGCACCTGATGGTGGACGGCGGCCTGTTCGTGGGACCACGCAATTCCTGGGACCCTGAGATGCGCCAGGAACGGACGCGCATGATGGAGGAGCGCCGGGCGACCTTTGAGGCCGCCCAGGCGCAGGACGCCCAGTCAGGCTGAAGCGGTCAGGCGGCCGGTCAGACGACCAGCATCACCTTGCCGACATGGCCGCCGCTCTCCAGGTGGGCGTGCGCCGCGGCGGCCTGGGCCAGGGGGAAGGTCTTGTCGACCATCGGCTTGACCTTGCCCGCTGCGATCCAGGGCCAGACCACGCGTTCGATCTCGGCGGCCAGGCGGGCCTTCTCGTCGGCGTCGCGGGGCCGCAGGGTGGAGCCGGTGACCAGGGCCCGCTTCTGCATCAGTCGCATGATGCTGAGATTGACCTCGCCCCCTGCCTGGGCGGCGATGAACACGATGCGGCCGCCGGTCTTCAGCGCCTCCAGGTCCTTGGCGAAATAGTCGCCGCCGACCATGTCCAGCACCACGTCGCAGCCGCCGTTGGCCTTGGCGACCTCGGCGAAATCCTCCGCGCCGGCGTCGACGGCCACGTCGGCGCCCAGGCTCAGCGCCTCGGCCGCCTTGGCCGCGCCTCGGGCGGTGGCGATCACCTTGGCGCCGGCGGCCCTGCCCATCTGGATCGCCGTCGTGCCGATGCCGGAGGTGGCGCCGTGCACCATCAGGGTCTCGCCCGACTTCAGGCTTCCATGCTCGAACACGTTGGCGAAGACGGTGAACACCGTTTCAGGCAGGGCGGCGGCCTGGACGAAGTCGAGCCCTTCCGGGATCGGCAGGGCGTGACGGGCGTCGCAGACGGCGTATTGCGCATAGCCGCCCCCGCCCAGCAGCGCGCAGACCTTGTCGCCTGCCTTCCAGCGCCCGGCGCCGATCTCGACCACCCCGGCGACTTCCAGGCCCAAGGTGGGCGGCGCACCGGGCGGCGGCGGATAGAAGCCCATGCGCTGGATGATGTCGGGCCGGTTCACCCCGGCGGCGGCCACCTTGATCAGGATCTGTCCCGGGCCGGGAACCGGACGCTCGATCGTCACCGGCTTCAGGGCCTCGGCCGGCCCACGGCCGTCCTCCACGGCGATGGCCGTCATCGTGTCGCTCATGGGTGGGACTCTCCGGATCATTGCCGCTAACTTGGGTGCAAGTCAGATAGACGTTCGACGACGCCCGACAAGGGGAGGTCTTTGATGGAAGAACCGGCGGAAGTCCGTATCGCCCGCGGCCAACGGCTCACCGAGGCCATGCGCGAAGACCTGGAGCTCTATGGCGTGGGCGAGCTGGAGGAGCGCATCGAAGCCCTCGAGGCCGAGATCGCCCGCTGCCGCGCCCAGATCGAAAAGAAAGGCGCCGTGCGCGCCCAGGCCGACGCGCTGTTTTCCCGTCCAGGCTGAAAGCTAGGGATAACGATGCGTAAACGGGGGATCGTCGATAACAGGCGCGCGAGCTTGGCACGGGGGTTGCAGTCCTCCAGGCCAAGAACAGCGTCCGTCCTTGGGCGACGATTTAGAGGCGAAGTGCTTAAATGAACGAAGGAATTGTCCAGGCCGGAGCCTGGCGGGCGGATGTCATCCAGGATTTCGCCCGCTCCGAGCTTTTCGACCGCACCTTCCAGGAAGGCATGGATCTGGTCGAGGAGACCGCCGGCTACCTGGACGGCTCGGGCCGCCAGGAATCCAAGCTCCTGTCGCGCAACGCCGCGCTGGCCTATGCTGGCGAGAGCATGCGCCTCACCACCCGGCTGATGCAGGTGGCCTCCTGGCTGCTGGTCCAGCGCGCGGTGCGCGAGGGCGACATGCCGGCGCTGAACGCCTGCGAGGACCGTTATCGCCTGGGCGCCGAGGACGTGTGCCGCGGGGCCACGGAAGAGGCGCTGCCGTCGGGCCTGCTCGGCCTGCTGGACCGTTCCGAACGCCTCTATGAGCGCGTCCGCCATCTCGACCGCCGCATGTATGTGGAAGACTCCGCCGACGAGACGCCCAATCCCGTGCAGAATCAGTTCGACCGGCTGCAGGCGGCGTTCGGCGGCTAGCCGCCCGCCACCCCGAAACGCACAGCAAAAAACGCCGCGCGATGAGCGCGGCGTTTTCGTATCTGCCGAGGGCCTCGCCGCCCTTCCGGGCGCAGAGGCCTACTTGCGGGTGAAGCCGCCGAACTTGGCGTTGAAGCGCGAAACGCGGCCGCCGCGGTCCAGCAGGGTCTGGTTGCCGCCGGTCCAGGCCGGGTGCGTCTTCGGATCGATGTCCAGGTTGAGGGTCGCGCCCTCTTTCCCGTAGGTCGAGCGGGTCGGATAGCTGGTGCCGTCGACCATCACCACGGTGATGAAGTGGTAGTCGGGGTGGGTGTCTTGTTTCATCGCGAGGGCAACCGACGTAAAGGAGCGGCAGAAATATGCACGCCTGACCGCGAGGCCGGGCGCGAGGAAGCCGCGCCTATACAGGAAAAGGCGGGGCAAGAGCAAGGGCGCTGGTTTTCATGAGTGATTTGGCCGCCGAGGCCCCCGTCGACGGGCGGCCCAGCGCCGGCGCCGCCCTGGCGCAGGATCTGAGTGAGGCCGCCGAGCGGCGGGCCCGCAGCCGCAACGTCAAGTCGCTGGGCCATCTGCTGCCGTTCCTCGCCATGCACAAGGGCGACGCGGGCTTCGCCGGCCTCTTCCTGCTGACCGCGACAGCGGCCACCCTGGGGCTCTCCGGGGCCATTCGGCTGCTGGTCGACGAGCTCACCGGCCCCGACCTCAGCGCCGCCTCCGTCGACCCCTGGTTCTGGCTGCTGGGCGGGGTGGCGGTCGCCTTGGCGCTCTCTTCGGCGCTTCGCTACTTCTTCGTCACCAAGCTGGGCGAGCGGATCGTAGCCGACCTGCGCAAGGCCGCCTACGCCCACATCCTGACCCTGGACCCCACCTTCTTCCTGAGCACGCGCACCGGCGAGGTGCTGTCGCGGCTGACTACGGACATCCAGATCGTGGAGAACCTGCTCTCCACCTCCATCTCCGTGGCCCTGCGCAACCTGCTGACCCTGATCGGCGCCCTGATCCTGCTGGTGGTGGTGAGCCCGGGCCTGACCGGCCTGGTCGTCCTGACATTTCCGGTGATCATCCTGCCGCTGTTCCTGTTCGGACGCAGGGTGCGCAAGCTCACCACCTCGACCCAGGACCAGTTCGCCGCCGCCGTCGGCCATGCGGGCGAGACCTTGGATGCGCTGGAAACCGTCCAGGCCTTCGGGCGTGAGGCGGCGGGCGCCCAGCGGTTCGGCGACGCGGTGGAGGCCTCCTTCCGAACCTCCCTGCGGCGGATGACGGCGCGCGCGGTCATGACCGCCATGGTCATCGCCCTGGTGTTCGGCGGCGTGGTCGGCATCTTCTGGCTGGGGGTCCATGCCGGCCTGCGCGGCGACATGAGCTGGGGGACGTTGTTCCAGTTCGCCTTCCTCTCGGTGATGGCCGCGGGCTCGGTCGGCGCGCTGGGCGAGACCTGGGGCGACGTGCAGAAGGCGGCCGGCGCCATGGAGCGCATCTCCGAACTGTTGGCCGCCCGGCCCAGCATCGCCCCGCCGGCGAACCCCAGGCCGCTGCCGGCGCCGGCGCGCGGCGAGATCGCCTTCGAGGCCGTCGACTTCGCCTATCCCTCGCGCCCCGACATGCCCGCCCTGGTCGGCTTCGACCTGAAGGTGGCGCCCGGCGAGCGGGTGGCCCTGGTCGGCCCGTCGGGATCGGGCAAGAGCACGGTCTTCCGGCTGCTGCTGCGGTTCTACGATCCCCAGTCCGGGACGATCCGCCTGGACGGGGTCGACATCCGCGAGGCCGATCCCCGGGAGGTTCGCGCCCGCATGGCCTTGGTGGCGCAAGATTCGCCGATGTTCTCCGGCTCCGCCTTCGAGAACATCCGCTTCGGCCGCGAGGCCGCCGGCGCCGGCGAGATCCGCGAGGCCGCCCGTGCGGCCCAGGCCGAGACCTTCCTCGACGCCCTGCCCCAGGGCTTCGACACCCCGCTGGGCGAGCGGGCCAAGAGCCTGTCGGGCGGGCAGAAGCAGCGCCTGGCCATCGCCCGGGCCCTGATCCGCGAGACGCCGATCCTGCTGCTGGACGAGGCCACCAGCGCGCTCGACGCCGAGAACGAACGGTTAGTCCAGAAGGCGCTGGAGGAGGCCATGGTCGGCCACACGACCTTGGTGATCGCTCACCGCCTGGCCACCGTGCTCAAGGCCGACCGCATCGTTGTGATGGAGGCCGGCCGCGTCGTCGACCAGGGCACCCACGCCGAGCTCTCGGCCCGTGGCGGGCTCTATGCGCGACTGGCTGCCCTGCAGTTCGGGAACGAGGCGGCCTAGGTCCGCGCCGCCACGGCGATGGCGGGGAAGTCGCTGAACAGGCCGTCGACGCCCGCGGCGTAGAGCGCCCGGCACAAGGCTTCGGCGTCGCCATGCTCGGCGACCCCGGCGCCGCGCCGCAGCCTGGGCGGCAGGTAGCGGTTCTCCGCGCGCACGGTCCAGGGATGCACCGCCAGGCCGAGCGCGTGGGCCTGGGCCACCAGCGGCGTCGGCGGCCCCAGGGCGCCCTCCACGGTGGGCAGGACCAGCGACCAGTCGGGACCGACCCCGTCGGCATAGCCGGCGATCGCCTTCAGACCCTCGGCGGAGACCATCTGGGGCGCGTCGCCGCCGACCAGTTGCACGCGCCGAGCCTTCGACAGCTTGGCGAAGGCCTTGAGCGGTTCGGCCTCGAAGCACTGGACGAAGACCGGGGCTGTGCGGCTGTCGAGGCCGTTGGTCTTCAGCGCATCGGCCAGCCGCGCCTCGATGGGCAAGCCTTGGCTGGCCAGGAAGGCCGGGTGCTTCATCTCGGGATAGACGCCGATGGTGCGGCCCACGCGGCGGCTCTCGGCCTTGGCCAGGTCGATCACTTCCTGGAAGGTCGGGATGGCCTCGCGGCCGTCGAACTTCGCGCTTCCCGGGCGAAGCTCGTGCAGGCGCTCACGGGCCCGCAAGGTCTTCAGTTCGGCCAGGGTGAAGTCCTCGGCGAACCAGCCCTCTAGCCGCTCGCCGTCGATCACCTTGGTGGTCCTGCGCGCGGCGAACTCGGGGCGGGCAGCCAGGTCGGTGGTCTCGCCGATCTCGTTCTCGTGGCGGACCACCAGCACGCCGTCCCTCGTCAGCACCAGGTCGGGCTCGATGAAGTCGCAGCCCTGGTCGATGGCCAGGCGATAGGCCATGGGCGTGTGTTCGGGCCGCTCGCCGCTGGCCCCGCGATGGGCGATGACGATGGGCCTTGGCTTGGCGAGCGCCGGGGTGGCGGCGGCCAGGGCGGCGGAGGCGACGACGGCGCGGCGGGTCAGGTGCATGGCTCGATCTAGCCGCGGCTTGCGACGGTTTCGTCAAGCTCTCCGTTAGCCGCGCGGTAACCGCGATCGTGCGCTACCATCGGGTCGACCCGCCGCGCCGAGATGATCGAAATCACCAACCCGCCCAAGCCTTCCGCGCCCGCGCTAGCCGCCGCCGCCGGCGACGCGGGGTCGAAGGCGGCTGTGCGCCGGCTGGGCGACCAGGTGGCGCAGGTCGACTCGGCCGCGCTGCAGCCGCTGTTGCGCAAGGCGCTGGACGCCATGCGCGCCGGACGCCGGGACGACGCCGCCAAGGCCGCGCTCGCGGCGCTGGAGATCGACGAACGCAGCGGCCTGGCCTGGCACATCCTGGCCATCTGCCGCGAGAAGTCCGGCGACTTCACCGCCGCGCTGCAGGCCTATGAGGCCGCGCTGGGCCTTTCCCCCGACGAACCGGAACTGGCCAACGATCTCGCCCGCCTGGCGCTGAAGATGGGCATGGCCCGCGTCGCCGAGGGCCTGCTCGGCGCCTATCTCGCCCGGCGGCCGGGCTCCGTGGATGCGCTCAACAATCTGGGAATCGCCCAGCGCGACCAGATGAAGTTCGGCCAGGCGGTCGAGACCCTGCGCGGCGCCATCCAGGCCAATCCCGACAGCGCCATGCTGTGGAACACCCTAGCCTCGGTCCTCACCCTGCAGGGTCACACCGAGCAGGCGCTGGTGTTTTACGACGAGGCCCTGCGCCTCGAACCCGGCTTCGCCGGCGCCCGCTACAACCGCGCCATGGCGCGGCTGGCGGCGGGTGTGTCCGAAGGCGTCATCGCCGACTTCGACGCCGCCATCGCCGCGGTCCCGGGCCCGGAGGCCGGCGCCATGCGCGTGGCGCGCGCCTGGGCCCTGCTGGCCCTGGGCGACCTGCCTGGCGGCTGGGCGGCCTATGATGCGCGGCGCGATCCCGCCTATGAGGACGCGGTCCATTTCGCGGTCGAGGCGCCGCCCTGGCGCAATGACCTGGACCTGTCGGGCAAGACCCTGCTGGTGGTCGGCGAGCAGGGGCTGGGCGACGAGGTGCTGTTCGCCAACATCCTGCCGGACCTGGCGCGCGAACTGGGGCCTGACGGCAAGCTGGTTCTGGCGGTGGAGCCCCGTCTGGTCCCGCTGTTCGCCCGCTCGTTCCCCGACGCCGAGGTGGGCGCGCACGCCAGCTTCAAGGTCGATCACCACAACGCCCGCGCCGCGCCCTTCCTGAAGGACCGGACCGGCGAGTTCGACGCGTGGGCCGTCATGGGCCAGCCCCTGGCGCGGCTGCGGCCCTCCGCGGAAGCCTTCGAAGGGACGGACGGGTTCCTGCAGGCCGATCGCGCCCGCGTGGACCGTTGGCGCGGCGTGCTGCAAGGCGCCGGGCCGGGCCGCAAGGTGGGTGTGCTCTGGAAGAGCCTGGTGATGGACGCAGAGCGTGTCCGCTATTTCGCGCCGCTCGAGGCCTGGGCGCCGGTGTTGGCCACGCCGGGCGTCACCTTCGTCAACCTGCAGTACGGCGTCGGCGCGGTTCCGGGCCTTTGGACCCCGCCGGGGCTCGACCTGAAGGATGACCTGGACGACGTCGCCGCGCTCTGCGGCGCGCTGGACCTGGTGATCGGCCCGTCCAATGTGACGACCAATCTGGCGGGTGCGACCGGCGCGCCGGTCTGGCTGATCACCCCGCGCAGGACCTGGACCCAGCTTGGGACGGACGCCTATCCCTGGTATCCTCAGGCCCGCGTGTTCAGCCCGCCGCAACTCGACCGCTGGCCCGACGCCATGGACCGGATCGCCGAGGCGCTGGAAGAGTGGGCTGGACACTAGATGCTCCCCTCTTGGGGGAGCTGTCACCGCAGGTGACTGAGGGGGGCTTTGACTCTCTTCTGTGGGCTTCAACCCCCTCCGCCACGTCGCCGATAGAGGCGACGCGCCACCTCCCCCTCTACGCGCTGTGCGCTGGGGGAGGATCTGGGAGCGGTTAGGCCGCGGCCTTCAGGCGATCCATCATCAGAGGGTGCAGGTCGAGATTGGCCGCGCAGACGCCGCCGCTCTCCAGGATGTCGTCACCGCCGTCGGCGGAGGTGACCTTGCCGCCGGCCTCGGTGATCAGCAGCATGCCCGCCGCCATGTCCCAGGGCTTCAGGTCGCGCTCCCAGAACCCGTCCAGCCGGCCGGCCGCCACATAGGCCAGGTCGAGGGACGCGGCGCCGAAGCGGCGGACGCCGGCCACCCGCTGGCTGATCTGGTGCAGCTCCTTCAGGAACCGGGCGTGCTGGCCGTGGCCGAGGAACGGGATGCCGGTGCCGAGCACGCTCTCGTCCAGGCGGGTGCGCTGGGCCACCCGCAGGCGCTTGTCGTTGACGAAGCACCCCTTGCCCTTCTCAGCCCAGAACAGCTCGTTGGTCGCGGGATTGTAGGTCACCGCCGCCACGATGGCGCCGTCGCGCTGCAGGGCGATGTTGATGGCGAAGTGCGGGATGGCGTGCAGGAAGTTGGTGGTGCCGTCCAGCGGGTCGACGATCCAGGTGTGGGTCTTGTCGGTGCCCTCGATCAGGCCCCGCTCCTCCCCCAGGAACCCGTAGCCGGGCCGGGCGTTCTGCAGGACCTCGAAGATGGTCTGCTCGGCCTTCAAGTCGGCGGCCGAGACGAAGTCGGCCGGCGCCTTCTTGGCCACCTGGAGCTCCGACAGTTCGCCGAAGTCGCGATTGAGACCGCGGGCCGCCTTGCGGGCGGCGTCGGTCATGACCTTGAGGAGGGCGGTTTGCGTGGACACGGCTTTAAGTTCCGATCAGTCGGCGCGGCGGACGTATTCGCCGGTCTCGGTGGAGACCAATACGCGCTCGCCGGCTTCCATATAGGGCGGGATGAGGATCCGCATGCCGTTGTCGGCCTTGGCGGGCTTGTAGGATGAGGAGGCGGTCTGGTTCTTCACTACGGCGTCGGCCTCGACGATGGTCAGGACCACGTGGTCGGGCAAGGCGATGCTGATCGGGCGCTCTTCGAAGGTCTGCAGCTTCACGGCCATGCCGTCCTGCAGGAAGCGCACCTGATCCTCGCCCACGAAGTCCTTGGAGAGCTCGGTCTGCTCGTAATTGGCCTGGTCCATGAAGACCAGGGTGTCGCCCTGCTCGTAGAGGAAGGTGCAGTCCTTCTGGTCCAGGTGGACCTGCTCGACGGTATCGGAGGTGCGCCAGCGCTCGTTGAGCTTGCGGCCGTCCAGGATGTTCTTGAGCTCCACCTGGGCGAAGGCGCCGCCCTTGCCGGGCTTCACATGGACGGTCTTCACGGCCACCCAGAGTGAGCCCTCATGCTGCAGGATATTGCCGGGCTTGATCAGGTTGGCGGAGATCTTGGACATGGGGTCGCTTTGCGCGCGCACACGGGAAATTCGGGCGCGGAACCTAGTTGGACGGGGGACTTAAAGCAAGGCGAGCGCCTATTTGCGCTCGCGGAGCCAGACTTGAAGCGGACCCAAGCTCTCGCCGACTTCGGCATTCGTGTCTCCGGCCCGCCACCCCACCAGCGGCGTGCCGTCGGCGACGCGTCGGGCTTCGGCAAGCACGGCGTCTACCAGGTCGGGCACGTCCGGCGCGGTGAAGATGTTGGAGAGGCCCGCGACCCCATCGGCGTGGGTGACGATCCCGCCTGCCACAAGTCGTTCGTCGAAATAGCCCGCAAGGAAATGAGTCGAACTGAGAGCCAGAATCGCCGGCAGGAACACGCGCCTCTGGCCCCTATGGACATCGCCACCCCAGGCGACTTCCCAGCGCCCAAGCTCGGCCACGGTGGTCAAGGGACGCCAGTCGAGATTCGTCTGAGGCGAGGACGCCTGGGCGTAGCGAACCCAGTGACCCTCGATGGCGCGTCGAAAGCCGTGCGGCGCCAGGTCCAGCGTGCGGAAGCTGTCCTTGATCCCCAAGGTTTCGGGATAGTCGGTCAGGGTTTGCGCAAGGGCGGTCTGAGCCGCCGAACAATCGGCGCGCAGCGTGACCAGGTTCGGATAGTAGTCCGGAGTCAGGTCTCGGCAGACCCAGGCCGCGAACTCGAACCGACCCGCCGCGCCGTGCGTGGCGCAGACGAGCGAGCACCATTCGGCGTTGTTGCGTACGGCCTGGGTCAGCAGATCGGCCATTAGCCGCGATCCGCGAGCCCGGCGGCGATGGCCGCGTTCAGCGCCTTCACGGCCGCCTCCGGACCCTGCGGATGGGCCCAGATCCCGGCCGAGACCGCCAGGAAGTCGGCGCCTGCGGCCGCGAGCGGGGCGGCGTTATCGGCGGTGATCCCGCCGATGGCCACGCAGGGAGTCTCCACGTGCGACTGCCAGCCGGTGAGGATCTCCGGGTCGGCGATCGTGGGCGCGTCCTTGGTGGTGGTGGGGAAGAAGGCCCCGAAGGCGACATAGTCGGCGCCGGCCTCGGCCGCCTCCATGGCCAGGTGCAGGCTGTCGTGGCAGGTGACGCCGATCATGGCCTCGCGGCCCATGATGCGGCGCGCCTCGGCATAGGGTGTGTCCGACTGGCCCACATGCACGCCGTCGCAGCCGAGCTCCGCCGCCAGGTCGGGCCGGTCATTGAGGATCACCGCGGCCCCCCGCGCCTGGGCGATGGGCATGAGCACGTCCACGGCCGCGGCGATGATGTCGTCGGGCTGGTCCTTCAGCCGGATCTGCAGGGCGGCCACGTCGCCGGCGTCCATGGCGTGGGCCAGGATCCGTCCGAACCCGGCCAGGTCGTCGATGCGCGGCGGGGTGATGATGTAGAGGCGGCAGTCGGCGGTCATGGCCGCGTTCTAACCGTCCGGGCCTCAGCGCAACAGCGCCTTCAGCAGGTAGGCGACAGCCGCGGTGGCCAGGGAGCTCGCGACCGCCAGGCCCGCGAACCAGGAGAGCCGCTTCCAGATCGGCGGCGAGGGCTCGCCCGGTTCGGGCGGGGGCTCAATGATAGCCCGCATCGGCGGTCACCTTGCCGCGGAACAGCCAGTAGACCCAGACCGTGTAGCCCAGGATCACCGGCAGCAGGATGGCCACGCCGACCAGCATCAGGGCGAGCGCGTTGTCCTGGTTGGCCGCCTGTCGGAAGGTCATGTCGTAGGGCACGATGTTCGGGAAGAAGCCCGCCGCCAGACCCGCATACCCTGACAGGAAGACCAGGGTCGCGCCCACGTGCGGCCAGCCGTGCGACCTGCGGGCCAGGCCCCGACCGAGGATCGCCAGGCCCGCCAAGCCCAGCAGCGGGATCGGCAGGTGGGGCAGGAAGACCGCCAGGTCGAACCCAGCGGCGCCGAAACCCCAGCGCTCGGCGATCCGGGGATGGACGAAGAGGGTGGCGAGGCTGACCGTGGCCAGCAGGCCCGCCGTGGCCAAGGTCGCCAGGATCGCCCAGCGGCGCGCGTCGCCGTGCAGGTCGGTCTGCGTCTTCCAGACCAGCCAGGTGGCGCCCAGCAGGGCGTAGCCGGCTGTCAAGCCGGCGGCGACCAGGACGGTGTAGGGGGTGAACCAATCGAACGGGCCGCCCGCGAACTGGCTCCCCTTCAGGGTCACGCCCTGGATGAAGCCTCCCAGGATGAAACCCTGGGCGATGGCGACAGTGAGCGATCCGCCGGCGAAGGCCGCCGTCCAGAACGCCTTGCCACGTCGGCGGCCCCGAATGCGGAACTCGAACGCCACCCCGCGCAGGACCAGGGCCAGCAGCATGAGGGTCACCGGCAGGTAGAGGGCCGGCAGGATGGCGCCATAGGCCAGGGGGAAGGCCGCGAACAGGCCGCCGCCGCCCAGCACCAGCCAGGTCTCGTTGCCGTCCCAGACCGGGGCGATGGAGTCCATCATCAGGTCGCGGTCGGCGGGGGTGCGGGCGAAGGGGAAGAGGATGCCGACGCCGAGATCGAAGCCGTCCAGCAGCACATAGAGCAGCACCGCCGTGGCGATTACCCCGGCCCAGATCAGCGGTAGGTCGAGACTGCTCATGGCCGGCCTCCCGGACCTGGGTCGGGGGGCGTGGCCGCCAGCGCCGAGCCCGGCGCGCGCAGGCCGTCGGGCAGGGGCTCCTCCGAACCGGAGACCGGCCCCTCGGCGATCATGCGCAGGATGTAGAGCACCCCCACCGAGAAGATGACCGCGTAGACCACCAGGAAACCCAGCAGCGAGGCCGAGACCTGGCCGACCCCCACCGGAGAGGCCGCGTCGGCGGTGCGCAGCACGCCGTAGATCACCCAGGGCTGGCGGCCCACCTCGGCGACGACCCAGCCGGAAATCACCGCGACGAAGCCCGCCGGTCCCATGGCCACGCAGGCGCGCAGGAACCACCGCGACCGCTCAGGTCCGCCGCGCCAACTCAGCCAGGCGCCCCAGGCGCCCAGCCCGATCATGGCCACGCCCAATCCCACCATGATCCGGAAGGCCCAGAACACGATCGCGACCGGCGGGCGGTCCTGCGGCGCGAAGGCCTTCAGGCCCTGGACCTCGGCGCTGATGCTCCCGGCGGTGATCAGGCTACCCACCTTGGGTATGGAAATCTCCCAGCGATTGGCCTCGAGCTCGCGGTCAGGCCAGGCGATGATGTGGAAGGCCTGTTCGGGCCTGGTCTCCCAGAACGCCTCGATGGCCGCCAGCTTGGCCGGCTGCAGGCGCAGGACCTCCTTGCCCGACAGGTCGCCGATCACCAGTTGCAGCGGCGCGACGATGGCGAACATGCCGATGGCCATGCGCAGGGCCATGGAGGATTCCGGTTCGTCCGGGCGCCTGAGCAGCCGCCAGGCCGAGGCCGCCCCGACCACCAGGGCGGTGGTCAGATAGGCGGCCAGCGCCATGTGCATCAGCCGCTCGGGGAAGCTGGGCGAGAAGATCACCGCCATCCAGTCGACGGCGATCAGGCCGCCCTCCGGCGTGCGTGCGAAGCCGGTCGGATGCTGCATCCAGCTATTGGCCGAGATGATCCAGAAGGCGGAGATCAGCGTGCCGACCGCGACCAGGGCCGTGGCGGTGAAATGCAGGCCGCGCCCGACCTTCTTCCAGCCGAACAGCATGATCCCCAGGAAGCTCGCCTCCAGGAAGAAGGCGGTCAGCACCTCGAAGGCGAACAGGGGGCCGATCACCGGCGCGCTGACCGCGGAGAAGACGCTCCAGTTCGCCCCGAGCTCGTAGCTCATCACCACCCCGGTCACGACGCCCATGCCGAAGGAGATGGCGAAGATCTTCAGCCAGAACAGATAGAGGGTCTTGAACACCTCGTTGCGGCTGGTCAGCCACAACCCTTCCAGCACCGCCAGGTAGCTGGCCAGTCCGATCGTGAAGCTGGGGAAGATGATGTGGAACGCAATGGTGAAGGCGAACTGCAGCCGCGACAGCAACAGAGCGTCGAGGTCCATGGTCCCAACCTTCAATGGCGCGCCGCGATCTTCGTTGACTGCAGGCGGGGGCGCACTCTCACGCCGTACAACGCGTTACGCCAAGCTTGGCCTCAGCGACAAACCGCCGCAGGCGCCCCGAGCTCTAGGCACGGTTGTTGCAAATGAGTTGCAACGGCGTTCGCATTTGATAGATGTGGGACGTCGTCGGAGAGAACTGCTTTGTACGTCTGCAATTGCAACGGCATCCGTGAGCGCGAAGTCCGCGCCGCCATCGAGTCCGGCGCCTGCCGCCCGGCTCAGGTGTTCCGCGCCTGTGGTTCGCAACCCCAGTGCGCGCGCTGCGTCTGCGACATGCGCCAGATGATCGCCGAGCAGGACGAAGCCCTCCGCTACGCCGCCGAATAGGCGCTGGAAGCCGCCATCTTCGTCAGGTTATGACTTGCTCCGTTCCGCAGTGAACGGGGACCCGCATGCCCGCCATAGGCCGCCTCGAGGACGAGTTCGCCGCCATCGCCGACTACTGGTCGCCGCGCGTGGTCGCCGCCGCCAACGGCCAGTACGTGAAGCTGGCCAAGGCCAAAGGCGAGTTCGTCTGGCACGCCCATGCCGACGAGGACGAGTTCTTCATGGTCCATCGCGGCATCCTGACGATCCGCTATCGCGACCGCGACGACGCGGTGCTGGGCCCCGGCGACTTCCACGTGGTCCCGCGCGGCGTCGAGCATTCGCCCCTGGCCGACGAGGAGGTCTGGCTCATGCTGATCGAGCCGGCGGAAACGGCGCACACGGGCGACGTCGAGAGCCCGATGAGCAAGTCGATCGCCAGCCAGACGGCCCATCTCGCCTGATTCCGGCGCGCCGGCCGTGCTTGCGAACGAAACGCGGAATCACTTGCAAACATAGGCTTTGACACAGATTGCGCGCCGGAAGAGTTTGCCCCTCGCTACGGGATTCGAGGAGGTTCACATGCAAGGCGACAAGGCGATCATCCGGCGGCTCAACGCCGTGCTCACCAATGAGCTGACCTCGGTGAACCAGTACTTCCTGCATGCGCGGATGTACGAGAACTGGGGCTTGGCGAAGCTCGCCAAGATCACCTACGACGAGTCGATCGGCGAGATGAAGCACGCCGACAAGCTCATCAAGCGCATCCTGTTCCTGGACGGCCTGCCCAACCTGCAGGACCTGCACAAGCTGAAGATCGGCGAGACCGTGCCCGAGTGCATGTCCGCCGACCTCGCCGTGGAGCTCGCCGGCCGCGCCGACCAGGTGGAAGGCGTCAAGGAGTGCGAGGCCGCCGCCGACTTTGTCTCCCGCCAGATCCTGCGCGAAATCCTCACCGACACCGAGGAGCACATCGACTTCCTTGAGACCCAACTCAGCCTGGTCAAGGCGCTGGGTGAGCAGAACTACCTGCAGAGCGCGATGGGCGAGCTGGAAGGCGGCGGCGGGCACTAGAGGGGCCCTCCCCCTTGGGGGGAGGGGGTGACGCCCGGAATGGCTTTCGAACCACGCTGAAATGCAGCTAGGCTCCACCCCGACGATGGTGGGGGAGCGGGATGGCCGAGACGACAGCGGGTGAGATCAGCGACGTCGGGACCAAGAACCATCGGCTGGTGATCGGCGCGGCCTCGGCCGGGACGGTCTTCGAGTGGTACGACTTCTACCTCTACGGCTCGCTGGCCGGGTTCATCACCCAGCACTTCTTCTCGGGCGTCAACGAGACCACCGGCTACATCTTCGCCCTGCTGGCCTTCGCCGCGGGCTTTGCGGTGAGGCCATTCGGCGCCCTGGTGTTCGGCCGGCTGGGCGACCTCTGGGGCCGCAAGAACACGTTCCTGGTCACCATGCTGCTGATGGGGCTCTCGACCTTCGCGGTGGGCCTGCTGCCCGGCTACGACCAGATCGGGGTGGCCGCGCCCATCGCGCTCATCCTCATGCGTCTGCTGCAGGGCCTGGCCCTGGGCGGCGAGTACGGCGGGGCGGCGACCTATGTGGCCGAGCACGCGCCGCCGGGTAAGCGCGGCCTCTATACGAGCTGGATCCAGACCACCGCGACGCTCGGCCTCTTCCTCAGCCTGATCGTCATCCTTCTGGTCCGCACCCTGCTGGGCGAGGAGGTGTTCAAGGCCTGGGCCTGGCGCATCCCGTTCCTGGTCTCCTCGATCCTGCTGGGTGTCTCGCTGTGGATCCGGCTGCGGCTCAACGAGAGCCCGGTCTTCCAGAAGATGGTCGATGAGGGGACCACCTCAAAGAAGCCGCTCACCGAGAGCTTCGGTGAATGGAAGAACCTCAAGATCGTCATCCTGGCCCTGGCGGGCCTCACCGCCGGTCAGGCGGTGGTCTGGTACACCGGCCAGTTCTACGCCCTGTTCTTCCTGGAGAAGACCCTGAAGGTCGACGGGGCGCTCACCAACATGCTGATCGCGGTGGCCTTGGTGCTGGGGACGCCGTTCTTCGTGGTGTTCGGCTGGCTGTCGGACAAGATCGGCCGCAAGCCGATCATCCTGGCGGGCTGCCTGCTGGCGGCCGTCACCTATTTCCCGATCTTCAACGCGCTCACCGTGGCGGCCAATCCGGCGCTCGCTGCGGCCTCGGCCAGCGCCCCGGTGACGGTGATCGCCGACCCGGCCGACTGTTCGTTCCAGTTCGATCCCGTCGGCAAGACCGCCTTCACCTCGTCCTGCGACGTGGCCAAGTCGGCCCTGTCCACCGCCGGGGTCACCTACGAAAACCAGGTCGCGCCCGCCGGCGCCACGGCGGTCATCCGCATCGGCCAGGCCGAGGTGAGGAGCTTCGACGGCCGGCCCCTGGCCAAGGTCGAGTTCGCCGCCGCCAAGGCCCTGTGGACCAAGAACCTGACCGCGACCCTCGGCGAGGCCGCCTATCCCGCCAAGGCCGATCCGGCCCTGGTCAACAAGCCCGCCGTGGTGGGCCTGCTGTTCCTGCTGATGCTGTACGTGACCATGGTCTACGGCCCGGTCGCCGCGGCGCTGGTGGAGATGTTCCCGGCGCGGATCCGCTACACCTCGATGTCGCTGCCCTATCACATCGGCAACGGCTGGTTCGGCGGCTTCCTGCCCACCACGGCCTTCGCCATGGTGGCGGCCACCGGCAACATCTATTTCGGGCTGTGGTACCCGGTGGCCATCGCCCTGTTCACGGCGGTCGTGGGCTTCTTCTTCTTGGCCGAGATGCGCGGGGCCAATGTGGACTAGGGGCGCCCGCCGCCTGGCCGGTTCACGTCATAGGGCTCGTCATAGCCGCGCCGGGCGGAATAGAAGGCCAGCCACATGAGCCCGCCGGCCAGAGCGCCCACCACCAGCACGCCGCCGACCACATAGAGCATGATGGGGGCGAGACTCGACCAGCCGCCGCCGATGCTGGACCCGGCATAGAAGGTCCAGCCGCCGAACGCGGCGACGCCGGCCAGGCCGAGGATCAGGAGCAGCACCGGAGCGAGGCGGTTCATGCCCTAGCAAATCGCGACGCGCGTGGAGGTTCCAGGCCGTCGTCCGACGCCGGCGAAGTCCACATGGCTTGACCAGGGTCTACGCGTGTAATCTATGAAGATTACACGCGTAGACCGGAGGGGCGAATGCGGAGGCTTGGGCGCTGGACGATCATGGTTCTTGTGGGCTTGGGCCTGATCGTCGGCGTGGCGGAAGGCTATCGGACCTGGCTTCAGCATCGGATGGCCGGGCGGCTTGCCATACGGACGCCCCACGGTATCCAGGAATCCCGTTTCGTCGCGATAAACGGCGTCGAGCAGTGGATCACCATTCGCGGCCAGGACCGTGCCAACCCGGTGTTGCTGATCGACGCCGGTGGCCATGGCGGGACCAGCAACCTGCTCGCGCCGCTGTTCCTGCCCTATGAGCGGGATTTCACGCTGGTGCATTGGGACCGACAGGGGGCCGGCAAGACCTTCGCGCGGGCCGGCGGCAGAATCGATCCAGCCCTGACCCAGGATGGGTTGGCCGCCGATGGGATCGCCGTCGCGCAGTACCTGCGCCGCCGTCTGGGCAAGGAGCGGATCGCGCTGCTCGGCGTGTCATTCGGCTCTATCAGCGCCCTGAAAATGATCAAGGCGCGGCCTGAGCTGTTCTCGGTCTATGTCGGTACGGGCCAAGAGATCGATCAGCCCGCCGAGCCACGGCGCGCCTATGATCGTGCCATGAGTTGGGCGCAGGATGCCCGCGACCAGACGACCGTTTCAGGTCTCACGGCTCTCGGACCGCCGCCCTACGCCGCTTCGGAGACGGAGGCCTTCGAAGCCCTCGAGGCGGTGGTGAGGCCGAGCGAGGGGCGCACGGCGGCGGATGACCGCGACCTCGCGCTCGCCATACCTGGCTGGAGCATCGCGGAGTTGCTGGCCGCGCAGAGGGCCGGCAAGGCGACCCGTCACCACTTTACCGAGGTGAGCAAGGAGCATGGCCGTTTCCAGGCCACCTCCCTCGGCGTCGGCTATCGGACGCCGATCGTGCTCATCCACGGGGAGTGGGACGATCCGGAACTGTCCGCTCAATGGCTGGCCTCGGTCTGGGCGCCCCACAAGGCCGCGATCGTGCTGCCCAAGGCTGGACACAGCGCCCTGATCGTGGAGCCACGAGCCTTCGGCGAGGTCATGCGCCGGGATGTTCTCCCCCTGGCCCGGGTCGGCGACACGCGAAAGCCGCCGCCTGGTGGGGCGACGGCTCTGCGATAGAACGAGAAATCTACTCGGCGGCGTGGCGCGCGATGCCCATCGTCGGGGCCAGTTCGCCGGCGGCGTAGCGCTTGGCCATGACCGAGAGCGGGATCGGCGTGATCTTGCCGGCCTGGCCCGCGGCCCCGAACTCTTCCATGCGCTGGCGGCAGACCACCCGCATGGCGTCCATGGCGGGCTTCAGATACTTGCGCGGGTCGAACTCGCCCGGATGCTCGGCGAAGATCTTGCGGATGGCGCCGGTCATGGCCATCCGGTTGTCGGTGTCGATATTGATCTTGCGCACGCCGTGCTTGATGCCGCGCTGGATCTCTTCCACCGGCACGCCC
>NZ_JAUYNW010000044.1 GCF_030698145.1 Phenylobacterium sp. | reverse complement strand
ACCGCGTTCTTGAGCGGCAGCAGGTAGGTCCCGTCCTTTGGGAACAGCGAGGTCGTGAACGTCACGCCGCGGATCTCGGCGGCGACCGGGACGACGCCCCAGCCATAGGTCACCGCGCGGGCGACCCGCCGCAGCTCCTCGACGTGCGCCTCCGGCACCGGCGCGTAGAAGTAGGGCGCCGGGCCGCGCCAATAGATCACCTCGGTCTCGAAGCTGAACCGGACCGGCGATCCCTCTGCGTCGTCCATGGCTCACCCATTGCGTCGCTGCCGAACCGACATTTCTTTGCAAAACAGGGAAGTCATCAAGGCCCGCGGCCGATACGGTTCCGCCAAAGAGCCCGGGGGAGGCCGCGACACCAATGACTGCCACGACGCATGACGACGGCCACATCTCCGGCTTCGGCACCAAGGGCTACCGCAGCTACATCCTCACCGCCCTGCTCATCGTCTACATCCTGAACTTCATCGACCGCGGCCTGCTCAGCGTCGTGGCCCCGCAGATGAAGCCCGAGCTGGGCATCTCCGACACCGCCTTCGGCCTGCTCACCGGCTTCGGCTTCGCGCTGCTCTACACGGTCGTCGGTATCCCGCTCGCCCAGTTCGCCGAGACCCGGCACCGGGTCGCGATCATGAGCGTCTGCGTGGCGCTCTGGTCGCTCATGACCGCGCTTTGCGGCCTCGCCGCCGAGGTCACCATTGGCGGCCTCACCATCGGCGCCTTCTGGATCCTGCTGGCCTGCCGGGTCGGCGTGGGCGTGGGCGAGGCCGGCTGCACGCCGCCCGCCCACTCTCTGATCGCCGACTACGTGCCCAAGGAAAAGCGCGCCTCGGCCCTGGCCTTCTATTCCATGGGCACGCCGCTGGGCGGCCTGCTGGGCCTGGTCATGGGCGGGCTGGTGGCCGACGCCTATGGCTGGCGCGCCGCCTTCCTGGTCGCCGGCCTGCCGGGCATCCTCTTCGCCCTGCTCTGCTGGTTCACCCTCAAGGAGCCGCGCAAGATCCTGGCCGCGCACAGTTCCAAGATCGTCATGGCCCAGGCCACCTTCGGCGAGACCCTGAAATACCTCACCAAGAAGAAGACCTTCTGGCTGATCGCCCTCGGCGCCGCCATCAAGGCCTTCATCGGCTACGGCCACGCGCCGTTCACCGCCTCGTTCTTCATGCGGGTCCACGGCGAGGAGGTCGCGGGCCTGGCGGCCATGTTCGACCTGAAGTCGCTGGGCTTCCTCGGCCTGGCGCTCGGCCTGGTGAGCGGCGCCGCCGGCGCCATCTCGTCCTATGCGGGCGGCCAGGTCGCCGACAAGTACGCCAAGAGCGACCTGCGCGGCTATGTGGTGGTCCCGGCCTTCGCCTCCCTGCTCGCCGTGCCGGTCTACATCATCGCCGTCAGCGTGCCCTCGGCCAGCGTGGCGCTCTGCATCCTGGTGATCAATGGCCTGCTGGGCTCGCTCTGGTACGGCCCGGTCTACGCCATCGGCCAGTCCATCGTGCCGCCGCACATGCGCGCCACCACCGCGGCCATCCTGCTGTTCACCATCAACCTGATCGGCCTGGGCCTCGGGCCCCTGGCGGTCGGCATCCTGTCGGACGTCATGTCGAACGGCTTCGGCCTGGGCTCGGCCCAGGGCGTGCGTTGGGCGCTGATGATCTCCACCTGCTTCGGCTTCCTGGCCTTCGCCCTCTTCTGGATCGCCCGCAAGACGATCCGCGAGGAGATGGAATCCTAGGCGGCGACATTAGCCCAGGGCGAAGATCACGCAGGCCCTGGCTTCCAGGGCCTGCAACGGCGGCTGGAGCGGAAGCTGCATGTCCTCCGGCCGCAGTCCAACTTCAGCGGCGCGGCGGCTGGCGGTCGTGACGATCTCTTCGATGGTGTCGTTGTACCGCGCGGCCGCCGGCGGCGGCACGGGTTGGGCCAGCATCCCGCTGTCACCATAGCGGCGTGGCGCGCCCGCCACGAGCACGTCGGTCTCGCAGGCGCGCCCCGTGGGATCGATCAGCCGTACGCCGGCCAACCGGCTCCCAGCCGCTTCGGTCGCCAGCCGCGCCCGCCGCGCGGCATCTTCCACGGCCAGCTTCGACATCTGGGTGCGCGTCTCGTTGTCGGGCTCCAGGGAGAAGCCAACCGCCTGCGTCGTTGAAGGCTTGGCGGCCAGCGCCGTCGCGTAGACCCGTTCGATCAGTCGCACGTCGCGCACCTCCACGCGGAGCTCCACGGCCACCTGATAGCTCTGGATCTTGTCCGCGCGTTCGTTGTCGATCAGCTCTCCAGACTTGTCGCGGTACTGGTCGTAGAGGGGGGTGATGGAGAAACTCGTCTCGACCCGCACCTTGTCGACCCCATAGGCGCTCAGCGCCTCGCCCAAGGCGCGGACCTTGTCGGCCGCCTTCTTGGTCGCCAGAGCGGCGTCCTTGTCGACCACCTGGTAGGTCGCCCCAAAGCCGGCGCGGTTGGCGGCCACCTCTGTCTTGACGTAGCCGCTGGAGGCCATGATCGGCTTGTCCATCCACCAAGGGGCCGGGTCATAGCGACCTGCGGCGGGCGCGGGCGGCGTCTGGGCCGTCACGGGCGCCGCTACGGCGGCGAGGCTGAGGCCGAGAATGACGAGACGGCGGGACATGGCGCGAACTCCTGTGGATTCGCAACCCAGCATAGCTACACCGTTCAGCGCGTCCCAGGGGATCGCGCGCCCTAGGTCCGCGTCCACAGCCACGCCGAGAGCGCCAGGAACACCGCGGCCCAGAACAGGTGGCGGCGGATGGGTCCTGGCTGCTCGCTCGCCGCCCGGTAGAGGAAGATCCCCGCCAGCCACAGGCCGCCGCCCACCGCCAGCCAGCGGCTGTAGGCCTCGTCCACCAATGTGGCGACCAGGATCGCGCCCAGGCCCACGATCCGCAGCACCAGTTCCAGATTGGCCGGCATCCGGCGCGGCGGTGGCGTCGGCTCTTGCGGGGTCATGGGCGTCTCCATCCAGGCCCATTGTCGACTTCTGTCACGCCCACCTCAAGCCGCCGCCTTGCCTCCTGGATCGCCGGCTGTAGTCTCGCGGCATGTCGAACACCCTCCTCCGCCGCCTGGCCCTGCGCGGCCTGCTCGCCGCCGCCCTGCTGGCCCCCGCCGCCGCCCTGGCCCAGCCCGCTCCGACGCCCGCGCCGCCGGCCACCGTCCCGGCCACTGTGAAGGTCACCCTCACCACCTCCGAGGGCCCCATCGTCCTGGAGCTGCAGCGCGAGAAGGCCCCGATCACCACGGCCAATTTCCTGCGTTACGTGGACCAGAAGCGCTATGACGGCGTCACCTTCTATCGGGCCTCCAAGACCCCCAACGCGCCGGAGTTCGGCCTCATCCAGGGCGGCGCCCAGAACGACCCGGCCCGGGTGCTGAAGCCCATCGCCCACGAGCCCACCACCAAGACCGGCCTCTCCCACACCGACGGCGCCATCTCCATGGGCCGCTTCAACCCGGGCAGCGCCACCTCGGACTTCTTCATCGTGGTCGGCGACATGACCTATATGGACGCCAACCCCGCCCAGCCCGGCGACAACCTCGGCTTCGCGGTGTTCGGCAAGGTGGTCGACGGCATGGACACCGTCCGCAAGATCCTCGCCGCCCCCACCTCCGCCACCAAGGGCGAAGGCGTCATGAAGGGCGAGATCCTCGCCAAGCCCGTGAAGATCATCACCGCCCGGCGGGCGGGATAGACGCTGTCCCTTCTCCCCTTGCGGGAGTAGGTGGCCCTGCGGAGCACTAGACCACCGCTTATGCCTGCGCCCCTCCTCGCCTGCCCCGTCTGCGCCCAGCCGCTTACACGTGACGGGGCCGCCTTCCGCTGCGTGTCCGGCCACGCCTACGACGTCGCCAGGTCGGGCTATGTGAACCTGCTGCTGGCCAACCAGCGCCGCTCCAAGGACCCCGGCGACGACAAGGCCATGATGGCCGCCCGCACCGCCTTCCTGGAGGCAGGCTGGTACGGCCCGCTCGGCGACGCCCTGGCCCAGGCCGTGCTCGCCGATCCCACCGCCGCGCGCGTCGTCGATGTCGGCTGCGGCGAGGGCTGGTACCTGCGCCGCCTGCGCCAGCGGGCCGCCGCCCGGCCGCTGGACCTCCACGGCCTCGACATCTCCCGCCACGCCGTCGAGGCCGCCGCCCGGCGCGACCCGGCGAGCCTCTACGCCGTGGCCGGCGCCCACCGCCTGCCGATCCTCACCGGGGCGGCCGACGCCCTGATCTCCAACTTCGCCCCGCTGGAGACCGGCGAGGCCCACCGGGTCCTGCGCGAGGCCGGCCGGCTGGTCGTCGGCGCCCCGGGCCCGCGCCACCTCTTCGGCCTGCGCACCCTGATCTACGAGACCCCCACCGAGCATCCGGAGGTCCCGCCGCTCACCGCCGGTTTCGCGCTCCTGGCCGAGACCCGCGTCCGCCGCGACCTCCAGCTCCGCGACGCTGCGACCATCGCCGCCCTCATCGGCATGACCCCCTACGCCTGGGCCGCCGACGCCCGCGATCGCCTGGCAGGCCTCGCCGAACTCGACACCGAGCTCGACGTCGTCATCCGCACCTATGAACGGCTCTCCTAGATGCTCCCCTCCTGGGGGAGCTGTCAGCGAAGCTGACTGAGGGGGACTTTGACTCTCGTTTGCGGGCTTCACCCCCCTCCGTCACGTCGCCGATAGAGGCGACGCGCCACCTCCCCCAAACCGCGCTGCGCGCTGGGGGAGGATCTAGGAGACTCCGAACCAGATGCTCCCCCTCTGGGGGAGCTCCCGGCCGAATGGCCGGGTGAGGGGGACTTTGACGCCCTGCTACATTAGAACGGCGATCCTCCGCTCACCCACTTGAGACCCCATGGCCTGGACCCGCCTCTATGACGAACCCGAGCCCCAGCGGGTCAACCGCTGGCTGGCGCAGAACGGCGTCTGCTCGCGCCGCGAGGCCGAGGGCCTGATCGCCCAGGGCCTGGTCTCCATCGACGGCGCCCGCGTCGACGATGTCGGGCGCAAGATCGAGCCTGGCCAGACCCTGACCCTGGCCGACGTCGCCCAGGCCGCGCTCGAATCCTCCATGACCGTGGTCATCCACAAGCCGGTCGGCGTGGTCTCCTCCCAGCCCGACGAAGGCCAGGTCCCCGCCGTGCGCCTGCTCACCAAGGAGGCGCTCTACGGCCCGGCCGCCAAGATCCCCGACTGGGACTCGCGCCTGGCCCCGGTCGGGCGCCTGGACATGGACAGCCGCGGCCTGCTGATCCTCTCGGAGGACGGGGTGGTGGCCAAGGCGGTGATCGGGCCGGAGTCCAAGCTGGAGAAGGAATACATGGTCCGCGTGGCCGGCGAGATCACCGAGAAGAAGCTCGGCATGCTCCGCCACGGCCTGCAGCTCGACGGCCGCCAGCTCCGCTACGCCAAGGTCAAGGTCGTCCAGGGCCAGCAGATGCGCTTCGTCCTCAAGGAGGGCCGCAACCGCCAGATCCGCCGGATGTGCGAGATGGTCGGGCTCGAGGTCGTCGACCTGTTCCGCGTCCGCATCGGGGCCCTGCGCCTGGCCGACCTCCCCGAAGGCCGCTGGCGCCACATCACCCCCGCCGAGCGCGCCGCGCTGATCGGCCAGGAGACCGCGCCAACCTAGGGGTGCGGCAGCGGGCCGCAGCCGCGTTCATCAAATCCGAAGCTCCGGGGAGCCAGGCTCGTTTCCGCGGCGGACGTCGTCGCAATACGAGAGCGAGGACAGAACCTTGACGGAGGCTTCGGAGCGCGCGGACACCCTGCTCGCCTCGCACGGGCTTTGCCAGGCGCTGATCCAATCCAACCCCGACGGCGTGATGACGCTCACCCTCGACGGCGTCGTCGAGGACGTGAACGCCAGCGGGCTTCGCCTGCTGGAGATCGCCGGCCTGTCGCAGGTGGCCGGCGCCGAGTGGGCCGCCCTGTGGCCGCACGACGCGTGCTTGCGCGCCCGCGAGGCGGTCGTCCAGGCCCGCGCCGGCCAGACCGCGCGCTTCATGGTCAAGCGCCCGGCCAAGGACGGAACGCCCCGGTGGTGGGATGTGGTCGTGTCCCTGGTCCGCGACGCCGCCGGCGCCCCCTGGCGCCTCGCCGCGGTCTGCCGCGACATCACCGAACTGCAGGCGAGCCTGGAGGCCACCGCCACCAGCGAGGCGCGCTTCCGGCTGATGGCCGACAACACCACCGACATCATCGTCCGCGGAGACCTGAGCGGGACCCTGCTCTACGTCTCGCCGTCCTGCCGAAACTACGGCTACGCCCCGGAAGAGCTCGTCGGCCGCTCGGCCGTGGAGCATTTGCATCCCGACGACCTCGAGCGCTTCATGGCAAGCAGCGCGGCCCTGTTCGCCGACGAGCCCATCGACCGGAGCGTCGACCGCGCGCATCGCTTCCAGACCAAGGATGGCGACTGGGTCTGGCTGCAGGGCGCCCCGCAGATCATTCGCGACGACGCCGGACATCCCGTCGAGATCCTCAACGTGTTCCGCGACGTCACCGAGCGGAAGGCCCAGCTCGACCTGTTCGAGAACGCCTTCCACCACGCGGCGATCGGCATGGCCCTGGTCGGCCTCGACGGCGGCTTCCTGAAGATCAACAACGCCTTCTGCGACATCGTCGGCTATGCCGAGCCGGTGATGCTGGGCCTCGACTTCCAGACCATCACACATCCCGACGACCTGGAGGCCGACCTCGGCCTGCTCGCGCGGCTGCTGGCCGGCGAGATCCCCAACTACCAGATGGACAAGCGCTACATCCGCGCCGACGGGACGATCGTCTGGGTGCGCCTGTCGGTCTCGCTGGTGCTGGAAACCGACGGCAGCCCGAAATACTTCGTCGCCCAGGTCCAGGACCAGACCTCCCATCGCGAGGTCGAGGATCGCTATCGGCTGCTCGCCGAGGCGGCGACCGATGTCGTCGTGAAGTTCGATCTCTCCTCGGTCATCCAATACGCCTCGCCGTCGATCCAGCGCTACGGCCACCGGCCCGACGATGTGGTGGGGCGAAAGTGCGCCGACTTCATCCACGCGGACGACATCCCTCGAGTCATGGCCATGTCCCGGATCCTGGCGTCGGGCGGTTCGGTCGATCCGGCGACCGACCGGACCTACCGCCTGCGGACCGCCGATGGCGACCATGCCTGGGTCGAAGGCAACTCCACCCTCATCCGCGATCCGGCCGGCGCGCCGGTCGCCGTGGTCTCCCAGCTGCGCGACATATCCGACCGGCGAGCGGCCCTCGCGGCCCTGCGGCAGAAGACCCACGACCTCGAGGCGGTCCAGGCGATCGCGCTCACCACCAACCAGCTCATGCGGACGGCCGAAGAGGTCGCCAACATGGGCTACTGGACCTGGGACGTGGCCACAGGCAAGGGGACCTGGTCAGACGAGATCTGGCGCCTCCTGGGCCTGGAACCCGACGAGGCCGGACCGAGCTTCGAGCGCCTGCAAGCCTGCCGCCATCCCGATGACCGCGACATCGCCTTCGCCAAGTTCAAGGCGGCGATGACCACCGGAGAGGCCATCGACTACGACTACCGGATCATCTGGCCCAACGGCGAGACGCGGCATCTGCTGTCGCGCGTTATCGTCACCATGGGAGAGGATCGTCCAAAGAGCGCCTTTGGCGTCATGATGGACATCACCGACCTGAAGCGGGCGGAAGCCGCCGTCACGGACAGCGACGCCCGCTATCGCCTTATCGCCCAGAACAGCACCGACATGATCATCACGACCGACTTCTCCGGCCGGATCACCTTCGCTACGCCCTCCTGCCTCCACTTCACAGGCTATACGCCCGAGGAATTGATCGGCCAGCGGCCGCGCGACTACACCCACCCCGACGACATGTCGGGGATCCTCAGGGTCTTCGCCCGTCTGGTGGAGGGCGGTCCGGGCGAACGGGTGCGCTGGCGCGCGCGGCATAAGGATGACGACCGCTGGATCTGGCTTGAATCCAATCCGGCCCTGCTGGGTTCCGAGGTGGGGTCCGACTACGGCTACTTCGTCGACGTGATCCGCGACGTCTCCGACCAGGTGGCCCAGGAGGAGGCGCTGACCCAGGCGACCGCCGCGGCCGAGGCGGCCACCGCCGTGAAGTCGGAATTCCTCGCCAATATGAGCCACGAGATCCGCACGCCGCTCACCGCGGTGATCGGCTTCACCGGCCTGCTGGCCGGTCGCCAGGACCTGGACGGCGAGGCCCGCATCCAGGTCGAGCGCGTCGCCTCGGCCAGCCGCGCCCTGCTCTCCATCGTCAACGACATCCTCGACTTCTCGAAGCTTGAGGCCGGCCAGTACGAGATCGCGCCCCGGCCGACCTCCCCCGTCGAATGCGCCCGCGCCGCCCTGCTGATGTTCGAGCCTCAGGCCGAGGCCAAGGGCCTGACCCTCGACTTCGTCGCCGAGGGCGAGCTCCCGGCCTGCGTCGCCCTCGATCCGGATCGCTTCCGCCAGATCTTGCTCAACCTCATCGGCAACGCCGTCAAATTCACCGAACAGGGCTCCGTGCGCCTCCGGGTCCGCTACGAGACCGGCCGCCTGCACGTCAGCATCGAGGACACCGGCGCGGGTCTCAACGGCGAGCAGCGCCGCAACCTCTTCCAGCGGTTCTCCCAGGTCGACGCCTCGTCCACTCGCCGCCACGGCGGCACGGGCCTGGGCCTGGCGATCTGCAAGGGTCTGGTCGAGGTCATGGGCGGCGAGATCGGCGTCCGTTCGCGGCCCGGCCGGGGGTCCTGCTTCTTCTTCGACATCGACGCCCCGGTGGCGGAAAGCGCCGCCCAGCGCGGCGGCGGCGACGACCAGGCCTTCTCGTTGGAGGGCGTCAGGGTCCTGGTGGTCGACGACAACGCCCTCAACCGCGAACTGGCCCGCGCCATCCTCGGTCACCTGGGCGCGGAGACCTCCGACGCCGCCGACGGCCTCGCCGCCATCGAGGCGGCCCAGGCCCTGCCCTACGACGTCATCCTGCTGGATATCCGCATGCCCGGACTCGACGGCCCGGCCACCCTGGCGCGCATCCGCGCCGAGCCGGGCCCCAACCAGGACGTCCCGATCCTCGCCTTCTCCGCCGACGCCGACCTGGAGCGCTTCGCCACCCAGGGCTTCGACGGCGTGGTCGCCAAGCCGATCGATCCGATGACCTTGATCAACGCCATCGCCGAGGCCCTCCGGTGGGACCCGCAGGCCGGAGAAGGCGACGATGCAAGGGCGGCCTGAGGCGCGGCGCTGCGGCGGCTTGTCGCGGCTCAGTTCATATTTTTTTGAAACTCGGTAGACGAACCTCGAACTGGGTGCTCGCGGCCCGCCGCCAACCTCGGAGACGAAGCCCTTGCCGGACTCGATCGACAGCGACCGGTCGAGCAGCGTCGAGGCGCTCTATTGGCTGCTCGCCGAGCACACCACCGACATCATCGTTCGCGCCGGCATGGACGGCGCCCTGCTCTACGTCTCGCCCTCCTGTCGCGTCATGGGCTACCGCCCCGAGGAACTGATCGGCCAGCCGTTCGCCCCGCTGGTGCACCCCGACGATCAGGCCCGCTTCGCCGCGAACACCGCGGCGCTCTTCAGTGGTGAGCCGATCGACCAGGCCGCCGACAGGGTGATCCGCTACCGCGCCAAGGGCGGCCAATGGATCTGGCTGGAGGGCAATCCGCAGCTCATCCGCGATGAGACCGGCCGCACCGTCGAGATCCTCAACGCCTTCCGCGACGTGTCGGCGCGCAAGCACGCCGAACTGGCCCTCGAGCAGGCCCATGCCCGCGAGCGGCGCCAGGCCGATCGCGTGGCCTTGGCGATCGACGCCGCAGAGGTCGGCATCTGGGAATTGGATCTCGCCGCCGGCGCCCTGGTCTGGGACGCCCGGATGTACGAGCTGTACGGCTGGCCGATGGACGAGGCGCCGCCCACCTACGCCCTGTTCGAGAGCACGCTGCACCCGGACGACAGGGAGCGCGTGCTGAGCGAGCGCCGCGCGGCGATGGCCGGCCAGGCCGACTTCGACTCCGATTTCCGCATCATCGCCCGCGGCGGCGCCATTCGGCATCTGCGCGCGCGCGCCAACCTGGTCCTCGGCCCCGACGGCGCGCCGCTCTCCGTGGTGGGCGTCAACTGGGACATCACCGCCACCCGCGTCCTGGAGGCCTCGCTGCGGGCCAGCGAAACCCGGATGCGAAATGTCATCGACAACGCCAACGAGGCGATCGTGTCGTTCGACCAGGCTGGCCTGATCATCGGCTGGAACGGCCACGCCGAGGTCATCTTCGGATGGACCGCCGCCGAGGCGCTCGGCACTTCCGTCGCCGCCCTGATCATTCCGGCCCGCGACCATCCTGCGCTCCGCGAGCGCCTGGCGGGCTTTCTCGGCCGCAACGACGGCTCGTTCGTCGATCGGCGTCTCGAGCTGACCGCCCTGCGCAAGACCGGCGAGGAATTCGCCATCGAACTGGCGGCCAGCGCCGTCGCCGATGAGAAGGGGTGGGAAGTCACCGCCCTGATGCACGACATCAGCGCGCGCCGGGCGGGCGAGGCTGCCCTCGCCGAGAGCGAGGCCCGCTACCGGCTGCTGACCGCCAACGCCACCGACATCATCAGCTGCTACGGGCCCGACGCGGTCTTCAGGTTCCTTTCGCCCTCGCTGGCTTCCGTCATGGGTTACGAGCCGCACGAACTGGTCGGCAAGACTGCGACGGTCTTCATGCATCCCGACGACGTCGTCCCAACCCTGCACAGGTTCGCCGCCCATGTCGCGGCCGGGCGCGACGCCGACCCGATCCGCTTCAAGTACCGCGCCTATCGCAAGGACGGCCGGATGGTCTGGCTCGAGGCGCAGGCCAAGGCGATCTATGACGACGACGGCGTCCTGGTTGAATTCCAGGACGTGGTCCGCGACGTCACCGCCGGCGTCGCCCTCGACGATGAACTGCGCGCCGCCCGCGACGCCGCCGAGGTCGCGGCCGCCGTGAAGTCCGACTTCATGGCCAATATGAGCCACGAGATCCGCACGCCGCTGACCGCCATCCTGGGCTTCACAAAGCTGCTCTCCGGCCGTGAGGATCTCGACGCCGTCGCCGCGACCCAGGTCCAGCGGGTCGCCGGGGCGAGCCAGGCCCTACTCTCGATCGTCAACGACATCCTCGACTTCTCCAAGCTGGAAGCGGGGCAGGTCGAGATCGCTTCGCGTCCCGTGGATCCGGCGCAGGTGCTTCGCGAAGCCCTCCTGCTGTTGTCGCCCCAGGCCGACGCCAAGGGCCTGGCGCTGCATTTCGCGGACGAAAACCTGCCCGACTGCGTTCGGATCGACCCCGACCGCGTCCGCCAGGTCCTGCTGAACCTGATCGGCAACGCCGTCAAATTCACCGAGACCGGCGGTGTGCGGCTGGTCGCGGCCTATGACGATGAAATCCAGCAACTCACGGTCCGCATCGAGGACACCGGTGCGGGTCTCGGCGAAGCCGCGCAGCGCAAGCTCTTCCAGCGCTTTTCCCAGGTTGACGCCTCGTCCACCCGCCGCCACGGCGGCACCGGGCTGGGCCTGGCGATCTGCAAAGGCCTGGTCGAGGCCATGGGCGGGGCCATCGGCGTCAGCTCCATCCCAGGAGAGGGGTCGTGCTTCTTCTTCAGCCTCGACGCCCCACGCGCCGAGGCCGTCGGACGGCCGGACCCTGACGCGGCCGACACGCCTTCGCTCGATGGAGTGCGGATCTTGGTCGTCGACGACAATGCGATGAATCGCGAACTGGCCCGCGCGATTCTCGGGCACATCGGCGCGGAGGTTTCGGAGGCGGCCGACGGCCTCGCCGCCGTCGAGGCGGCCCAGGCCCTGCCCTACGATGTCATCCTGCTGGATATCCGCATGCCCGGCCTCGACGGTCCGGCCACCCTGGCGCGCATCCGCGGCGAGCCGGGCCCCAACCAGGACGTCCCGATCCTCGCCTTCTCCGCCGACGCCGACCTGGAGCGCTTCGCCACCCAGGGCTTCGACGGCGTGGTCGCCAAGCCCCTGGACGCCGCGGCCCTCGTCGGCGCCATCGCCCTCGCCCTCCAGTGGGACATCGAAGACCTGACGGACGCCGATGCAAGGGTCGCCTAACGCCGCGCGTTACCGCATCCTGGTGGTCGAGGACGAGCCCATGGTGCTGGAGCTGATCACCACCCGCCTGGGTCTCGCCGGCTACCAGACCTTCTACGGTCGGGACGGCTATGAGGCCTTGGCGCGGATCAACGACGTGCGGCCCAACGCCATGATCCTCGATATCAACATGCCCCGCCTCGACGGCTTCGACGTGCTGCGCCACATGAAGGTCTCAGGCCAGCTCGCCCGGGTGCCGGTGATGGTTTTGACCGCCCGCAACCAGGCCGACGACGTGCAGACCGCGATCAAGCTCGGCGCCCGCGACTTCCTGGCCAAGCCGTTCAACGACGACCAGCTTCTCGCCCGCGTCGCGCGCCTGATCCGCCGCCCCGCCGCGCGGCCCGCGCCCCCTCCGCCGCCAGGCCCGTCGGTGATCGGGCTCTAGGCGGGCGGCTGACGCCCAGATGCTCCCCCTCTGGGGGAGCTCCCGGCCGAATGGCCGGGTGAGGGGGACTTTGACTCTCTTCTGTGGGCCGCAACCCCCTCCGACACCTCGCCGAAGAAGGCGACGCGCCACCGTGATGAGCGCCGGCTCGCGCTTGCGAGCCGGATGCGATCGACAACGATTTGTCGATCGCCGCGAAGAACGCCCTTCGCCTCGCGAAGGGCGGGGCCCCTAATCGCGCTGCGCGCTGGGGGGGATCTAAGGTCGGCGCAATCCCAGATGCTCCCCTCCTGGGGGAGCTCCCGGCCGAATGGCCGGGTGAGGGGGACTTTGACTCTTGTTTGTGGGCTGCAACCCCCTCCGTCACGTCGCCGATAGAGGCGACGCGCCACCTCGTGTATTTGGCTTGCGCTAGATTTGCAGAGCGGCCGGCCGAGGCGCTCATCACGCCAGCGGCCGGCCGCCGCACCGTCGAGACCGTCG